>JAUYKV010000051.1 GCA_030699825.1 Pseudomonas sp. | reverse complement strand
GCGATCATGGGCATCGGCCCGGTCTCCGCCACCCGGCGCTGCCTGGCCAAGGCCGGCTGGAGCATCGAGCAACTGGACCTGATCGAGGCCAACGAAGCCTTCGCCGCCCAGGCCCTGGCCGTCGGCAAGGAGCTGCAGTGGGACGCGAGCAAGGTCAACGTCAACGGTGGCGCCATCGCCATCGGCCACCCGATTGGCGGTTCCGGCTGCCGGATTCTGGTGACCCTGCTGCACGAGATGATCAAGCGCGATGCCAACAAGGGCCTGGCCACCCTGTGCATCGGCGGTGGTCAGGGCGTGGCCCTGGCGATCGAGCGCTAACGCTGTGTAGGGCGCGCCAGGCGCAGCAATCCAGGGTGCGTGTGCAGCACTCTGTGAAAAATGCCGGCCAAAGCGCCGGCATTTTTCTGTCCCTCAACAAGAACAACTGGTTACGCGACACAAAAAAGCCACGGTGTCAGGTCACTGCGGCCTGGGGCTGGCTGTGGTTAGGCAAGTGCCTGGGCCAAGCGGGCGCGGGCCACCCGCGAGCCGTTGGGTTTGTCCAGCACCGCGCAGATGCGCGCTCCGGCCTGGATCAGCAGATCCATATCGATACCGCTGCCGATGCCCAGGCCGTTGAGCAGATACAGCACATCCTCGGTCGCGACATTGCCGGTGGCGCCCTTGGCATAGGGGCAGCCGCCGAGGCCGGCGACCGAGCTGTCGAACACCTCGATGCCTTCCAGCAGGCTGGCGTAGATATTGGCCAGGGCCTGGCCGTAGGTGTCGTGGAAATGCCCGGCCAGCTTGTTGCGCGGTACCTTGCTGCCGACTACTTCGATCAAGCGCCGGGTTTCACCGGCGGTGCCGGCGCCGATGGTGTCGCCGAGGGAGATCTCGTAGCAGCCCATGTTGTAAAGCTCGCGGGCCACATCCGCCACTTGGGCGGCGGCGATGGTGCCCTCGTAAGGACAGCCGAGTACGCAGGACACGTAGCCGCGTACACGAATGCCCTGCTGTTTGGCGGCGTCCATCAATGGCAGGAAGCGCTCGAGGCTTTCGCCAATCGAACAGTTGATGTTCTTCTGCGAGAAGGACTCGGAGGCGGCGGCAAATACCGCCACTTCCTTGACCCCAGCCTGCAATGCCGCTTCGAAGCCCTTGAGGTTGGGGGTCAGGGTGGCGTAGGTGACGCCGGGCAACTGCTGGATCCGGGCAAACACCTCGGCGCTGCCGGCCATCTGCGGCACCCACTTGGGCGAAACGAAACTGCCGACTTCGATATAGCGCAAGCCGGCGGCGGACAGGTCATCGACCAGGCGCACCTTGTCGGCCACGCCGATCGGCTGTTGCTCGTTCTGCAGGCCGTCGCGCGGACCGACTTCGACCAGGCGCACGTGTTGGGGCAAGTTCATGTTCATCTCACTCAAGTAGGGTGGGCTTCAGCCCACCGTTTACAGGTGAAAGCGGGTGGGCTGAAGCGGAACGCCGTCCCGCCCACTCTACGGGTCGGTCGCATCCAGTTCGACCAGCACGGCGCCTTCGCCGACCATTTCGCCTTCGCTGCAATACAGCGCCTTGACCGTGCCGGCATGCGGCGCGCGGATGCTGTGCTCCATCTTCATCGCTTCCAGCACCACCAGGGCGGTGCCGGCCTCGACCTGTTGGCCTGCTTCGACCAGTACGCGGACGATGCTGCCGTTCATCGGCGCGGTCAGGCCGCCGTGATGGCTGTGGCTGGCTTCGACAGCGGCGATCGGGTCGAGCTGGCTGACGGCGTGCAATTCGCCCTGCCATTCCAGGTAGAGGGTGTCGCCCTGGCGGATGGCATGCAGGCGCCGTTGTAGTGCGTCTGGCTGAACCTCGGCATCTCGCGTGCTGCTGCACAACAGCGTGTCGCCCTGCAAGCGGGCGCCGCCGCTGGCGCGCACCTTTTGGGTGACGCCATTGCAGCTCAGGTGCAGGTCGATCTCGGCCGGCAGGGCGGCGCGCCAGCCGCTGGTGCTGGCCCAGGGCGAATGGAAGTCCTCGTGCTTGCGCCGTAACGGCTCGCTCTGGACGAAGGCATCGCCGGCCAGTTGCCAGAATTCGGCGGGCAACTCGCCTGGCGGCGGCAGCAGTTGCGCTTCGTGGCGCGGGATAAAACCGGTATCCAGCTCGGCGTCGGCGAAGGCCGGGTGGGCCAGCACGCGGCGCAGGAACGCCAGGTTGGTCTTGACCCCGCCGATGCAGGTTTCATTGAGCATGGCCAGCAGGCGCAGGCGCGCTTCCTCGCGGTTGTCGCCCCAGGCGATCAGCTTGCCGAGCATCGGGTCGTAGAACGGCGACACCTCGTCACCTTCGGCCACGCCCGTATCGACTCGCCGACCCGGGCCGGCCGCGGGTTCGCGGTACAGGCTCATGCGTCCGGTGGACGGCAGGAAGTCGTGCTCCGGGTCTTCGGCGTACAGGCGCACTTCGATGGCGTGGCCGAGCAACGGTACCTGCGCCTGGGTCAGCGGCAGTGGCTCGCCGCGGGCCACGCGGATCTGCCAGGCGACCAGGTCGAGGCCGGTAATCGCCTCGGTGACCGGGTGCTCGACCTGCAGGCGGGTGTTCATCTCCATGAAGAAGAAGTCGCCGCGCTCATCCAGCAGAAACTCCACGGTACCGGCGCCGACATAGCCGATGGCCTGGGCGGCCTTGACCGCGGCCTCGCCCATGGCGCGACGCAGCTCCGGGGTGAGGCCCGGCGCCGGCGCTTCCTCGACCACCTTCTGGTGGCGGCGCTGGATCGAGCAGTCGCGCTCGATGAGGTACAGGCAGTGGCCGTGCTGGTCGGCGAACACCTGGATCTCCACATGGCGCGGCTTGAGTACGTACTTTTCCACCAGCATGCGCGAGTCGCCGAACGACGATTGCGCCTCACGCTGGGCGCTGGCCAGGGCCTCGGCCAGTTCGCTTTCGCGTTCGACCACCTTCATGCCCTTGCCACCACCGCCGGCGGTGGCCTTGAGCAATACCGGGTAGCCGATGACTTCGGCGGCGGCGCGGAAGGTCTCGAGATCCTGCGCCTCGCCGTGGTAGCCGGGCACCAGCGGCACGCCGGCGGCATCCATCAGGGCTTTGGCCGCGGACTTGCTGCCCATGGCGTCGATGGCGCTGGCCGGCGGGCCGAGGAACAGCAGGCCGGCCGCTTCGATGGCGCGGGCGAAGCCGGCGTTCTCCGAGAGAAAGCCATAGCCCGGGTGGATGGCCTGGGCGCCGCTGGCCTTGGCCGCGGCAATCAACGCGTCGATGCGCAGGTAACTGTCGGCCGGCTTGGCGCCGCCCAGGTCGATGGCGATGTCCGCCTCGCGCACGTGGCGGGCGTTACGGTCGATGGCGCTGTGCACCGCCACGCTCTTGATGCCCATGGCCTTGGCCGTGCGCATGACGCGGCAGGCGATTTCGCCGCGGTTGGCGATCAGCAGGGTGTCGATGTGCTTGCTCATGCTTGTTGCTCCTGCCGGAGGGATTGGCGTTTATCGAGCCAGCTGTCGCACTGGACGGTATGGAGCACTAGATCGCGAGGAATAGTCATTGTTGCTCCTGCCAGCTGGGCTTGCGTTTATCGAGGAACGCGCGCAGGCCTTCCTGGCCTTCGGCGCTGACGCGGATGCGGGCGATGGCGTTTTCGGTGTAACGGCGCAGGGCCGGGGTGAGCACGCCGCTGGCGACTTCCCTGAGCAGGTCCTTGCTCGCCTGCATGGCTTGCGGGCTGTTGAGCAGCAGGTTGGCGACCCAGTCGTTGACGGCGTCCTCCAGCGCCTCGGCCGGGTAGCTCTCGGCAAACAGGCCCAGTTCACGGGCCCGCTCGCCGCTGAAACGCTCGGCGGTCAGGGCATAGCGGCGCGCCGCGCGTTCGCCGATGGCCTGCACGACGAAGGGGCTGATTACCGCCGGGGCCAGGCCGATGCGCACCTCCGACAGGCACAGTTGGGCATCAATGGCACCGATGGCCATGTCGCAGCAACTGATCAGACCCAGCGCACCGCCGAAGGCCGCTCCCTGGACTACGGCCAGGGTCGGAATTTTCAGCTGGTAGAGGTTGTGCATCAGCTCGGCCAGTTCGCGCGAATCGGCCAGGTTGGCGGTGTAGTCGAGGGTCGCCGCGTGCTGCATCCAGGCCAGGTCGGCACCGGCGGAGAAGTGCTTGCCGCGGCCGCGCAGCAGGAGGAAGCGCAGGGACTTGTCGGCCTGCACCTCATCGAGGGCGAGGATCAGCTCGCGGATCATCTCGGCGTTGAAGGCGTTGTTCTTGTCGGCGCGGTTGAGCCAGAGGGTGGCGAAACCGCGCGGGTCTGTTTCCAGTTCGATGGTGCTGAAGTTGGTCATGGTGTCTGGCTCAAAATGGTTGCCCGGTACGCCGTGGGAGGGGCTTTAGCCGCGACGTTCGTGAAAAGCTCGCGGCTGAAGCCCCTCCCACAGAACGCATCACATGCGGAACACGCCGAAGCTGGTCGGCTCGATCGGCGCATTGAGGCTGGCGGACAGCGCCAGGCCGAGCACCTCGCGGGTCTGCGCCGGGTCGATGACGCCGTCGTCCCACAGCCGGGCGCTGGAATAGTAGGGGTGACCCTGGCGCTCGTACTGCTCGAGGATCGGTTGCTTGAGTTTGGCCTCGTCCTCGGCGGAAAAGCGCTGCCCGGCGCGTTCGGCCTGTTCATGCTTGACCTGGACCAGCACGCCGGCGGCCTGTTCGGCGCCCATCACGCCGATCCGCGCGTTCGGCCACATCCACAAAAAGCGTGGATCGTAGGCGCGACCGCACATGCCGTAGTTGCCGGCGCCGAAGCTGCCGCCGATGATCACGGTGAATTTCGGCACCTTGGCGCAGGCCACCGCATTGACCAGCTTGGCGCCGTGCTTGGCGATGCCGCCGGCCTCGTACTTCTGCCCGACCATGAAGCCGGTGATGTTCTGCAGGAACAGCAGGGGGATGCCGCGCTGGCAGGCCAGCTCGATGAAATGCGCGCCTTTCTGCGCCGACTCGGCGAACAGGATGCCGTTATTGGCGAGAATGGCGATCGGGTAGCCCTGGATATGCGCAAAGCCGCAGACCAGGGTGGCGCCGAACAGCGCCTTGAACTCGTCGAATACCGAGCCGTCGACGGTGCGGGCGATCACCTCGCGCACATCGAAGGGCTGCTTGGCGTCGGCCGGGATCACGCCATAGAGTTCTTCGGCGTCGTACAGCGGGGCGATCGGCGCGCGATTATTCAGCACGCCGAGCTTGCGCCAGTTGAGGTTGGCGATGCTGCGGCGGGCCAGGGCCAGGGCGTGCTCGTCGTTGTCGGCATAGTGGTCGGCCACCCCCGAGGTCTTGCAGTGCACATCGGCACCGCCCAGATCCTCGGCGCTGACCACCTCGCCGGTGGCGGCCTTCACCAGCGGCGGGCCGGCGAGGAAGATGGTCGCCTGGTTGCGCACCATGATCGCCTCGTCGGCCATGGCCGGCACATAGGCGCCGCCGGCGGTGCAGGAGCCCATGACCACGGCAATCTGCGGAATGCCCATGGCGCTCATGTTGGCCTGGTTGAAGAAGATCCGGCCGAAGTGTTCGCGGTCCGGGAACACCTCGTCCTGGCGCGGCAGGTTGGCGCCGCCGGAATCGACCAGGTAGATGCACGGCAGGCGATTCTGCTGGGCGATGGCCTGGGCGCGCAGGTGTTTTTTCACGGTCAGCGGGTAGTAGCTGCCGCCTTTCACCGTGGCGTCGTTGGCCACGATCATGCATTCGATGCCTTCGACCCGGCCGATGCCGGCGATCACCCCGGCGGCGGGTACGTCTTCGCCGTAGACGCCATGGGCGGCCAGTTGGCCGATCTCGAGGAACGGCGAACCGATATCCAGCAGGCGGTTGATCCGTTCGCGCGGCAGCAGCTTGCCGCGCGAGGTATGCCGATGCTGGGCCTTCTCGCCGCCGCCTTCATGGACGCGGGCGAGCAGGGCGCGCAGGTCGTTGACCTGGGCGAGCATGGCCGCGCTGTTGGCGGCGAACTCCGGGGAACGGCTGTTGATCTGGGTATGCAGGATGGTCATGTGCGATTCTCGTAGGGTGAGCCGTGCGGCGATCCGCTTCAGCCCACCTGAGGTCAGAGTTTGCGGTGGGCTGAAGCCCACCCTACGTCCCAGTCTTACTTGGTCTCGTTGAACAGCTCGCGGCCGATCAGCATGCGCCGGATCTCGCTGGTACCGGCGCCGATCTCGTAGAGCTTGGCGTCGCGCAGCAGGCGGCCGGTGGGGAATTCATTGATGTAGCCATTGCCACCGAGGATCTGGATCGCCTCCAGGGCCATCTGGGTGGCACGCTCGGCGCTGTAGAGAATCACCCCGGCGGCGTCCTTGCGGTTGGTCTCGCCGCGGTCGCAGGCCTGGGCCACGGCATACAGGTAGGCGCGGCTGGCGTTGAGCTGGGTGTACATGTCGGCCACCTTGCCCTGGATCATCTGGAACTCGCCGATGCTCTGGCCGAACTGCTTGCGGTCGTGGATATAGGGCACCACCACGTCCATGCAGGCCTGCATGATGCCGATCGGCCCGCCGGCCAGGACCACGCGTTCGTAGTCGAGACCGCTCATCAGCACCTTCACGCCGCCGTTTTCCTTGCCGAGGATGTTCTCTTCCGGCACCTCGACGTCATCGAAGAACAGTTCACAGGGGTTGGAGCCGCGCATGCCCAGTTTGTCGAACTTGCTGCCACGGGAAAATCCCTTCCAGTCGCGCTCGACTATAAAGGCGGTGATGCCGTGCGCGCCCTTGTCCAGGTCGGTCTTGGCGTAGATCACATAGGTGTTGGCGTCCGGGCCGTTGGTGATCCAGGTCTTGCTGCCATTGAGCACGAAGCGGTCGCCGCGGCGTTCGGCGCGCAGTTTCATCGATACCACGTCGGAGCCGGCGTTCGGCTCGCTCATGGCCAGGGCGCCGACGTGCTCGCCGCTCACCAGCTTGGGCAGGTACCTGGCCTTCTGCTCGGCCGTGCCGTTGCGGTTGATCTGGTTGACGCACAGGTTGGAATGGGCGCCGTAGGACAGGCCGACCGACGCCGAAGCCCGGCTGATCTCCTCGATGGCGACCACATGGGCCAGGTAGCCGAGGCCGGCGCCGCCGTATTCCTCGGAGACGGTGACGCCGAGCAGGCCCATGTCACCGAACTTCTTCCACATGTCGGCGGGGAACAGGTTGTCGCTGTCGATGGCGGCGGCGCGTGGCGCCAGTTCCGCGGCGACGAAGGCCTGAACCTGATCGCGGAGCATGTCGATGGTTTCGCCGAGGGCGAAGTTGAGGGACGGATAGCTCATGGGGGCACCTTGTTGTCGTTGTCGTGGCAGGTTTGGGTGGAGACTTGTCAGCTCGCATACCTTTACGTTAACGTAAAGCTGGCTTAGCGCGCTGTCAAGTCTCCGATAGCGGGCGCAGCCCGGACGCCAGACCTCAGAACAAGCAAAAGAATCGAGGAGCTCATGACTTCACCTAGTTACACACGCGGATTGCAGGACAAGCCCCTGTTGGCCATGACCATAGGCGCGGCGTTCGATCAGACGGTGGCGCGTTTCGCCGGGCGCGAGGCGCTCGTCGTTCGTCATCAACACCTACGTTATAGCTGGGGCGAGCTGGGTGAGGCGGTGGATCGCTGTGCCCGTGCCTTGTTGGCCATCGGCATGCAGCCTGGCGAACGCCTCGGCATCTGGGCGCCGAACTGTGCCCAGTGGTGCATCGCCCAGTTCGCCAGCGCCAAGGTCGGGGTGATTCTGGTCAATATCAACCCGGCCTACCGCCTCAGCGAACTCGAGTATGCGCTCAAGCATTCCGGCTGCCGCTGGCTGATCTGCGCCGATGCGTTCAAGAGCAGCGACTACCATGCGATGCTCGGTGAACTGTTGCCGGAGCTTGCCGGTTGCGCCGTCGGTGCCTTGCAAAGCCGGATGCTGCCGGAGCTGCGTGGGGTGATCAGCCTCGGTCGGCAACCGGTCAACGGCATGCTTGGCTGGCAGGCGTTCCAGGCGCTGGCCGAACAGGTCGGCCCGGAGCAGTTGCGCGCCTGTGGCGCCCAATTGCAGTTCGACGACCCGATCAATATCCAGTACACCTCGGGCACCACCGGCTTCCCCAAGGGCGCAACCCTCAGTCACTACAACATCCTCAACAACGGCTATATGGTCGGCGAGAGCTTGGGCTTGACCGAGCATGATCGCCTGGTGATCCCGGTGCCGCTGTATCACTGCTTCGGCATGGTCATGGGCAACCTCGGTTGCCTGACCCATGGCAGCACCATGATCTATCCGGGCGCCGCCTTCGAACCGCTGGCCACGTTGCAGGCGGTGGCCGAGGAGCGGGCCACGGTGCTCTACGGCGTGCCCACCATGTTCATCGCCGAGCTGGATCTGCCGGAGCGCGCCGGCCTGGACTTGTCCAGCCTGCGCAGCGGGATCATGGCCGGCGCCACCTGCCCGATCGAGGTGATGAAACGGGTGATCGGCGAGATGCACATGGCCGAGGTGCAGATCGCCTACGGCATGACCGAGACCAGCCCGGTGTCGACCCAGACGGCCGCCGATGACGATCTGCAGTGTCGGGTCAGCAGTGTCGGCCGGACCCAGCCGCATCTGGAGAGCAAGGTGATCGACGAGCAGGGACGCATCGTTCCGCGCGGGCAGGTCGGCGAGCTGTGCACCCGCGGCTACAGCGTGATGCTCGGCTACTGGAACAACCCGGCGGCCACCGCCGAGGCCCTCGACCCGGCGCGCTGGATGCACACCGGCGACCTGGCGGTGATGAACGAACAGGGCTACCTGAGCATCGTCGGGCGCAATAAGGACATGATCATCCGCGGTGGCGAGAACGTCTATCCGCGGGAGATCGAGGAGTTCCTGTTCAGTCATCCGGCGGTGGCCGACGTGCAGGTGGTGGGCATTCCCGACGACAAGTACGGCGAGGAGATCGTCGCCTGGGTCAAGTGCCACCCGGGCCACCAGGTGGCAGCGGCGGAGCTGAGCGAGTTCTGTAAGGGACGCATCGCCCATTTCAAGGTGCCGCGCCACTTCCTCCTGGTCGACGAGTTCCCCATGACGGTAACCGGCAAGGTGCAGAAGTTTCGCATGCGCGAGCTCAGCATCGAGCAGCTGGCACTCACCGCGAAACCCTAGGCTTTGGCACTTGCGGCGCCTGTGGAGCGGGCGCCGCCTCAGAGAGTGGAGTACCCGATGTCCCCGCAGATCAGCCGTTTTGCGCTTCCCGAAAACCTCGAAAAATTACCCGACGACCTGCGCCAGCGGATACTCGCGGTGCAGGAGAAGGCCGGCTTCGTGCCCCATGTGTTCCTCATGCTGGCTCATCGTCCGGACGAGTTTCGCGCCTTCTTCGCCTACCACGACGCCCTGATGGAGCGCGAATCCGACAGCCTGACGCCGGCGGAAAAGGAGATGATCGTGGTCGCCACCAGTGCCCGCCACGGCTGCCTGTACTGCGTGGTGGCGCATGGCGCGGTGTTGCGTATCTACAGCAAGGATCCGCTGCTCGCCGACCAGGTGGCGGTCAACCACCGCACGGCGCCGATCGGTGAGCGCCAGCGCCTGATGCTGGATTTCGCCTTTCACGTCGGCCTCGAACGCGGCGGCCTGGATGGCGACTGGCAGGCACGCCTGCAGGCAGTCGGCTTCAGTCTCGACGACATCTGGGACATCGGCGCCATCACCGCCTTCTTCAGTTTGTCCAATCGCCTGGTGTCACTGGCGGGCACGCCACCCAACACCGAGTTCTATCTGATGGGCCGCGTGCCCAGAGCGCCGAGTTGACGCTGTCTTCATAGCAGCAGCGCACGTTCTCCTGGTTGTGCCGGAGAAGCCGTCTTTCCTTTACGCGTTAACGGGTGTGGGCTGGGCTGTGCGCGGTGGGTGCGATGGTGTAGAGGGTGAGATATTTATGCATAACGCACCTGATAATTTGCTCATTATTAATTTATTAATGCCTGCCTATACTCGATTTCAGCGAGTTGACCGAGGACAGCAGGCAAGCAAGGCCTGACATCCTTCAGACGAATCTCGCGGTTTCGGTCGGATAGGAACTAGTCAGTCAACATTAGACTTTTGTATAGTGTTAGCGTTTACGTAAACGTAATAGTGTCAGCAGCGCCATAACCAATAAAAACAAACAAGGTTAGAGGGCTCCACATGTCACCCGAATTCGTTTTGGAAACGCGCGGATTGACCAAGGAATTTCGCGGCTTCACCGCGGTGGATTCGGTCGATCTTCGTGTGCAGAAGGGGCATATCCATGCCTTGATCGGACCCAACGGGGCCGGCAAGACCACGGTGTTCAACCTGCTCAGCAAGTTCCTCGCGCCCAGTAGCGGCGAAATCATCTATCAGGGCAAGCCCATCACCGGCCTGCAGCCGAACCAGATCGCCCGTCTCGGTTTGGTGCGCTCCTTCCAGATTTCCGCGGTATTCGGTCACATGAGTGTGATGGAGAACGTGCGCGTGGCCCTGCAGCGCAAGCTGGGCAACTCCTTTCACTTCTGGAAGTCCGAGCGCAGCCTCGAGGCCCTCAACGAGCGCGCCTTGCAGATGCTCGACGAGGTGGGCCTGCTCGAATACGCCGACACCCTGACCATCGAGCTGCCGTATGGCCGCAAGCGTGCGCTGGAGCTGGCCACCACCCTGGCGCTGGACCCGGCCGTGCTCTTGCTGGACGAGCCGACCCAGGGCATGGGTGGCGAGGACGTGGAAATGGTCATCGCCCTGGTACGCCGCGCCGCAGTGGGGCGCACGGTGCTGATGGTCGAGCACAACCTCAGTGTGGTCAGTCAGTTGTGCGACCGCATCACCGTACTGGCCCGCGGCGCGATCCTCGCCGAAGGCGACTACGCCAGCGTGTCCGCCAACCCCCTGGTGCGCGAGGCCTACCTGGGCAGCGAAGCGGCCGTCAGCGAGGAGGCCGGCGCATGAGCAGCCTGCATAGCCCGGATTACGAGCAACTGCGAGTCAGCGACCTGCATGCCTTCTACGGCGAGTCGCACATCCTGCATGGTATCGACCTGCTGGTGCGCCGCGGCGAACTGGTGACCCTGCTCGGGCGCAACGGCTCGGGCCGTTCCACCACCCTACGCGCCATCATGAACATGGTGGGCCGGCGCACCGGTTCGATCGTGATCAACGGCAACGAGACCCTCGGTATCGCCGCGCACCTGATCCCGCGCCTGGGCGTTGGCTTCTGCCCGGAAGAACGCGGCATCTTCGCCAGCCTCAACGTCGAGGAGAACCTGCTGCTGCCGCCGATGGTGCGTAGCGGTGGCATGAGCCTCGATGAAATCTACGAGATGTTCCCCAACCTCTACGAGCGGCGTTTCAGCCAAGGCACCCGGCTGTCCGGCGGCGAGCAGCAGATGCTGGCCATGGCGCGCATCCTGCGCACCGGCGCCAACCTGTTGCTGCTCGACGAGATCACCGAGGGCCTGGCTCCGGTGATCGTGCAGAAACTCGCCGAGGTGCTGATCAAGCTCAAGAACAAGGGCCTGACCATCGTATTGGTGGAGCAGAACTTCCGCTTCGCCGCCCCGCTGGCCGATCGGCATTACCTGATGGATCACGGGCAGATCGTCGAGGAAATCAGCGCCGCCGAGCTGTCGTCCAAGCAGGAACTGCTGCACCGCTGTCTAGGCGTCTAAACCCGGTTTCACCCCTCGAAACATGCAGTACGGCGTGGCCCAGGCCCGCCGGATCGGGGTTGCTTTGCCCGGTACAACAACAATAACTGTGGAAGGTAACGAGATGAATCTGTTCCAGAAGACTGCAAGCACCATCCTCGCCACCAGCCTGATTGCCAGCGCCGCCCAGGCGCAGCTCAGCGACGACGAAATTCGCATCGGCTACCTGGCTGATATGTCCGGCACCTACCGCGATCTCTCCGGGCCGGGTGGCCTGGAAGCGCTGAAGATGGCAGTCGAGGACTTCGGCGGCCAGATCGATGGCAAGAAGATCGTGATTTTCAGCGCCGACGACCTGAACAAGCCGGATGTCGGCGCCAGTACCGTGCGTCAGTGGGTCGATGAGCGCAACGTCGACATGGTCACCGGCCTGGTCGCCTCCTCGGTGGTGCTGGCGGCGAGCCAGGTGGTGGAGCAAGCCGGCAAGCTGGCGCTGATTTCCGGCGCCGCGGCCTCCAGCATTACCAACGAATACTGCTCGCCCAACCACATCCACTGGACCTACGATTCCTACGCGCTGGCCAACGGTACGGCCAAGGCGGTGCTGGCCAATGGCGGCAAGAGCTGGTTCATCCTGACCGCCGACTATGCCTTCGGCCATGCCATGGAAGCCGACATTACCAAGGTGGTCAAGGCCGATGGCGGCACTGTACTGGGCACGGTGCGTCATCCATTCCCGAGCAGTGATTTCTCCTCCTACATCCTCCAGGCCCAGGGCTCCGGCGCCGATGTGATCGCCCTGGCCAACGCTGGCGCCGACACGGTCAATTCGCTGATGACCGCCAGCCAGTTCGGCGTTACCCAGTCCGGGCAGAGTCTGGCCGGTATGGTGGTGTTCCTCAATGACATCCATGCCATGGGCCTGGACGTGACCCAGGGGCTGATGCTGACCACCGGCTGGTACTGGGACCTCAACGAGGAAACCCGCACCTGGTCCAAGCGCTACGAAGACCGCTTCGGCAGCAAGCCGGGCATGGTGCCGGCGGGTATCTATTCGGCGACCATGCATTACCTCAACGCGGTCAAGGCCGCCGGCAGCGACGAGACGCAGGCGGTGCGGGCGCAGATGATGGCGACCCCGGTCAACGACATGTTCGCCAAGAACGGCAAGATCCGCGCCGATGGCCGCATGGTCCACGACATGTACCTGGCCCAGGTGAAGACCCCGGCCGAGTCGAAGGGCGACTGGGACCTGTACAAGATCGTGCGCACCATTCCGGGCGACGAGGCCTTCCGCCCTCTGGCCGAGAGCCAATGCAAGCTGCTGTCGCAGAACTGATCGAACTCATCACCCGGCTGCCAGCAGCCGGGTGTCACTGACTTTCAGCGGGTGGTAACTCATGACTATGGTATTCGGCATACCGCTGGGCGTACTGCTCGGCCAGCTGCTGCTCGGGCTGATCAACGGCGCTTTCTATGCCTTGCTCAGCCTGGGCCTGGCGATCATCTTCGGTCTGCTGCGGATCATCAACTTCGCCCATGGCGCCCAGTACATGCTGGGTGCCTTCGCCGCCGTGCTCGGCCTCAACTACCTGGGCCTCAACTATTGGGTGGCGCTGATTGTGGCGCCGCTGCTGGTCGGCGCACTCGGCATGCTTATCGAGCGCAGTATGCTGCGCCGGATCGCCGGCGAGGATCACCTCTACGGCTTGCTGCTGACGTTCGGTCTGGCGCTGATCGTCGAGGGCTGCTTCGTCAAGCTGTTCGGCGTCTCCGGTGCGTCTTACCCGATGCCCGAGCTGCTCAAGGGCGGTTATAACCTCGGCTTCATGTTCCTGCCCACCTACCGCGCCTGGGTGGTGGTGGCAGCGCTGGTGGTGTGCCTGCTCACCTGGTACATGATCGAGCGCACCCGGCTGGGTTCCTACCTGCGAGCCGGTACCGAAAACCCCAAGCTGATGCAGGCCTTCGGCATCAACGTGCCGTTGCTGATTACCCTGACCTACGGCTACGGCGCGGCGCTCGCAGCGTTCGCCGGGGTGCTGGCCGCGCCTATCTACTCGGTCACCCCGACCATGGGCGCCAATCTGCTGATCGTAGTGTTCGCCGTGGTGGTGATCGGTGGGATGGGGTCGATCATGGGCGCGATCGTCACGGGTTTGGCCATCGGCCTGATCGAGGGGCTGACCAAGGTGATCTATCCAGAAGCGGCCAACACCATCGTGTTCCTGGTGATGGTGCTGGTGCTGCTGGTTCGTCCCGCGGGACTGTTCGGAAAGGAGGCATAAGCATGACCAATCTGCACATCAAGCAGGCCAGCCTGGTTCTGCCACCGCAAGTGGTACGCGAGCGGCAGCAGGCGGCGCAGCGGCGCAAGCTGTGGTTCTACCTGGCACTGTTCGGCGTCGCGCTGGTCGCGCCCCTGGCGGTGTACCCGATCTTTCTGATGAAACTGCTGTGCTTCGCCTTGTTCGCCTGCGCCTTCAACCTGTTGCTCGGTTATGCCGGCTTGCTGTCCTTCGGGCATGCCGCCTTTTTTGCCACTGGCGGCTATATCACCGGTCACTTGCTCAGCGAGTACAGCGGTCTGGGCACCGAACTGGGAATACTCGCCGGCACCCTGGCGTCCGCGGTGCTCGGCTTGCTGTTCGGCCTGCTGGCGATTCGGCGCCAGGGTATCTACTTCGCCATGATCACCCTGGCACTGGCGCAACTGGTGTTCTTCATCTTTGTCCAGGCGCCCTTCACCGGCGGCGAGAACGGCCTGCAGGGCGTACCGCGTGGGCAGTTGCTCGGGCTGTTCGACCTGAACGACAACCTGACCCTGTACTACTTCGTTCTTGCGGTGTTCATCGGTGGCTTCGCGGTGATCCAGCGCACCATCCATTCGCCCTATGGTCAGGTGCTCAAGGCGATCCGCGAGAACGAGCCGCGGGCCATTTCCCTGGGCTACAACGTCGACGCACACAAGCTACTGGCCTTCGTCATTTCCGCCACCTTGACCGGCCTGGCGGGCTCGACCAAGACCGTGGTGTTCCAGCTGGCCTCGCTGACCGACGCGCACTGGCACATGTCCGGTGAGGTGATCCTGATGACCCTGCTCGGCGGCGTCGGCACCGTGGTCGGGCCAGTGGTCGGCGCCAGCGTAGTGGTCACCCTGCAGAGCTACCTGTCCAACGGCCCTTTGGGCGAGTGGGTACATGTGATCCTCGGGGTGATATTCGTCACCTGCGTGCTGCTGTTCCGGGTCGGCATCGTCGGTTGGGTGCTGAAACTGGCAAAGCGCAACTTCTAAAGCAAGCCTCCTGCTGTCTGTTCAAGGTGCGGGTCGTGATCCGCAGCGGGGGGCTGTTTGCCTGTTTTTTGCTCTGCCGAGTTGTCGGCAGGGTTGTCTAGAACCCATGGGAAACCCTGTGGGGAACTGGCCGGTTGTGCCGGCCTTCGTCGGGTATTGCGCCGCAGTGGGCTGTTTGGGGTTGGTGCATTACCCACCTACAAGAAGAGAGATCTATGAACGTTGAAAACTCGATCACCAAGCCGGTCAAGGCTAAAGCCCTCTGCGTGGCGATTGCCGCCAGCCTTGCTGGCTTCATGGCGCCCGCCAGCGCCGATACCGCGTCCGACCTGGAGGCGCTGAAGACGCAGATCGCAGCGCTGCAGAACAGCATTGCGGCGCTCGAGCAGAAACAGGCTGAAACCGCCAAGGCGGTGGCGCCCGCCAACACCGTGACCGCCGGCACCACCCCAGGTTCGTTCAAGCTGCCCGGCTCCAATACCTCGGTCAAGTTCGGCGGCTACGTCAAGGCCGACCTGCTGTTCAGCGACAGCAGCGCGGGCGCGGGCAGCACGACTGACCAGTTGCTGGTACCGGGTTCTATTGCCCTGGACAATGACACCGAAGACGGCCAGGTTACCCTGCATGCCCGCCAGACCCGGCTTAACTTCGCCACCAGCACCCCGACCGCTTGGGGCGAGCTGAAGACCTTCGTCGAGGCCGACTTCTTCGGTGCGAACGGCAACGAGGTCGTCAGCAACTCCAACGGTTTACGCACCCGCCACGCCTTCGGCAGCCTCGGCAGCCTGCTCGCCGGCCAGACCTGGTCCACCTTCATGGACGCGGGCTCCCTGCCCGAGACCCTGGATTTCGGCGGCCCGGTCGGCCAACTCTTCGTGCGCCAGACCCAGGTGCGCTGGACCGAGGCTTTCGACGGCGGTTCCTGGTCGATCGCGGCGGAAAGCCCCGAGTCCTTCCTGACCACGGCCAGTGCCGACGGCGGTGCGAACAGCGTGACCGATGACGACAAGGTGCCCGATCTGGTTGCCCGACTGGATTTCAACACGTCCGTCGGCCGCTACGCTCTGGCAGCGCTGGCGCGCGACATTCGCGTCGACAAGGACACCGGGGCCGACAACCAGTGGGGGGGCGCGCTCGCCGCTTACGGGGTGGTGCCGACCGTTGGCAAGGACACCTTCCAGTTCTCGCTCACCGCCGGCAACGCACTCGGCCGCTACATGGGCCAGGCCGTATTCTCCGACGGCGACGTCAATGCAGGCGGCGAGCTCAACCTGAACAACCAGTGGGGCGCGATCCTCGCCTACCGTCACTTCTGGGCAGACAACCTGCGTTCCACCCTGGCACTGTCGACCGCACGGTCGAGCAACCCGAGCGACACGAGCGACACGACGACGCGCAACATGAACGAAAGCGCCGACACCGCTCACCTGAACCTGCTGTGGAGCCCGGTTGCCAACACGACATTCGGCTTCGAACTGATTCACGCCAGGCGTGAAACGGAAGATGGCCGCAAAGGCGAGCTGAACCGCCTGCAGACCTCGGCGCAATACAACTTCTGATCGCTCGCGTCGTTTGACGGCGCTGCAGCGAGGGTCCGGCACGATTGGTTCTTGTGCGTTGCGGCGCGGCGGCAATATTGCGCAGCAGCTTCGGCAGCACACTGGACCAGAACCGCTTCATCGTCAGCTACGGCTGCCGCTCTGGTAAGCCCGGGCTAACCGCTCAATCCGATTGCTCTCCGGTGTGAAGTTTGCCGGGCCCTGCTGGCCCGGCTTTTTTTATCCTCCGTCACGCGCTGCGTAGGTGCCAGCGCATCCCGACAGATCATTGCCATCGCCTGCCTGCGGCTGGACGCCTGACGCCGGCGAGTTGTGGCGTTGACGTTAACGTAATGAGTTGTTAGCGTTCCAAGGCTTATAGCCATGAACCCGTGTCGTGAAAGCCCCTGTGCGGCATGGCTTATGGACAATCGACCAAGGATCAAGCATGACCGCCAAGACCTACAGCATTTCCGAACTGGCGCGCGAGCTGGATGTGACCACCCGGACCATTCGTTTCTATGAAGAGCAGGGCATGCTGTTGCCGACCCGCCGCGGCCAGGAGCGGATCTATACGGCCAAGGACAGGGTCGCGCTAAAGCTGATTCTGCGCGGCAAGCGCATTGGTTTCTCCCTGGCCGAATGCAAGACCCTGATCGAGTTGTACGACCCGCAGGGCGACAACCGTAACCAGCTCGAGATCATGCTGGGCAAGATCGCCGAACGGCGTCTGCAGCTGGAGCAACAGTTGCTGGACATCCAGCAGATGCAACTGGAACTGGACACGGCCGAAGAGCGTTGCCGCGCCGCCTTGCTGGGAGTCCCCGAGGCGCAATGAAGTCTCGGTTGGCGTAGCTCAGTCCCGGGTGGCCTGTAACGCGCTGTGCAGTGCGCTCAGCGCCATATCGCGGAGCAATTCGTGGCGTGCCGTCGCGTGCATCTCGGGCGCCTCGACCCAGGCCGGTAACTGATTTAACAGGGCCATGATGCCGTTCACCGCGGCGCGGCGGCTGTTGCCAACCGGCTGGCCGGTGAAGTGCTCCACGCTTTCCACCAACTGCTGTGCGTAGCGAGCGCGAAGCTCGCGGATTTGCGCCTGCTGCTCGCTGGCCAGGCAGTGACTGTCGTACTCGGCAAGTCGAAAATGCGCGGCCATGCTGGCGTGCAACCGCAGGTGCGCCTCGAGCAGGCCGTGCAGCCGTTCGGCGGGCGTGGCCGCACACCGTTGCACCTGGCGGGCGCCGTGCAGCAGTTGTTCGTAGAGCTCCTCGATCAGCTCGAACAGCAGCGCTTCCTTGCTCTCTATGTGGTTGTAGATCGAGCCTGGCCGGATGCCGAGGTAGTCGGCCAACTCGCGCATGCTGACCCGGCTGAAACCGCGCTCGGCAAACAGCCTCAGGGCCTGGTTGCGGGTGGCCTGATAGCGCGAGGGGTCGGGGCTGGGCTGGGTGGCGGGCATGGCGCTGTTCGGCATGTGGTGGGCGAACGCCGAGCATGGCGCCCTGGGCGATGAAAACCCAGGTCGCCAGCGCTCGGTTTGCCTGAGCGATTTGGTCAGTGGCCGTTTACAGCGGGTAGTGGGCCAGTTCGCGGGCGATCAGCAGGCGCTGGATCTCGCTGGAGCCTTCGTAGATCTGGGTGATGCGCGCGTCGCGGTAGTAGCGCTCCACCGGGTAATCCTCCAGGTAGCCGTAGCCGCCATGGATCTGCAGGGCCTTGGAGCACACACGCTCGGCCATTTCCGAGGCGAACAGCTTGGCCTGCGAGGCCTCCGACAGGCAGGCATGGCCGGCGCTCTTCAGGCGTGCCGCATGCAGGATCAGCAGGCGCGCGGCGTTGAGCTGGGTGTGCATGTCGGCGAGCATGTTGGCGATGCTCTGGTGCTCAGCGATCGGCTTGCCGAACTGGATGCGCTCGCGGGCATAACCCAGGGCCGCCTCGAAGGCGGCGCGGGCGATGCCCAGGGCCTGGGCGGCGATACCGATGCGGCCGCCTTCCAGGTTGGACAGGGCAATGGCCAGGCCCTTGCCGCGCTCGCCGAGCAGGTTGGCCTCGGCGATGGTGCAGTCATTCAGGGTTACCGCGCAGGTATCGGAGGCCTTGATGCCCATCTTGTGTTCGCTACGCTCGACGACGAATCCAGGATTGTCGGTCGGTACCAGGAAGGCCGACAGGCCCTTCTTGTCCAGCTGCGGGTCGGTGACGGCGAAGACGATGGCAAGCCGGGCGCGCTTGCCGTTGCTGACGAACTGCTTGGCACCGTTGAGTACCCAGTGGCCGTCGCGCAGTTCGGCGCGGGTGCGCAGGTTGTGTGCTTCGGAACCGGCCTGTGGTTCGGTCAGGCAGAAACAGCCGATCGCCTGGCCGCTGGCCAGAAGCGGCAACCAGTTATCCTGCTGCGCCGGGCTGCCGTATTTCAGCAGGGGACCGCAGCCCACTGAATTGTGGATGCTCATCAATGCGCCGAGGGCACCGTCGCCGGCCGAGATTTCTTCCACGGCCAGGGCATAGGCCACATAGTCGGTGTAGCTGCCACCCCAGGTGTCCGCTACTACCATGCCGAGCAGCCCCAGTTCACCCATTTGCGCCACCACGGCGTCATCGATCCAGCCGGCCTTCTCCCAGGCCTGGGCATGCGGGCCGACTTCGCTGCGGGCGAAGTCGCGGGCCATGTCGCGGATCATGCGTTGTTCTTCGGTCAATTGGCTGTCGTGCATTGCAGGGGTCTCCTCTGTTCTGGCCGCGCCTATCAGGTGCGGGGCAAGGGGTGGCTGGCGGCGCTGCGGAAGCCGCTGAAGAAGGCCTGCACTCGCTGCGGGTCCAGTTCGACCAGGGTCGCTGGGTTCCAGCGCGGCGCCTTGTCCTTGTCGATGATCAGCGCCCGTATGCCTTCGATCAGATCGCCGTGCTCGAACCATTGGTAGTCCAGGTGCAGTTCCTGAGCGAAGCAGTCGGCCAGCGGTAGGTGCCGACCGCGCCGCAACAGCTCCAGGGTCACCGCCATGGCGAGCGGCGAGCGGCTGTCCAGCACCCGCACGGTGTCTTGAGCCCAGGCCTGCAACTCTGGGCGGCTCTCGCTCAGCAGGGCGGCGCGGATCGTCGCCAGGTCGGGCAGGGCGAAGTAATCGTCGATGGCCTGGCGCAGGACCTTGAGCTCGCCACCAGGCAGGTCTTGGCAGGTCATGTTGTCGAGCAACTGCTGCAAGTTCTCCAGCGGTGCTGCCGACCAGCTCAGGTTGTCCAGCGCCTGGTCGAACTCGGCCAGCCGTTCGCTGGCCAGACAATGGTCGGCCAGCCCAGCGTAGAGCGCGTCGGCGGCGCCGACCCGGAGGCCGGTGAGGCCCAGGTAGAAACCCAGTTGGCCGGGCAGCCGGGGCAGGAAGTAACTGCCGCCGACATCCGGGAAGAAGCCGATGCTGACTTCCGGCATGCCCATCTTCACCCGTTCGCTGACTACCCGCAGGGCAGCCGCCTGGGCCAGGCCCATGCCGCCGCCGAGGACGAAACCGTCGACTAGCGCCAGCACCGGCTTGGGGTAATCATGCAGATACTGGTCGAGGGCGTACTCCTCCTCGAGAAACAGCTCGTGCTGATTGCTGCCGCCGGTGTGGCTGTCGTACAGCATGCGAATATCGCCACCAGCGCAGAAGGCCTTTTCGCCGTTGCCACGCAGGACCACCGCGAGCACCTCGGGATCCTGCTCCCAGGCATGCAGGTGCTGCAGGAGCAGGCGCACCATGGGCAGTGTCAGGGTGTTGAGGGCGCTCGGCCGGTTGAGGGTCAGGTGGCCGATGCGGTTGCGCACCTCGGCCAGAACCACAGCTTCAGCGCCGCTCATGCCTCGGCGTCCCGACGGTACAGCTTGATGATGGCGGAGAAATCCAGGCCGCCATTACCCTGTTGGCTGAAGCTCTGGTACAGCTGCTGGGCGGCGGCGCCGAGCAGTACTGGCTGGCGCGCGTGCTTGGCCGCTTCGGTCGCCAGGCCGAGGTCCTTGAGCATCAGGTCGGTGCCGAAACCGCCGCTGTAGCCACGCGAAGCCGGGGCATTTTCCAGTACGCCGGGGAACGGGTTGTTGATCTCCGAGCTCCAGCAACGGCCGCTGGAGGTGTTGATGATGCCGGCCAGCACCTTGGCGTCCATGCCCAGGGACACGCCCAGGGCCATGGCTTCGGCGACGCCGATCATGGAGATGCCGAGCAGCATGTTGTTGGCAATCTTGGCCACCTGGCCGTTGCCGCTGTCGCCGCAGTGGACCAGGTTCTTGCCCATGGCCGAGAGAATTGGCCCGGCCTGGTCGAACGCGCTGGCCGGACCGCCGACCATAAAGGTCAGGGTGCCGGCCGCGGCGCCAGCGGTGCCGCCGGAAACCGGCGCATCGAGCATGGGATTGCCTTGGGCGAGGGCCAGGGCGGCCACTTCGCGGGCGCTGAGCGGGTCGATGGTCGAGCAGTCGATCAGCAGCACGCCCTGGCCGACGTGCGCCAGCAGGCCATCTTTACCCTGGTAAACCTGTTTCACCTGAGCCGCCGCCGGCAGCATGGTGACGATCGCCTCGACGTCGGCCTGGGCCACCGCCGCCGGGGAAGTGGCACTCGTGGCGCCGGCCTCGACAAGCGCGGCGACAGCTTGGGCGCTGGGGTCGAAGACGGTGACGCGGTGGCCGGCCTTGAGCAGGTTGCAGGCCATTGGGCCGCCCATGTTGCCGAGACCAAGAAAACCGATATGCATGGTGGATACCTCTGTAATTAGGGGGACTCAGCGGTGCTGAAACTGCGCTGGGCGTTTTTCCACGAAGGCGCGCATGCCTTCCTTCTGGTCGTGACTGGCGAACAGCGAATGGAACACCCGGCGTTCGAAGCGCACACCCTCGCTGAGGCCGAGCTCGAAGGCTCGGTTGACGCATTCCTTGACCAGCATGCTGGCCGGCAGCGATTTCGCGGCGATACCTTGGGCCGCCTTGAGGGTCTGCTCCAGCAGCTCGGCGGCGGGGAAGACCTGGGCCACCAGGCCGGCACGCTCGGCTTCTGCGGCGCCCAGATGACGGCCGGTGAGGCACAGTTCCATGGCCTTGGCCTTGCCTAGGGCATGGGTCAAACGTTGGGTGCCACCGATGCCGGGGGTCACGCCCAGGCTCAGCTCAGGCAAACCGAAGCGGGCGTTGTCGGCGGCGTAAATGAAGTCGCACATCAGCGCCAACTCGCAACCACCGCCCAGGGCGTAGCCGGCGACCGCAGCAATCAGCGGTTTGCGCCGCTTGCCGATGCGATCGGCGGCGGCGAAGAAGTCGTCGAGGTAGATCGACGGGTAGTCCTTGTCGACCATCTCCTTGATGTCGGCGCCAGCAGCGAAGGCCTTGGCCGAGCCGGTGATAACCATGCAACCGACCTCAGGGTCGGCTTCCAGGCGGTCGAGGACCAGGTTGAGTTCGCTGATCAGCTGGCTGTTCAGCGCATTGAGCGCTTGCGGTCGGTTGAGGGTGATCAGGCCCACCCGTTCGCGCACCTCGACCAGCAGGGTTTGATAGTCCATGGTGATGTCTCCCAGGGGGCCGGCGCAAGGCCGGCCCGGCAGCCTTACTTGAGGGTGATGGTGGTGTTGACTACGCTGCTGTCGTCCTCGTCGAACCAGCGCTGGGTGACCGTCTTGGTCTGGGTGTAGAAGGTCACCACTTGCTTGCCGTAGGGGCCCAGGTCGCCGAGTTTGGAGCCGCGCGACCCGGAGAAGGAGAACAGCGGGACCGGTACCGGGATCGGCACGTTGATGCCTACCTGGCCGACGTCGATTTCTTCCTGGAAGTGCCGGGCCGCAGCACCGGAGCGGGTGAACAGGGCGGTGCCGTTGCCATTCGGGTTGGCGTTGATGATCTCGATCGCCTCGTTGAGGTTGGCGGCGTGCATGATGCACAGCACCGGGCCGAAGATTTCTTCGCGGTACACCGACATTTGCGCCGTGACGCCGGAGAAGATGGTTGGGCCGACGAAGTTGCCATCCTGGTAGCCAGGCACGCTCGGGTTGCGGCCATCCAGTTCGAGTTTGGCGCCTTCTTCGATGCCGCTGGCGATCAGGCCGTTGACCCGCTCCAGGGCCGCGCAGGAGATCACCGGACCGATGTCGGTGCCAGGCTCGGTGCCGCCATTGATCTTGAGGGTCTTGGTCCGCTCGATCAGGTCCGGCAGCCAGGCCTGCGCCTCGCCCACCAGGATCACCACCGGCAGGGCCATGCAGCGCTGACCGGCGGCGCCGAAGGAGGCGCCCAGCAGGCTGTTCAAGGTCTGCTGCTGGTTGGCATCGGGCAGGACGATGGCGTGGTTTTTTGCGCCCATCATGCACTGTGCGCGCTTGCCGTTCTGGGTGGCGCGGTTGTAGACATGGGTGCCGACCTTGGTCGAGCCGACGAAGGACACGGCCTTGATGTCCGGGTGGTCACAGATCAGGTTCACCGCGTCGACGCCGCCGTGGATGACGTTGAGCACACCCTTGGGTACGCCGGCCTGCAGCGCCAGCTCGACCAGGCGCATGGTCACCAGCGGATCCTGCTCGGACGGTTTGAGCACGAAGGTGTTGCCGGTGGCGATGGCCATGGGGAACATCCACAGCGGGATCATCGCCGGGAAGTTGAACGGGGTGATGCCGGCGCACACGCCCAGTGGCTGGTGCAGGGTATAGGTGTCGACGCCACTGGCGACATTGTTGGCCAGTTCACCCATCTGCAGGTTGCCGATGCTGGCAGCGTGCTCGACCACTTCCAGGCCGCGGAACACGTCGCCCTCGGCGTCCGGCAGGGTCTTGCCCTGCTCGGCGGTGAGCAGTGCGGCCAGCTCCTTGATGTTCTCGCGAATCAGTTGCTGGTACTTGAGGAAGATCCGCGCACGCGCGCCGATCGGAGTCTTGCGCCAGGTCTTGAAGGCTTCGGCGGCGCTGGCCACGGCGGCGTTCATTTCCTCGGCAGTGGCGAAGGGCACGCGGGCCAGCACTTCCTGGGTGGCCGGGTTGACCACGTCGCGCCATTGGGTGGTCTTGGATTCGACGAATTCGCCGTCGATGAGCAGTTTGACGCTGGGAACTGTGGAAGAGGTCATTTTCTGGTCCTGTCTGCTGTCGTAGGTCGAGTGCGCCCCCTCGGCACCGTTGGCCGAGTGGGCGGGGGAGTGGTTGGTTGGGTCGACGCGCCGGCCCGGCTTCAGCCCTTGAGCAGCGGGAAGTCTTCTTCGAAGTGTTCCTGCGGCCCACGGCTGTCGCCCTGACGGCGCTGCAGTTCCATTTGGCGCAGTTCCACCCGGCGGATCTTGCCGGAGATGGTCTTGGGCAGTTCGCTGACGAACTCGATGCGCCGCACCCGCTTGTAGGGCGCCAGGTGCTCGCGGGCGAAGGCGAGGATGTGTTCGGCCAGTTCGGTACTGCCCGGCTGGTCGTGGGCCAGGATCAGGAACGCCTTGGGCACCGCCAGGCGCAGCGGGTCCGGGCTGGGCACCACGGCCACTTCCATCACTGCCGGGTGCTCGATCAGCGCGCTCTCCAACTCGAAGGGGCTGATGCGGTAATCGGAGGCCTTGAACACGTCGTCGGCGCGGCCGACGAAGGTGATGTAGCCGTCGGCGTCGATGGCCGCGGTGTCACCGGTACGGTAGTAACCGTCACGCATCGCCTCGGCGGTCTTCTCCGGGCTGTCCTCGTAGCCGAGCATCAGGCCCAGTGGCTGCGGATCCAGCGGCAGGGCGACTTCGCCTTCGCTGGCGGGCTGGCCATCCGGGTCGAGCATGCACACACTGTAGCCGGGCAACGGACGGCCCATGGAACCGGGCTTGAGCGGCTGGCCGGGGCTGTTGCCAACCAGCGCGGTGGTTTCCGATTGGCCGAAACCGTCGCGCAACGGCAGGCCCCAGGCTTCCTGGATTTGCTCGATGATCTCCGGATTGAGCGGCTCGCCGGCACCGACCAGTTCGCGTAGGCGCAGACGCTCGCGGCAGCCGGCCAGGTCCTCCTGGATCAGCATGCGCCACACCGTGGGCGGTGCGCACAGGCTGGTGATGCCATAGCGCTCCAGCACCTCGAGCAGCGTCGGGGCATTGAAGCGCGCAGTGTTATGGATGAACACACAGGCACCGGCGTTCCACGGGGCGAAGAAGCAGCTCCAGGCATGCTTGGCCCAGCCCGGCGAGGAAATGTTCAGGTGCAGGTCGCCCGGCTGCAGGCCGATCCAGTACATGGTGGAGAGGTGACCGACCGGGTAGCTCTGGTGGCTGTGCAGAACCATCTTCGGCTTGCTGGTGGTGCCGGAGGTGAAATACAGCAGCAACGGGTCACTGGCCTTGGTCAGGTCATCGGCGTGGAACTGGCTGGCATAGTCGGTGGCGCTGGCGTGATTGATCCAGCCGCTGACTGCCTCGCCGACACAGATGCGTGTACAGCCCAGGGCTTGGTCAGCGAATTTGTCGGTATGGTTGCTGCCCACCACCAGGTGACGCACGTCACCGCGCTCGATACGGTCGCGCAGATCTTCGCTGGTGAGCAGGGCGGTGGCCGGGATCACCACGGCGCCGAGCTTGAAGGCCGCGAGCATGGTTTCCCACAGGGCGATATGGTTGCCCAGCATCAGCAGGATGCGCTCGCCGCGGCGCACGCCCAGCTCGCGCAGGTGGTTGGCCACGCGATTGGAACGCTCGGCCAGCTCGGCAAAGCTGTAGTGCTGCTCGCTGCCGTCCTCCTCGACAATCCACAGCGCCGGAGCCTGATTGCCCGCGGCCATGGTGTCGAAATAGTCCAGCGCCCAGTTGAAGGTGTCGAGCTGCGGCCAGCGGAAATCGCGTACGGCGGTGGCATAGTCGCTGCGGTTGGCCAGCAGGAAGTCGCGAGCAGCGAGGAAAGGTAGGCAGTTGCTGTTCATTATTCTGGCCCTGTTTTGTTGTTGTAGGGACTGGCCTGATGCCCAGCTCGATCAGGCTTGTGGGATGAGTATAGATAGGCGTTTGCGCAGTAAGAAGGCGCAAATAAACCGAATGGATATGCAAAAATGTACTGCTTGGTGAGGCTCAGCCTGCCCGGCATACAGCGGCTTGGTATCGCCAAGACGGCTGGCTAGAGGTATATGTGTGCATATTTACGGTGGCCACTCTTAAAAAGAGTCGAGTGCATATGCAAAAAAATACGGTTAACGACAAGCTCAATTGGGACGACCTGCGTTTCTTTCTCGAAGTGGCGCGTACCCGCACCGCCAGTGCGGCGGCCCGGCGCCTGGGGGTGGACTACACCACGGTGTCGCGACGTATCCGCACCCTGGAGCAGAGCCTCGGGGCGCTGTTGTTCGAGAAATCGCGCTCGACCGGCTTTGTCCTGACCGTTGAGGGCCAGCGCCTGCTGGGCTACGCGGAAACCCTGGAAAGCACCTTGCTGGCTGCCTGCGAACAAGTGTCCGGCACCCGCCTGGGGCTTTCCGGACACCTGCGCATCGCCAGCACCGAAGCGTTCGGCTGCTGGTTTGTCAGCGCGCAGATGAGTGGCTTCCTCGAGCGCTACCCGCACATCTCCCTGGACATCCTGCCGGTGCCGCACTTCGTCAGCCTGTCACGGCGCGAGGCGGATATCGCCATCACCCTGGAGCGCCCGGAGCGCGGACCCTACGTCTGCTCCAAGCTATGCGACTATCGCCTGCGCATTTACGCCACGCCCGGCTACCTGGCCAGCCATGCGCCGATCCACACGCGTGAGGACCTGGCTGAACACCCCTTCGTCACCTACGTCGACGACCTGGCCTTCAGTTCCAGGTTGCTCTACCTCAACGACCTGCTACCCGGCGCTATCAGCCACCTGCGTAGCACCAGTGTGATTGCCCAGTACCACGCCACCCTGCAGGGACGGGCCATGGCCATTCTGCCGAGCTTCCTGGCCGGGCCGGATCCGCGCCTGTGCGAAGTGTTGCCGGATCAGGTCGACATCATTCGCCAGTTCTGGCTGTCCTACAGCGAAGACCTGCGCAAGCTCAAGCGCGTGACGCTGGCTGCCGAATACCTGCGCGCCTGTGCAGACCTCAATCGTCCTCTGCTGATGGGCGAGTCGACCGATATGCACTACCTGGCCATGGACTGAGCCTGCGGGGTCCGGCAGCCCAAGCGCCGCGACTCTGGCGGCGCTGCGCCCTTGCGCCATGGGCAGCGGCGCGAGCATCCGGAGTCGGTGCGGGCGTTTGATCCATGCGCCCAATAGGTGACTGGACGGCCGGCTCAGACTTGATATAGCTTGCCGTTAACGTAATGGTAGGGCTGGGTGCTCGCCTGGTTTTTAAGCTCTCTAGGCCACCCCACTACAAGCTCAAGAAGGGAACGCCATGATTCACTCCAGCTATACCTGCGGCCCGCAGGACAAGGCTCTGCTGGTCATGACCATCGGCCAGGCGTTCGATCGGTCGGTGGCGCGCTTCGCCGAGCGCGAGGCTCTGATCGTGCGCCAGCAGAACCTGCACTACAGCATGCGTGAACTGATGCTCGCGGAGCGGGAGCAGGGCGCCAGATGATCATACCGGGCATGCAGTGGGCATGACGGCGACTGCGGTCGAGAAGGGCACCATCTCCGTGCGCCTGGTCGGCGAGGCCCTGCAGCAATGGCGCGCCCAGGGTCAGGACTGCGACGCGCTGCTGGTCCAGGCCGGGATCGCCCCGGAATTGCTCAACAAGCCTTATGCGCGGGTCTCCGCGCAGACCTATGCACGGCTGTGGCTGGCGCTGGCCAAGGCGATGGACGACGAGTTCTTCGGCATGAACCCGCGGCGGATGAAGCCCGGCAGCTATGCTTTCATGGCCCGCGCCGCATCGCGCGAGCCGAATCTGGGTGCTGCCCTGGACACTGCGCTGGCGTTTCTCGGCCTGGTGTTCGATGGCCTGACCCCCCGTCTGGAGTGCCAGGGCGGGATGGCGGCGATCGTCATCGAAGAGCCTGTGGGGCATGCCTGCCGCGCCTTCGGCTGTTTCACCCTGTGGATGATCGTGCATGGCCTGGCCTGTTGGCTGGCGGGACGACGTATCCCGATCCTTGCGGTCGAGTTGCACTGCCAGGCGCCGGACTATCTCGAAGATTACCGGGTGATGTTCAGCAGCAACCTGCGCTTCGCCCGGCCGCGCAGTCGCCTGCTGTTCAATGCCGAGTGCCTGGAACAACCGCCGCGTCGCAGCGAGCATGAGCTCAAGCGTTTCCTCGCCGGCGCGCCGGCCAACATCCTGGTGCGTTACCGTGATCCGCGCAGCCATGCGGCGCGGATCAAGGTCTACCTGCGCAGCCTCAAGGTCGAGCGTTGGCCAGATTTCGAGGCGCTCGCCAGCCACTTCTTCATGGCGCCCTCGACCTTGCGGCGCAAGTTGGCCCAGGAAGGCCAGTCCTTTCAGGGGCTCAAGGACCAGGTGCGGCGCGACCAGGCCATCGCCCGGTTGGACAGCGGTGAGGGCAACTTCACCGAGCTGGCCTTCGAGCTGGGTTTTGCCGACAGCAGTGCCTTCTACAAGGCGTTCAAGAAGTGGACCGGTACCACTCCGGGGCAGTACCGCGCGCTGATGCATCCCGAGCAGCAGCCCCCGGTCTAAGCGGTTGTCCAAATCGCTCAGGCCAATAGACGTCTGTCGACATTGTCGCCGCCAGCTTGCGCCGCGACTATTCCGGGACAACAACAAACCGAGAGTCACCGACATGCAGGATTACCTGAGCGCTGCCCGCGACTTCGATCTGCCCAGCACGGCCGTCACCACCCTGGCCGGTTCCCTCGACGCCCTCAACGCCTGTGTCGAATGCTGCGACCGGCATGCCTTACCGGGGCGCATCGCGCTGTTCTGGGAAGGCCGCGACGGCAGCAGCGCCAGCTACACCTTCTGCGAACTACAGGAGCAGGCGGCGCGTTTCGCCAACTTCCTCCAGGCCCAGGGCGTGCGTCCCGGCGATTGCGTGGCGGGCATGCTGCCGCGCAACGTCGAGCTGCTGATCACCATCCTCGGGACCTGGCGCCTGGGCGCGGTGTACCAGCCGCTGTTCACCGCGTTCGGCCCCAAGGCCATCGAGCACCGCTTGCAGGGTTCCGCTGCCAAGGTTGTGGTGACCGACGCGGCCAACCGCGGCAAACTCGACGAGGTCGAGGGTACGCCGCTGCTCGTCACCGTCGCGGGCGCCAAGGGCCAGGGCATCCAGCGCGGTGATTGCAGTTTCTGGGCCGAACTGGAGCGCCACTCGGCCGAGTTCGAACCGGTGCTGCGCTCGGCCGAAGATCCCTTCCTGATGATGTTCACTTCCGGCACCACCGGGCTGGCCAAGCCGGTATCGGTGCCGCTCAAGGCGATCCTGGCCTTCGTCGGCTATATGCGCGAGGCGGTCGACCTGCGCCCCGAAGACGCGTTCTGGAACCTGGCCGATCCCGGCTGGGCCTATGGCCTCTACTATGCAGTGACCGGCCCGTTGGCCATGGGCCACCCGACCACTTTCTACGAAGGGTCGTTCACGGTGGAGAGCACCTGCCGGATCATCCGCAAGTACGCCATCAGCAACCTGGCCGGTTCGCCCACTGCCTTCCGCATGCTGCTGGCCGCCAA
Source organism: Pseudomonas sp. (assembly GCA_030699825.1). GTDB lineage: Bacteria > Pseudomonadota > Gammaproteobacteria > Pseudomonadales > Pseudomonadaceae > Aquipseudomonas. Next base: position 24,303 of record JAUYKV010000051.1, on the reverse strand, counting down.
GCCGCAGGTCGAGCCGGTGCTCCGCGGGCGCCTGCGCGCGGTCAGCAGCGCCGGCGAGCCGCTGAGCCCGGAGGTGATCCGCTGGTTCGCCGACGGCCTGGACACCTGCATCCACGACCACTACGGCCAGACCGAACTGGGTATGGTGCTGTGCAATCATCATGCGCTGGCCCATCCGGTGCGTATCGGCGCTGCCGGTTTCGCCATTCCCGGGCACCGTGTGGTGGTGCTGGACGAACAGAATCGCGAGCTGCCGCCCGGCCAACCGGGCATCCTCGCGCTTGACCGGCCGGGTTCGCCATTGTTCTGGTTCCCCGGTTATCAGGGGATGGAAACCCGCGCCTTCGTCGGCGACTACTACCTCAGTGGCGACACCGTCGAACTGAACGAGGACGGCAGCATCAGCTTCGTCGGTCGCAGCGACGACGTGATCACCACCTCCGGCTACCGGGTCGGCCCGTTCGACGTGGAGAGCGCGCTGATCGAGCATCCGGCGGTAATCGAGGCGGCGGTGATCGGCAAGCCGGACCCGGAGCGCACCGAACTGGTCAAGGCCTTCGTCGTTCTGCAGCCGCAGTTTCGCGCTGACGCCGCACTGGCTGAGGAACTCAAACTGCATGTGCGCAAGCGCCTGTCGGCGCATGCCTACCCGCGCGAAGTCGAGTTCGTCGATGAACTGCCAAAGACGCCCAGCGGCAAGATCCAGCGCTTTCTCCTGCGCAACCAGGAAATCGCCAAGGCCCAGGTGGGCGTTAACTGAACAAGGAACCACAAGCATGCGTATCGAAGACCGGGTATTTCTAATCACGGGCGCCAGTTCCGGCCTGGGTCTGGCCACCGCCCGGGCGCTGATCGGGCAGGGCGCCAAGGTACTGCTGGCTGACATCAACGCCGAGGCCGGCGCGGCCCGCGCCGAAGAGCTGGGCGCCAATGCCCACTTCGTGCACACCGACATCACTCGCGAGGAGGACGGCCGCCGTGCGGTGGCTACGGCGCTGCAGGCCTTTGGCGGCCTGCACGGGCTGATCAACTGCGCAGGGGTGGCGCCAGCGGAGAAGGTCCTGGGGCGCAATGGCGCCCATGGCCTGGACAGCTTCAGCAGGGTGATCCAGATCAACCTGGTCGGCAGCTTCAACATGCTGCGCCTGGCCGCCGAGGCCATGGCCCAGGGCGAGCCGAACGAGGAGGGCGAGCGCGGGGTGATCGTTAACACTGCGTCGGTCGCCGCCTTCGACGGGCAGATGGGCCAGGCCGCCTACGCCGCCTCCAAGGGCGGCGTGGCTGCCCTGACCCTGCCGGCGGCGCGTGATCTGGCGCGTTCGGGGATCCGCGTGATGTGCATCGCCCCGGGCATCTTCGAGACGCCGATGATGGCCGGCATGCCGCAGGAGGTGCGCGATTCGCTGGCCGCCAACGTGCCGTTCCCGCCGCGCCTGGGCCGCCCGGATGAATACGCCGCGCTGGTGCGGCACATCATCGAGAACCCCATGCTCAATGGCGAGGTCATCCGTCTGGATGGCGCCTTGCGCATGGCGGCGAAATAAAATGGTCAAACTAAGGTAAGGGTTCGATAGTGCTAGTTATCGGGCCATAGACAGATCGGGTATCGCGCAGCGAAACCCGGCGATGAGGGCAACAAAGATGAGCAAGCAACAGGATCCGGTAGTCATTGTCAGCGCCGCACGCACACCAATGGGCGGCTTCCTCGGCGACTTCAAGGAGGTTACCGCCGCGCAGTTGGGCGCCGCAGCCATCCGCGCCACCCTCGAGCGCGCCGGCCTGGCCAGCGACGCGGTGGACGAGGTGATCATGGGCTGCGTGCTGCAGGCCGGCCAGGGTCAGGCCCCGGCGCGGCAGGCGGCGCTGGGCGCGGGCCTGAGCCAGGGCACGGTGTGCTCGACGGTGAACAAGATGTGCGGCTCGGGGATGAAGGCGGCGATGTTCGGCCATGACCTGCTGCTGGCCGGCAGCGCCGAGGTGGTGGTAGCCGGCGGCATGGAGAGCATGTCCAATGCGCCCTATCTGCTGGAGCGCGCGCGCAGCGGCTACCGCATGGGCCACGGGCGGATGCTCGACCATATGTTCCTCGACGGCCTGGAAGATGCCTACGACAAGGGCCGGCTGATGGGCACCTTTGCCGAGGACTGCGCCCAGGCTTATGGCTTCAGCCGCGAGCAGCAGGACGCCTTCGCCATCGCCTCGCTGAGCCGTGCCCAGCAGGCCATGACCGATGGCCGCTTCGCCAGCGAGATAGTCGCGGTCGAGGCCAAGGTCGGGCGCGAACTGCGCCGCATCACCAGCGACGAGCAGCCACCCAAGGCCCGCCCGGACAAGATCCCGACCCTCAAACCGGCCTTCCGTGAGGGCGGCAGCGTGACTGCGGCCAATGCCAGTTCGATCTCCGACGGCGCCGCGGCGCTGCTGCTGATGCGTCTGTCCGAGGCCGAGAAACGCGGCCTGACGCCGCTGGCGGCGATCCGCGGGCACGCGACTTTCGCCCACGCGCCGAACCTGTTCGCCACCGCCCCGGTCGGCGCCCTGCAACGCCTGATGATCCGCACCGGCTGGGAAATCGGCCAGGTCGACCTGTTCGAAGTCAACGAGGCCTTCGCCGTGGTGCCGATGGCGGCCATGCGCGACCTCGACATCCCCCACGACAAGCTCAATGTGCACGGTGGTGCCTGCGCCCTCGGCCACCCGATCGGCGCGTCCGGCGCGCGGGTGCTGGTGACCCTGCTCAGCGCCCTGCAGCAGTACGACCTCAAGCGCGGCGTCGCCTCGCTGTGCATCGGCGGCGGCGAAGCCACGGCCATGGCCATCGAGTTGCTCAACTGAACCGGGAGAGGCCCATGATTCCTTCAGAACAAGACGTGCAAATCCGCGACATGGCCCGTCAGTTCGCTCAGGAGCGGCTGAAACCCTTTGCCGCCGAGTGGGACCGCGAGCACCGTTTCCCCGCCGAGGCCATCGCCGAGATGGGCCAGTTGGGGTTCATGGGCATGCTGGTGGCGGAAGACTGGGGCGGCGCGCAGACCGGCCACCTGGCCTACGCCATGGCCCTGGAGGAAATCGCCGCCGGCGATGGCGCCTGCTCGACCATCATGAGCGTGCACAACTCGGTGGGTTGCATGCCGATCCTCAAATACGGCAGCGCGGAGCAGAAGCAGCGCTTCCTCAGGCCCCTGGCCGAGGGCGCGATGCTCGGTGCCTTCGCCCTCACCGAACCCCAGGCCGGCTCGGATGCCAGCGACCTGCGCACTCGCGCCCGGCGCGACGGCGAGCACTATGTGCTCAACGGCAGCAAGCAGTTCATCACCTCCGGCAGCCACGCCGGGATGGTGATCGTCTTCGCCGTGACCGACCCGCAAGCCGGCAAGAAGGGCATCAGCGCCTTTATCGTGCCCACCGATACGCCCGGCTACTCGGTGGTGCGGGTCGAGGACAAGCTCGGCCAGCATGCTTCCGACACCTGCCAGATCCAGCTCGACGAGCTGCGCCTGCCGGCCAGCCTGCGCTTGGGCGAGGAGGGCGAGGGCTATCGCATCGCCCTGGGCAACCTGGAAGGCGGACGCATCGGCATCGCCGCCCAGGCGGTGGGCATGGCGCGCGCGGCCTTCGAAGCGGCGCGCGACTACGCCCACGAGCGGGTGACCTTCGGCAAGCCGATCATCGAGCACCAGGCGGTGGCCTTTCGTCTGGCCGACATGGCCACCCAGATCGCCGTGGCACGGCAGATGGTTCATCACGCCGCCAGCCTGCGCGAAGCCGGCATGGCCTGCCTGACCGAGGCCTCGATGGCCAAGCTGTTCGCCTCGGAGATGGCCGAACGGGTCTGCTCGGCGGCGCTGCAGACCCTCGGTGGCTACGGCTACCTCAAGGACTTTCCGCTGGAGCGGATCTACCGCGACGTGCGCGTGTGCCAGATCTACGAAGGCACCAGCGATGTGCAACGGTTGGTGATTGCGCGCAGTCTTTAGTGTCGCGTCACGAATCATCTGCCACTTTTCGTAGAAGGGGGCGGGCGGCGATCCGTTTTAGCCGCGATCTTTCAGCGCCTTCAAGGTCAATCGCGGCTAAAGCCCCTCCCACAAGCCCGGCGCTGAACCGACATTTCATGCTTGACGCGACACTAGTCTTTGCGCGGCCTCGGCGGCGGCGGTGGGTTGATGCCCATGGACAGGTAGATACTGGTGAAGGCGTCGACGCCGATATTGGCTGGCTTGACCCATTCCACGGGCACATACAGCAGGCCGCCGCCGATGGGGATGGGCGCGGTGGGCACCAGCACGGCGTAATAGCTGCGGCCATCGATATCGATCACATTCGAGCTGGGCATCAGCGCCAGCACGGCGACACCGTCACCACCGAACAGGCACCAGACGGGGCTCATGGCATTGATGTCGGCACCTTCCTTTTTCTCCAGAAGGGCGACAAAGCGATCCGCCAGGTTGTACAGCTTGCCGAACAGCGGAATGCGCCGCAGGGTCAGGTCGGTCAGCCATTGCAGCGGGCGGCGCAGCCCGAGTTGTACGCCCAGGCCCAGGGCATAGATGCCCAGCAGCAGCGCCGCCGTACCCAGGGTGTACGCCAGGTAGGCATTGCTGGCGAATGGCTGACCCATGGCCGCAAACACCTGACCGATATAGCTGGACGGCCCGATTGCCCGGTTCAACAGGCCGACCAGCCAAGTCAGCAGCGTCAGGCTCAGGGCCAGCGGCAGCAAGACGATCAAGCCGGTTAACCAGGTGGCGAGGAGGGCGTTGGCGCTTTTCTTGAACATGGATGAGATCCGGTCGAGTGGCGGTATCAGGCAGACAGTTGCCGAGAACTACAGAGTGTCGGGCATTCAGGCGATGGTTTTTAGGGTGAAGACGTCGGTAATCCGCTGCAGCTTGCCATCCCAGACGTAGCGCAAATGCACGCCCTGGCGCGGAATGCTCGCTGCCGGTGGGCGGAACAGGGCGGCGCATTCGCCTGCGGGGTGACGCACGCTACGGTACAGCAGGCCCCAGGAACCTTGCTGGCGCCGTTCGGCGGCGAAACGCTGGGCGATCGGGTAGGTGGCCGGGTCCGGGTCGTGCAGGTGTTCGTGCGCCTGGCGAATGTCGTCCAGCGCCTTGACCACCCGGCAGACGTAGGCGCGCAGGGTCAGCTCCAGGCTCGGCTCCCGGGTCGCGCGCAGGAAGCGCTCGCGGTGGTAGCGGGTTTCCGCCACCGCGGTGTGCAGGCTGTTGCCACAGTAGTAGACGCCGTACTGACCCGCGGTGAAGCGGCTGATCGCGCCGACATGGGTGAAGGCGGCCATCAGCGGTGACGAGCCGGGGCCGCTGACCCGGTCTTCTGGGGCCACGTGAGCGAGCAGGCCGGCTTCTTCGCGCAGGCGGTCGTTGGTCAGGCCTTCGATCAGGAAGGCCTGCTCCAGGTCGGCGGCATCCAGTACATCCTCGAATATCGAGATCGGCGGAAAGGCACTGGAGACCAGGCGATAGGCCCGCGGCCAGGCAGGCAGGGTCTGCCTCACCCCCTGACCCCATCGAGGTAGCGGCGCACGTCGGCGAGGTCGACCACGCCGCCGGCAAGCATCCGATCGAGTGCGCTGTTGCCGTTGAATGGCGCCTCGCTGTTGGCTTTTCTCACCCACTCGTAGGTCGAGGGTTTGTCGCCGAACAGTATGCGCAGGGACTTGTGGATGCCCATCAGGTAGGACACCCGTTCCATGGTGTCGCGGGGCAGGCGCACCTCCGGCAGCTGGCGATATTTGTACAGGGTGCTGCGGCCGATCGAACCCAGGAGCACCATCTGCTCCTCGACCGAGCAATGCCACTTGTCCATCAGGTTGAAGAAGAATTTCAGCGCGACCTGACCGGCTTTGGTCGAGTCGATATCGAGCTCTGGGGCGTCGCGTTGCGCGGTAGCAGTCATGATTGTTTATCCGCTTGTAGACTTTAATTAAAGGCTAGTCCTCATTTGGACTTCATGCAATGGCTCGGATGGGCAGGCTTAGGACGAGGCCGCAGGTACTGGCCGTGTTCGCCGTTACCTGTAGTCATTGCCGAAAAATACCGTTGGGCAGTTTTTCGGCGATTGCCTGAGGGAGGCTTGTCGAACACCTTGGTTAGCGCTAACATCGGCTCAAACAACAAACGGCCCCGATCCATGGGTGCCCTGGAGAACCCATGCAGACAGTCAATCCTGCCCCCGCCGTCACCGCGGCACGCCGTACCCTGGTGGTCATGGGCGTCAGTGGCTCCGGCAAGAGCGAGATCAGCCAGGCGGTGGCCCGCGAGCTTGCCTGGCGGCATATCGAAGCCGACCATTTTCATCCCGAGGCTAACGTCGAGCGGATGCGCGCCGGCACTGCCCTCACCGATGACGACCGGATTCACTGGCTGGATGCGCTGATCGTCGAGATGCAGACCGCACAGGCCGCAGGAGAGGGCTTCGTGCTCGCCTGTTCGGCACTCAAGCGTATCTACCGCGAGCGTCTGCGCGCCGCCGTGCCGGGCTTGCAGTTCGCCCATCTGGATATCGATCGGGCCACCGCCTTGCAGCGGGTGGGGGCTCGCCCCGGGCATTTCATGCCGATCTCGCTGGTCGACAGCCAGTTCACCACCCTCGAATCGCCCAACGGCGAAGCCCATGTGTTCAGCGTCAGCGCCGCCCAGAGTCGCGCCGAGGTGGTCGCGCAGATTTGTGCCTGGGTGCGCCGCGATGCCACGGGTGAGGAGATCGAAGCGCAGGTGGATCTCTCTGCGCAGCCGTTTGATAGCGCTAACCATGGGCCGCAACTGACTGCCGAACCGATCTACAGCGGTGGACTGGCGCAGCTCTTCGACCGCCTCACCGACGGTCTGATGGCTGGGTTGATGGCCTTCATGGTGGTCGCCGTATTCATCAACGTGGTGCTGCGCTATGCCTTCGGCACCGGCTGGGCCGGCGTCGAGGAGCTGTCGCGTCTGGCCTTCGTCTGGCTGGTGTTCGTCGGTGTGGCCTCGAGCATGCGTCGCGGCGAACTGATGACCTTTCGCATGATCCGCGACCGTTTTCCCCATGCCGTCCGCCGTCTGGTCGACTCGGCCAGCTGGCTGCTGGTGATCGGCGCCAGTGTGCTCTCGGCCCTGGGTGCCTGGAGTCAGGTGCAGTACGGCTGGGGTAACCACAGCACGGTGGTCGGCTATCCGGTGGTGCTGGCGATGGTGCCGATATTGGCCAGCATGGCGGTGCTCGCGCTGCTGGCGCTGGTGCAGCTGGTCAACGTCTGGCGCCGACCGCGCGAACAGGCTGCGGCGCTGGCCAATGTCACAGCCGATTGAGCGGTTTTTCGCGTTGCATTCTTTCCATAACAAGATCGGGCACTGCCCACCGAGGACCCGCTGATGACCGTCGCTGTCTTCCTTGCTTCACTGCTGGGGTTCATGTCTTTCGGCATGCCCATCGCCTTCGCCCTGATTCTCACCGGCGCAGTGCTGATGTGGTATCTGCAGTTCTGGGACGTGCAACTACTGGCGCAGAACCTGCTCGCCGGCGCCGACAGCTTTCCGCTGCTGGCCGTGCCCTTCTTTATCCTGGCCGGCGAGCTGATGAACGCCGGCGGTATCTCCAGGCGCATCATCGCCATGGCCCAGGCCTACTTCGGCCATTTGCGCGGCGGCCTCGGTTATGTGGCGATCGCCGCGGCGGTGCTGCTGGCGAGCATGTCCGGCTCGGCTTTGGCCGATACCGCGGCGCTGGCCACCCTGTTGCTGCCGATGATGCGCCAGCGCGGCTACCCGCTGCATTCCTCGGCCGGCCTGGTGGCAGCTGGCGGCATCATCGCGCCGATCATTCCGCCGTCGATGCCCTTCGTGATCTACGGAGTGGTGACCAATACCTCGATCAGCCAGCTGTTCATGGCCGGTCTGGTGCCGGGCCTGATCATGGGCGTCGGCCTGATCTTCGCCTGGACCCTGATCGCCCGCGGCTTCACCGAACCGACGCCGCCCAAGGCGAGCAAGGCCGAACGCCGCCATGCGCTGGTGGATGGCGCCGCGGCGCTGATGCTGCCGGTGATCATCGTCGGCGGCCTGCGCTTCGGCATCTTCACCCCGACCGAAGCGGCGGTGGTGGCCGCGGTCTATGCCCTGGCGGTGTCGACCCTGCTCTATCGCGAACTGAACTGGGCGGCGCTGAACGAGACCCTGACCCGCGCCAGCCGCACCACCGCCTCGGTGATGTTCCTCTGCGCCGCGGCCACGGTGTCGGCCTATATGGTGACCCTGGCCCAGTTGCCCGAGGAAATCGGCGTCATGCTCGGTCCGCTGCTCGACCATCCGCATCTGCTGATGCTGGCGATCATGCTGCTGATGATTGCGGTGGGCATGGTCCTCGACCTGACCCCGACCATCCTGATTCTGGCGCCAGTGCTGGCGCCTATCGCGATCAAGGCCGGCATCGATCCGGTGTACTTCGGCGTGATGTTCGTGCTGATCGGCTCCATCGGCCTGATCACCCCGCCGGTGGGTACGGTGCTCAACGTGGTCGGCGGAATCGGCAGGCTGCGCATGGAAATCCTGGTGCGCGGGGTGATGCCGTTCTTCCTCATCTACCTGGGCATTGTCGCGCTGCTGATCGCCTTCCCGGCCATCGTCACCGTGCCCTTGGCATGGTTACGCTGATGCTTTCCACGTCCGGCAGCACGCTGCCGGTCAACCCCGTTGTACCTTCCACAACAATAAGAGGCACTCGCTGATGAAACGTCCACTGATCACCGTTCTGGCTGCGGCCATGCTGTTCGGCCCGCTTGCCACGCTCACCGCCCAGGCCGATGAAGTCCGTTCGCGGATGATTCGCTTCGGCTATGGCCTCAACGAACAGAGCAACCAGGGCCGGGCGGCCAAGCTGTTCGCCGAGGAAGTCGCCAAGGCCTCCGAGGGCAAATTGAAGATGCGCACCTACGCCGCGGCCAGCCTGGGTTCGGACGACCAGATGCAGAGCGCGCTGATCGGCGGCGCCCAGGAAATGATGGTCGGTTCCACCGCCACTCTGGTCGGCATCAGCAAGGAAATGGCGGTGTGGGATACGCCGTTCCTGTTCACCCGCGAGCAACAGGCCGATGCGGTGCTGGATGGTCCGGTCGGGCGCCAGGTGATGGACAAGCTGGAAGAGAAGGGCCTGGTCGGCCTGGTCTACTGGGAGAATGGTTTCCGCAACATGACCAACAACACCCGGCCGATCACCAAGCTGGAAGACTTTTCCGGGATCAAGCTGCGCGTGATGCCCAACCCGGTGTTTCTCGAGACCTTCAAGCTGATGGGCGCCAACGCCGTGCCGCTGCCGTTCTCCGAGCTGTTCACCGCGCTGGAGACCAAGGCGGTGGATGGCCAGGAAAACCCCTTCAACACCATCCTCTCGTCGAAGTTCTTCGAGGTGCAGAAGTACCTGACCGTGACCAACCACGTCTACAGCCCGTGGATCGTCACCGCGTCCAAGCGCTGGTGGGACGGTCTGTCGCAGACCGAACAGGGCATCATCCTGGAGGCGGCGATCAAGGCCCGCGACTTCGAGCGTCAGGACACCCGCGCAGAAGCGGCCAAGGCCCTGGCGCAACTCAAGGACAACGGCATGCAGGTCAACCAGATCAGCGACGCCGAGGTGCAGCGCATGCGTGAGCAGGCCCAGCCGGCGATCCAGCAGGTGATCGATACGGTCGGCCAGCCGCTGTTCGACCAGGTGCAGGCCGAGCTGGCCAAGGTGCCGGAATAGGCAAGCCCATGGCGGTCAGCCGGCTGATGTCGGGCTGACCGTCGCGCCTGCTAGAATCGCCCACACTTTGCCGATGGAACCGTCATGAGCCCACGTCGTCGCCGCTCCGCCGAACGCGTCACCCTGTCCGATGTGGCCAAGGCCGCCGGTTGCTCGCTGATGTCCGCCTCGCGCGCGTTGTCGCAGCCGGAACGGGTTTCCGATGCGCTGCGCGCACAGGTCATGCAGGCGGCCAAGGCGCTGGGCTACGTGGCGAATCCGGCGGCGCGGGCGCTGGCCAGTTCCAAGTCGAACCTGGTGGCGGTGCTGATTCCGTCACTGTCCAACTCGGTATTCGTCGACACCGTCGAGGCGATCCAGGGGGTGCTGATGCCCGCCGGTTTCGAGATGATGATCGGCGTCAGCCACTATCGCCCCGCGGAGGACGAACGGCTGCTGCGCTCCTACCTGGCGCACCAGCCTGCCGGCCTGTTGCTCACCGGCTTCGAGCGCAGCGACACGGCGCGGGAGATTCTTGGCGGTTGCCGCGGCCCCATCGTCACCATGATGGAGTTGAGCGATGCCGAGGACGAATACTGCGTCGGCTTCTCGCAACTGGATGCCGGCGCGACCATGACCAACGCGCTGATCGAGCGCGGCTACCGGCATATCGCCTTCGCCGCCGCCCAACTCGACCCGCGCACCCTGCAGCGTGCCGAGGGCTATCGACAGTGCATGCGGGCCCACGGCCGTTACAACCCGAGCCTGGAACTGCTCACCCCGGAACTGTCCTCCATCGGCCTGGGCGCCAATCTGCTCGACCGCCTGTTGGTCCAGCACCCGGAAATAGACGCGGTGTTCTTCAACAACGACGACCTGGCCCTGGGTGCATTGTTCCGCGCTCGCCAGCTCGATCTGGCGGTGCCGCAACGCCTGGCCATCGCCGGCTTCAACGACCTGCCGGCCGCCGCCTGGGTCCATCCGGCGCTGACCACGGTGCGCACCATTCGCGGGCGCATCGGTCAGTTGGCCGGGGAAATGCTGCTGACCCTGATGCGCGGCGAACAGCCGGCCGCGCACTGCATCGACGTGGGCTTCGAACTGGTACTGCGCGACAGCGCTTGAGGTACATCGCCATAAAAAAGCCCCGAAACCGGGGCTTTTTTATCAATGCCTTACCGCGCTAACTTGAAGCTTTTTCGAGTTTCTTTTCCTGGGCGATGACGTGCTGGCAGATCTCGATGATCTGCTCGCGCATCCAGCGGTTGGCCGGGTCCTGGTCGGTGCTCTCGTGCCAGTACAGGTGAGTTTCCAGGGCCGGTACGTCGTTGACCGGCAGCTCCATGTAGTGCAGATCGTTACGCCGGGCGAAGCGCTCCGGCACGGTGATGGCCATGTCGGTGTTCTGCAGCACGGTGGAGGCCATCAGGTAATGCTGCGAGCGCAGGGCGACCCGCCGCTTCAGGCCCATCTTGCCCAGCGACAGGTCGATATAACCGAGGCCGCTGCGGCGGCTGGAAATCTGGATATGGGTCAGCGACAGGTATTCGTCCAGGCTGATCTTGTCCTTGGCCAGCGGATGGCCCCTGCGCATGGCACAGACGTAGCGGTCTTCCATCATCTTGACGTGACGCACCTGGGGATCGGTGTTGAGCGGCGCATCGACGGCGAAGTCGAGCCGGCCCGCGGCCAGTTCCTTGGTGGTCTCGCGGCGGCGGGCGAGCATGCTTTCGAGGCTGACATTCGGCGCCAGGCGGCGCAGGCGCTGGAACAGGGAGGGCAGCACCACCGCCTCGGTGAGGTCGGTCATGCTGATGCGGTAGGTCTTGTTGGCCTGGGCCGGATTGAAGATGCGGCTTTCCTGCACCGAGATGCGCAGTTGCTGCAAGGCGCTGCGCACCGGGCCGATGATGTTCTGCGCCATGGGCGTGGGCACCATGCCCTGGGCGGTGCGCACGAACAAGGGGTCGTTGAAGGTCTCGCGCAGGCGGGCGAGGGCATTGGACACGGCGGGTTGGGTGATGCCGACGATCTGCCCGGCACGGGTCAGATTGGCCTCGGTGTAGATGGCATCGAAGACGATAAAGAGGTTGAGGTCGACCTTGTTCAGATTCATTCCGCGCTCGCTCCGAGGGTTGTCGGTATCAGTGAATCATATATCTGTGATGAATGTTTATACACGCTGAGAATAGATTAGATAAATATTAGCCCCTGTTCTAGCATCATTTTCAGATCGAACATCTCAGCAAATTAGCCCGCAGAAGGTAGCTCCAATGGATTTCGCCTACTCCCCCAAGGTTCAGGAACTGCGTGAGCGCGTCACCGCGTTCATGGAGACCCACGTCTATCCGGCCGAGGCCGTTTTCGAACAGCAGGTCAATCAAGGCGACCGCTGGCAGCCGACCGCGATCATGGAAGAGCTGAAAGCCAAGGCCAAAGCCGAAGGCTTGTGGAACCTGTTCCTGCCGGAGTCGGAACTGGGCGCCGGCCTGACTAACACCGAATACGCGCCGCTCGCGGAAATCATGGGCAGCTCGCTGATCGGTGCCGAGCCGTTTAACTGCGCCGCGCCGGACACCGGCAACATGGAAGTGCTGGTGCGCTACGCCAACGAAGGGCAGAAGGAGCAATGGCTCAAGCCGCTGCTGGCCGGCGAGATCCGCTCGGCCTTCGCCATGACCGAGCCGGGCGTGGCCTCATCCGATGCCACCAATATGCAAGCCCGCGCCGTGCGCGAGGGTGACGAGTGGGTGATCAACGGGCGCAAGTGGTGGACCTCCGGCGCCTGCGACCCGCGCTGCAAGATCATGATCTTCATGGGTCTGACCAATCCCGACGCGCCGCGCCACCAGCAGCATTCGATGATCCTGGTGCCGATGGATGCCCCCGGGGTGAAGATGTTGCGCCCGCTGCCGGTGTTCGGCTACGACGACGCGCCCCACGGCCATGCCGAAGTGTTGTTCGAGAACGTACGGGTGCCCTACGAGAACGTGCTGCTCGGTGAAGGTCGCGGCTTCGAGATCGCTCAGGGGCGCCTCGGCCCGGGCCGTATCCACCACTGCATGCGCTCGATCGGCATGGCCGAGCGCGCACTGAAACTGATGTGCCAGCGCTCGATTGAGCGTACCGCCTTCGGCAGGCCGCTGGCACGTCTGGGCGGCAACATCGACCACATCGCCGACTCGCGCATGGAAATCAACATGGCGCGCCTGTTGACCCTGAATGCGGCCTTCATGATGGACACCGTCGGCAACAAGATCGCCGCCAGCGAGATCGCCCAGATCAAGGTGGTGGCGCCGAACGTCGCGCTCAAGGTGATCGACCGGGCGATCCAGATCCACGGCGGTGCCGGGGTCTCCAGCGACTTCCCGCTGGCCTACTGGTACGCCATGCAGCGCACCCTGCGCCTGGCCGATGGCCCGGACGAAGTGCACCGGGCGGCGATCGGCAAGTTCGAGATCGGCAAGTATATGGCGAAGTAACAGCGCTGCCGTGGCCACCGAGGCCACAAAGTCGAGAACAGGGCCCGCCAATCGTGCGGGCCTTGTCGTTGTTGCGGCGACACCCTGTCTGCGTGCTACGCGCCGTGCCCCTGCCGTTCAGCCGAGACATGCTTGAAATCCGCGCGGTGCCAGCTGAATTAACTGCTGACGTCTATAGTTCACCTGCGGCAGCGCAAGCCTGTCGCGCTTGGTGCACATACAGGGCGTGAGGGTGGAGGGATGCAGACGCAGCAGCAATCGCCAGTGATGGCGGCCTTGGGGCAGATTGTGGCTACTTGTCTGCCCCACTGTCTGGAGGGGGTGGTCGACGCCACCATTCAGGCCTTGAACGAACAGCGCCTGTTGGCACGCAGTAACAAGGAGGCCCAGGCCTGCGAGGATTTTCTGCGCCTGAGCACATCCCTGCGCCAACGGGCCATTGTCGAAACGGTCAAGGCTATCCGTGCCTTGCTGCCAACCGGCATTATTGCCGAGGCCCAGGCGCCGACGGACGCCACCCAGTGGCAACTGGTCGATGATGGCGAAGTGGAAGAGATGCTTGAGGCGCGCCGTTTGGTGCGCCAGCTGCGTGAGCCCTTGGGCGTCCTGGAATGGCGCAGTTGTGCCAAGTTGAATTCAGCCACCGGCGCACACGCGAAAGACCGGGAAAGCCCGCTGTCGCTGGAGTTCATGGTGCGCACGCTGCAGGCGCAATTGCACCTGCGCGAGCAGCCACCCCAAGTCCGCGAGATGTTCTACATGGCGGCGGCGCAGGTCCTCGCCAGTGACCTCAAGGTCTACTTCGAACAGCTGGACAAGGTTTTCGAACGTTTCCAGATAGAGCCGCTTATCGATCCGGTGGTGCTTCCCGCTCAGGAGCGCCGCCGCGCACCACCCAGCGCAGCGCCGGATGCGCCTTACCGGGCAATCGAACACCTGCGCGCGGTAGGCGCGGATTCTGCGACCGGTGTCGAAGCGGCCGAGGGCGAGCGTGCCGCCGCGGATGCCTCCTCGCTGCAGGCTGCGCTGGGCAAGCTGCAGCAGCTAAGCCCGCCTGAGCAAGGCTGGTCGCCGGATACTTTTCTGCAGGAATTGAGTGCGGCCGGCGCCGTGCTGTCGCCGCGGCAGAGCGCGGATGCCGGGGTGGTGGCCGAGTTGTTCCAGCATATCGAGCAGGAAACGGCGATTGCCAGCAGTGTCAAACCGGCCCTGCGCCGGCTCATGGTCCCGGTCGTTCAGGCCTCCATGCTCGATCCCGCTGCCTTTGCCGACTCGACCCATCCGGTTCGCGCCACCCTGGACAAGATGATGCGGCTCTGTGATTTTTCCGAGCCGCCCAACCAGATTCTCGAAGAGCGCGTCCAGCAGTTGATCGACGGCATCGTCGCCGACTACAGCGGTGACAGCAGCGTGTTCCTGCGCTGCGACCAGGAGCTTGAGCAGCTGTTGGCGGTGCAGCAACGCGCCTACAGCAACAATGCCGATCGCGTGCGCCAGTATATCCGTGGGCGAGACGTGCTTGAGCAAGCCAGGCGGCATGTCGGCCGTGAACTGTCGAAACTGTTTGGCCAGCGGGCACCGCAGGTACTGCTCGACTGGCTGGATACCGGCTGGCGCGAATTGCTGGTGCACGAGCTGATCCGCCAGGGCGAAGGAAGCTTCGAGTGGCTCGATGACCTGGCTGTGTTGCGCCAGCTCAACGGCTGGTTGCAGGCCGACGCGAACGCCTGGGGCTACAGTGCCAGCCGGGTCGAGCGGGCGTTCGAGACCGAGCCGGTGCTGGAGCTGCTGCGCAAGCGCATGGAGAGTTTCCTGCCCGGACAATTTCGCCACACCCCGGTGCTCAAGCAATTGCAGGCGCAACTGGTCGGCGATCAGCCGGTCGAACTGGTCGACTTGCCGTCCCCCGTGGCGACGCAGCCCGCATCGCGTTACTCACCTGCCCAGCAACGCTGGCGGGAGCGGGTGCAGCAACTCAGCGCCGGCGACTGGTTGGTGAGCCAGAGTGGTCAGTACCTGCAGTTGGTCTGGGCCAATTCGCTCACCGATCACTATATTCTGGTGGATCGCCAGGGTCGCGAAGCCGGCAGCCTCACCAGTGACGAATTGATCGCCAAATTCGCCTCCGGCTGGCTGGGAGCCTCGGCGCCCGAATTGCATGGCGTTGGCGTGATTCAGAAACACCTGGAAGACATCGTCGGCAATCTGTACCGCGATATCGCCCATGCGCGCAGCCACGACGAGCTCACCGGCTTGCTCAATCGCCGCAGTTTCGAGACGGTTATCGCCCAGGCCCTGGCGTCCCAGGAGCAGAATGCCTTCATCTACGGGCATATCGACCAGTTCGGTCTGCTGAATTCCCGTTTAGGCCATGTGGCGGCCGATGCCTACCTCAAGCAGATCGCCGAGTTGCTGGCCGCCCAGTTGCCCGAGACGGCGACCTTGGCGCGCATCGGCGGGGCGGATTTCGCCGTGGCCCTGACCCAGCCGGATGAATCCCAGCCCGGCCAACTGGCCGAACGCCTGCGGGCAGTTATCGAGGCCAGTGTATTCGAGTGGGAGGGGCGTTCGCACACGGCCACCATGAGTGTGGGGATCGTGCTGATGAGCGAGCGTCACGATGTGGTCAATCTGTTTCGCGATCTGCAAACGGCGTGCGCCACTGCGAAGGAGTCGGGGCGCAACTGTGTGCACACCTATTCCGATGAGATCGATGGCGTGCACACCGGGCTGATGGCCATAGCCGGGCAGGTGGACGACATCATCGAGCGCGGCGAACTCAGTCTGCGCGTGCAGCAAATTGCCCCTGCGGCAGGGCTGCATGGCCAGTTGCCGCATTATGAAGTGTTGTTGGTTATGGAGAATGAAGTCAATTTGCTCGACTTCATAACCGCTTCCGAGCGCTATGACCGCATGACCAAGGTCGACCGCTGGGTGCTCAAGCGGGTGTTCACCGAGCTGGCGCAACATCCGAACTTCTGGACGTGTTCAAGCGGGGTATCGATCAATCTATCTGGCAGCAGCCTGAATGACGACAAACTGCTGCACTTCATCGAGACCCTGTTCGAGGATTACGCGGTGCCGCCGGAGCGAATCCGTTTCGAAATCACCGAAACCGCTGCGGTGGCCAACCTGACCAAAACCGCCGACCTGGTGCGTTACCTGCAGCGTCTGGGGTGCACATTCGCCATCGATGATTTTGGCACCGGTTTCTCGTCCTACGAGTACCTCAAGCGGCTGCCCGTGGACTTCGTCAAGATCGACGGCAGTTTCGTCAGGGAGATCGAACGCTCGCCAAGTGATCTGGCGATGGTCAAGTCGATCAATGAAATCGCTCATTTGCTCGGCCGCAAAACCATTGCCGAGTACGTCGAAACCGTCGGTATCCGTGAGTGTCTGGCCGAGTTGGGGGTTGACTATGTACAAGGCTACGGCGTCGAGTACCCGCGACCCTTGGGCGAGTGCCTCAAGGAATCGAATGAGCTGACGGGGTGACCTCTGCGGCGCGTCATTCAGCCGTTGATTGTTCAGCGGTTCAGCGCGGCTGACGATCGTCGGGCTCGCATTCGGCGAGCTCGCGTAACCAGAGCAGGCGTTGATGCAGTTGAGCGGCAAAGGTACGCGCCGCCAGTTCCTTATCGAAGGTTACGCCGCGCGCGCCCATGCGCACTTGCCAGAGTGTGCGGCCCTGGCGTTGCAGGTTCTCGATTCGTACTTCCATCCAGCACCCTCATGGTCACTTGTTGCGGGTCTTCAGCAGGGACAGCAGCACCCCGCTTGCCAGTAGGCTGAAGGTTACGCCAAGTGAGACCACTGCGGGAATCTTGCCGAAGAAAGGCGCCAAATACGTATTTCAATTTCATACTGGTCGCGGTGGAGTACGCCGAGATCGAATACCAGCAGCGCCAGGACGATGGCGATAAAGGCCAGCCAGAACCAGGCAGGTGTGCCAAGAAAGGGGCGGAAAACAAATCCTGCAGAGCGTTCATGAACCCTCCCGGCGATCAGCCAAAGTTGAGAACCCGCTTAGTGACTCCGAGTGACTCCGACATCACGGTGAGCACCCCGCTCCTGCAGGGCTACCCCGTGCCGAGAGGTTGCCCTACGACCTTGGTGCTATAGCCTGGGGCGGAGCGGAGGTCGAGACTGGCTACGTTCGAATCTTGCGTGATTTGGATGCAAGCGTTTCTTCATCCCGTTCGCGGGATGTTTGGGTAGGCGGCCCCCGGGTCGCCTTTTTTCATCTGCAATTTACCCCGTCGAGGGTTTTTACGGTCGGTCGGCGACATGGTTGCGATTGCAACAGTGCCTGGCAGCCGGTCGTGCACCTGCTTTACTTGAGAAGTTGATTCGAGAGGTTGTGAAGGCTCTCGCCTGCTGTGACCGCCTCCAGGCGCCCGCTGCCGATGCTCGATATTTTCACCGCCGCCGAGGCATGCTTGCAGCGCCTTGGCGGACTGTCAGCAGTGCAAGACCATGGTTGTAGAGCGGTAATACCATGGTCGAATAGTCCTAGTAGGGGTATCTGGTTACAAAATGCCCCATAGAAAAACAACTACCCACCGAGGTCTATCCAATGAGTGCTGCGTCCCTCTATCCCGTGCGCCCAGAGGTGGCGGCTCAGTCGTTTACCGACGAAGCCACCTACAAAGCCATGTATCAGCAGTCGGTGATCAACCCCGACGGCTTCTGGCGTGAGCAGGCCCAACGTCTCGACTGGATCAAGCCGTTCACCAAGGTCAAGCAGACCTCGTTCGACGATCACCACGTCGATATCAA
The DNA here is from genome assembly GCA_030699825.1 of Pseudomonas sp. Taxonomy (GTDB): domain Bacteria; phylum Pseudomonadota; class Gammaproteobacteria; order Pseudomonadales; family Pseudomonadaceae; genus Aquipseudomonas. Next base: position 6,322 of record JAUYKV010000051.1, on the reverse strand, counting down.
GTGGTTCGCCGACGGTACCCTCAACGTCTCCTATAATTGCCTGGATCGGCACCTGGAGCAGCGCGGCGACGAGATCGCGATCATCTGGGAAGGTGACGATCCGTCCGAGCACAAGAACATCACCTACCGCGAGCTGCACGAGCAAGTATGCAAGCTCGCCAACGCCCTGCGCGGCCAGGATGTGCACCGCGGCGACGTGGTGACCATCTACATGCCGATGATCCCCGAGGCGGTAGTGGCGATGCTCGCCTGTGCCCGTATCGGTGCGATCCATTCGGTGGTGTTCGGCGGCTTCTCGCCCGAGGCGCTGGCCGGGCGCATCATCGACTGCCGGTCCAAGGTGGTGATCACTGCCGACGAAGGCCTGCGTGGCGGCAAGAGTATCCCGCTCAAAGCCAACGTCGACGACGCCCTGGCCAACCCGGAAACTGCCAGCGTGCAGAAGATCATCGTGTGCAAGCGCACCGGTGGCGATATCAAGTGGCACCCGCACCGCGACATCTGGTACGAAGACCTGATGACGGTCGCCGGCAGCGTCTGCGCGCCGAAGGAGATGGGCGCCGAGGAGGCGCTGTTCATCCTCTATACCTCCGGCTCGACCGGCAAGCCCAAGGGTGTGTTGCACACCAGTGCCGGCTACCTGCTGTACGCCGCGCTGACCCATGAGCGGGTGTTCGACTACAAGCCGGGAGAGGTTTTCTGGTGCACCGCCGACGTCGGCTGGGTCACCGGCCACAGCTACAACGTCTACGGTCCGCTGGCCAATGGCGCCACCATTGTGCTGTTCGAGGGTGTGCCGAACTACCCGGACATTACCCGTGTCGCCAAAATCGTCGACAAGCACAAGGTCAACATCCTCTACACCGCACCGACCGCGATCCGCGCCATGATGGCCCAGGGCAAGGCGGCGGTGGAGGGCTTCGACGGCTCCAGCCTGCGCCTGCTCGGCTCGGTCGGCGAGCCGATCAACCCGGAGGCCTGGCACTGGTACTACGAGACCGTCGGCCAGAGTCGCTGCCCGATCGTCGATACCTGGTGGCAGACCGAAACCGGCGCCACCCTGATGAGCCCGTTGCCCGGTGCCCATGCACTCAAGCCCGGCTCGGCCGCTCGGCCGTTCTTCGGCGTGCAGCCAGCGCTGGTGGACAATATGGGCAACCTGATCGAGGGCGCCGCCGAAGGTAATCTGGTAATCATCGATTCCTGGCCGGGTCAGGCGCGTACCCTGTACGGCGATCATGATCGTTTCGTCGACACCTACTTCAAGACCTTCAAGGGCATGTACTTCACTGGTGACGGTGCTCGCCGCGACGAAGACGGTTACTACTGGATCACCGGCCGCGTCGACGACGTGCTCAATGTTTCCGGTCACCGCATGGGCACCGCCGAAATCGAAAGCGCCATGGTTGCCCACCCGAAAGTGGCGGAAGCCGCGGTGGTCGGTGTGCCGCACGACATCAAGGGCCAGGGCATCTACGTCTACGTCACCCTCAATGGTGGCCAGGAGCCTTCCGAGCAGCTGCGTCAGGACTTGAAGAACTGGGTGCGCAAGGAGATCGGTCCGATCGCCTCGCCAGACGTTATCCAGTGGGCTCCCGGTTTGCCGAAGACGCGCTCGGGCAAGATCATGCGCCGCATCCTGCGCAAGATCGCCACCGGCGAATACGATGCGCTCGGCGATATCTCCACCCTGGCCGATCCTGGTGTGGTTCAGCACCTCATCGATACTCATCGCGACATGCAGGTCGCCTAACCGGCACCGGCAAACCGCGCCCCGCCTCGGCCACGAACCGAGGCGGGGCGTTGTCGTTTGTGGAAATGAGAAAAGATCGCCGTAGGAGCCAGTAATTGTAGGGTGGTGCGGGCGGCGATCCGTCGGGCCGCGTTGGATGAGCGCAGCGATACCCATTAAGCGATTTATGTCTGTACCTGCAGGCATGGCGAATATCGATGATGGGTTACGGCGCGTTTGTTCTGCTGGCAGCAGGTCAATTTGCGGGCGCCTAACCCATCGGTCTGCTCCTACGGGTTCAGTGTTGTCACCTAAAGGGTAACGCCGCGCGCGGTTGTGGGGTGGAGGGAAACGCTTTGCGCCGATTCGGTGCGGTTTGGAAAAATACGAATGCCCGGCAAGGCCCGTGAATAAAAGGCTTCACAAAGTCTGGCGCGATAATTGCTTAAGTAACTGGTTGCCTTTCAAATCTGTCTCTGCATGTTTGCCAGAGACTGTCAATGTGTCCGCGGTGCCCGTTCGGGCCTTTTGTAATTACTTGTCGCATTGAAGAAATATCGACTTTCGACCTGTCGCTAGAATGCCGCACACCCAGCCGGAACTGCTTGTCTCTGCCTGTTAGCCAGCAAAGACGGCGTGGTTCTCTACAACTTATCCATGGCTGGATGCAGGTGCGCTCACAGGGTTACTGCCCGCCGCATCCATTCCCATTCGAAGGAGTCACAAGATGAAGAAGATTGCACTTCTCGGCGCATTGGCACTATCCGTGTTGTCGCCGCTGGCCATGGCTGAACAGACCAAGCCCCTGCGCATCGGTATCGAAGCGGCTTACCCTCCGTTCGCCTACAAGACTCCCGACGGCAATATCACCGGCTTCGATTACGACATCGGCAATGCCCTGTGTGAAGAGATGAAGGTCGAGTGCCAGTGGATCGAGCAGGAGTTCGATGGCCTGATCCCGGCGCTGAAAGTACGCAAGTTCGATGCCGTGCTGTCGTCGATGACCATTACCGAAGATCGGCTCAAGTCCGTCGACTTCTCCAAGAAGTACTACCACACCCCGGCCAAGCTGGCGATGAAGGCCGGCAGCCAGATCGACGATCCGCTGGTCGACCTCAAAGGCAAGAAGGTCGGCGTGCAACGTGCGTCGATCTACGACCGTTACGCCACCGATGTGTTCGCACCGGCGGGTGTCGAAGTGGTGCGCTACAGCTCTCAGAACGAAATCTTCCTGGACTTGCAGACCGGTCGCCTTGACGCCACCATCGCCGACTCGGTGAACATCGACGACGGATTCCTCAAGACCGACGCCGGCAAGGGCTTTGCCTTGGTTGGGCCGGATTTCAATGAGCAGAAGTACTTCGGTGATGGCGCCGGCATTGCCGTGCGCAAGGGCGATACTGCCCTGGCCGACAAGTTCAGTGCAGCCATTGCCGGCATCCGCGCCAACGGCAAATACAAGGCGGTGCAGGACAAGTACTTCAGCTTCGACGTCTACGGCGACTGACTGCTGCAGGCAAGTCGCTTATCAGTGAGAGTGGCGCAAACAGGCAGATAGCGCGCTTGTGCCACTTTTCCGTTGTGCTCTTCGGCGCCGCCCGGCGCCTGCATGAGGTACTTGAGCATGCTTGACGGCTACGGCTCGACCATTCTCGACGGCGCCTGGCTCACCCTGCTGCTGGCTCTGTCATCCGTTGCGGTTGCCATCTTTCTCGGCTTGCTCGGTGCGGCGTTCCGTCTTTCACCAATCAGGTGGTTGGCGATTCTGGGTGAAACCTACGCCACGGTGATTCGTGGCATTCCCGACCTGGTGCTGATCCTGCTGATTTTCTATGGCGGCCAGGACCTGGTGAATCGGCTGGCGCCGCTGCTGGGCTACGACGAATATATCGATATTAATCCGTTTATCGCCGGCGTCTTCACCATGGGCTTCATCTTCGGCGCCTATCTGTCGGAGACTTTTCGCGGCGCCTTCATGGCCATCCCCAAAGGCCAGAGCGAGGCGGGCGCTGCTTACGGCATGAGTGGCAGCAAGGTGTTCTTTCGCATCCTGGTGCCGCAGATGATCCGTTTCGCCATTCCGGGCTTCACCAACAACTGGCTGGTGCTGACCAAGGCCACCGCGTTGATTTCGGTGGTGGGCCTGCAGGACATGATGTTCAAGGCGAAAAGCGCGGCCGATGCCACGCGGGAGCCGTTTACCTTTTACCTGGCGGTCGGCGCCCTCTATCTGGTGCTGACCAGTGTGTCCCTGCTGGTGCTGCGCTATGTGGAAAAGCGCTACTCGGTCGGCACCAAAGCCGCCGATCTGTGAGCACGGGAGCGAACGCATGATCTTCGACTACAACGTGATCTGGGAAAACCTGCCGCTGTACTTCGGTGGCGTACTGGTGACCCTGCAGCTTCTCCTGATTTCCCTGGCCTTCGGCCTGGCGCTGGCGATTCCGCTGGGGCTGATGCGGGTGTCCAAGTCGCCGCTGCTGAATTTTCCGGCCTGGCTCTATACCTATGTGATCCGCGGCACGCCGATGCTGGTGCAGTTGTTCCTGATCTACTACGGCTTGGCTCAGTTCGAGGCGGTGCGTGAGAGTTTCCTCTGGCCGTATTTTTCCAGCGCGACCTTCTGTGCCTGCCTGGCGTTCGGTATCAACACCAGCGCCTACAGCGCGGAAATCCTCGCCGGCAGCCTCAAGTCGACCCCGCATGGCGAGATCGAAGCGGCCAAGGCCATGGGCATGTCGCGGGGCAAACTGTACCGGCGCATTCTCCTGCCGTCGGCATTGCGTCGGGCACTGCCGCAGTACAGCAACGAAGTGATCATGATGCTGCACACTACCAGCCTGGCGTCGATTGTCACCCTGATCGACATCACCGGTGCGGCTCGTACCGTCAGTTCGCAGCATTACCTGCCGTTCGAGGCGTTCATCACCGCCGGGCTGTTCTACCTGTGCCTGACCTTCGTCCTGGTACGCCTGTTCAAGCACGCCGAGCGTCGCTGGCTGGGCTATCTGGCGCCACGCAAGGCATGACGCTTGTGAAAAAACTCCCGCCTACTGCGGCCGTCTCTGCGAACGCCTCCAAACGCCCGCTGCGGCGTTGCGCTGCGAACGCCTGGAGGCAGCCTCGCTACGGCGCTCGATATTTTCACAATCTCTGAGGAACCGAACATGCAACGGATCGATCATGTGTTGCCCTGGAACTGCCCTGGCACGGAACGGCGTTTAAGCGTGTTCCGTTTCGGCAACGGCCCGTGCAAGGCCTATATCCAGGCTTCGTTGCATGCCGATGAGTTGCCGGGCATGCGGGTCGCCGTGGAACTCAAGCGGCGCCTGCGCGAACTCGAAGCCCAGGGGCGCCTGACAGGCGTCATCGAACTGGTGCCGGTGGCCAATCCGATCGGCCTGGGTCAGTTGTTTCAGTCGACCCAGCAGGGCCGCTTCGAGTTTGCCAGCGGCAAGAATTTCAACCGTGACTTCTTCGCCCTGGCCGAGGCCATTGCCCCGGCTCTGCAAGGCTGCCTGGGCGAGGATGGCCCGGCCAATGTGCGCTTGATCCGCACGGCGATGCAGGCCGCGCTGGAGGCGCTGCCTGCGCCGACCTCCGAGTTGCAGGCCTTGCAGCGCCTGTTGCTCAAGCACGCCTGCGATGCCGATGTGGTGCTGGATCTGCACTGCGACTTCGAGGCGGTGGTGCATCTGTACACGCTGCCGCAGCAATGGGCGCAATTGCGTCCGCTGGCCGCCCGCCTGCAGGCCGGCGCGGTGCTGGTCACCGAGGATGGCGGCGGCAGTTCGTTCGACGAATCCTGCTCGCTGCCCTGGTTGCACCTGGCTCGGCATTTCCCCGAAGCGGCTATCCCGCTGGCGTGCCTGGCTGCCACAGTCGAACTGGGCGGCATGGCGGACACCGGCAAGGAGCAGGCCGCAGCCAGTGCCGAGAGTATTCTGGCGTTTCTCGCCGAGCAGGGCCTGATCGCCGACGACTGGCCGGCGGCGCCCGCAGACAGCTGCGAGGCCACGCCTTTCGCGGGTGCCGAATATGCCTGCGCGCCGCATGCCGGCGTGGTGAGTTTTCTGCAGCCGGTGGGTGCGCGAGTCAAGACCGGCGACCCACTGTTCGAGGTGATCGATCCGCTCAGCGATCGCCACAGCACCGTCTGCGCCTCGACCGATGGTGTGCTCTACGTTCGTGAACGGATGCGCTTTGCCCAGCCCGGTCTATGGCTGGCCAAGGTCGCCGGTCGTACCCCTATTCGCCAGGGTCGCTTGCTCAGCGACTGATTCAAGAGAGTGGAAACCATGTACAAACTCGAAGTTCAGGATCTGCACAAGCGCTATGGCAGCCACGAAGTGCTCAAGGGCGTGTCGCTGGCGGCCAAGGCTGGCGACGTGATCAGCATCATCGGCTCCAGCGGCTCGGGCAAGAGTACCTTCCTGCGCTGCATCAACCTGCTGGAGCAGCCCCACGGCGGCAAGATCCTGCTCAACGGCGAGGAGCTCAAGCTGGTGGCCAACAAGGAAGGCGCGCTCAAGGCCGCCGACCCCAAGCAGTTGCAGCGCATGCGCTCGCGCCTGGCCATGGTGTTCCAGC
>JAUYKV010000047.1 GCA_030699825.1 Pseudomonas sp. | reverse complement strand
GCCGTCAAGAAACGAGGGCTGGGACGAGGCTTGGATGCCCTGCTGGGTGGCACCACCGTCACCGCTCTGCAGGCAGAAGCCGCCCAGGTCGATAGCCGCGAGCTGCAATATGTGCCCCTGGATCTGATCCAGCGCGGCAAGTACCAACCGCGGCGCGACATGGATGCCACCGCACTGGACGAACTGGCCCAGTCGATCAAGGCCCAGGGTGTCCTGCAACCGATCGTGGTGCGGCCGATTGGCCAAGGGCGTTTCGAGATCGTTGCCGGCGAGCGACGCTGGCGCGCCTGTCAGCAGGCTGGCCTGGACAAGATCCCGGCAATGGTGCGCGAACTGCCCGACGAGGCGGCGATCGCCATGGCGCTGATCGAGAATATCCAGCGCGAAGACCTCAACCCGATCGACGAGGCCGTTGCCCTGCAGCGGCTGCAGCAGGAATTCCAGCTGACCCAGCAACAGGTGGCCGAGGCCGTGGGCAAATCCCGCGTGACCATCAGCAACCTGCTGCGCCTGATCGGTCTGCCGGACGAGATCAAGACCCTGCTGTCCCATGGCGACCTGGAGATGGGCCATGCGCGTGCCCTGCTCGGTCTGCCGGCGGAACAACAGGTCGAAGGGGCGCGACATGTTGTCGCGCGTGGGCTGACCGTGCGGCAAACCGAAGCGTTGGTGCGGCAATGGTTGAGTGGCAAGGACAAGTCGGTTGTGGCACCCAAAGCCGACCCTGACATCAGTCGCCTGGAACAGCGCCTGGCCGAGCGCCTGGGCTCTCCGGTGCAGATCAAGCACGGGCAAAAGGGCAAAGGTCAACTGGTGATTCGCTACAGCTCGCTGGATGAATTGCAGGGTGTTCTGGCCCACATCCGCTGAAACAATTGACCATGTAGCGGGTTCACGGAAATCACTACCTGACAGTTGAACCCGCGGGGCTGCGCCTCTATACTTTGCGCGCTTTTGTCGGCACGAAATATGCCAAGTCGTTGATTTGAGGCGGCCGACGCCGTAAGGACTGTGCCGATGGATGTTCGCAAGCAAAATCGCCTGCCCTTTCATCGTTTAGCGGTGTTTCCGGTCTTGCTGACCCAGCTGGCTGTACTACTGTTAGCGGCTGCGGTGCTGTACGCCACACGCGGAGCAGTAAGTGGCTATTCGGGGTTGTGTGGCGGGCTGATTGCCTGGTTGCCGAATTTGTACTTTGCCCACAAGGCGTTCCGTTTCAGTGGAGCGCGGGCCGCCCAAGCGATAGTCCGGTCTTTTTATGCCGGTGAAGCGGGCAAACTGATTTTGACGGCAGTGCTGTTTGCACTGACGTTTGCAGGCGTGAAGCCATTGGATGCGCTGGCGGTATTCGGCGTACTCCTGTTGACCCAGTTGGTCAACTGGTTCTCACCCTTGCTAATGAAAACAAGATTTTTAAGACCTTAGCGCTCGAGGGATATATGGCAGCAGCAGAAACCGCTTCGGGTTATATCCAGCATCACTTGACCAACCTGACCTACGGTCAGCACCCGGTCAACGGCTGGAGTTTTGCCCACAACCTCAGGGAAGCCCAAGAAATGGGCTTCTGGGCATTCCATGTCGATACCCTGTTGGTGTCGGTGGTGCTCGGCCTGATTTTCATTCTGTTGTTCCGCGCTGCAGCCAAGCGCGCCACTTCCGGGCAACCGGGTGGGCTGCAGAACTTCGTCGAAGTACTGGTCGAGTTTGTCGATGGCAGTGTCAAAGACACTTTCCATGGTCGCAACGCACTGATCGCTCCCCTGGGTCTGACCATCTTCGTCTGGGTCTTCCTGATGAACTTTATGGATCTGATCCCGGTGGACTGGTTGCCGATGCTGGCTGCGACCATCATGGGTGATCCGCATCTGTTCTTCCGCGTCGTGCCGACCACCGATCCAAACGCGACCCTGGGCCTGGCCCTGTCGGTGTTCGCCCTGATCCTCTACTACAGCATCAAGGTCAAGGGTATCGGCGGTTTCATCGGTGAGCTGACCCTGCACCCGTTCGGCAGCAAGAACGTCTTGATTCAGGCGCTGTTTGTGCCGGTTAACTTGCTACTCGAGTTGGTAACCCTGATTGCCAAGCCGATTTCCCTGGCTCTGCGTCTGTTCGGTAACCTCTACGCCGGCGAACTGATCTTCATCCTTATCGCAGTCATGTTCAGTGGCGGTTTGCTGCTGGGCGGTCTGGGTATCGTCTTGCAGTGGGCGTGGGCCGTCTTCCACATCCTGATCATCGTGCTGCAAGCGTTCATCTTCATGATGCTGACCATCGTCTACCTGTCGATGGCGCACGAAGACAACCACTAAGCGCGCAACGCGCATCCTGATGCCCTTCCCCTGCGGGGAAAAGGCAGATCAGGCTGCGCTCTGCCCAAGGTGGACGCCCGCAAGGGCAACACAGGCAATGATTTAGCTTTACCGCTTTACCTTAGAAAACCTTAAACCAATACGACATAAAAGTCGGGAGGAAAGATGGAAACTGTAGTTGGTCTGACCGCGATCGCTGTAGCACTGCTGATTGGCCTGGGTGCCCTGGGTACCGCCATTGGTTTCGGCCTGCTGGGCGGAAAGTTCCTGGAAGGCGCTGCGCGTCAACCGGAAATGGTTCCGATGCTGCAAGTTAAAATGTTCATCGTCGCCGGTCTGCTCGACGCCGTGACCATGATCGGCGTTGGTATCGCACTGTTCTTCACCTTCGCGAACCCCTTCGTTGGTCAAATTGCAGGCTAATCACTCGAGTATTCGAGTGGATTGGTTTGACGGACAACGAACGAGCGAGGTGTTGGCGTGAACATTAATGCAACCCTGATTGGCCAGTCCGTTGCCTTCTTCATCTTCGTGCTGTTCTGCATGAAGTTCGTATGGCCTCCGGTCATTACGGCTTTGCAGGATCGTCAAAAGAAGATTGCAGATGGACTGGACGCTGCCAGCCGTGCGGCTCGTGACCTGGAGTTGGCCCATGAAAAAGTGGCTCAACAACTGCGCGACGCCAAAGGCCAAGCAGCCGAAATCATTGAGCAAGCCAAGAAACGTGGTACCCAGATCGTAGACGAAGCCCGTGAACAGGCCCGTGTCGAAGCTGACCGCGTGAAGGCTCAGGCTCAGGCCGAGATCGAACAGGAACTGAACAGCGTCAAAGACATGCTGCGCGCCCAATTGGGTAGCCTGGCCGTCAGCGGTGCCGAGAAGATCCTGGGCGCATCCATCGACCAAAACGCGCATGCGGAGCTGGTTTCCAAACTGGCAGCCGAAATTTAAGCGAGGGCGCGATCATGGCAGAACTGACCACGCTGGCCCGACCTTACGCCAAGGCTGCCTTTGAGTATGCCCAGGCCCACCAGCAACTGGCCTCTTGGTCAGCCATGCTTGGCCTGGCCGCTGAGGTGTCGCAAAGCGACACCATCCAGCGCATGCTCACGGCTCCGCGTCTGACGAGTACAGATAAGTCCACCACCTTCAACGAGGTGTGTGGTGACAAGTTCGACGCCCAGGTACGCAATTTCATCCATATCGTCGCCGAAAATGATCGCCTGGCCCTGTTGCCGGAGATCGCCGATCTGTTCGAGCTGTATAAAGCCGAACAGGAAAAATCGGTCGACGTGGATGTCACCAGTGCCTTCGCATTGAGCGATGAACAGCAAGACAAACTCGCCAAGGTTCTCAGTGCACGGCTCGGCCGGGAAGTGCGCCTGCATGCTACGGAGGATGCCAGCCTGATAGGTGGTGTCGTGATCCGCGCCGGCGACCTGGTAATCGATGGCTCAGTTCGCGGCAAGATCGCGAAGCTGGCCGAAGCATTGAAATCTTGAGTTTGAAGGGGCAGCAGAGCTATGCAGCAACTCAATCCTTCCGAAATAAGTGAAATCATCAAGGGGCGTATCGAGAAACTCGATGTCGCCTCGCAAGCCCGTAACGAAGGCACAGTCGTCAGCGTGTCCGACGGTATCGTGCGGATCCATGGTCTGGCCGACGTAATGTACGGCGAAATGATCGAGTTCCCGGGTGCCGTCTACGGCATGGCGATGAACCTCGAGCGCGACTCTGTCGGTGCCGTGGTTCTCGGTGCCTATCAGTCGTTGGCTGAAGGCATGAGCGCCAAGTGCACCGGGCGCATCCTCGAAGTACCGGTAGGTCCGGAACTGCTGGGTCGCGTGGTCGATGCCCTGGGTAACCCGGTTGACGGTAAAGGCCCACTGAACAACGTCCTCAGCGACGCGGTTGAGAAGGTTGCACCGGGCGTGATCTGGCGTAAGTCGGTCGACCAACCGGTGCAAACCGGTTACAAGGCCGTCGACGCCATGATTCCGGTTGGCCGTGGCCAGCGCGAGCTGATCATCGGCGACCGTCAGATCGGTAAAACCGCTCTGGCGATCGATGCCATCATCAACCAGAAGAACAGCGGCATTAAGTGCGTCTACGTGGCAATCGGTCAGAAGCAATCGACCATCGCCAACGTGGTACGCAAGCTGGAAGAAAACGGTGCCTTGGCTAACACCATCATCGTTGCCGCCAGTGCTTCCGAATCCGCTGCGCTGCAATTCATTGCACCGTACTCCGGTTGCACCATGGGCGAGTACTTCCGCGACCGCGGCGAAGACGCGCTGATCGTGTATGACGATTTGTCCAAGCAAGCAGTGGCGTACCGCCAGATTTCCCTGCTGCTGCGCCGTCCGCCAGGCCGTGAAGCCTACCCGGGCGACGTGTTCTATCTCCACAGCCGTCTGCTGGAGCGCGCCTCGCGCGTGTCCGAAGAGTATGTCGAGAAGTTCACTAATGGCGCCGTGACTGGCAAGACCGGTTCCTTGACCGCTCTGCCGATCATCGAAACCCAGGCGGGCGACGTTTCCGCGTTCGTTCCGACCAACGTGATCTCGATCACCGACGGTCAGATCTTCCTGGAATCGGCGATGTTCAACTCCGGCATCCGTCCGGCAGTGAACGCCGGTGTCTCGGTGTCCCGCGTAGGTGGTGCCGCTCAGACCAAGATCATCAAGAAGCTTTCCGGTGGTATCCGTACCGCTCTGGCTCAGTACCGTGAATTGGCGGCTTTCGCCCAGTTCGCTTCTGACCTGGACGAAGCCACCCGCAAGCAGCTCGAGCATGGTCAGCGCGTTACCGAGCTGATGAAGCAGAAGCAATACGCGCCGATGTCCATCGCCGACATGTCGCTGTCCCTGTACTCGGCCGAACGTGGCTACCTGCAGGACATCGAAATCGTCAAAATCGGCAGCTTCGAACAAGCTCTGATTGCTTACTTCAACCGCGATCACGCCGACTTGATGGCGAAGATCAACGTGAAGGGTGACTTCAATGACGAAATCGACGCTGGCCTGAAAGCCGGTATCGAGAAGTTCAAGGCCACCCAAACCTGGTAAGCCGCAGCGGAGGTCTTATGACCTCCGCCTGCTAACCCGATAGGTGTCAAATGGCAGGCGCAAAAGAGATTCGCAGCAAGATTGCGAGCATCAAAAGCACGCAAAAGATCACCAGCGCCATGGAAAAGGTGGCTGTCAGCAAGATGCGCAAGGCTCAAATGCGCATGTCTGCCAGCCGTCCTTACGCGGAGCGCATCCGCCAGGTGATTGGTCATCTGGCCAACGCCAACCCGGAATACCGCCACCCGTTCATGATCGAGCGTGAAGTAAAGCGCGTCGGTTATGTGGTGGTAAGCAGTGACCGTGGCTTGTGTGGTGGCCTCAATACCAACCTGTTCAAGGCCCTGGTCAAGGACATGGTGGTAAACCGCGAACAAAGTGTAGAGATCGACCTCTGCGTGATTGGTGGCAAGGGTGCGGCATTCTTCCGCAGCTTTGGCGGCAATGTCGTTGCTGCGATCAGCCACCTGGGCGAGGAACCGTCGATCAACGATCTGATCGGTAGCGTCAAGGTCATGCTCGATGCGTACCTCGATGGCCGCATCGACCGTTTGTCCGTGGTCTCGAACAAGTTCGTCAACACCATGACGCAACAGCCGACAGTGGAACAGTTGATTCCCCTGGTGGCCGATTCGGATCAAAAGCTCAAGCATCACTGGGACTATCTCTATGAACCCGATGCCAAGGAGCTGCTGGACGGCTTGATGGTGCGCTACGTGGAGTCGCAGGTGTACCAGGCGGTGGTCGAGAACAACGCGGCTGAACAAGCGGCGCGGATGATCGCGATGAAGAACGCTACCGACAACGCCGGTGATCTGATCAGCGATTTGCAGCTGATCTACAACAAGGCGCGTCAGGCGGCGATCACCCAAGAGATCTCGGAAATCGTTGGCGGCGCTGCCGCGGTCTGATACCGGTTCAAATATTCAGAGGATCCAGCTATGAGTAGCGGACGTATCGTACAAATCATCGGCGCCGTGATCGACGTGGAATTCCCACGCGATCAGGTTCCGGGCATCTACGACGCCTTGAAAGTTCAAGGCGCCGAAACCACCCTGGAAGTTCAGCAGCAGCTGGGCGATGGTGTGGTTCGTACCATTGCGATGGGCTCGACCGAAGGCTTGAAGCGCGGTCTGGACGTCAAGAACACTGGCGCAGCCATCTCCGTACCGGTCGGTAAAGCGACCCTGGGGCGGATCATGGACGTGCTGGGCAACCCGATCGACGAAGCCGGTCCGATCGGCGAAGAAGAGCGTTGGGGCATTCACCGTCCTGCGCCGTCTTTCGCTGAACAGGCGGGCGGCAACGACCTGCTGGAAACCGGCATCAAGGTTATCGACCTGATCTGCCCGTTCGCCAAGGGCGGTAAAGTCGGTCTGTTCGGTGGTGCCGGTGTCGGCAAGACCGTAAACATGATGGAACTGATCCGTAACATCGCCATCGAGCACAGCGGTTATTCCGTGTTCGCCGGTGTGGGCGAGCGTACCCGTGAGGGTAACGACTTCTACCACGAGATGAAGGACTCCAACGTTCTCGACAAGGTAGCCCTGGTTTACGGTCAGATGAACGAGCCGCCAGGCAACCGTCTGCGCGTAGCCCTGACCGGCCTGACCATGGCCGAGAAGTTCCGCGACGAAGGTAACGACGTTCTGCTGTTCGTCGACAACATCTACCGCTACACCCTGGCCGGTACCGAAGTATCCGCACTGCTGGGCCGTATGCCTTCGGCAGTAGGTTACCAGCCGACCCTGGCCGAAGAGATGGGTATCCTGCAGGAGCGCATCACCTCGACCAAGAGCGGTTCGATCACCTCGATCCAGGCGGTATACGTACCGGCGGACGACTTGACCGACCCGAGCCCGGCGACCACCTTCGCCCACTTGGACGCCACCGTCGTACTCTCGCGTGACATCGCTTCCCTGGGTATCTACCCGGCGGTCGACCCGCTCGACTCCACTTCGCGTCAGCTCGACCCGAACGTGATCGGTCAGGAGCACTACGACACCGCCCGCGGCGTGCAGTACGTGCTGCAGCGTTACAAGGAACTGAAGGACATCATCGCGATCCTGGGTATGGACGAACTGTCGGAAGCCGACAAGCAGTTGGTATCCCGTGCGCGTAAGATCCAGCGCTTCCTGTCGCAGCCGTTCTTCGTGGCCGAAGTCTTCACCGGTTCGCCTGGCAAGTACGTCTCCCTGAAGGACACCATCGCTGGTTTCAGCGGCATTCTCAAAGGTGATTACGATCACCTTCCGGAGCAGGCGTTCTACATGGTCGGCGGCATCGAAGAAGCCATCGAGAAAGCGAAGAAACTGTAATCACCCGTGCGCCCGGAGACGGGCGCTTTTGTGAGGCTAGATATGGCTATGACAGTCCATTGCGACATCGTCAGCGCAGAAGGCGAAATCTTCTCCGGTCTGGTCGAGATGGTGATTGCGCACGGCAACCTGGGTGATCTGGGTATCGCTCTGGGGCACGCGCCGCTGATCACCGACCTCAAGCCTGGCCCGATTCGTCTGGTCATGCCGGGTGGCGAAGCCGAGGTGTATTACATCTCCGGTGGCTTTCTTGAAGTGCAGCCGAACATGATCAAGGTTTTGGCCGATACCGTGCAGCGTGCTGCCGACCTCGACGAAGCCTCTGCTCAGGAAGCCGTCAAGGCTGCCGAGAAGGCCCTGCATGAAAAAGGCGCCGAGTTCGACTACGGTTCCGCCGCTGCTCGCCTGGCCGAGGCCGCAGCTCAGCTGCGCACCGTCCAGCAGCTACGCAAGAAGTACGGCGGTAGCTGATACCGTTCTACTTCATCGCACGTCAGTAAAAGGGTAGCCTTGGCTACCCTTTTTCTTTGTCCGCATTTTCTGGATCAGTGTCTGCCTATGTCTCTCGATATCGTCATACTCGCCGCTGGCCAGGGCACCCGCATGCGCTCCGCCCTGCCGAAAGTCCTCCATCCGATCGCCGGTAAGTCCATGCTCGGCCATGTCATCGACCGCGCCCGGGAGCTTTCGCCTGCCGGCATCCACGTGGTGATCGGCCATGGCGCGGACCTGGTGCGCGAGCGACTGGCCGCAGCTGACCTGAACTTCGTCCTGCAGAGCGAACAACTGGGCACCGGCCATGCCGTGGCCCAGGCCCTGCCGGCGCTGACGGCCGAGCGCGTGCTGATCCTCTACGGCGATGTGCCGCTGATCGAGACCGCCACCCTCGAGCGTTTGCTGGAGCAGGTCGGCGCCGAGCAGCTTGGGCTATTGACGGTCGACCTCATCGACCCGAGCGGTTACGGGCGCATCGTTCGTGATGGCGCCGGGGTGGTCAAGGCGATCGTCGAGCACAAGGACGCCACACCCGAGCAGCGGCAGATCTGCGAAGGCAACACCGGCATTCTTGCCGTACCGGGCAAACGCCTGGGCGACTGGCTGAGCCGGCTGTCCAACAGCAATGCCCAGGGCGAGTACTACCTCACCGACGTGATCGCCATGGCCGTGGCCGATGGCCTGGTGGTGGCCACCGAACAGCCACTGGATGCCATGGAGGTGCAGGGCGCCAATGACCGCATCCAGCTGGCCGAGCTGGAGCGTCACTACCAGCAGCGCGCCGCGCGCAGCCTGATGGTCCAGGGCGTGACCCTGCGCGACCCGGCGCGTTTCGATCTGCGCGGCGAGGTGACGGTGGGCCGCGACGTGCTGATCGACATCAACGTGATTCTCGAAGGCCGGGTGGTCATCGAAGACGGTGTGCAGATCGGCCCGAACTGCGTGATCAAGGACAGCACCCTGCGTCAGGGCGCAGTGGTCAAGGCCAACAGCCATCTGGACGGCGCGGAAATGGGCGCGGGCAGCGATTGCGGTCCGTTCGCCCGCCTGCGTCCCGGCAGCGTGCTCGGCGCCAAGGCGCATGTCGGCAACTTCGTCGAACTGAAGAATGCCGTGCTGGGCGAAGGCGCCAAGGCCGGCCACCTGAGCTACCTGGGCGATGCCGAGATCGGCGCCCGCAGCAATATCGGTGCCGGCACCATCACCTGCAACTACGACGGCGCCAACAAGTTCAAGACGGTGCTCGGTGAGGACGTGTTCATCGGCTCCAACAGCGCCCTGGTGGCGCCGGTGACCCTGGGCGACCGTGCCACCACTGGCGCCGGTTCGGTGATCACCGCCGATGTGCCGGATAACACCCTGGCGGTCGGCCGCGCCAAGCAGCGCAACATCGACGGCTGGAAGCGGCCGACCAAGATCAAGAAATAAGGTCGTAGGATGGGTTGAGCGCAGCGATACCCATACTGCCCAATCGATGGGTTACGCCGCTACGCGTCTACCCCATCCTACGCTCTGCCTTCTATCGTTTTTCCCCTTGACGGAAAAGCTTCATTAGGTTTTGATTCGCGTCATTATCTTTCGAATCGAAACTTAGCATGTCGAAACGCAACACCCCGCAACGTCGACACACCATCCTGGCCTTGCTCGCCGAGCAGGGCGAGGTGAGTGTGGATGAGTTGGCCAGGCGTTTCGAAACCTCGGAAGTGACCATTCGCAAGGACCTCACCGCGCTGGAAAAAAACGGCCTGTTGCTGCGCCGTTACGGCGGTGCGGTGCCCCTGCCGCAGGAGCTGATCGGCGATGCCGGCCAGCCGATTTCCCAGTACAAGCAGGCCATCGCTCGCGCCGGCGTGGCGCGGATCCGCGAGCATGCACGGATCATTATCGACAGCGGCACGACCACGGCGGCGATGATCCCCGAGCTGGGGCACAAACCCGGCCTGGTGGTGATGACCAACTCGCTGAACGTGGCCCGCGCCCTCAGCGAACTGGAACACGAGCCGGTGCTGCTGATGACCGGCGGCACCTGGGATCCGCATTCGGAATCCTTCCAGGGTCAGGTCGCCGAACAGGTGCTGCGCTCCTACGACTTCGACCAGCTGTTTATCGGCGCCGATGGCATCGATCTGGCCCGTGGCACCACCACCTTCAACGAGCTGCTCGGCCTGTCGCGGGTGATGGCCGAGGTGGCCCGCGAAGTGGTGGTGATGGTCGAGAGCGACAAGATCGGCCGCAAGATTCCCAATCTGGAACTGCCCTGGAGCAGCGTCCATACCCTGATCACCGACGAGCGCCTCAGCGCCGAGGTGCGTGAACAATTGACGGCGCGCGGAGTCAATCTGATCTGCGCCGCCGTAGAGCCTTAAAAAGGAGCAAGAGTATGTGTGGCATCGTGGGCGCCGTCGCCGAACGCAACATCACCGCCGTGCTGGTGGAAGGCCTGAAACGCCTGGAGTACCGCGGCTACGACAGCGCCGGTGTGGCGCTGCTGAATGAACAGGGCCAGCTCGAACGCCGCCGTCGGGTGGGCAAGGTCAGCGAACTGCAGGCCGCGCTGAACGACGAGCCGCTGGCGGGGCGCTTAGGGATAGCCCACACCCGCTGGGCCACCCATGGTGCACCGAGCGAGCGCAACGCCCACCCGCATTTCTCAGGCCAAGAGCTGGCGGTGGTGCACAACGGCATCATCGAAAACCACGAGCAACTGCGCGCACAACTCAAGGGCCTGGGCTACGTATTCAGCTCGGATACCGACACCGAAGTCATCGTCCACCTGCTCGAGCACAAGCTGCAGAGCCTGGGCGACCTGACCGCCGCTCTGAAAGAAGCGGTTAAGCAGCTGCATGGTGCCTACGGCCTGGCGGTGATCAGCGCGCAGCAGCCGGATCGCCTGCTCGCCGCCCGCAGCGGCAGCCCGCTGGTGATCGGCCTGGGCCTGGGCGAGAACTTCCTCGCCTCGGATCAGCTTGCGTTAAGGCAGGTGACCGACCGTTTCATGTACCTGGAAGAAGGCGATATCGCCGAGATCCGCCGCGATGGCGTGCAGATCTGGGATGTCGACGGCAACCCGGTGCAGCGCGAAAACGTGCAGTACCACGAAGGCGCCGAAGCCGCGGACAAGGGCGCGTTCCGCCACTTCATGCTCAAGGAAATCCACGAGCAACCGAAGGTGGTCCAGCGCACCCTGGAAGGTCGTCTCGGTAGCAATCAGGTGCTGGTCCAGGCGTTCGGCCCGCAAGCCGCCGAGTTGTTCGCCAAGGTCAAGAATGTACAGATCGTCGCCTGCGGCACCAGCTATCACGCCGGCATGGTCGCCCGTTACTGGCTGGAAGAACTGGCCGGGATTCCCTGCCAGATCGAGGTGGCCAGCGAATTCCGCTACCGCAAGGTGGTGGTGCAGCCTGATACCCTGTTCATCAGCATTTCCCAGTCCGGCGAAACCGCCGACACCCTGGCCGCGCTGCGCAACGCCAAGGCGCTGAGCCCCGAGCAGGGCGGTTACCTGGCCAGCCTGGCGATCTGCAACGTCGGCATCAGCTCGCTGGTGCGCGAGTCCGACCTGTGCCTGCTGACCCAGGCCGGCCCGGAAATCGGCGTGGCTTCGACCAAGGCCTTCACCACCCAACTGGTGGCCCTGATGCTGCTCACCCTGTCCATCGGCCAGGTACGCGGCAGCCTCGACCCGGCGCTGGAGGCCGAACTGGTGGACGAACTGCGCCGCCTGCCGGCCCGCCTCGGCGAAGCCCTGGCCATGGATGCGGTGGTGGAGAAGATCGCCGAACTGTTCGCCGAGAAGCACCACGCGCTGTTCCTCGGCCGTGGCGCGCAGTACCCGGTGGCCATGGAAGGCGCGCTCAAGCTCAAGGAAATCTCCTATATCCACGCCGAAGCCTACCCGGCCGGCGAGCTCAAGCACGGCCCGCTGGCCCTGGTCGACAGCGACATGCCGGTGGTCACGGTGGCGCCGAACAACGAGCTGCTGGAGAAGCTCAAATCCAACCTGCAGGAAGTGCGCGCGCGTGGCGGCGAGTTGATCGTGTTTGCCGACCAGCAGGCCGGGATGAGCAATGGCGAGGGCACCCACGTGGTGAACATGCCGCATATCCACGACCTGCTGGCGCCGATCCTCTACACCATCCCGCTGCAGCTGCTGTCCTACTACGTCGCCGTGTTGAAAGGCACCGACGTCGACCAGCCACGCAACCTGGCGAAGTCGGTGACGGTGGAATAGGTTATCCACAGCTGATCGAAACAATAAAAATCGCAGCCTGGGGTTGCGATTTTTTTTATCCGAACGAAGGACATAGCCCATGGACCGATTCCAGGAAATGCAGGTCTTCGCCGCCGTCGCCCAGGAGCAGGGCTTCTCGGCGGCGGCGCGGCGCTTGGGGCTGTCGGCGGCCAGTGTCACCCGGGCAGTGGCGGCGCTTGAGCGGCGCATCGGCACCCAGTTGCTGACGCGTACCACCCGCAGCGTGCATTTGAGCGAGGCGGGTCAGCGTTATCTGGAAGACTGTCGCAGGATTCTCGCCGAGGTGCAGGAAGCCGAGGATTCGGCAGCCGGGAGCCACGCCCAACCCCGCGGGCAACTGACGATCACCGCGCCGGTATTGTTCGGCGAGCTGTTCGTCACGCCGGTCATGGTCGCTTACCTGACGCAGTTCCCGGATGTCAGCATCAACGCGCTACTGGTCGACCGGGTGGTGAGCATGCTCGAGGAGGGCGTCGATGTGGCTGTGCGCATCGGTGACTTGCCGGACAGCAATCAGCATGCCATTCGTGTGGGCGAAGTGCGCCGGGTGATCTGCGCGTCCCCCGGATTCCTGACCGAGCACGGTCGGCCTCGGCATCCTGCAGAATTGAGCGCTGCGCCGGTCATTGCCACCTCGTCGATTGGCCAGCTCAGGAACTGGCCGTTCCTCGATGCGGGCGAGCCGATCAGCGTGCGGGCGGAACCGCGTCTGGTGGTCACCGCCAATCAGGCGGCTATCACTGCCGCCGCCATGGGCCTGGGGCTGACCCGAGTGCTGTCGTATCAGGTGGCGAGCAAGGTCGCCGCCGGTGAGCTGGAAATTGTTCTGGCTGACTTCGAACTGCCGCCATGGCCCATTCATGTGGTCTACCAGGGTGGGCGCAAGGCCCCGGTGCGGGTGCGCAGTTTTGTCGACTTCGCGGTGAAGGTGCTGCGCGAACACCCGGCCCTGCACGGCTGAAGAGTTATTGCGCTGGCTGAAATAATGGATTGCGTTTGCTGGTTATTCTGTTGTTTTGCCGGTGGGTGGAAGATGGCCAACACCGGCGCCGGTCTTTCCTCAACTGCGCCACTACCCAGCGGAGTCGACCATGCACGCGATCAAACTCTACAACTTCCCCCGTTCCGGCCATGCTCACCGTGTCGAGCTGATGCTGTCTCTGTTGCAACTGCCCACCGAGCTGATCTTTGTCGATTTGGCCAAGGGCGCCCACAAGCAGGCGGATTATCTTGCGCTCAACCCGTTTGGTCAGGTTCCGGTGATCGATGATCAAGGCGTGGTGCTGGCCGACTCCAACGCGATCCTGGTCTACCTGGCGCAGAAATACGGCAACGGTCGCTGGCTGCCAAGCGATCCGCTCGGTGCGGCCAAGGTGCAGCGCTGGCTGTCGGTGGCCGCCGGGCCGATTGCCTTCGGTCCCGCCAGGGCAAGGCTGATCACTGTGTTTGCTGCGCCATATAACCCTGAAGAGGTGATCGCTTATGCCCACACCTCGCTCAAAGTGATCGATCAGGAACTGGGCGCCACGGCCTATCTGGCCGGTAGCGAGCCGACCATCGCCGACATCGCCGCGTACAGCTACATCGCCCATGCACCGGAAGGCAATGTGTCGCTGGACGACTACGCCAACATCCGCGCCTGGCTGGCGCGGATTGAAGCCTTGCCAGGGTTTGTCGGCATGCCGCGCACCGTCGCCGGCTTGCAAAAAACTGCCTGATGCCCACGACCGTGCCGTTCTTGTTGCGCGAGGAGCGCAGGGGAGGAGCCGTTATGCAACCTTCACCTTGGCACGCCGGCGAGAAACAGTTGCAGGCGCGGGTAGGTGTCGCCGAGCGCATGGATGCAATAGGTTGCAGGGTGATTCGCGGCGAGATGCCGGATCAGCACCGCACCTTCTATCAGCAACTGCCGTTCCTGCTGTACGGCACGGTGGATGCCGACGGCAACCCCTGGGCCAGCATTCTTCAGGGCGCGCCGGGCTTTTTGCAGGCTCCCGCGCCTGCGCTGTTGCAGGTCGGCAGCCTGCCTGACAGTGACGATCCGGCACAACTGCAAGAGGGGGCGGCGATCGGCCTGCTCGGTATCGAGCTGCACAGCCGCCGGCGCAACCGTCTTAACGGTCGAGTTGGTGCGGTAACGGCGAGCGGCTTCGAGGTGAAGGTGGAGCAATCGTTCGGCAATTGCCCGCAATATATTCAATTGCGCCAGTTTCGCCCGGTGCCATTGGCGGATCCGGCGACCCGTAGCGCGCAGCACCTCGATGGGCTGGATGACGCCGCCAACGCCATGATCGCCGGCGCCGATACCTTCTTTGTCGCCAGTTATGCGGACGTCGATGGCCAACGCTCGGTGGACGTTTCTCATCGCGGTGGCCAGGCCGGTTTCGTCCAGGTAGAGGGCAATCGCCTGACCATCCCGGACTTCGCCGGCAACCTGTTCTTCAATACCCTGGGCAACCTGCTGATCAATCCTCGAGCCGGTTTACTGTTCCTCGATTTCGAATCGGGCGACCTGCTGCACCTCAGCGGTCGCACCCAGGTCATCCTCGACGGCCCGCAGGTCGAGGCCTTTCAGGGGGCCGAGCGGCTGTGGACGGTCGAGGTGGAGCGCCTGGTGCGTCGGCCCGCGGCGCTGGCCTTGCGCTGGCGCTTTGGCGGCCTGTCACCCAGCAGTTTGCTGACCGGCACTTGGGCGCAAGCGAACGCACGCCTGCAAGCCCAGACCTAAGAGGATCGCTGGCGGCCGTTGCGAGCGACGCGCAGCGAACAGGAAAGCCGCCGATCTACCTGCAGCCCGACGATGGCGCCGGGTTGCCGCTGTTTCAGGCCGGGCAACATCTGCCTGTGCGCTTCAACTTTGCAGGCGCTGTGCATCTTTGCACCTACAGCCTGTCGAGCGCGCCGTCCGATGACTTTTTCCGCATCAGCGTGAAGCGTGATGGCTTGGTGTTCAGCCACCTGCATGAACAGATTCGGGTCGGCGATGTGCTGCAAGTCCGGGCGCCGCAGGGACATTACAGCGGAAGATTTAGCGGACAGACCACGGCTTCGCTTGAATGATCAAACAGAAGCGAAAACCGTGGTCCCTATTACCTTCTGGAGAGTTTCTATTACTTCGCCAGTTCGCACTTCTGCAGGTGTGCCTGGGCGGTTGCTTCCGGGATCACTTGCAGTTTGGCGCCACCCACGAATACGCCCATTTTGATGGACTGACGTACATAGTGGTTTTGCCCAGCGACGGCCAGCAGGTCGATGGCGTTGTCGCTGAATTCGGATTCGGTGGCGATGACGCGGTTGCCCGGGTTGACCAGACGGTAGAAGTAGGTGCGGTTGGCTGTCTCGCCAATCACTTCCCCATCGATCTTGACGGTCTTCTTCAGCGCTTGGCCGGCGAAGCTATCCCGGTAGATATACAGCCCGGCTTTATCAGCAGGTGGGGCGGTGAAGGCCTTCAGTGCGGTGTCGGCTGAAGGGCTGTCCATAGGTACGGACGCGCAACCAGTAAGAACGGCGAAGCCGAGCATGGTGATAAACAGCTTGAAGCGGTTTTGCATGGGGAAATCCTTTTCAGGGGTGGTTTGGATAAGGCTCTAACGCGGCGCCTACAGGGCCATCGCAACGCGATTATGGCAGATTGATATTATCTTGGGCACTGCTGCTTGCTTGCGTCTGAATGCGCGCATCGAATGATCACGGGTGTATCGGCGCATACACCCTTTCGCCGCCCTTGCCCCCGTGTGGATGTCGATTTCGCCGAATCCGTGGTCCCCGATTACTCCCCCTTCCAGGGATCAATAATCGATATCCCAAACCGATCGAAGTTCTGCACATTCCTCGTCGCCAAGCTGGCATCGTGAACACGGCAGATAGCCGCAATCTGCGCATCTGCCATCTCCACCGCACGCCCTGCCGCCTCACTCTGCGCAACGAGTTCGGCATAGTGCTCAGCCGCGGCCAAATCGAAAGGCAGCACGTTACCCGCGAAGTCCTCTGCAAACATGGCAAGCGCCAAGGAATGCAGGGTTTGCTTGCGCTTGCCGTCATCCATACGGGCAATGCCGTAGAGAATTTCGGCAACGGTGATCGAGGTGACAACCAGGTCACTGGCCGGCTGAGCATCGACCCACGCAATCACCTGCTGAGCAGGCACAGAGCGCATCAGTTCGGACAAAACATTGGTATCCAGAACGATCATTCAGCAAAGTCCGCCGCACGCGGTTTATCGGTGCGCGCAGGCACCTCAAGATCGACGCCACCCTGCTGGGCAAAGCGGGCATGAATACGACTACCCACCCCGCTCCGCGAGTCAGCCTGAGCCATGGCGCGACGAATGATGACCCGTACCTCCTCTTCCATCGAGCGGCCATGACTTGCCGCTTCAATGCGCAGACGAGCCTTGAGGTCATCGTCCAGATTCCGAATAGTGATGCTAGCCATGAAAACTTCCAGTGCTATCAATGCAATCATTGACGGCATGATAGCAGCTCATGCACTGCCCCCCTACCCGCTCTGGATCAACGGAGCCAGCCGTCGACAGGTGCGCGTAGCGCAGGGCAATGACGGCACACCCGAGAGGAGGGCCGGGACAAGCGGAACAAGGAGAGAGCAAGGAGTCAGGTCTTGTCTTTTGCCTTCGCCATTATCATGTGGCTGAAACGCGGATAGTGCGGAACAAAATAATCATCTATGTCCTTAAAACACGATTTTTGCTGTCGAAATGCGCTGTATAAGCAATATTTTTGTCATTTTTTTGTGATGTTTTTCTTTCCAGTCAAGCAGTTACGTGGGTCCGACCCTGAGCACCCTGAGCACCTTGGGAGGCAATAGTCGAGATACAAGGATGGGTATCGCAAACTCAACCCACCCTACCGGGCTGGGTAAATCCATGGCGCGTTAAAACGCCTGCTAGACTGCCGCCCCGTTTTGGAGGCCGTCATGACCACGCCCGTTTCGCCCTACGCCCGCATTCTGTTCGCCGGGCCCGACCTTGACCACGGCTCCTTTGCCGAGTTGTTCCGCAAGCGCCTGGCGGCCTTGCGCGGCACTGCGGCGCTGGCCGATATAGTCGACACCACGGCTGGTTACTCCGGGCTTTGGCAGTGCGTGGCCGAGGCTGAGCGGCCGTTGCTGGTGATCGACCTGGAGCCGCAGAGCAGCAGTGCCCACCTCGACTGGCTGCGCAGCGAGCTGGGCCGGCTCGCCGGGCCCGAGCAGCTGTTCGTCGCTAGCGCCATTGGCCAGAGCGAAGGCCTGCCGGTCGAGGCCGCCTGCGCCCTGATCGCGCGGCCGGAGCTGCACCTGCCCTGTGCCGGCGTGGCCGAACTGCCGGAGCGCCATGCCTGGTCGCAGATCCCGCCGCACCACTACCGCGTGCTGCTGTGCAACGGCCCGCGCTGCACCCGTCGCGGCGCCCTGCCGCTGTGGAAAAGCCTGCGCACGCAGCTCAAGGCCGCCGGCAAGCTGGAGTGCGAGGGGGGCGTGCATCTCAGCCGGACCCAGTGCCAGTTTCCCTGCGACCAGGGACCGACCCTCAGCGTCTATCCGCCCGGCGCCTGGTACCGGATTCGCAGCGAAGCGGATGTGTGCAAGCTGGTACAGCAGCAGTTCGTCGAAGGCCGTGAAGCGCCCGAGTTGTTGATGAGCCGGGACTGAAGTAGTGAATGGTATTTTATGCCATTGGCATTGCGTGCTAGCGATTGCTGGCATTAAGTGATTGCAGGATGCTTTTCTGAGATAGATCAGTTTAGGCGTCGGCCATGACGGCCTGTTGCAACTGTATGGCGGACAGCCGTTGGCTATGGAACCGATAACCTGACAAGCGAGTCAGTTGAACTAGTCTTTCAGTGATCTTGTTCAGCTGGAGGTTCCCATGCTCGCGTATCTGCCACCTAACCTGCGTGACCTGCAACTGCCGCTGCGGCTACGGCTGTGGGACGGCAAGCAGATCGACCTGGGACCCGAGCCGCGGGTCACCATGGTGGTTAAAGACCCGAGCCTGGTGGCGCAACTGGCCCATCCGAGCCTGGCTGCCCTGGGCGCTGCCTATGTCGAGGGGCGGCTGGAGCTGGAAGGATCGATGAGTGCGGTGATCGAACTCGGCGATGCCCTCAGTCAGGCCCTGATCGACGATGAGCCGGTTGCGCAGACGCAGCACAGTGCCCACGACAAAGACACCGACGCGGCGGCGATCAGCTACCACTACGACCTGTCCAATGACTTCTACGCGCTCTGGCTGGACCGCGAGATGGTCTATTCCTGCGCCTACTTCGAGTGCGGCAGCGAAGACCTCGAGCAGGCCCAGCAGGCCAAGCTGCGTCATCTGTGCCGCAAGCTGCGTCTGCAACCGGGCGAGCGCCTGCTCGATGTCGGCTGCGGCTGGGGCGGGCTGGCGCGTTTCGCTGCGCGTGAATTCGGCGTCGAGGTGTTCGGCATCACCCTCAGCCAGGCGCAGCTGGAGTTGGCCCGGCAGCGGGTTGCGGACGCGGGGCTAGCGGCACAGGTGCAGCTGGAACTACTGGACTACCGCGACCTGCCGCAGGACGGCCGTTTCGACAAGGTGGTCAGCGTCGGCATGTTCGAGCACGTCGGCCACGCCAACCTGCCGCTGTACTGCCAGCGCCTGTTCGGCGCGGTGAAGAGCGGCGGCCTGGTGATGAACCATGGCATCACTGCGAAACACACCGACGGCCGCCCGGTCGCGCGCGGCGGCGGCGAGTTCATCGGCCGCTACGTGTTCCCCCACGGCGAACTGCCGCACCTGGCGACCATGACCACAGAGCTCAGCGATGCCGGCCTGGAAGTGCTCGACGTGGAAAACCTGCGCCTGCACTACGCGCGCACCCTGGAGCACTGGAGCGCACGCCTGGAAACCCAGCTGGACAAGGCCGGCCAACTGGTGCCCGAGCAGGCCCTGCGCATCTGGCGCCTGTACCTGGCCGGCTGCGCCTACGGTTTCGCCCACGGCTGGATGAGCCTGCACCAGATCCTCGCGGTCAAGCCGCACGCCGACGGCAGCCACGACCTGCCCTGGACCCGGGCCGACCTGTACCGCTGAAGCGCATCGTCGTGCAACGCGGTGATACCCATGGGGCGGCTTATGCCCTGCACCCGCTGGTAGGTCGAGTATCGATGATGGGTTACGGCGCGCTTGTCCTGCTGGCAGCAGGTCAATTTGCGGGCGCCTAACCCACCCTACGGATCGCTCTTATCAAACAACCCGTATGTCATTGATTTTATGGGTGATGAGGTTTTTTGTAGGAGGGGCTTTAGCCGCGAAAAATCTCGAATAAGCAAAAGCTTCGCGAATAAATTCGCTCCTACAAGTACCCACAAGCCGAGAGACGCAATTGCCCCCAGTGTGCTGCGCGACAGCGCGGCGTCGAAGACGGGACGACCGCTCCTGCCGGCCTGGAGGTTGGCCAGGGGATCGATCGGCAGCGCCAGGTGCCGCTTTGCCTTACCATGCCGGGATTGGATCGAGTCGAGCCGTGCATGCCCGCTTTCTTCCCGCGTTACCGCGTCATCCTGATCGTGCTGCTGATCCTCCTCGGCCTGCTCGCCAGCATGGGGCTGGCCGGCCGTTATGCCGAGCAGCGTGCCTGGCAGGAGCGCAGCGTCGAGGCGCGTGGCCAGTTGCAACTCTATGCCCAGTCGATTCACACCCTGGTCGAGCGCTTTCGCTCGGTGCCCGAGGTGCTGGCGCTGGACAGCGACATCAAGTCATTGCTGCATGCGCCGAGCGATCGCCTGCTGCGCGAGAAACTCAATCAGCGCCTGGAACAGCTGAATGCCGCCGCCGGCTCCACCGTGCTCTACCTGCTCGACAGCCGGGGCGAGACGCTGGTGGCGAGCAACTGGCGCGACTGGAGCAGCTTCGTCGGCAACAATTACGCCTTCCGCCCGTACTTTCAGGATGCCGTGCGTCAGTCTTCCGGGCGCTATTTCGCGGTGGGCGTGACCACCGGGATTCCCGGTTATTTCCTCTCCCATGTGGTGCGCGATGATGACGGCAGCGTGCTCGGCGTACTGGTGGTCAAGCTCGAGTTGGAGGAGCTGCAGCGTGAGTGGGCCGGGCAGTCCGGGGTGTTGCTGGTGGCCGATAGTTATTCGGTGGTGATTCTCAGCAGCCGCCCGGCCTGGCGCTTTCTCGCCCTGCACGCGTTGAGCGAAGAGGCCCGCGACGAGCTGGTGGAGGTGCGCAAGTACGCCGAGCAGGCGCTGCAACCGCTGGCCAGTGAGCTGCGCCGGCGCATCGGCGAAGACAGCGAATGGCGCCGGGTTGATGGCCCGGACGGGCGCCGCGACTACCTCTGGCAACGCCAGGCGCTGCCCGAGGAAGACTGGACCCTGCACCTGCTGGTCGAGCCGCAGGCGCTGGTCGACAGCGTGCGCAGCTACCGCCTGGCCGCCGCCGGGGTGTGGATGACCCTGGCGTTTCTCCTGCTGTTTCTCGCCCAGCGGCGCAAGAACCAGCGCCTGCAGGAAGGCATTCGCGAACGCCTGGAGCGCGAGGTGGCGCTGCGCACCGCCGAGTTGCGCGAGGCCCAGGATGGCCTGGTGCACGCGGCGAAGATGGCCGCCCTGGGGCAGATGTCGGCGGCCATGGCCCATGAAATCAACCAGCCGCTGACTGCCATGCAGATGCAACTGGGCAGCCTGCGCCTGCTGCTCGACAGCGGACGCCAGGCCGATGTGCACGAAGGCTTGCGCCGCATCGATGGCCTGCTGCAACGCATGGCCGGACTCACCGGGCACCTGAAGACCTTCGCCCGCAAGAGCCCGGCCGGCCTCAGCGAACGCTTGCGCCTGGGCGATGTGCTGGAGCAGACACTGCAACTGCTGGCGCCACGCCTGCGCAGCGAACAGGTGGCGCTGGACTGCGCAATCGACAGCAATGCCATGGTGCTGGGCGATGCGATTCGCCTCGAACAGGTGCTGCTCAATCTGCTCAACAACGCCCTGGATGCCATGGCCGGCGTCGAGCAGCGGCTGCTCAGCGTGTCGATCCGGCGCCAGGGCGAACAGTGCTTGCTGACTATCAGCGACACGGGCGGCGGCATCGTCGAGGAGAACCTGGCGCGGGTGTTCGAGCCGTTCTTCACCACCAAGCCGGTAGGCCAGGGCTTGGGGCTCGGGTTGGCGGTGTCCTATGGCATCGTCCGTGAGTTGGGCGGCAGTCTGGAAGTGAGTAATGGGCCTGCTGGTGCGGTGTTCAGCCTGACGTTGCCGGCAGCTCCGAATCCCTGATCCAGGCAGATTCCGAGAAAACCCGTGGGTTGTCGGTTTTCAGCGTCGCGATGCCGCTGGCGAATCAGTGGCAAGCGGCGTCGGGTGCTATTGGTGTGGCCTATACACTCACAGCGAGAACTGGCATGGCCTGCTACCTAGGAATCGATACCGGCGGCACCTTCACCGATGCCGTGTTGTTAGATGAGCAGCGGCGTGTCGTGGCCTCTGCCAAGCGACTGACCACGCGCCTGGATTTGAGCGTCGGTATCGGCCAGTCGCTGGCGGCGCTGCCCCAGCAGCTGATGCCCGAGGTGGTCATGGTGTCACTGTCGTCGACCCTGACCACCAATTCGGCGGTGGAAGGCAAGGGCTCGCCAGTGTGCGTGCTGTTGATCGGCTACGATGCCCAGCAGCTCAAGGCCAGCGGCCTGCCCGAGTTGCTTGGGCCGGATGGCATCGTCATGTTGGCCGGCGGTCACGATGCCGGCGGAAGGGAGCAGACGGCGTTGGACGAGGAGGCCGTGCGTCAGGCGATTCTGAGTTATCGCGACCGGGTTTCGGCTTTTGCTATCTCAGCCAGCTTCAGCGTGCGCAACCCTGCCCATGAGCTGCGCGTGCAGGAACTGGTCAACAGCCTGGCCGGTAAACCGGTCAGCTGCGGCCATGAGTTGGCGTCGTCGCTCGGCGCGCCGAGACGGGCGATGACCGCGGCGCTGAACGCGCGCATGATCGCCCAGGTCAGCCAGTTGATCGACTCGGTACAGGGCCTGCTGGTGAGGTTGAACATTCGTGCGCCATTGATGATCGTCAAAGGCGACGGTTCCCTGATTAATGTCGAAAACGCTGTGCAGCGCCCGATCAGTACCGTGCTGTCGGGGCCTGCCGCTAGCGTCAATGGCGCCTGCGCACTGAGCGGTTATCGTGACCTGATCGTGGCCGACATGGGTGGCACCACCACCGATATCGCGGTGGTCCGCAATGGTCGTCCGGAACTGTCCTTCGATGGCGCCCGGATTGGCGACTGGAGGCCGATGGTCGAAGCCATCCGCCTGTATTCGATCGGCCTGGGCGGGGACAGCGAGCTGAGCTTCGACAGCGGCCTGGGTATCGTCATCGGCCCCCGCCGAGTGGTGCCGCTGAGCCTGCTGGCCAGCCAGTACCCGGCGGTGATCGAGGTGCTGGAGCGCCAGTTGCGCTCGCGCCCCTGCAGCAGTCACAACCGTTTCGCCCTGCGTCTGCAGCGTGATGACGCCCTGTTGCGGCACCTGAGCCCCGACGAGCAGGCCGCCTGGGAACGCCTGGAAGACGGACCCGTGGACATCGAGCAGGCCGCCATCGACGAGCGCTGGCTGGCGCGCGCCCTGGCCCGTCTGGAGCGCAAGGGACTGGTCATCTACAGTGGCTTCACCCCCACCGACGCCGCCCATGTGCTGGGTCTTTCCCGGCACTGGAACGGCGCGGCGGCCAGCCTGGCGGCGCGTATCTGGGCACGGCGGATGCGGCGACAGTATGGTTTCGGCACCTGGCCGGAAGGCGATGCCGAGGCGCCAGCCCGGGACGTGTATCAGCGGGTGATCCAGATCATCTGCGCCAAGCTGGTCGAGGCCGGTCTGCACGATGCCGGCCAGGACGGCGATGTCAGCCGGCTGGCCCGGGTGCTCAGTGAGCTGATCATGACCCCCAAAGACGGGCGCGATGCCCGCTCGGTGTTCAGCATGCACTTTGCCGACAACCTGCCGGTGGTGGCCGTCGGCGGTCCGGCCTCGAGTTACTACCCGATGGTGGCCGAGGCCCTGGGCGTGCACCTTTGCCTGCCGGAGCACGGCGAGGTCGCCAACGCCGTTGGCACGGTGTTTGGCGAGGTGGTGCAGCGCGTGCACATCACCGTGCTGCAACCGGTATTCGGGGTGTTTCGCGTCTTTACCCGTCATGGGCCGGTGGATCATGCCACGCTCGAGGCGGCGCTCGCCCGGGCGCGCGAGGAGGCCGCCGAGGAAGCCGGGCAGATGGCCCTGCAGGCCGGCGCCGACAGCCTGCGCATCGACTACCAGCTGGAGGAAAACCGCGTGCGTAATGATATCGACGGCGAGGTGTTCTTCGAGGCCAGGGTCACTGCGGTGGCCTGCGGAATGCCGCTGCTGAGGGTTGCCGAGTGCGCCGAGGGTTGAGGCCTGCGGCAGGCAATCGGCAGGCAGGCGGTTCAAGGTTGGAGTCGGGCCTACGGGCTTCGCGCTACACCCTATAGGCCGGCAGCTTCTTCCCGCGAACATTGGCGCGCAGGGCCATGCCCAGACGGCCGTCGGCATCTCATCGCCCCTGGCCGGGCCACCTTGCAGCCTGCGTCTGCTGCTCTAAAGCGGTCGCCAGGCCGGCGTGCACGAAGGCCTGGGCGGTAGCCTGGAGGCGGCCAATGGCGAGCGGGGCGCGCTGTTCACCCTGAGGTTGTCGGTGGCGCCATGACGACTCGTCGCGGCGCCGGACGTTGTCCTGGTGTGACCGCGGCAACAACCGGCTTGTATTCAAGCGGCTGGTTTTGCGGCGCTATCCCGTCCTACACTGCGGCCGATTGGACGGGAGGTGTGAATGAGCGGTCAGGTGATAGTGGTCGATGACGAGGCGGCGATTCGCGAGGCGGTGCAGCAGTGGCTGGAGCTGTCCGGCCTGCAGGTGCAGACCTGCGCCAGCGCGGTCCAGGCCCTGGCGCTGGTCGACCGGGATTTCCCCGGGGTGGTGATCAGTGATGTGCGTATGCCCGGCACCGATGGCCTGCAACTGCTGGACAAGCTGCTGGAGCTCGATCGCGACCTGCCGGTGATCCTGGTCACCGGCCACGGCGACGTGCCCATGGCGGTGCAGGCGCTGCGCCAGGGTGCCTACGATTTTATCGAGAAGCCCTTCACCCCCGAACGCCTGCTCGACAGCGTGCGCCGCGCGCTGGACAAGCGCCGGCTGGTCTGCGAGAACCGCCAGCTGCGTCAGCAGTTCGCCCTCAAGGACCATATCGAGGCGCAACTGCTCGGCGTCTCGCGGCCGATGGAAAACCTGCGCCGGCAGATCCTCGAACTGGCCGGCACCTCGGTGAATATCCTGATTCGCGGCGACACCGGCAGCGGCAAGGAGCGGGTCGCCCGTTGCCTGCATGATTTCAGTCCGCGCGCCGGCAAACCCTTCGTCGCCCTCAACTGTGCGGCGATCCCCGAACAGCTGTTCGAGAGCGAACTGTTCGGCCACGAAAGCGGCGCCTTCACCGGCGCCCAGGGCAAGCGCATCGGCCGCATCGAACACGCCGACGGCGGCACCTTGTTCCTCGACGAGGTGGAAAGCCTGCCGCTGGCGCAACAGGTCAAGCTGCTGCGCGTGCTGCAGGAGAAAACCCTGGAACGGCTCGGTTCCAACCGCAGCATCCAGGTCGATCTGCGGGTGATCAGCGCGGTCAAGCCGGACCTGCTCGATGAGGTGCGCGCCGGGCGTTTCCGCGAGGATCTGTACTACCGGCTGAACGTCGCCAGCCTGCGCATTCCGCCGCTGCGCGAGCGCCGCGAGGACGTTCCCCTGCTGTTCGAACACTTCGCCCGCGAGGCCGCCGAGCGCCATGGGCGGGACATGCCGGCGTTGCCGCCGGCCGAGCTGGCGCTGCTGCTCGGTCACGACTGGCCGGGCAATGTGCGCGAGTTGATCAACGCCGCCGAGCGCCACGCCCTGGGCCTGAGTGCCCCGGTCGACGGCGTGGGCGAGTTGCCGGCGCAATCCCTCGCCGAGCAGATGGAAACCTTCGAGGCGCACTGCCTGCATCGCGCCTTGCAACACTGCCAGGGCAATATCGCCGAGGTCATGGTGCTGCTGCAGCTGCCGCGGCGCACCCTCAACGAGAAGATGCAGCGCCACGGCCTGCAGCGCAGCAGCTATCGCCCGGCCGGCAGTGGCGACGAGGACTGAGAGGCTGTGAAAAAACTCCCGCCTACTGCGGCCGCCTCCAAACGCTCGCTGCTGGCGTTGCGCTACGTGAAAAGCAGAGTCATTTAGCTCACTAAACTCCCCTGCTTTTCACGTAGCGCGCCTTGCCGCGAACGCCTGGAGACAGCCTCGCTACGGCGCTCGATATTTTCACAACCTCTGAGGCAAGTCTGCACAGCGGAACGTAGCCCGAATAAGCCTTGGCGCAATCCGGGAGCGCTCGAACAGGCGACGAATTGGGCTACAGGTGCGCCTCGCGGGCATGACGGCGATCCCGGATTGCGCTGCGCTTATCCGGGCTACGGTTGCTGGCGTCGGCGGATTTACGCCTATTGTCGTTCGATAGCAGGCGCTATTCCGCTCATTACCCCTCGGGTCATCCAGGCAAAGCCCTCTAGACCGGGTCTTGCAACCCTTGGCACGGCATCTGCTATAGCTCTGCTACGCCACCCGCGTTGTTTGCGTCGGCGATTATAAGAAAGACCAGAGGTGAGCCTATGAACTGCCGTACTGCCCCCCGCGAGCCTGTCTCGCCCAGCTCCGCTATGCCGCCTCTTGCGTGCCAGGCCTCGGCCGGGTGCGGGCATTCGCCACTTTCGCCCAGTCTGATCGAACCCCGGACCTGCATATCCGCTGCGGCGGCCGTGCATCGTCTACAGTGAAAAAACGCTGCATAAAGCCATAACAACGACGGAGATACTCCATGCGATTGACCAAGCGTTTCAGCCTGCTCGCTGCTGCCGCGGCCCTGACGGCCAGCACTGCGGCTTTTGCCGCGCCAACCTTCATCAACATCCTCACCGGCGGCACCAGCGGGGTCTACTACCCGATCGGTGTGGGCCTGTCGCAGCTCTACAGCACCGGCATCGACGGCGCGAAAACCTCGGTGCAGGCGACCAAGGCCTCGGTGGAAAACCTCAACCTGCTGCAGAGCGGCCGTGGCGAACTGGCCCTGGCCCTGGGCGATTCGGTGGCTGATGCCTGGAACGGGGTGGAAGACGCCGGCTTCAAGGCGCCGCTGAAAAAGCTTCGGGCGATCGCCGGCACCTACCCGAACTACATCCAGATCGTCGCCAACAAGGAAGCCGGCATCAACAGCCTGGCCGACCTCAAAGGCAAGCGCATCTCGGTCGGTGCGCCTAAATCCGGCACCGAACTGAATGCCCGGGCGATCTTCGCCGCGGCGGGTCTGAGCTATGAAGACATGGGCAAGGTCGAGTTCCTGCCGTACGCCGAGTCGGTCGAGCTGATCAAGAACCGTCAGCTGGATGCCACCCTGCAATCCTCGGGTCTGGGCATGGCGGCGATCCGCGATCTGGCCGCCACCCTGCCGATCAACTTCGTCGCCATCCCGGCCGACGTGAGCGCCAAGATCGACAACGCGGCCTATCTGCCCGCCGTCATTCCCGCCGGCACCTACGACGGTCAGGATGTCGACATCGCGACAGTGGCGATCCAGAACATCCTGGTCAGCCATGAAGAGGTGTCCGAGGAAGTGGCCTACCAGATGACCAAGCTGATGTTCGACAACCTCGAGCGCCTGGGCAACGCCCATTCCGCGGCCAAGGACATCAAGCTGGAAGGCGCGGCGAAGAACCTGCCGATTCCGCTGCATCCGGGTGCCGAGCGCTTCTACAAGGAAGTCGGCGCCCTGTAAATCCGACCCCGGTTGGCCGAGCTCGTAGGATGGGTTAGCCGCCTGGGCGATGCTCGGCAAAACCGCATTGCCTGTGCGGCGTAACCCATCATTGCGGCGTACCTGCTGACGCCTTGTTGGGTTACGCGGCGCCTCGAATCGGTGACTTGCTCGGGCATGCAGCCGCCGCTAACCCAACCTGCGACCTAACCCATTCCCCATCCATGCGCCATCCTGCAAGTAGAGCTGCGAATAAAACCAGCGTGCCAAGCACGGCAGGTTTTGTTGGCGACTCTTGCGCCTTATCGACGTTGTAACAGAGGGCATAAGCTCCATGACTGAACAAAACCACGGCCTTGCGGCAGGTCCGGGCGATTGGCCGAAAGCGCTATTTTACGTGGCGCTGCTGTTCTCGATCTTCCAGATCACCACGGCGGCCTTTCATCCGGTGTCCAGCCAGATCCTCCGTGCCGTGCACGTCGGCTTTCTGCTGCTGGTGGTATTTCTCAGCATTCCGCTGGTCGGCAAGCACAAGCCCTGGCAGCCGCTGGCCTGGCTGCTCGGCCTGGCCGGTATGGGCACGGCGATCTACCAGTGGGTGTTCGAGGCGGACCTGATCCAGCGCTCCGGCGATCTGACCAGTGCCGACATGGTCGTCGGCCTGGTGCTGATGGTGCTGGTGTTCGAGGCGGCGCGGCGGGTCATGGGCATCGCCCTGCCGCTGATCTGCGGGCTGTTCCTCGCCTACGGCCTGCTCGGTCAATACCTGCCCGGGGATCTGGCCCACCGCGGTTATGGCCTGGATCAGATCGTCAACCAGTTGGCCTTCGGCACCGAGGGCTTCTACGGCACCCCGACCTATGTGTCGGCCACCTATATCTTCCTGTTTATCCTGTTCGGCTCGTTCCTCGAACAGGCGGGCATGATCAAGTTGTTCACCGACTTCGCCATGGGCCTGTTCGGTCACAAGCTCGGCGGCCCGGCCAAGGTCTCGGTGGTGTCGTCGGCGCTGATGGGCACCATCACCGGTTCCGGTGTGGCCAACGTGGTCACCACCGGCCAGTTCACCATTCCGTTGATGAAACGCTTCGGCTACAAGTCGGCGTTTGCCGGCGGCGTCGAGGCCACCTCGAGCATGGGCAGCCAGATCATGCCGCCGATCATGGGCGCCGTGGCGTTCATCATGGCCGAAACCATCAATGTGCCCTTCATCGAGGTGGCCAAGGCCGCCCTGATTCCGGCGCTGCTGTACTTCGGTTCGGTGTTCTGGATGGTTCATCTGGAAGCCAAACGGGCCAACCTCAGAGGCTTGCCGAAAGACCAGTGCCCCAATCCCTGGGCGGCGGTGAAGGAGCGCTGGTACCTGCTGATCCCGCTGTTCATCCTCATCTACCTGCTGTTCTCCGGGCGCACGCCGCTGTTCTCCGGGATGGTCGGCCTGGCCCTGACCGCCATCGTCATTCTCGGTTCGGCGATCATTCTGCGGGTGTCATCCAAGGTCATGCGTTTCGCCTTCTGGATCGCCCTCGGCCTGCTCTGCGCCGGCTTCTTCCAGCTCGGCATCGGCGTGGTG
This sequence comes from Pseudomonas sp., assembly GCA_030699825.1. Lineage (GTDB taxonomy): Bacteria > Pseudomonadota > Gammaproteobacteria > Pseudomonadales > Pseudomonadaceae > Aquipseudomonas. Next base: position 41,103 of record JAUYKV010000047.1, on the reverse strand, counting down.
TTCGGCGTGGTCGGGCTGCTGGTGGCGATCTGCTGGTTCATCAAGGGCGGCCGCGACACCCTGCTGATCTGCCTGCATGCGCTGGTCGAAGGCGCGCGCCACGCGGTGCCGGTGGGCATCGCTTGCGCCCTGGTCGGGGTGATCATCGGCGTGGTCTCGTTGACCGGGGTGGCCTCGACCTTCGCCGGCTATATCCTCGCCATCGGCCAGGACAACCTGTTCCTCTCGCTGATCCTCACCATGCTCACCTGCCTGGTGCTGGGTATGGGTATCCCGACCATTCCCAACTACATCATCACCAGCTCGATTGCCGCGCCGGCGTTGCTGGAACTGGGCGTGCCGCTGATCGTTTCGCACATGTTCGTCTTCTACTTCGGCATCATGGCCGACCTCACCCCACCGGTGGCGTTGGCCTGTTTCGCGGCGGCGCCGATCGCCAAGGAAACCGGGTTGAAGATCAGTATGTGGGCCATACGTATCGCCATCGCCGGTTTCGTCGTCCCCTTCATGGCCGTGTATGAGCCGGCGCTGATGCTGCAAGGCGATAGCTGGCTGGCCACCGTTTATGTGTTGTTCAAGGCGGCCGTGGCCATCGGTATCTGGGGCGCGATCTTCACCGGCTTCCTGCACTGCAAGATGGCCTGGTGGGAGCGGGCGCTGGGCTTCGCCGCCGGCGCCAGCCTGATCCTGGCCACGCCGATGAGCGATGAGATCGGTTTCGCCCTGGCGGCGCTGTTCCTCGCCCAGCACTTCTGGCGTGGCCGGCGTGCCCAGGCGACGCTGGCGTGATCGGATTGTGCATGGGCCTGGCCGGGGTGGTGTGGGCTGAACTGCCCGTACCGGCCTTCACCCTGGCCTGGACGCACACCATTGAGAAAGTACGCTGGGAAGAGGATTACCGCGTTACGCCAGAGGGTTTGTTGCTCGGTGAGGCGCGGGTCAAAGGATCTGGTGCCGGCATGGAAATCCCTGCCGATGCCGAACTGCGTGAGGGCAGCTGGCATTACCAACGCCAGCTAGCGCCCCTGCAACCGCTGCGCTTGGGGCGAACCCCCGAGGCGGGGGATTACCAACTGTGTTTCAACCAGCGTTGTCGCTCGATGAGCGACTGGCTCGGCCCGCCACAAGCGACCCAGCCGGCGTTGGAACTCTGGAGCTGTGAGCAAAGCTCCCCAGTCGCTTCGGCGGCAGGTCAGGACGGCGCATAAGCCACCGCCCGCTCCCAAGGCCACAAGCCCTGGTCGTCGTAGAGGAGAACCCCCATTTGGCGCAGGTCGGTGGGGGTTTTGTTCTTTTGCGGCAAGGCCGCTGCGCTCCTCAACCTGCGCGGTTTGAAGTGAGCAATAGCTAACCCGCGTCACCGGCGTTATCAGATAGACGGCTTTCTTGCGGCTGGCCGTCCTGGGCGTGAAGCGCGCCTCGCCGTCGATCTGGCCAACCCGGTTGTTCGCCAGGCCGGGCTTCCTCAACCCAGAAGCGCCAATCGAGGACGGCCATGGCCTGGTGCATTTTCCGGTCGGCCAAGCGTCGCGCCTTGATATCGGCATTGAAACGGCGGCGGCCTTGCCGCGAATGTCTGGAGGCAGTCGCGCTACGGTACTCGATATTTCCACAGTCTCTGAGGCCTGCGGCACCGCTGCAGTGTTGCATCAACTCGACGGTGGTCCAAGGCCAGGGCATGCGGATGACGTTTCTGAAATACTGCGCGGCGTTTTGGGTGCTGGCTGGGCGCTGGCCTGTCTGTACCCTTCTGAGCCAGAGCGGAGTTGGCCCGGTTATCTGTCAGTGGGCGTATCCGCCGTTTGCCCACTTGGGCATGTCAACCGAAGCAAGGAGTACTGCGAATGGCTAACTATCCACCCAAGGACACTACACCGCCCGCCAGCATCCCCGCCCCGAGTGGGGCGAGCAACCTGATCGACACCGACTACGTCATCGGCCAGGACAATATCAAGGGCAAGTTCCTTTTCAACCTTGATATTCATGGCAAGGTCTTCAGTATTTCCGCGTTGCTAACCGTGCTGTTCGTGGTGCTAACACTGGCCTTGCAGAGCGAGGTCGAGCCACTGTTCACGGCTGTGCGCAACTGGCTGACCAGCAACCTGGCCTGGTTCTTCCTCGGTTCGGCGAACATCTTCGTGCTGCTGTGCCTGGGCCTGATCGTCTCGCCTCTGGGCAAGGTGCGTCTGGGCGGCAAGGAGGCAACAGCGGATTACACCTACACCGGCTGGTTCGCCATGCTGTTCGCTGCCGGCATGGGCATCGGCCTGATGTTCTACGGGGTGGCTGAACCCATGTCGCACTTCTCCTCGGCCATGGCTGGGGTCAGCGTCGAGAACGGCGTGCGTACTGACTGGGCGCCGCTGGGCGCCGCGGCCGGCGATGCCCAGGCGGCCACCAGCCTGAGCATGGCCGCCACCATTTTCCACTGGGGTCTGCATCCCTGGGCGATCTACGCCATCGTGGCCCTGGCCCTGGCGCTGTTCACCTTCAACAAGGGTCTGCCGATGAGCATCCGCTCGATCTTCTATCCGCTGCTGGGTGAGCGGGTGTGGGGTTGGCCGGGCCATGTGATTGATATCCTCGCGGTGCTGGCCACCCTGTTCGGCCTGGCCACTTCGCTCGGTATCGGGGCGCAGCAAGCGGCAGCCGGCATCGAATACCTGTTCGGCATCACGGCCGACAACACCAGCATGGTGCTGTTGGTCACGGGTATCACCGCACTTGCCCTGCTCTCGGTAATGGCCGGCCTGGACAAGGGGGTCAAACGCCTGTCGGAAATCAACATGGTGCTCGCGGCCATGCTGCTGCTGTTCATCATCGTGGTGGGGCCGACCCTGGCGATTCTCACCGGCTTCTTCAGCAACCTGGGGAGCTACCTGACCCATCTGCCGGCCCTGTCCAACCCGTTCGGCCGTGAAGATGCCAACTTCAGCCAGGGTTGGACCGCCTTCTACTGGGCCTGGTGGATCAGCTGGTCGCCCTTCGTTGGCATGTTCATCGCCCGGGTCAGCCGTGGGCGCACGGTGCGCGAGTTCCTGATCGCCGTTTTGCTGGTGCCGTCGCTGGTCTCGGTGCTGTGGATGACTGCGTTCGGCGGCACCGCCCTGGGCCAGCTCTTCAACGATGGCTTCACCGGAGTGCAGGACGCGGCGCTGGAGCTGAAGCTGTTCGCCATGCTCGGCGAACTGCCGCTCACCGAGATCAGCTCCTTTCTCGGCATTGTCCTGGTGGTGGTGTTCTTCGTCACCTCGTCGGATTCCGGTTCGCTGGTGATCGACACCATCACCGCCGGCGGCAAGGTCAACGCGCCGGTGCCGCAACGGGCGTTCTGGGCGATTCTGGAAGGGGTGGTAGCCATCGCCCTGTTGCTCGGCGGCGGCCTGGTCGCCCTGCAGGCCATGGCAGTGTCCGCCGGGCTGCCGTTCACCATCGTCCTGCTGGTCGGCTGTGTGGCTGTCGTCAAGGGTTTGCTGAGCGAGCCGCGCTGACTGCTGCTGTTGGGTAATAAAAAAACGCGCCTTCGGGCGCGTTTTTTGTGGGCGGTGCGCGGCCACCACTGCAATCATTGTGGGAGGGGCTTTAGCCGCGATGCTTTTGGCCCTCTGGCTAAGAACTCGCGGCTAAAGCCCCTCCCACAGCTAAAGCGCAGTGCCGCCCAGCCCACCCTACATAGTGATGCGCAATCACCCGCTCAATTCCACAGATCGCCCACCGCCGTGCTGGCCGGATAGTGCATGGCGCTCTGCGCCTGGAGCAATTCTGCGGTGGCCAGGGCATCGGTCAGCGCATGGTGGGCCTGGTACAGCGGCAGGCCGTAGCGCAGGCGGCTGTCGGCCAGGCGGATCGATACTGTCTGCTGGTCGAGCAACTGCCGCAGCCAGCCGTGCCGGCGCTTGCGCGGGTGCAGCCGGGCTTCCAGCTGCATGGTGTCGATCACCGGGAATTGCAGCCCCTCACCGAGCAAATGGCGCATGGCCTGGTCGAGAAAACCGCGTTCGATCGGGCGGTAGTGCACCACCATGATCTTGCCGGCCATGGCCGTCAGCAGTTGCTCGAGTACAGTGTCCAGGCGCGGTGCGCTGCGGATGTCCGAGTGGGTGATGTGGTGGAAGGTGACCGACTGGCTGCTCAGTTCGCCCGCCGGCTTGACCACCCAGTAGTTGGCGTCGCGGCAGTGAATGCGGCGCAGGTTGAAGGGCACCAGGCCGAGGCTGACGATCGAGTCGCAGCGGCTGTCCAGACCGGTGGTCTCGACATCCAGGGCCAGCAGCGGTGCCTGTTCCAGGGGTGTGTCGGCGCTTACCGTGCCGGCCTGGTAGAAGCGTGCCAGACGCGGGTCGCGGGCGGCCTGCGCCAGTTGGGTGAACAGCGCCGGCCAGTCGGGCGACGCGTCAGTGCTGTGGCGTCTCATAGCGGCATATTTTGCGATTGACCCGGGTAGCGGAAGCGCAGAAATTTCTGCGCATTGCTCAGCACCTGGAAGGACGACTTGAGGTTCTGCCGGTCGCTGGCGGAGACCTTTTCCGGTTCGATGTAGTTGTCCGGCTCGCGGCCTTCCTGCAGGTCCATGGCCTGATGGCGGATGCGCACGATGGAGAGGAATTCCAGGGCGTAGCGCAGCTGGCTGATGGCCTCCTCGGTGAGCAGCTTGGTGGCGGCAATCGCGTCGAGGCGCTCCAGCGAGTTCTGTGCCTTGGAGCCGGCCGCCAGGGCATGCACCCTGATCAGGTCGGTCAGCGGTGCGGTGCCGCGGCCCTTGAGGTTGATGATGTTGTTCTGCTGACCGTCTTTCTCCATCACGAAGGTGCGGAAGAAGCCCAGCGGCGGGGTGCGGTTGAGCGCGTTGCGCGCCAGGCTGGCGAGAAACAACGGGTTGTGGCTGGCCTTCTGCGCCACCAGCTCCTTGAGGTTCTCGACCAGCTCGGCCTCGCCGTAGCCACTGTCCAGGTCGAAGAAGATGCAACTGTTGAGCAGGGTTTGCGGATTGGGCCGCTCGATCCACTCGGTGAAGTAGCCTCGCCAGACCCGCAGCGGCTGGCGCCACTTGGGGTTGCTGGCCATGATCCCGCCCTTGCAGTAGGTGAAGCCGCAGGCCGCCAGGCCATCGCTGACGAACTCGGCGAGTTGCAGAAAGTAGTCATCGTGAACCCGCGGATCGAAACGGTTGTCGAGCACCAGGGCGTTGTCCTGGTCGGTGACGATCAGCTGCTCGTCACGCGCCATCGAGCCCAGGACCATGAAGCAGTAGGGCACCGGCGGCGGCCCCAGTTTTTCCTCGGCCAGTTCCAGCAGGCGCTGGGTCAGGCTGCGGCCGATGCCGGACATGGCGCTGCCGATCATGTGCGCGGTGGCCTGCTCGTTGACCAGGCGCAGGAAGGTGGCGCGCAGGTCCGGCACCAGGGCCTGCAACTCCGTCACTGACTGCCGGTTGAAGATGCTGTTGACCAGATACAGGCTGCTCTGCGACTCGTACTTGATGATGTCCGCCAGGTTGATCACCCCGATCGGGCGCTGGCGGTGCACCACCGGCAGGTGGTGGATGTTGTGCCGCAGCATGCACAGCATGGCCTCGAATACCGAGTCGTCGGCCTGGATGGTGATCGGGTTGGGCGACATTATCTGGTCGACCGGGGTGTCCAGGGCCAGGCCCTCGGCCAGTACCCGGCTGCGCAGGTCACGATCGGTGGTGATCCCGGCCATTGCCTGGCCCTGGCCGGCGGCGCCTGACAGCGAGCCGAGGATCACCAGGGAAGACACGCCGTGCTCAGTCATCACCCGCGCCGCATCCTGCACCGTGGTGCCCAGCGGCACGCTGACGGTGCGCCGGGTGACCAGTTTGCGCACCTCGGTCTTCATCAGTTCGCTGGCATTGCCCTGGGATTCTTCCACTGACTTCAGCCGCGACTGACCTTCGGCCTCGACGAAGTCGGCAAAGGCCTCATGGGCCTCGCACAACTGCTCGAACAGCTGGCCGGGGATGAAATAGATCAGGCTGTCCTCGATTGCCCGGGCCGGCAGGCGGACTTTTTTGCCGCGCAGCAAGCCGAATTGGCCAAACACCTCGCCTTCGGCCAGGCGGTTGTACAGCTCGCCGTTGCGCCGGTAGATCTCCACCGCGCCGCTGCGGATGTAGTGCAGGTCCTGGATGGGCGCCCCGTAGAGAAGGATGTCGCTACCGGCCTTGAAGTAACCGACCTCGACCTGCTGGGCGATCTGGTCGAGGACGTCGTTCGGCAGTCCGTCGAAAGGGGCGAAGCGACTCAGGTGGTCACGTATTTCGATCAGCTCGACTTGCATGCGGGGATCCTGGCGGGCGCGTACGGCAAGTATTGAAGCATGCGCCCGGCAGTGCGGGCAGTGGCAGTGTTGGGCGCGCGGCTGCAGCGGTCGTTGTCAGGCAGCTGGGTGTCGGTTGCAGGCAGCGAATGCGCTCGGTCTGGTCCTGGGCGCGCGGCCGTAGGATGGGTTAGGCGCGTGGCAGGTGTTTGGCGTGGTGCCTCGGCCATTGGCGCGCCGTAACCCATCATCACGCGGTGTCGAATGATGCGAACCGACCCAACATTCAACAGCCTGCCAGGTGCCCCGTCGGTTTTCGACCCGTAGCCGATGGACCGGCCTATGCTTGCAGGATCGACCACTTATCCGGAGCCATGTCATGCGCCTATCACTCTTGAACAGCCTACTCTTCGGTCTCTGCCTGCTGCCGTTAGCCAGCAGCGCCATGCAGATTCAACCCGGTCTCTGGGAAATCAGCTCGAGCAATATGCAGGTCGATGGCCAGGCGCTGCCGGACATGCAGCAAATGCTCGAGCAGATGAAGAACCTGCCGCCCGAACAGCGCCAGATGATGGAGCGGATGATGGCCGAGCAGGGCGTGCAACTGGGCGATCAGGGCGTGCGCGTGTGCATGAGCGAGGCGCAGATCAAGGCTCAGGACATCCCCCTGCAAGACCCCAAATCAGGCTGCAGCCATGAAGTCACCGAGCGCAGCACCGAGCTGTGGAAGTTCCGTTTCAGTTGCCCGGACGGCCAGGGCGAGGGCGAGACGCGCTTTCTCAGCGACAGGGAGTTCACTACCCAGGTGCAGGGCACCTACGGCGGCCAGAGCAGCAGCATGCAGAGCCATGCGCGCTGGATCGCGGCCGATTGCGGCGGCTTGCAACCACGCTGATCTGTGGCTTGCGTCACCCTCGTTGGCCACGTGTGCCATCGATAACCTGTATCAAACAATAATAAACCTCAATTGCGTTGACGAGGACGATGAACTGTTGCGAAAATTCAATCGATAATTATTAGCATTTGCATTGGTATGATTTAGCACCCACTGCAGACATGGTAATTAGCGCCTCCTGCAAGCAAGGACGACCCTGCAGGGCATTCGATATTTCGCATTGGGAGAGTCCCGTGTCGTCCAGAAAGACCCATCTAGCCGTGGCCATCGCCGCTGCCTGCAGTTTCAACCATGCCCTGGCCGCTGAAGACGCTGCAGTGCAACTCGATGCGCAGACCGTCGTTGGCAGCAGTGCTGCCGCCCAGCCCGACAGCTACAAGGCTGCGCCCAGCAGCGCTGCGACCAAGCTGGAACTGACGCCACGGCAGACCCCGCAATCGATCACTACCATCACCCGCGCGCAGATCGATGACTTCCAGCTCAACAGCATCAACGACGTACTGAAATTTACCCCCGGCATCACTGTCGAGGAGATCGAGACCGACCGTACCTACTTCACCTCGCGCGGCTTCGACATCACCAACTTCCAGTTCGACGGCGTGGGTATTCCGTTCTCTTCCGGCAACCAGGATGGCGCCATTGATCTCGCTCCTTTCGAGCGTATCGAGGTGCTGCGGGGTGCCAACGGTCTGATGAGTGGCAGCGGCAACCCGTCCGCCACTGTCAACTTCGTGCGCAAGCGCCCGACCCTGGCACCCCGGGCGCGTGTCGATCTGACCGCCGGCTCTTGGGACAAGCGGCGCATCCAGACCGACGTCTCCGGTGCGCTGACCGACGAGGGCAATATCCGCGGGCGAGCGGTCTACGCCCACGAGAACAAAAACTCCTACCTAGACCGCTACTCGCGCGAGGTCAATGTGTTCTACGGCGTGCTCGAAGCCGATCTGAGCGCCGACACCCTGTTCTCCATTGGCTACAGCCTGGACAAGAACAACGCCGACAGTCCGTTGTGGGGTGCTTTGCCGCTGTTCGATTCGGTTGGCAATCCGACCGATCTGTCGCGCTCGACCAGTACTGCTGCTGACTGGGCGTGGTGGAACAATCAGGAGGCGCGCACCTTCACCGAGCTGACGCACAGCTTCGCCAATGGCTGGCAGGCCAAGGGCAGCGTCACCCACGTGAGGAAGAAAAGCGACTCGGAGCTGTTCTACGTCTTCGGGACTCCCGATGCGGTGACCGGGGAAGGGCTCTTCGGCTATCCGTCGCAGTACTCGGCCGATATCCAGCAATGGGTCGCCGATGTGTCGGTCGGCGGTCCGTTCAGCCTGGCCGGGCGCGAGCACGAGTTGGTGCTGGGGGCCAACTGGTACCAGTCCGAGGTGGAAGAGTTATCGCTCTATATTCCTGGATTCGCCGTCGGCGTGCCTGCGGATGAAATCTATAACGGGGATTTCCCGAAGCCGGCAGCCTGGGGCAGCTCAAATGGCGGCGAGTATGAGGACAAGCAGCAGAGCTTCTACTCGGCGGCGCGCTTCAGCCTGACCGATGAGCTGACCTTTATCGCCGGGGCGCGCGCCATCGAGCTGAAGACCGAAGGCTTTTCCTACGGCCAGGAGCGCAAACGCAAGGATGACAGCATCCTGCCCTACGCCGGCCTGGTCTATGACCTGACCGAGCAATACTCGGTCTACGCCAGCTACACCGAAATCTTCAACCCGCAGAAGGAAGAGAGCGCTGGCCTGCAGCGCCTGGACCCGATCGAGGGCGAGAACTACGAGCTGGGCATCAAGGGCGAGTTGTTCGACGGCAAGCTGAACGTTTCCGCTGCGGTGTTCAAGACCAAGCAGTCCAACGTCGCCGAGTCCATCGGCTTCGATCCGGCCAGCGGTAAACAGGTCTACGACGGTGCCGACTACCTGAGCGAAGGCTACGAGCTGGAAGTGTCCGGCGAGGTACTGCCGGGTCTGCAGGTTATGGGTGGCTACACCTACGTCGATATTCAGAATGCCGACCACAGCCATGGCCGACCTTACGCGCCGAAGCACATGCTGCGTGCTTCCAGCGTCTACCGCATTGCGCAACTGCCGCAGTTGAAGGTGGGCGCGAACCTGAGCTGGCAGGACAATATCTACCGTGCCGTGATGCTGGCCGATGGTAGTGCCGGGCGGATCGAACAAGACGCTTATGCCCTGGTCGGGCTGATGGCGGCCTACGACATCGACCAGAACTGGAGCGTCTCGGCCAATCTCAACAACCTGACCAACGAGAAGTACCTCTCCAGCCTGTACTGGGAGCAGGGTTTCTATGCCGCCCCGCGCAACGCCAGCATGACTGTCAGCTGGAACTACTAGAACGCCGGCGCGCCGTAATCCGAGCAGGCTGCCGGCGCGCTGCAACCTACCCCGTCGAGAAAGCCCATGCGTTCCGCCCTTGTTGTTCTGCACCGTTGGTTCGGCCTGTTTATCGCCGTGTTCCTGTTCGTCTCCGGCCTGACCGGCGCGGTGATCTCCTGGGATCACGAGGTCGACGAGTGGCTTAATCCGCAGCTGTTCGAGACGCGCAGTGAGGGGCCGGCGCAAACGCCGCAAGCCCTGGCTGCCCAGCTGGAGGCGCGCGACTCGCGTGTGCAGGTCGGTTTTATGCCGCTGTATACCGAGCCGGGTCACGCCTTCGGCGTCAGCGCCAATCCACGCGTCGACCCGGCCACCGGCAAAGCCTATGAGCTGGATTTCAATCAGGTGGCCCTCGACCCGGTGACCGGCGAGGAGCAGGGCCGGCGCCTGTGGGGCGCGCTGTCATTGAGCCGCGAGAACCTGATGCCGTTCCTCTACAAGCTGCATTACAGCCTGCATATCCCCGACGGTTTCGGCATTGAGCTGGGCATTCTGCTGTTCGGCATTATCGCCATCGTCTGGAGCCTGGATTGCTTTATCGCCCTGTGGCTGTCGTTTCCCAGCTGGCGCGCCTGGCGCAAGTCGTTGGCCTTTCGCTGGCGGCAGGGCGGCTACAAGCTCAACTTCGACCTGCACCGTTCCGGCGGCGTGTGGATCTGGTGCCTGCTGCTGATCCTGGCGGTGACCTCGGTGTCGATGAACCTCAACGTGCAGGTGACCCGCCCGTTGGTCGAGCTGTTCTCGCCGCTGACCCCCAGTCCCTTCGCCAGCCGCACCCCGGTCAGCCTCGATGAGCAGAAACAACCGGGCATCAGCCGCGCCGAAGCGGTCAGCCTGGCGGCAGCCGAAGCGACGCGCCTGGGCCTGGAGAACCCGGCCGGCGGGGTGTTCTACTCGCCTGAGTTTGACGTCTACGGTGTGGGTTTCTATACCGCGGAAAACGACCACGGTGACGGCGGTTTGGGCAATCCCTGGCTGTACCTGGACGGGCAGACCGGCGCGCTGGCGGGCAGCCAGATTCCGGGCACGGGCAGTGCCGGCGATATCTTTATGCAGGCGCAGTTCCCGCTGCACTCCGGACGCATCCTCGGCATGCCGGGACGCATTCTGGTGTCGCTGCTGGGGTTGGCGGTGGCCATGCTGTCGCTGACCGGGGTGGTGATCTGGGTAAGGAAGCGGCGGGCACGGGTGCGTGGCGGGCAGCGCAGTCGGCAGGCGCTGGGCGAGACGCTTGCCGCCTGCTAGAGGATCGGCGAAATCAGCCGTGCCACGCGCATGCCGAGCTGTTGCAGGCGATGCAGCTCGTGGCGGTCGGCGCCTATCAGTTCGCGGCAATTGCGCAGGTCTTCTTCGAGCATCTGTTCGACCTCGGCGGCAAAGTCGGGGTCGAAGGTCAGCAGGGTGATCTCGAAATTCAGGCGGAACGAACGATTGTCCAGGTTGGCGCTGCCGATGGCGACGACGCTGCTGTCGATCAGCATGACCTTCTGGTGCAGGAAGCCCGGCTGGTAGCGGAACACCCGGATCCCGGCGCGCAAGGCCTCGAAGGCATACAGGCTGGAGGCGGCGTAGACCACCCGGTGGTCGGGCCGCGCCGGCAGCAGGATGCGCACATCGACGCCGCGCAGTACGGCCAGGCGCAAGGCGGCAAACAGCGCCTCGTCGGGGATGAAATAGGGACTGGTGATCCACACCCGCTCGCGGGCACTGTGGATCGCCTCGACGAACAGCAGCGCGCAGGTTTCCTGTGGGTCGGCCGGGCCGCTGGCGATCAGCTGGCAGAGCATGCCCTCGCCCGGGTAGGCCTCGGGCAGCAACAGCGGCGGCAATTGGCGAGTGGCCCAGAACCAGTCTTCGGCGAAGGATTCCTGCAGGCAGGCGACCACCGGTCCGCGCACTTCGACATGGGTGTCGCGCCAGGGTGCCAGGGGCGGCTTGTGGCCGAGGTATTCGTCGCCGACATTGAGTCCGCCGAGAAAGCCACATTCGCCATCGACTACCACGATCTTGCGGTGGTTGCGAAAGTTCAGCTGGAAGCGGCTGAGCAGCCCGCCGCCGGTGGTGAAGGCGTGGGCCTGGATGCCGCCGGCGCGCATTTTCTCGCTGAAATGGCGCGGCAGGGCGTGGCTGCCGACGCCGTCATAGAGCACGAAAACCTGCACGCCGGCGGCCGCGCGCTCCAGCAGCAAGTCTTGCAGACGCTGACCGAGGCGGTCGTCGCGGATGATGAAGAACTGCAGCAGGATCACTTGGCGCGCGCTGGCCAGGGCGCTGAAGAGCGCGGCGAAGGCCGCTTCGCCATCGCTCAGCAGCTGCACCTGATTGTTCGCCAGGCAGGGCATCCGGCCCAGCCGGGGCAGGGCGCGCAGTTGTTGGTAGACCGGCGATGCGCTGGCGCTCAGGGCTTCGTCGACCCAGGGCCGCCAGTTCAGCGCGGCCATGGCCTGGTGCATCTGCTTGTCGGCGTGACGCCGGGCCTTGATATAGGCATCGAAACGGCTGCGGCCAAACACCAGGTAAGGCAGCAGGGTCAGGTAGGGCATGAAGAACAGCGACATCGCCCAGGCCAGCGCGCCCTGGGCGGTGCGCACGGTCAGCACGGCATGCACGGCCGCGAGCATGCCGAGGGCGTGGATCGCGGCGATCAGGTAGGCGAATAGATGGGGGATCGCGAAGTCCAGGGGCATGCTGGTTCCTGTGCGTTGACGCCGGATGGATGGCGAATCTGTTACCCCTGCAGTGTGGCACCAACAGGGCGGCATACGCCAAGTCCTGAGCGCGGGTGGCGGCATTTGGCCTGCGAATGACGGCCCGTGGCCGGCAAACATGGGGTTTGCCTGTTACCCTTACCGGCTAACCGAAAAATTTTTCGGTCGCGATGAGTTGTAAGTTGGGCGTATCCGTCCTTCTTGTGCTTGCCAGCGAGTTAAATGCCTCAAGGAGAACTCCACATGGAAAAACCCCCTTTGCATGACACGACGCCCCAGCCAGAAGCGGAAATACCAGGTGGCATCCCGGCACCGAGCGGGGCCGCCAATTTGATCGATACCGATTATGTAGTCGGTCAGGACAACATCAAAGGCAGGTTCCTGTTCAATCTGGACATCCACGGCAAGGTGTTCAGTATCTCGGCCCTGACCGTGGTGCTGTTCGTGGTCCTGGCTCTGGCGTTGCAAAGCGAAGTCGAGCCGCTGTTCGGTGCCATTCGCAATTGGCTGACCGCTAACCTGGCCTGGTTCTTTATCGGCGCGGCCAATATCTTCGTCCTGCTCTGCCTGTTCCTGATCGTCTCGCCGCTGGGCAAGGTGCGCCTGGGTGGCAGGGACGCAACGCCCGACCATTCCTATGCCGGCTGGTTTTCCATGCTGTTTGCCGCCGGCATGGGCATCGGTCTGATGTTCTATGGCGTAGCCGAGCCGATGTCGCACTTTTCTTCGTCCATGGGCGGGGTCAGCCTCGGCGAGGATGGCCTGCGCACCGACTGGGCGCCGCTGGGCGCCGCCGCCGGCAATGCGCAGGAAGCCGCGAGCCTGGCGATGGCCTCCACCATCTTCCACTGGGGCCTGCATCCCTGGGCGATCTACGCCATCGTGGCGCTGGCATTGGCACTGTTCTCGTTCAACAAGGGTCTGCCGCTGAGCATTCGCTCGATTTTCTACCCGCTGCTCGGTGAGCGGGTGTGGGGCTGGCCCGGGCATGTGATCGACATCCTCGCGGTGTTCGCCACTCTGTTCGGCCTGGCTACTTCCCTGGGCCTGGGCGCCGAGCAGGCAGCTGCCGGCATCGATCACCTGTTCGGCATAACCGCCACCGATACCAGCAAGGTGCTGCTGATCGTCGGCATTACCGCGATTGCCTTGATGTCGGTGCTGGCCGGCCTGGACAAGGGGGTCAAACGCCTGTCCCAGCTGAACATGATCCTGGCGATTCTGTTGCTCGGTTTTATCATTCTGGTCGGGCCGACGCTGGCGATCATTACCGGCTTCTTCAGCAACCTGGGCAGCTACCTGGCCTATCTGCCCGAGCTGTCCAACCCCTTCGGCCGCGAAGACGCCAACTTCAGCCAGGGCTGGACCGCCTTCTACTGGGCCTGGTGGATCAGCTGGTCGCCCTTCGTCGGCATGTTCATCGCACGGGTCAGCCGCGGTCGCACGGTGCGCGAGTTTCTGGTGGCGGTGCTGCTGGTGCCTTCCCTGGCTTCGGTGCTGTGGATGACCGCCTTTGGTGGCACCGGCATCGGCCAACTGGTCGGCGCCGGTTTCACCGGGGTGCAGGATGCTGCGCTGGAACTGAAGCTGTTCGTCATGCTTGAGCAGTTGCCATTGGCCGAGATCAGCTCCTTTATCGGCATCGTCCTGGTGATCGTGTTCTTCGTCACCTCGTCGGACTCGGGTTCGCTGGTGATCGATACCATCACCGCCGGCGGCAAGGTCAATGCGCCGATTCCGCAACGGGCCTTCTGGGCCATCATGGAAGGCGTGATCGCCATCGCCCTGCTGCTCGGCGGTGGCCTGGTGGCCTTGCAGGCGATGGCGGTATCCACCGGCCTGCCGTTCACCATTGTCCTACTGGTGGGCTGCGTATCGATCGTCAAAGGCTTGATGAGCGAGCCGCGCTGACCGCTACTGCCGGGTAATACAAAAAACGCGCTTCGGGCGCGTTTTTTGTGAGTGACATCTGTGATGTCGCCGCTCTGCTGGGCACTGTAGGAGCGGCCGGGCGGCGTTCCTTTTTTGGGGGGCGCGGGGCTGCCCTGGCCCAGAGGTAGCCCGGATAAGCGCAGCGCAATCCGGGGCCGGTTGTTCCCGGATTGCGCCGAGGCTTATCCGGGCTACCCGGTTGGCAAACTCCGCTGCCGGGTCCGATTTGCGGCTTGAGCCGCTCCTGCGCAGTCCCTCAGCTCCATAACTCACCGACCGGGGTGGTCGGTGAGTAGTGGCTGGCGACCTGCGCCTGCAACAGCTCCGCCGTGGCCAGGGCATCGGTCAGGGCGTGGTGCGCCTGGTACAGCGGCAGGCTATAGCGCAGGCGGCTGTCGGCCAGGCGGATGGAGGTCGGCTGACGGCCGAACAGGCGGTTGAGCCAGCCGGGTTGGCGCTGACGGCGGTGCAGGCGGGCCTCCAGCTGCATGGTGTCGATCACCGGGAAGTGCAGCGCCTCGCCCAGATGCTGACGCACCGCCTGGTCGAGAAAGCCGCGTTCGAGCGTGCGGTAATGCACCACCATCACCTTGCCGGCCATGGCCGTCAGCAGTTCGCCGAGAATAGTCGTCAGCCTGGGTGCATCGCGGATGTCGCTGTGGGTAATGTGATGGAAGGTGACCGACTCGCTGCTCAGCTCGGAAACCGGCTTGACCACCCAATACTGCGCCTGGCCGCAGCGGATGCGCGCCAGGCTGAAAGGCACCAGGCCGAGACTGACGATCGAGTGGCGGCTGCAATCCAGGCCGGTGGTTTCCACATCCAGCGCCACCAGCGGCACCTGCTCCAGCGGGGTGTCGGCGGCCACCGCGCCGGCCTGATAGAAGGCCGTCAGGCGCGGATCCTTGGCCGTTTTCGCGAGCCGGGCGAAGAGGCTCTGCCAGTCTGGCGGCTCAGTGCGGGCTACGGGCCGCTTCACGAGGAACCGTTCGCCGGGTAGCGGAAGCGCAGAAATTTCTGCGCATTGCTGAGCACCTGGAAGGCTTCCTTGAGGTTGTAGCGCTCGCTGGCGGAGACCTTTTCCGGTTCGATGTAGTTGTCCGCCTCGCGGCCGGCCTCGAGGTTCATGGCCTGATGGCGAATGCGCACGATGGAGAGGAATTCCAGGGCGTAGCGCAGTTTGCTGATGGCCTCCGGGGGCAGCAGTTTGGTGGTGGCGATGGCGTCCAGCCGCTCGTTGGAGTTCTGCGCCTTGGAGCCGCAGGCCAGGGCATGCACGCGGATCAGGTCGGTGAGCGGCGCGGTACCGCGGCCCTTGAGGTTGATGATGTTGTTCTGTTGGCCATCCTTTTCCATCACGAAGGTGCGGAAGAAGCCCAGCGGCGGGGTGCGGTTGAGGGCGTTGCGCGCCAGGCTGGCGAGAAACAGCGGGTTGCGGCTGGCCTTGTCCGCGAGCAGGTCCTTGAGGCTTTCGACCAGTTCGGTTTCGCCATGGACGCTGTCGAGGTCGAAGAAGATGCAGCTGTTGAGCAGGGTCTGCGGGTTGGGGCGCTCGATCCACTGGTTGAAATAGCCCTTCCACACCCGCAACGGCTGACGCCACTGGGGATTGGTGGCCATGATCCCGCCCTTGCAATAGCTGTAGCCGCAGGCTGCCAGGCCGTCGCTGACGAAGGTCGCCAGCTTGAGGAAATACTCGTCGTGGACCCGCGGGTCGAAGCGGTTGTCGAGGACCAGGGCGTTGTCCTGGTCGGTGACGATCAATTGCTCGTCGCGGGCCATGGAGCCCAGCGCCATGAAGCAGTAGGGCACCGGCGGCGGGCCGAACTGCTGCTCGGCCAGCTCCAGCAGGCGCTGGGTCAGGCTGCGACCGATGCCGGACATGGCGCTGCCGATCATGTGCGCGGTGGCCTGCTCGTTGACCATGCGCACGAAGGTGGCGCGCAGATCCGGCAGCAGCGCCTTGAGCTCGGCCACCGACTGCTTGTTGAAGATGTTGTTGACCAGATACAGGCTGCTTTGCGATTCGTACCTGATGATGTCCGCCAGGTTGATCACCCCCACCGGCCGCCGTCGATGCACCACGGGCAGGTGGTGGATATTGTGGCGCAGCATGCACAGCATGGCCTCGAACACCGAGGCATCGGCCGGCAGGGTGATCGGGTCGGGCGTCATCACCTGGCTGACCGGGGTTTCCGCGGCCAGGCCCTCGGCCAGCACCCGGGAGCGCATATCGCGGTCGGTGACGATGCCGACCATCAGCTGGCTGGTCTGTTCGGCCGCCGGCATGCTGCCGGGGGCGGATTCGCCGGCCTGTGCATCGACGATCACCAGGGAGGACACGCTCTGCTCGGTCATCACCCGCGCGGCCTGTTGCACCGAGGTGTCCAGGGGCACGCTGACCGCGTGTCGGGAGATCAGCCGGCGCACCTTGATCTTCATCAGTTCGTTGGCCTTGCCCTGGCTGTCCACCGCCGACTTCAGGCGCGACTGGCCCTCTGCCTCGACGAAATCGGCGAAGAAGTCATGGGCCTCGCAGAGCTGGTCGAACAGGTGGTCGGGAATGAAATAGATCAGGCTGTCTTCGATGGCCCGGGCCGGCAGCCGCACCTTGTGCCCGCGCAGCAAGCCGAACTGGCCGAAGATGTCGCCCTCGGTCAGGCGGTTGTAGAGGGCGCCGGTGCGCCGGTAGATCTCCACCGCGCCACTGCGCACATAGTGCAGGTCGTGGATCTGCGTGCCGAAGCTGAGGATCTCGCTGCCGGCCTTGAAGTAGGCGACTTCCACCTGGCGGGCGATCTCGTCGAGGCTGTCTTCGGGCAGCCCATCGAAGGGGGGAAAGCGCTGCAGGTGGTCGCGGATTTCGATCAGCTCGATCTGCATGCGGTCCTCTTGGGTGGGGTGGTCGGTCGACGAGCGTGCCCGTACGGGGCCAGGCGCGCGCTGAAGCGTGGCGCTGAACGGCTTGTACGGTTGGGATGGATGCTCGGCATTGGTCCAACGATAACGCGTTCTGCAGCGGGATTGCCGATTGTTTGGCGATCCCGCGCTGATGTGTGGCGCCCGACGGCGGCTTGTAGGCGGCCCCCGCCTCGTCTGCGATGCCTCCCGGCCGTTCTTATCAAACAACCAGCATGTCATTGATTTTATGGGGTATGAGGTTTTCTGTAGGAGGGGCTTTAGCCGCGAAGCTGTGCTGTGCATCGAAGAACTCACGGCTAAAACGCAAGGCCACCCAGCCGCTCCTACGGCAGGGGAGAGAGCCGCCAGTTTGCTGCGCGACAGCGCTCCCCTTCATGCCGCCCGTAACGGCTACATCGCATTGGTTTGCCGTGGCGCGTTGTGCGCCGGTTCAGCTGTGCTCAAGCGTCAGGTAGACCGCGGTCTGGTTGAGCAGTTGGTAGGCGACTTCGCCGAAGGTGATGGGACCGGTGAGTCGCGCCGTCTGGCGTCCCTGCAACTGCGAATAGAGGTAATTGAGGATGCAGTTGCAGCCGAACAGGATAGGTCCGCCGTCGCTGGGCATGGCCTGCAGGAAACGCTCGCTATAGTCCTCGACCGCGTCGGCGAAGCGGTAGTTGACCCCGGCGAACACTGGCGCATAGAAGGACACCAGGCCCGGCTCGGACTCCAGCGACTGGATGCTGACATTGATCATGGCCCCGCAGTAGTCGGCCACCAGCGGCAGGCGGGTGTCGATGCCGCGCGCGCGGATCAGCTCGAGCAAGCTGCCGCGTACGCCATCGATCAGGCACTCGCGGGCGGCAAAGCCGGTCTCGTCGAAGCTCAGCGTCGGTCCCGCGCCGGGCTTGAACAGGTTCACCGCATGCACCAGCGCTGTCTGGTCGGGCGGCAAGGGGATGTGCAGGACGATGGCCTGGTCGGTGTAACAGCGACCGCTGCGGCCGTCGATCACCTGGGCCTGGGCGCTGCCCAGCTGATCCAGGTGCACGCCCGCGACCCAGCCGGCAATCGGTTTGATATACATGTCGGGGTAGTTGGGGGCCTCGCGGGCATAGTCCTCGAGCACGGCACTGGCGGCCGGCAGAATGACGATGCTGAAACCATTTTCCGGGGCCTCTTCGAGCATGTGCGGTAGCCGCACGCGGTCATAGCAGACGATCTCGCCGGCCTGTTGGCCGAAGGGTTGGACGAACACCCGGTCGAGTCGACAGGTGCCACCCTCGCTCGCCATGAAGTAGGGGGTGGTGCCGCCGATCCAGTTACCCTTGGGCAGTGCCGCCAGGCACTCGATATGGCCGGCGATGGCCAGGGTTTCGCCGCCTTCGATCAAGGCGCTGGCCTGGCGCAGATCGAGCAGTGCGCTTGTCGCTGTGGCGTTGCTCATGGCTGGTCGCCCTCCGTGGCCTGCAGTCGGTCGTTGTTCAGCTGGGCGATCTCGTGCTGCAGATGCTTTTCGTGCTTGATGAAGAAGCGCCGCAGCTCATTGATCCTGAGGATCTGCATATCCGGGTCATGCGCCCTGGCAAAGTCCTGGCGGGCGCGGGCCAACAGCAGTTTCAGGCTCAGCAAGCGGATCTCGAACGGGCAATCCAGCGCCAGCAAGCGTAGCCATGCTGGGTCGTCGCTGGAGGGAATCGTGCTGCCGGTGTGTCCCGCCGGATCGTCCAGTTGCAGGCGTGCGCGCAGGTCGGTATCGGTCGCGGCCAACTGGCCGGACTCGATTGCGTGCTTGATCTGCCAGGCGAGGTGAATGTCGATATCCAGCAGGGCGCAGACCTGACGATAGCGCAGGCCGTCCTGCAGGCACTGGATCACCCGCCGGGCCAGGCCGTGGGTGAAGTCGCTGGTGCTTTTACCGAGAAAGAGGGGCTGCGCCTGACCGTCCTGCTCTGGCAGGCTGGCATGGATATAGGTCTTGTAGGCGCCGATATTGGTATGCCGCCAGCGCGAGCGGGGCTGTTCGCCGAGGTAGCGGCCGAACCAGGTCTTGCCGGTGCTCAGGTAGGCGTGCACCTCGCGGCTGTGGGTATCGACACGGACCCGGCTGACCTCCCAGGGCTCGTTCACTTCCAGCAGCCAGCGGCATAATTCTGCGTCTTTCACCCGGACCTCCCTGTATTGGTTTACCAGTCCAGGGACGTTCACATGGGAGGGCGCAGCGAGCCAGGCGACCTTGGCACTAAGTCGTTGCGACTTGCTTGTTGCGACTTGCGCACTAGTACGGCGACAGCCTCCTGGAAGGCTGTCTGAGAGTACGGGTTTTGTAGGATGGGCCGGGCCGCGCCGCGCAGGCTGAGCTCCGCGTAGCAAAACAGGGGGCTTTTTGTTGCTATGTACCCGTTAACTGTTGAGCCTAATGGCAACCTCGTGGGAGGGGCTTTAGCCGCGAAACATTGTCAGTGTTTCGAAGATTTTCGCGGATGAAACGCAACGCCGCCCGGCCGCTCCCACAAAAACGTTATCTCTCATGCAACAGATAACGGGTACATAGCCTTTTTGTTGGGCTTCGCGCCTCAGCGTCAGCCTACGATGTGCAGTCGATGGCCATTCTCGGACAGCCGCCTAGTAGAAGCTGACCGCATGCCCCTCGCGGTCGAAGGCGATGAAGTTGCCGATGCTGCCGGATTCGATGGCCCCGACCATCATCTTCAGCGGTTGCTCGGCTTCGTCGCTGCTCGGCACCATGCCCGCGCGCCCGGCCAGGCCGGCGGCGAACACCAGGTCCCAGGCCACGCCGGTGCGGCTGGACTCGGCCAGCAGTCCGGCAAAATCCACCAGTTCGTCCGGCAGCTTGTCGACGCACAGCACCGGCCTGAGCGAGCCGCCCTGGTTCTCGGCGTGGCGCTGGCGTTCCTCTTCGGTTGCATCTTCTGGCAGCTCGGCGGAAACGAACACCAACAGCAAGCGTTGCGGTTCCGGCTGGGCCTTGGAAGCGGCCAGCAGGTCGGCGAATTCGGCAATATCCATGACAGTCCATCCGTACGGAAAAATGAGCGATACGATAGCCCAGACTGCCACGCATGTCCGGCCTTTGACCATATCTCTTAAGGCATAGATGGCGCATCGCGCAGTTCTTTGCCCATGCGCTACCGAGGCTGTTTACATGCTGGCGAGCACAGCTTCTGCGCCGGCCGCTCAGGGCTCGCCGCTTTCCCGCAGCTTGGCCAGCAGGGCTTCGCTCTTGGCCAACTGCTCCGCTTCGCTGAGGTGCGGGTTTTCCAGCACGCTGTCGATTTGCTCGAGCAGTTCGCCTTGCCTGCGGACACGCCGATCCAGCTGCCTGAGGCGGCAGTTACTGCGCCAAGTCCAGCAGGCCAGAGCCGCGACTGTCAGCAGTAGCAGTGCGAGTCCTGTCCAGATCAGATGAGTCATGACTACTCCGGGCTGGCTGTCGTTCAGTCATTCAGGGGGCGCAGTGGCTTGCGCATGGCGAAGCGCTGCAAGGTAACAGCGCTGCGCACCACCGTCTGTGCCTGTTCCACAGAAAAGCCCTGGCGCGCAAAGAATGGTCGTGCCGTCAGGCTGGCTTCGGTAAAAGCCGACGTTGCCCCGCGGCTTGCATGCGCGTTTGCGCGGCCGCATACAGTGCCGTGGCTACGCCTTGGTTGAGTTTGCCCAGTTGTCCGATGAACATCAGGTAAGTCCTGTACGACGAGAAGGCCGGCAGGTTACCCGGCAGGCGAGGCAGGTAAATCGGCGACTGGCGCCGCCCGTAACTCATGGCTTGAGCGCGGTCAGCAGGGTGTCGAGGTTGTGCCTGAACATGCCCAGGTAAGTGCTGGCCGGGCCTGCGCTGGCCAGGGCGTCCGAGTAGAGGGTGCCGCCGACCTTGGCGCCGCCTTCCGCGGCGATCTGCTGGATCAGCCGTGGGTCGCGGATGTTTTCGACGAATACCGCGCGCACGCCGTCGGCGCGGATCTGCCGGATCAGGACGGCCACTTCGGCGGCCGAAGGCTCGTCCTCGGTGCTTAGCCCCTGGGGTGCGATGAAGTTCAGGCCGTAGGCTTGGCCCAGGTAGGCGAAGGCGTCGTGACTGGTGATGATGCTGCGCTGGGCCGGCGGCAGCTGGCCGAGACCCTGGCGTGCCTCGCCGAGCAGGGTGCGGATCTCGCCCAGGTAGGCATCGCGGCGGCTGCTGTAATGCGCTGCATTGGCCGGGTCGGCCTGGCTCAGTGCCTTGGCGATGTTCTGCACATAGATCTCGGCATTGGCCAGGTTCTGCCAGGCATGCGGGTCGGGGACCTTGTCGCCGTCTTCATCGAGCATCAGCGGCAGCACCCCGGTGCTGGCGTCGAGCCGTGTACCGGGCGCATCGCTGCTGGCGATCAGACGCTGCAGCCAGGGCTCGAAGCCCAGGCCGTTGGCGATGATCAGGTCGGCGTCGAGCACGGCTTTGGCATCCTCGGCGCTCGGCTGGTAGACATGGGCGTCGGCATCGGCACCGACCAGATTGCGCAGTTCGAGCTTATCTCCGGCTATTTGTCGGGTAATGTCGGCCAAAATGCTGAAGCTGGTGACGACTTTGAGTTTTTCTGCCGCATTCAGGGGCAGCGACGCGAGCAGGGCGAACAGGGCGATCAATACACGCATGGAGCGTTCCTCAGGGTGAAGGTAAGGGCTGGGCGCGCAGCAGGCCGTTGAGCGGGCCGAACAGCACGGAAAGGGCATAGGCCAGGCCGGCCAGCAACACGATGCAGGGCCCGCTGGGCAGGTTGGCGTAGTAGGACAGCAGCAGTCCAAGCCAGACGCAGGTCGCGCCGGTCAGTGCGGCGAGCAGCAGCAGGCAGGGCAGGTGGCCGCTCCAGAAGCGCGCGGCGGCGGCCGGCAGCATCATCAGGCCGACCACCATCAGTGCGCCTATGGCCTGGAAGCCGATCACCAGATTGAGCACCACTAGGGTCAGGAACAGGCCGTAGGCCAGCGGCCCGAAGCGGCTGACGCTGGCGAGAAACAGCGGGTCGAGGCTGTCGAGCAGCAGCCAGCGGTAGATCAGCGCCAGGCCCAGCAGGCTGCCGAGCGACACCAGCAGCATGCCGTTGAGCGTGCTCTGATCGACGGCCAATACCGAGCCGAACAACAGGTGCAGCAGGTCCAGCTGGCGTCCGGCGAGGCCCAGCAACAGTACGCCGCTGGCCAGGGAAATCGGGTAGATCGCCGCCAGGCTGGCATCTTCGCGCAGGCCGGTGTGGCGGGTGATCCAGGCGGCCAGGCCGGCCATGCCCAGGCCGGCGACCAGACCGCCGAGGGTCAGCGCCGGCAGGCTCAGGCCGAACAGCCAGAAGCCGATGGCGGCACCGGGCAGGATGCCGTGGGCGATGGCGTCTCCGATCAGACTCAGGCGGCGCAGGATCAGAAACACCCCCAGCGGCGCGGCGCTCAGCGCCAGTACCACGCCGCCGAGCAGGGCGCGGCGCATGAAGGCGAATTCGACGAAGGGTGCCCACAGCAGTTCCACCCTAGGCCACCTGTTCCAAGGGCGGGCGCTGGCCGATCAGCTGGCGGATTGGCGCGAAGCGGCAACCGCTGCGCGATACCTGCAGGGCGTTGTCCAGGCGCTGGCTGAGGCTGGCGAGGTCATGGCTGACCAGCAGCTGGGTGCGGCCCTCGGCCTGCCAGCGCCGGATATGCTGCCAGAGCAGGGCCTGGCCCTGATCGTCCAGCGCCGCCTCGGGCTCATCCAGCAGCAACACCCGGGCATCGGTCAGGCTCAGACGTGCCAGCAGCGCGCGCTGCAGCTCGCCGCCGGACAGCGCCTGCAGCGGTTGTCGCTGCAGGTCGAGCAGGCGCCAGTCGCTCAGCACCTGTTGCAGACGCGCCTGGCGTGCGCGGCGGTTCAGCGGGCTGCGCCAAAAGCCGGCGCTAACCAGGCGCTGCAGGCTGATCGGAAATTGCCGGTCGAGGGCCTGCTGTTGCACCAGATAGGCCACGCCGCCGAGGCGCGGCACGCCCAGCTCGAGGCGTCCGCGCAGCGGCTGTTGCAGGCCGGCGATCACCTTGAGCAGGCTGCTCTTGCCGCAACCGTTGCTGCCGATCAGCCCGGTCAGGCTGCCGCTGGGCAGTTGCAGATCCAGCGGCGGGGTCAGCGGCTGGCCGCTCGGCCCCCATTGCAGGTGCTGGCAGCGGATCATGCCGGGCTCCAGTTCCAGCTGCTGGCGGCCACGGCATCGTGGGCGTGCAGGCTTTCCGCGTGCACCACGCGCAGGCTGAAGGCGCTCAGCCCAGGCTGCAGCAATAGGGTGCTGTGCAGGCGCCGCGCAGCGTCTTCGCAGAACATCAGGTTCTGCCCGTTGGCCAGGGCGAAGGCCTGCTCGTCGGCGCGCTTGACCGCGGTTTGCAGCGCGGTGCCGAGGGCCTGTTCGGCGCGGTCGATCAGCTCGATCAAGGGCAGTTCATCGGCCTGCGGGCTCAGGCGCACCTGCAGGGTGGCGGTGCTGCGCTGGCTATGCGGCGTGGCCAGAATGCCCTGGGTCGAGCCGAGCCAGGTCAGCAGTTGCTGATGGTCGAGCGGCTGATTGGCGAAGTCTTCGATAAAGCGCTGCTGGATCAGTTGGCGGGCCAGGGCGGCGGAGCAGGGGCAGGTCGAGGAATAGTCGACCTGAACCTGCAGTTCCACGTGGAACCCCCATGAATCCTGGCGTGCACGCACTTCGAAGGGGTAGGCCTTGCAGCCCGATAGCGGGCTGACCAGGGCCGGCCGGCTGAGCAAGGCCTCGCCGCGCAGACTGATATGGGCCTGTCGCGACAGGTCGCGATGGCTGTCGAGAAACTCGCCCAACAGTTGCCGCAACAGCGGCGGGCTGAGGTTGTCGGTCTCCAGGATCTGCAGGGCCAGGTACAGGCGCGACATATGGATGCCGCGTGCGCCGCCATCATCCAGGCTGACCCCGGCATCGGCGCGGGCGTTGACCCGTTGCCCGGCAAACAGCAGCGGCAGGGCGATTGCGCCCATGCCGACCCAGTCCAGGGGTTGTTGATAGTGAGTCGCTTGGGCGGCGATATCCGGCAGGGTCAGGGCGTTCATCAGAAATCCAGCGCTAGACAGTGACGTTAAATGTTATGTTATAACAATCAAAATACCAAGCGATTGAATCAACCCCTTCACGACCGATGACGGAGCCACGCAATGACCAGCCGCCTACCCGTTACCCTGCTGTCCGGTTTTCTCGGGGCCGGCAAGAGCACCCTGCTCAACTACATCCTGAAGAATCGCGAGGACCTCAAGGTCGCGGTGATCGTCAACGATATGAGCGAGATCAATATCGATGGTGGTGAAGTCCAGCGCGATGTCAGCCTCAACCGCGCCGAAGAAAAACTCATCGAGATGAGCAACGGCTGCATCTGCTGCACTTTGCGCGAGGATCTGCTCGAAGAAGTCAGCCGCCTGGCCCGCGCCGGCCGCTTCGACTACCTGCTGATCGAATCCAGCGGCATTTCCGAGCCGCTGCCGGTGGCGGAAACCTTCACCTTCCGTGACGAGCAGGGCCAGAGCCTGGCCGATCTGGCGCGCCTCGATACCCTGGTCACGGTGGTCGACGGGGTCAACTTCCTGCGTGATTTCCACGAGGCCGAGAGCCTGGCCAGCCGCGGTGAAATCCTCGGCGAGGATGACGAGCGCAGCATTACCGACCTGCTAATCGAGCAGGTGGAGTTCGCCGACGTGCTGCTGGTGAGCAAGATCGATCTGATCGGCAGCCATGAGCGCGAGGAGCTGATTGCCATCCTGCGTGGCCTCAACACCCACGCCGAGATCCTGCCGATGGCCATGGGCGCGGTGCCGCTGGGCAAGATCCTCGATACCGGCCGTTTCGACTTCGAGCGTGCGGCCCAGGCACCGGGCTGGCTCAAGGAACTGCGCGGCGAGCACACCCCCGAGACCGAGGAGTACGGCATCGCCTCCAGCGCCTATCGGGCGCGGCGGCCGTTGCACCCCGAGCGCTTCTTCACCTTCATCAACCGCGAATGGAGCAATGGCCGCCTGCTGCGCTCCAAGGGTTTCTTCTGGCTGGCCAGCAAGTATCAGGAAGCCGGCAGCTGGTCTCAGGCCGGCGGCCTGATGCGCCACGGTTTTGCCGGGCGCTGGTGGCGTTACGTGGCGAAGAGCCAGTGGCCGACCGACGCCGAAGGCCTGCAGGCGATCATGCAGGACTGGGACGCGCAGAGCGGCGACTGCCGCCAGGAACTGGTGTTCATCGGCCAGAACATCGACTTCGCCCAGCTGACCGCCGAGCTGGATGCCTGCCTGCTGGATGACGCGGAAATGGCCCTGGGCGTGGATGCCTGGCGGGCGCTGCCCGATCCGTTCGGCCCCTGGGTCGAGGAGGAGGTGGCCTGATTCACCGTTCGTCGCAACCGCCGCAAGGCGGGCGGCGCTTGTTGCTGACCCCGGATTGGCTGGCGTAAGGGCGCGGCGTGAGCGCCGCTGGCTCTCATCAAACAACCTGAATGTCATTGATTCTATTGCTTATGACGCGCTCCTCGAGATGGGCCTTTTTGTGGGAGGGGCTTTAGCCGCGACTGGACTGGCACATTCTCGCGGCTAAAGCGGAGCGCCGCCCGGCTCCTCCCACAGGTATCCACAAGCCGACAGACACGTTAACCCCCCCCAGTTTGCTGCGCGACAGCGCGGCTTCGAAGACGGGGCGACCCCTCCTACGAGGCGCGGCCGGGTCAGCGCGCCATCCACACGCCTTTGCTCTGCCGTTCGCAGAACGGCTTGAGGTAGGCGGCGTCGCTGGCCACGCCGTAGTAATGAATGTCCTGTTGGTAGGGCATGCCGCCGGCCTGGGCATTGCGACAGACGCCGTAGGCGCCGATCGGGCATTGCTCGACGAAGGCGACCTCGACCTTCTGCCCCTTCAGTTGCGGTTGGCAGAAACCGTTGCGAAACAGGTTCGGCGGAATGCTGCGATTCTGCTGGCAGACCTTGATGTCCAGACGCTCGGCCTGACTGTGGATCACGCAGGCCTCGCCCCAGGCCAGCCCGGACAATGCGCAGAGCGCCAGGACCATCAAGCTACGCATGGATTTACCCCCTAGATAAATATGTCAGCGACTCTAGCATGAGACCTTTATTCGGTCTGCGTGGCGCAACCGTGGGGTCTGGCAGGAGTTAACCCGTGGGAGCGGACTTGTCCGCGAAAGCGATCGCGGACAAGTCCGCTCCCACAGATCGTTGCCCCGTTGCAGATCGCGCCGCACGCAAACCCTTCCCCTTCCGCTCGAACAACCGCAGCATAGGCCCATGCTCAAAAATATCCCCACCCACCTGATTGCCGGCCCCCTGGGCGCCGGCAAGACCAGCCTGATCCGCAACCTGCTGGCGCAGCGTCCGGCGGATGAGCGCTGGGCGGTACTGATCAACGAGTTCGGCCTGGTTGGCCTGGATGCCGCCCTGCTGACGACCGAGGACGACGGCATCGCCATGGGTGAAGTGGCCGGCGGCTGTCTGTGCTGCGTCAACGGCGTGCCCTTCCAGGTCGGCCTGAGCCGGTTGTTGCGCAAGGCGCGGCCGGATCGTCTGCTGATCGAGCCCTCCGGCCTGGGTCATCCGCTGCAGCTATTGGCGCAACTGGGCGAGCCGCCCTGGGCCGGGGTGCTGGCCGTGCAGCCGGCGGTGCTTGTGCTGGATGCCGCCGCCCTGGCCGCCGGCGTAGCGCTGCCGCAGAGCCAGCAGGCCAGCTTGAGCAGCGCCGGCTTGCTGCTGCTGAACAAGGCCGAGAATCTGGACGAGGCGACCAGGGCGCGGATCCAGGCGCAACTGCCGGCGCGCCCGCTGCAATGGACGACCCAAGCGGCTTTGCCCTTGAACCAGCTGCCCGGCTTCGCCGCCCGGGCCGAGGCGGGCGCGGGTCTGGACGGCCTGCCCGGCAGCACCGCCGCAGCCGTGGCGCAGATCTGGCGCACGCCCGCCGAGCCGATCTGCCAGGTTCAGGCGCACGCCGAGGGCTGGAGCATCGGCTGGCGCTGGCACCCGAGCCAGCGCTTCGAACTGATGCGGGTGCAGCAGTGGCTCGGCAGCTTGGCCTGGCGCCGCGCCAAGCTGGTGCTGCAGACCAATGCCGGCTGGCTCTCGGCCAATGCCCTGGACGGTCAGCCGTTGCACTGGCAAAACAGCGAATGGCGCAAGGACTCGCGGCTGGAGCTGATCTTCAGCGAGGCGCAGGATGTGGCGGCCTTGCAGGCGGGTTTTCAGCGCTGTCGATTGGATTGAGCAAAGACTTCGGGCTGCGCTGGCCTGCTAGACTGCGCAGGTTTTCCTGATGGATGAAGGACATGCACCTGCTCCCCTGGTCCCACGCCTGTTCCGCCGGGTTCACCCTGCGCGGCTGGCATTCGCCGCCTTCGGGCAAGCCGTTGCTGCATTTTCTGCATGGCAACGGTTATTGCGGGCGCGTCTACGAGCCGCTGCTGACTTGCCTGGCCGCGGATTTCGACCTCTGGCTGTGTGATGTTCAGGGCCATGGCGACAGCGATCACGGCGGGCGTTTTCATGGCTGGAACCGCAGCGCCGAGCTGGCTTTGGAGGCGTTCGCCGAGGGCCGCAAGCACTTTGCCGAGGTGCCATTGTTTGCCGTCGGCCACAGTTTTGGCGGGGTCTTGAGCAGCTTGATGCTGGCCCGGCAGCCGCAGCTGTTTCAGCGCGCGGTGCTGCTCGACCCGGTGTTGTTCACCCCGGCGATGATCGGGGTCATGGCGCTGTCCGACGTGGTCGGCCTGAGCCAGCGCAATACCCTGGCGAGCAAGGCACGCCAGCGTCGCCGCGAGTGGCCGGATCGCACGGCGGCGTATGCCGCGCTGCATGGCCGCGGGATGTTTCGCGGCTGGCACCAGGACGCCTTCGACGCCTATATCAATTACGCCCTGAAGGAGACTGAAGAGGGGGTCGAGTTGAAGTGCCGACCGAGCCGCGAGGCGGAAATCTTCGGCTCCTTTCCCAGGCGTCTGTGGCCGTCGCTGGCCAGGGTGACGACGCCGACCCAGGTGTTATACGGCCAGCACAGCTACCCCTTCGTCGCCAAGTCGGTGGCGCGCTGGAGTGCCGGCAATCCGCACATTCACGCCCAGGTGGTGAATGGCGGGCACTGCTTCATGCAGGAGCAGCCCGAGGAGGCCGCCATCCGGGTGCGCGATTTCTGCCTGCCGCAATATGCCTGAAGTCCACCGCGCGCAACGGGGTTTCGGGGCTGCAGCGTAGTGGAAGGCCACTCAATCCTCGGGTGGCCGATGCTCGCGCCGCCACTTGTGCAGTTCGATCACCTGCGGATTTTCCGCCGGCGGCGTTCTGAACGGATGGGGCGCCAGTTCGATGCGGCCGACCTGCTGGCCGAACATGACGATGCTGCCGACATGACGTTGTTCGCCGGTGACGGTGAATTCGAAGCCGTACACCCGCGCCAGGCGCTTGCGCCCGCGGGCATCGGCCAGCAGGGTGATCTTGCGCAGTGCGACGTTGCCGTCGAGCAGTTCGACATCAGCTTTCGCGCAGTGCTGTTTGACCTGCGCCAGTGCGCGCTCACGCAAGCCGTGGGCGTGCCACAGCCAGCCGCCGGCCGTGGCCAGCAGCATCAGAACGAAAATATTACCGAGGGTCAGCATTGCGGGTTCCAGGCGGGCTTGGTCAGATTGCAGCGTGTCACGACGTGGGTTAGGCCATTCTGCCAGTCCCGCTGCGGGCTGTCTTGCGCTCAACCGTCGTGTTTGAGGTCGCGGTAGCGCTGTTCCAGCTCCTGGCGAATCGCCCGGCGCTGCTGGCCCTGGGTGAAGCGCCGCTGCTCTTCGGAGGTTTGTGGCTGGCGTGCCGGTGCGGCTACCGGTTTACCCTGGTCGTCGACCGCGACCATGGTGAAGAAGCAGCTGTTGGTGTGGCGCACCGAGCGCTGGCGGATGTTTTCGGTGATCACCTTGATGCCGATTTCCATCGAGCTGCGCCCGGTGTAGTTGACCGAGGCGAGGAAGGTCACCAGTTCGCCGACGTGGATCGGCTCGCGAAAGGTCACCTGATCCACCGACAGGGTCACCACGTAGCAGCCGGCGAAGCGGCTGGCACAGGCGTAGGCCACTTCATCGAGGTATTTGAGCAGGGTGCCGCCGTGGACATTGCCGGAGAAGTTGGCCATGTCCGGGGTCATCAATACGGTCATCGTCAGTTGGGCGTTTCCGGCTTCCATGGGGCTCTCTTGCAGTTGAGGTGGCTGGATCCGGGCGTTGCGCCGCCCTGCTTATCAGAACGACTCAGGCGACCGCCGGGTCACGCCAGCGAGGTCGGCGGCGCAGTCATTGTAGCCGAGCAGTTTGCTGATCCGCTCCTGGCGATTGCCCCGGCCCTGACCGGCGGCATCTGAGCCCGGCGCTACCTGCCGGCCGAGAGGCCGAAGTCGATCGCCAGATCGGCGCCGGTGATGGCTTCGGCCTGCGGCTGGCACAGGTACCAGACCAGCTCGGCGATTTCCTCTGGGCGCAGGAAGCGCGCCTCGCGGCCCTGTGGGTAGTCGCGCAGCAGTTCGCGTTTGTAGGCGTTCGGGTTGCCCTTGCCGTAGCGCTCGGCCTGGTAGTCGAGCATCGGCGTGGCGATGTCTCCGGGCGATACCGCGTTGACCCGCACGCCGTGCTCGGCCAGCTCCAGAGCCAGGGTCTTGCTCAGCATCACCAGGGCCGCCTTGCTCGCGCAGTATGCCGCCGAGCCGCGGTAGGCCTGGCGCCCGGCATCGCTGGCGATATTGACGATGCAGCCGCGGCTTTCCTTGAGGTGGGGGATGGCCGCCTGGCTCATGTAGAAGGCGGCCTTGAGGTTGACGCCCATGACCAGGTCGAAGTCCTCCTCGCTGAAATGTTCCACTGGCCCTTCGCGCCAGACCCCTGCGGCGTTGACCACCGCATCCAGGCGGCCGGTGGCGACCAGGGTCTCGGCGATCAGCTGCTGGCAGTTGCTGGCGCTGCGCAGGTCGGCGGTGGCGCTGAAGTCCAGCGGCACCACGGTGTTCAGCGCGTGCAGGCCGGCCTTGTCGACATCGCTGGCGGTCACCCGCCAGCGGCTCTGCGAGAAGCGCTTGGCGATGGCGCGGCCGAGGCCGCCGGCGGCCCCGGTGATCAAGATGACGGGCGTGCTCATGGGTGGTTTCTCCAGGACGGTGGTCAATTCCGATGGTGGGGTGAGTGTAGCGATACCCGTGCGGTGACGGGCGGTGGGTATAGCAGGCTCAACTCCCTCTCCGGGTTCAGGGTTGTTTGGATCATTCCCGTGCGCCGGGGATCGCCAGCAGCTCGGTCAGGGCCTCGTCGAGGGTGGCGATCAGCTGGTCGACATCGGCGGCCGTGGTATCCGGGCAGCACAGGCACATGTTGTGGAACGGCGTGATCAGGATGCCGCGGTTGATCAGGTACAGGTGCAGGGCCATTTGCAGTTCGTCGTGGAACGCCGCCTCGGCTTCGGCGCCGGTCTTCGGCGACTGCGGGCAGAACTGGAATTCGCTGCGAGCGCCTAGCTCGGTCACCGACCACTTGAGGTCGTGCTTGCCGATCAGGCGGCGGAAGCCGTCGGCCAGGCGCCCCGCCAGCGGCAGCATGTGGTCGTAGGCGACCTGGGTTATCACCTGTTCCAGGTTGGCGCGCATGCAGTGCATGGCCAGGGCGTTGGCCGACAGGGTGGTGCCCATGCCGCTATGGCCGTGGCCGTGGCTGTTCGCGCTGGCCTGCTGGCGGACGTGCTGCATGGCGTCCGCCATGGCCGCGCTGCAGCCGAAGATGCCACAGGGCACGCCGCCGGCGATCGGCTTGCCGACCACGAAGAAGTCCGGATCGAGATCCCATAGTTGGGTACAGCCACCGATATCGGTGGAGATGGTG
The DNA here is from genome assembly GCA_030699825.1 of Pseudomonas sp. Classification (GTDB taxonomy): domain Bacteria; phylum Pseudomonadota; class Gammaproteobacteria; order Pseudomonadales; family Pseudomonadaceae; genus Aquipseudomonas. The sequence continues at coordinate 10,090 of JAUYKV010000047.1, read as the reverse complement.
TGGGTCTCGTCGATGATCAGCAGGCTGCCGTATTTACGGGTCAGCTCGCGGCACTGCTGCATGAAGCCCGGCTCGGGCAGGACCATGCCGATGTTGGTCATCGCCGGCTCGCACAGCAGGGCGCAGACGTCGCCCTGGGCCAGGGCGGCTTCCAGGGCGACGACATCGTTGAACGGGATGGCGCGGCTGTACTGGGTCAGGTCGTAGGCTTGGCCGATCAGGCCGGAGCGGTGCGCGGTGTCACCGTCGCGGTAGCGCACCATCACATCATCCACGGTGCCGTGGTAGCAGCCGTCGAACACCAGCAGGGTCTTGCGCTGGGTAATGGCGCGCGCCCAGCGCAGCACATAGCGGTTGGAGTCGGTGGCAGTGGCGGTGACCTGCCAGAATGGCAGGCCGAAGCGCGCGGCCAACAGCTCGCCGCAGACCACCGCGTCCTCGCCCGGCAGCATGGTGGTCAGGCCATTGTTGGCCTGCTCGGCGATGGCGCGGGCGATCGGATCCGGCGAGTGACCGAACATGCTGCCGGTGTCGCCCAGGCAGAAGTCGATGTAGGCGTGGCCGTCGACGTCATGGAAGCGCGCACCCTTGGCCCGCTCGACGAACAACGGCACCGGGGTCGACCAGTCGGCCATCCAGTGCATCGGCACGCCGCCGAACAGCGAACGGCGTGCCCGCTCGGCCAGGGCCACGGATCGCGGGTTCTGGTCGGTGAAGCGTTGTCGCTCACGGGTGGTGAAGGTGCTGATGGCGGAGTCGGCGATACCGCTGGCAGTCATGATTGAACACCTCGTTCGATTTTTTGAACATTCTCGGGGTGTGATCACGGCTATGTCAACGACTGGCGAACTGGCGGCGGAGCAGGGCCTGAGCTTCTTCGGCCAGTTCCTGCTCAACCTGCTGGAACTGGAGCAGGGTGAGGTCAGTCGCCAGGGTTGATATCAGCCTGGCCCGACCCGGACGGGCTCAGCTCTCCAGCCAGACGTCGCGTACCCAGTGCCACACCGAGTCCCAGGTTTCTTCTTCGCTCAGCTCGCCGCTGTCGCCTTCCCAGAGCACCACGGTGCCGTCCTGTTCGACGCAGTAGTAGTTGCCGTGATCCTCGCAAATCGGCACCAGCTCACGCGATACACCCAGCGACCAGGCCACCGAGGCTACTTCCGGCAGGTAGGTGTGCGACTGCGGGTCGGTGGCGGTGACAGGCTCCAGGCGGCCGTAGACCACATCGCTGACCTTGAGCAGAAACTCACGCAGCTCGAACGGCAGGTTGATCAGAATCTGCTCTTCGATCTCCACCAGCAGTTCTTCTTCCGGTAGTTCCAGGGCGACCGGTACCGGTTCGTTCATTTCACGCAGTTGTTCGATGACTTCTTCCACGGTGTGGACTCCAGCAGCAGGACAGCATGACGGGGTAGCAACGGCGAGCCCCGCGTCATAGGGCGCAGCGACTCTCCAGCGTTGGGTTTTTACTCTGCCCGGCCTGGCCGAGCAAGAGGGGCTGCCGGGAAACACAAAACCCGGGACAGGCCCGGGTTTCGCGTGAAGCCAGAGGCCTGTTAGCCGTTCTGGCGGATACCGGCGACCAGCCACGGCTGGTTGTCACCGGCTTCGCGCTCCATGCGCCAGCTTTCGCTGAAGGCTTCGCCCTGGTCGAAGCGCGAGGTCTTGGCCACGCCGGTAAAGGTCAGGGTGGCGACGGTCTTGTCGCTCAGGTCGTCGACGCCGTCCAGCTGCACATCGAGGTTGTCGACGTAGGTGGACTGGAAGCCTTCGCCCAGGTCGGCGCGCTCGCGCTTGAGAAAGTCGAGCAACTGCGGGGTGACGAACTCGGCGATCTTGTCCATCTCGTCGGCGTCCCAGTGCTGCTGCAGGCTGAGGAAGTGCTCGCGACCAGCGCTGACGAAGCTTTGCTCGTTGAACCAGGCCGGCGCATTGATCACCGGCTTGATCGCGGCGGCGCTGGCGCCGCCGAAGATCGAGGCGGGTGCAGCCTGGGCAGGCATGTCACGCTGCATGGGCGCGCCATTGGCGGTTACCGGGCCGGCTTGCTTGCGCCGGGAGGCGAGGAAGCGGAACAGCAGGAAGGCGATCAGGCCGAAGATCAGCATGTCCATGATCTGCAGGCCTTCGAAGCTGTCACCCATGAACATCGAGGCGAGCAGGCCGCCAGCGGCCAGACCGGCCAATGGGCCGAGCCAGCGCGAGGCGCCACTGGCCGCTGCCGGCTGCCGACCGGCGGTCGGCGTGGTGGCGGTCGAGGTTGGCGAGGTGGTCTGGCGAGTCTGGTGGCTAGGTGCGGAGCCGAAGGATTTGGCACCGCCAAAACGCTTGGCTTCGGCATCGAAACTCATGGTAAGGCCCAAACTCAGGCACATGGCCAGGGCAATGCTGAGGAAACGCTGCATGTTTAGCTGTCTCTTGGTTGTTGGAACGCTGCGCGGCATCTTGCCCGCCAGCCGCGCGGAAGGCTAGTCATAGAATGTTTCGGGCTTTTGCTTTTTACCCGAGCCGCTACTGGCGCAACAACATCAGCAGAGGCCCGCAGCGCAGTTGCCGGCGCAGGAATGCGCGGAACTCGGCGGCATCTTCCTCGGGGTGGCGCAACCAGTGGATGAAGCTGCGCAGGTAGACGCCGGTCAGCAGGCTTTCCTCGGCGATGCGCTGCAGGTGCCGGCTTTCCCGGCGGGCGCCCTCGCGCCACCATTGCACGGTGCGGCTGATGCGCAGCAGGCCGAGCACTTGCAGGTGCAGATGCGCGGGTTCTAGCTTGTACAGCAGCATCTGCCCGGTCACCGCACGGTGCGCGGCCAGGCTGTCGAGCCAGGCGACCAGCAGTTCTTCCAGGCGTTTGGCCGGCTCCAGCGCGCCGAGGTCGGCGGCGCTGCTACGCGCCAGCATGGCCCGGTCGGCGCGGTCGAACCAGGCTTCGACCAGTTGGTCCTTTTCCCGGTAATGGGCGGCGATGGCGTCCAGGCCCACATCGAGCCGGGCGGCCACATCGAACAAATGCAGACGCTCCCAGCCGCAGACATCGGCCAGCTGCAGGGCGACATCGAGGACCTGCGCTGCTGTGATTGACGGTTTTTTCATCGGCTCACCTCGCCAAGCAGTATGGGCCGGGAGAAGCACGAGGCGAGGAGGAGACGACCAACGGAAGAGTGCGGACATTGGCCCGGCGTCCCGGCGATCTTTGTAGGTAAAACATCACCAGGGCGCCGAATCGCAGCAAGGACTAGGCGTCCTCCTGGCTCCTGCGGTGTGAATCCTGCGTTGCGCTTCAACGCCAGTTGCGTAGCCTGGATAAGCGCAGCGCAATCCGGGGCCAGTGCCTCCCGGATTGCGTCGGGGCCTGCGCCATGAGGCCAGGCGGGTTACGCAAGGTATTGAGCGCAGCCAGGTTCACCGCCAGTTATACAGCTCCTTCTCGGACAGCTTGTGCATCTGGCTGGTTTGCGCCTGGAAGGCCTTCATCGAGGCCCAGATACGCCCGTTCAGCTCGCTCTGCGCGGCCAGCTCGCCGAGCACCACTGCGGATTCGCGCTGCAGGGCGTCGAGCACCTCGTCGGGGAAGCGCTTGAGCAGGGTGCCCTGCTGCTTGAGTTCGTCCAGGGCCAGGGCGTTGTGGTAGACGTAGTCGTCGAGCATGTCCTGGCTGGCGGCGCGGGCGGCTTCCGTGAGGATCGCCTGCAGGTCGGCCGGCAGGCTGTCCAGGGCTTGCTGGTTGATCAGCAGTTCGAGCACCGCCTGCGGCTCCTGCCAGCCCGGGTAGTAGTAGTACTTGGCCGCCTTGTGCAGGCCGAAGGCAAGGTCGTTGTAGGGATTGACCCAGTCGGTCGCATCGATGGCGCCCGTCTCCAGGGCGGTGAACACCTCGCCGCCGGGCAGGTTGACGGTGGTGGCGCCGAGCTTGCTCAGCACCTCGCCACCGAGACCGGGCATGCGGATCTTCAGGCCCTTGAGGTCATCCAGGGCGTTGATCTCCTTGTTGTACCAGCCGCCCATCTGCATGCCGGTATTGCCCACCACCAGCGGCTTGACTCCGTGTGGGGCGTAGGCCTCGTCCCACAGGGCCTGGCCACCACCCTTGCTCAGCCAGGCATTCATCTCCACGGTGGACAGGCCGAAGGGCACGGCGGTGAAGAACTGCGCGGCCGGCACCTTGCCTTTCCAGTAATAGGCGGCGCCATGGCCCAGTTCGGCGGTGCCGCGCGAGACCGCATCGAACACCTCCAGCGGCGGCACCAGTTCGCCACCGGCGTAGACCTTGATGGTCAGGCGCCCGCCGCTCATGGTCGCGACCCGCTCGGCCAGGCGCTCGGCAGCGGTGCCCAGGCCCGGGTAGTTCTTCGGCCAGGCGGTGACCATCTTCCACTGGAAGCTCTGCACCGGCTCGGCCGCGGCCTGCTCGCTGCCAGCTTTTTCGTCCTTGCAGCCGGCCAGGCCGATAACGGCGAACAGGGCCACGGCAGCGGTGAAGAGGTTGCGGCGATTCATCGGGGCTTCCTTGTTGTTTTGGGTTAATCCCGTGCCCGGATTGCATTCGGGCTACGGTCTGTTATCTCGGTGGTTACAGCGCGTTCAGCTTGGCGTAGCTGAGCATCAGCCATTTGCTACCTTCGCCTTCGAAATTCACCTGCACCCGCGCCTGGGCGCCGGAGCCCTCGAAGTTGAGGATGGTGCCCTCGCCGAACAGCGCATGCTGCACCCGCTGGCCGAGGCTGAACGCGGTATCCGGCACGGCGCTGCCGGCGAACATGCTGCTGCCGCTCATGTTGCGGCTGTTCGTGGTGAAGGGCCGGCTGACGCTATTGGACAGGCGCACTTCCTGGATCAGTTGCGGCGGAATCTCGCGGACGAAGCGCGAGATCGAATTGCGCGTTTCATTGCCATACAGGCGGCGGACTTCGGCGTAACTGATCACCAGTTTCTGCATGGCGCGGGTGATGCCGACATAGGCCAGACGCCGCTCCTCTTCGAGACGGCCGGGTTCTTCCAGGCTCATCTTGTGCGGGAACAGGCCTTCTTCCATGCCGACCAGAAACACCTGGGGAAACTCCAGGCCCTTCGAGCTGTGCAGGGTCATCAGCTGGATGCTGTCTTCGTTTTCCGCAGCCTGGGTGTCGCCGGCCTCCAGCGAGGCGTGGCCGAGGAAGGCCTGCAGCGGGCTCAACTCATCGTCTCCGTCATTGTCGAAGGCGCGCGCGGCGCTGACCAGTTCCTCGAGGTTTTCGATGCGAGCCTGGGCCTTCTCGCCCTTTTCCGCCTGGTGGTAGGCGATCAGCCCGCTCTGCTCGATGACGGTCTGGGTCATCAGGTGCAGCGGCATTTCCAGCACCTTGGCCGCGAGGTTGTCGATCAGCTCGACGAAGCCGGCCAGGGCGCCCGCGGCGCGGCCCGGCAGGGCCTTGTTGGCGAGCATCAGGCGGATCGCCTGCCACATCGCCACATCATGTTCGCGGGCGTAGGCACGGATCGTCTCGACGCTCTTCTCGCCGATGCCGCGCGCCGGCACGTTGATCACTCGCTCCAGCGCCGCGTCGTTGCCGCGGCCGTCGAGCAGGCGCAGATAGGCCATGGCGTTCTTGATTTCGGCGCGTTCGAAGAAGCGCTGGCCACCGTAGATGCGGTAGGGGATCTTCTCGCGCAGCAGGGCTTCTTCGAGCACCCGCGACTGGGCGTTGGAGCGGTAGAGGATGGCGATCTCGCTGCGCTTGAGGCCGTCCTTGCGCAGGGCGTCCTCGATCGACTCGACCACGTAGCGCGCTTCGTCGTGCTCGTTGAACGCCGAATACAGGCTGATCGGTTCGCCATCGCCGTCTTCGGTCCAGAGTTCCTTGCCCAGACGTCCCTGGTTGTTGGCGATCAGCGCGTTGGCGGCCTTGAGGATACCGGCGCTGGAGCGGTAGTTCTGCTCCAGGCGGATGGTTTCGGCGTCCGGGAAGTCGCGGCTGTACTGGTGGATATTCTAGATCTTGGCCCCGCGCCAGCCGTAGATCGACTGGTCGTCATCGCCGACCACCATCAGGCTGTCGCCGCCCCTGGCCAGCAGGCGCAGCCAGGCGTACTGCACGGCGTTGGTGTCCTGGAACTCGTCGACCAGGATATGCCGGAAGCGCCGTTGGTAGTGTTCGAGCAGGCCCGGCTTGTCGCGCCACAGGTCCAGCGCCCGCAGCAGCAACTCGGAGAAGTCGATCACCCCGGCGCGGGCGCAGGCCGCTTCATAGGCCTGGTAGATCTTCAGCATGGTGGCGAGGAACAGGTCGCCGCCGGCCTGGGTATGCTGCGGGCGCAGGCCTTCGTCCTTCTGCCCGTTGATGAACCATTGCGCCTGCTTGGCTGGCCAGCGCTGCTCGTCCAGGCCCAGCTCGCGGATCACCCGCTTGACCAGGCGCTGCTGGTCGTCGGAATCGAGGATCTGGAAGTTCTCGGCCAGACCGGCTTCCTGCCAGTGTGCCCGCAACAAACGATGCGCCAGGCCGTGGAAGGTGCCGACCCACATGCCGGCCGGATTGACGCCGAGCATCTGCTCGATGCGCGCGCGCATCTCGGCGGCGGCCTTGTTGGTGAAAGTCACCGACAGGACGCTGTGCGGCGAGGCGTTTTCCAGCTGGATCAGCCAGGCGATACGGTGCACCAGCACCCGGGTCTTGCCGGAGCCGGCGCCGGCCAGCACCAGTTGCCGACCCAGGCGGGCCGTGACGGCCTGGCGTTGGGCATCGTTGAGGGAGGCGATCAGGAGTTCGGGGTCGTTTTGCATCGCGGCATTCTAGGCGGCGGCGGCGGTGAGGGCAAACCGCGCGCGGCACATCGCCGCACGGCCGCCAGTGGACGACCGGCAAGTCACCTTGCCGGGCGGATGTTGCAGGGCATTCTGGCCCGGCGAAGAGGCCTGCCGACCCGGTAGTCTTGCACAGATGATTGTTGGGCGAAGCGTCTAGCTCGGGTATGCTCCGCCGACCTAGGCACCCTCATTACAAGAAAATAGCCTATGACCCGGACCGCTAGCGCCACTGTCGAACCGACGCTGGACACTACACCCGAGATTCGTCAGCAATTCGCCACGGATATCGCCATCGAACGTACCCGCCTGCTGTATCAGGGCTCGTGGGTGCCGACCCTATTCATGCTGCTCAACGGCGTGGCCTGCGCCTATTTGCTCTGGGCGCCGCCGAGCCGTGTCTTGCTCTCCGGCTGGCTGGCCGGGCTGGTGCTGCTGGCCGTTCTGCGCCTGCTTCATGTTCGCGCCTTCAATCGCGCTCAGCCGAGCTGCCAGGCGCAGGCGCATTGGCGGCGCAACTTCCTGTTTGGCGCCGGTGCCTCCGGCCTGATCCTGGCCTTCGCCGCCATCGCCCTGGTGCCGGCCGATGTGTTCTACCAGCAGGCCCTGGTCTATGGCCTGATCGCCGCGGCGATTCTTTCCGCCAGCGTGGCCTATGCTGTCAGCCTGTCGGCGTTCCTGGCCTTCGCCTTGCCCTGCCTGCTGCCGTCGGTGGCCTATCTGCTACTCAGCGAACATAGCCTGCAGCGCGGCTGGGGTCTGCTCGGCGGCATCCTGCTGCTGGCGTTGCTGGTGGTGGCCTGGCAGGTCAACCGCCTGGTACGCCGCAGCCTGCTGCAACGCGTATATAACCAGGCGTTGATCGCCAGCCTGGAACAGGCCAAGTCGCGGGCCGAGGGGTTGAACCTGGAACTGGCTCGCGAAGTCGAGCAGCGCCGCTGGGCCGAAGGCGAGCTGCGCACGGCCCATGCCGAACTGGAAATGCGCGTCGCCGAGCGCACCCTGGAGCTGGACGATGCCACCCACGCCCTGAGCAAGAGCCAGGCGCGCCTGGCCCTGGCCCTGGAGGCCAGCGAGCTGGGGCTGTGGGACTGGAACCTGCAGAGCGATGAGGTGCATCACTCGCAGCTCAAGGAAATCTTCGGCCTCGAGCCCGATGCGGTACAGGCCATGCTGCGCGATCTCAAACCACGCCTGCACCCGGACGACCTGCCGCTGCTGCGCCGCACCCTGGTCGAGCACATGAAGGGCCGCAGCGACGGCTATCAGATCGAATACCGGGTCAAGCACGCCGATGGTCACTGGGTCTGGGTCGAGGATCGCGGCCGCGCCGTGGAACGCGACGCCCAGGGCCGGGTGCTGCGCATGCTCGGTACGCGGCGCACCATCACCGCACGCAAGCAGCAGGAAGAACAACAGCGCCTCGCCGCCACGGTGTTCGAGGCGGCCAGCGAAGGCATCGTCATTCTCGACCCGGATTACCGCCTGCTGGCGGTCAATCAGGCGTTCAGTCAGGTCACCGGCTATCGCCAGGAAGACGTGCTCGGCAAGAGCGTCGCCAGCCTGATCAGCAGCCGCGATACCCGCCACCAATACCAGCTGATCCGTCTGGAACTGGAACGCGGCGACCGCTGGCAGGGTGAGTTGATCGAGACCCGCAAGAACGGCGAACTCTACCCGCAACTGCTGCAACTCAACGTGGTACGCGATGCGCGCGGGTTGGTCAGCCATATCGTCGGCTTCTTCGCCGACCTGTCGTCGCGGCGCGAGGCCGAGGAGCGTCTGCGCTACCTGTCGCACTACGACGAGCTGACCGGCCTGGCCAACCGCAGCCTGTTCCGCGAGCGCTTGCACGAGGCCAGTCAGCGTTCGCGGCAGAGCGGGCGCGGCCTGGCCTTGCTGCACGTCGACCTGGATCGCTTCAAGTGGCTCAACGACAGCCTCGGCCATGAAGTGGCCGACCAATTACTGCGGCAGATGAGCCGCCGCCTGAGCCAGGCAATGCCCGAGGCCGACACCATTGCGCGGCTGTCCGGCGACGAGTTCGGCGTGTTGCTCGACACCTACGGCAGCCTCTCGACCCTGGCGCGCATGGCCAGCCGCCTGCTGGCCAAGCTGCGCCTGCCGATGACCGTCGGTGGCCAGGAGCTGGTGGTCAGCGCCTCCCTGGGCATCAGCCTGCTGCCGGACAACGCGCGGGAGATCTCGACCCTGGTCAGCCAGGCCGATATGGCCATGCAGCATGCCAAGCACCTGGGCGGGAACACCTTCCAGTTCTACACCGACAACCTGCAGGCCTGCACCCTGGAGCGTCTGCAACTGGAAACCCAGTTGCGCAAGGCGATCGACGAGAATCAGCTGGAGGTGTTCTACCAACCCAAGCTGTGCCTGGCCGACGATAGCCTCAACGCCGCCGAGGCGCTGGTGCGCTGGCGTCATCCGGAGCGCGGGCTGGTGCCGCCGGGGGATTTCATCGGCCTGGCCGAGGAAACCGGGCTGATCGCACCGATCGGTGAATTCGTCCTGCGCCGCGCCTGCCAGCAGGCACGGGACTGGCAACTGCAGGGCCTGGCGCAGATCCGCGTGTCGGTGAACCTGTCGGTGCACCAGTTGCGCCAGGGCAAGCTGACCAGCCTGGTGCGCCAGGTGCTCGACGAAACCGGCCTGGCGCCGCAGCTCCTCGAACTGGAATTGACCGAGAGCCAGTTGCTCGACAACGTCGAGAGCGTCATCACCACTTTCCAGCAGCTGCGCGACCTGGGGGTGAAGCTGGCGATCGACGACTTCGGCACCGGCTACTCCTCGCTCAGCTATCTCGCCAAGCTGCCCGTCAACGTCTTGAAGATCGACCGGGCGTTCATCATAAACATGACCAGCAACCCCGATGATCTGAGCCTCGTCTCCACGATCATTGCCCTGGCGCATTCCCTGGATCTGCGGGTGATTGCGGAAGGGGTGGAGACCGCGGAGCAGGCGAATTTGCTGCGGCTGTTAAAATGCAACGAGATTCAGGGGTACTTGTTCAGCCCGGCGGTTGCGGCGGAGCGAATCGAAGAATTTCTGCGCGAGAAAAAATCGCTGCCGCCCTAGCGTTTGGGCTCCTGAGTGAGATCGTTGCATCTGCCCACACTCTCCCCTGCGCGCCCGCTTCGCCCTGGGGCTTGGCGCCATGGTGTTGCCGCTGGCGCTGCTGGGGGCCGGCACCCTTACAGTATTTCGTCAAGGTCCTGCCACTATGTGGTCACGGATATCGCGTGAAGCACGGCGAGTGGGTGAATCAATGCGCTCAAAGAGGAGGCGCGATGGGTTTAA
>JAUYKV010000028.1 GCA_030699825.1 Pseudomonas sp. | reverse complement strand
GTGGCGGCGGACGTTCAGTAAACACAAATTCTGATGAACTGTGAAGCGTTAAGCAGTGGAACGATATTGCTGATGTACGCGATTAAAAACCAAACAAGCTGAAAGCGATTGGCTAACGTTTGGTTAAGGGGCGGGCTTTAGCCCGTCCCAGCGAGCACAGCGAGCGACTTGAACCAATTGTTAGACGCTCGGATGTACGCATAATTTGAAGCACCGCTTTTTGCTTGTAACGCGTTACGCGATGAGCCTGGCGAAACGCAATAAATTTAATGTTTCGGTGTTGCTGACGAACCGCGATTTCAACGTGCCCCGATGGCAACCAGCGTACGTACAGCAACCGCAAGATTAGACCCGAGAAAGCCCCGAAAGCAATCGTGCGGCATTACGAATGCCCGTGACACAACTGAAGAAACGCAATAAATCCAATGTTTGCCATTTAGCGGCCTGAACGCGGTGTTGAAAAATGCCAAAAATATAACGGGCGTCCTTTCAGCAAATGCACATTTCAAGCCGATAAAACCTCGCAAGCAAACGTGCGTTGTTACGGATGTACGCGTTGCCAAAAAGCAATTTGAAAGCACTGTTGTCTAACGTTCAGGTTAAGGGGCGGGCTTTAGCCCGTCCTAGTGAGCGAAGCGAACGAACCTTGAACCGCATGTTAGGCATAAACCACCTCGGGTGCGAACTGTGGGTATTCAGCCTGCATTTCAGTGAGGCACTCTTGTAGTAAGGCAGCATCACGAGGTAAACGCTGGGAGAGTTTTTGCCAACCCAAAAACTTGAGTGTTTTTGGCATTTCAACCAAACCAGTTATGGCATCCCAGAAGGCATCCCAGTTGCACCCATACCAACCCGGAAAACCTAGCGAGACCATTAGCAAGGAGTGGAGTTCTTCCGCGCTAGTGACCGCTTGAAGGTCGATTTCTACGAGTTCCGCACGGGACATATGTTTTTGCCTAACATTTAGGTTAAGGGGCGGCGGCACGCCGTCCCAGAGAGCGAAGCGAACGATTTGAACCTATTGTTAGACGCATTTTCCAAGATTCTTCTCCAGAATGCGATGACGATGAGAAAAGAATGCGCGAACGATTACGGACACCAAACGTCCTGCGAACCGTGGCTGAAATGTAAGCGTGTCAGAAATTATGCTACCTGCACCAGACGGCGTAACACGACGTTCATGCCGCCACAACTTCATGCTGCCCATAGGCGATTGCTCTACGAACCCGATACCAGAATCAAGGCTAACGAGCGTGAGCTTTGAATAATCAATGGGAAGAACACCGAATAACGTTATCCAACTCCTGAACATTGGTACTCCCGGCTCGAAGATTATTGAAGAAAGATCCTCAACTCCATTTGGAGCCGACATGTGAATATACGGAGCCATTTCTTTAGATATACCTTTGAGTGACGTGATCCAAGACCATGCCTCTGCCGGTGACGCGGCAACCAATGTCTCAAAATTTAAGATGCGCTGCAAATTGGCCATAATGCGCCTAACTATAAATAGACACCAATTGGTGTGATAACGCTTTTACGGTCGTGGTAGATAACATTCCTTGTCCTCTCGTCTATCCCTGTCTAGGCTAGGCATTGCAGCGGTCGGATGACCGTATAAGGGAGTTATACACCATGGATGGAAAGCCCCGGTTGCTCGATCAGGTGCGCGAGCAGATTCGCCTCAAACACTACTCGATTCGGACAGAGCGCGTCTATTGCGAGTGGGTCAGGCGTTTTATTCGATTTCACCGCTACCGCCACCCGCTGGAAATGGGGGCTGCTGAAGTCGAGGCGTTTCTTTCCGATCTTGCTGTGCGCCGGGATGTCTCCGCCTCCACGCAGAACCAGGCGCTGGCTGCTTTGTTGTTCCTCTACAAGCAGGTACTCAAGCTGGATATGCCGTGGCTTGGTGATGTCGTCCGGGCGAAAAAACCTGTGCGTTTACCCGTGGTGTTGAGCATTGCCGAGGTTCGCCAGGTGTTGTCGCGTCTTGAGGGTGAACTCTGGCTGGTTGCCAGTCTGTTGTATGGCTCGGGCATGCGTTTGATGGAGGTCATGCGTTTGCGGGTCAAGGACGTGGATTTTGCCCGCAAGGAGATCCTGATCCGTGACGGCAAGGGAATGAAGGACAGGGTCACGGTACTGCCGCAGTGCTTGATTCTGCCGTTGCAAGGACACCTGGCCGTGGTGAGGGCCATCCACCAGACGGAACTCCAGGCTGGACGCGGCGATGTGTATCTGCCCTTCGCGCTCGAACGGAAATACCCGAAGGCGCCGATGGAGTGGGCTTGGCAGTATGTCTTTCCTGCCGCCGGTCTATCGCGAGATCCGCGCAGTGGCAAGGTGCGCCGCCATCATCTCGACGAGAAGCGGGTGCAGCGTGCCTTCAAGGTGGCGGTCAAGCAGGCCGGTATCGTCAAGCTGGCCACTCCGCACACGTTACGCCATTCCTTCGCCACCCACCTGCTGGAAGGCGGCCAGGATATTCGCACGGTGCAGGAGTTGCTGGGCCATGCCGATGTGAAAACGACCATGATCTATACCCACGTACTCAACCGCGGCGGTTTGGCTGTGCTGAGTCCGCTGGATCGTTGAGCTGCACAGAGATCCCCGCGTTCTCTATTACCCGGACGCTCGAGTCCGACAGGCTGTTAGCCATGACTCAGGCACGCTACCGCCGCCCCTGCGCATAACGGGGCTGGCGACTGCGTGGCAAAAAGACAGGGAGTGACGGCGGTCCTTTCCGGATAGGCGGGGTTGGCTGACAGTCCCTTGGTTCGGTCGAGCATAGTGCAGTGTGCCGCCCGAGCCAAGCCAAGCCGAGGCTTCTGCGGCCTGGCAATACACACCTGAGATGTGGCCGGCTGGCTCAAGTAGCGCTCGAGAAACAGCGGACCACTGGCGCCACTGCGCAGGCCGACCGCGCCGAGCAACTGGCCGGCGAGATCCTCCAGGCCGAACAGGCAGGGCATGAAGTGGCGCACCCGGGCGCCATGCTGCAGCGCGAAGCGCTCGTGGATAAAGGCTTCCAGTTGCACCCGGCGCGGGCTGGAGGCTTGAACCAGGTACAGGCTCAGGGGCTGATCGCGGCCGATTCGAGCCAAAGCGTTGTCGTGTTGCACCCAAGGCAGCTCCATGAATGGAACCTCATCTGTTGGCTTGGGTGTCAGTGTCGGCGGTGAGTCTTAACGCAGACTTAAGCGATCGGTATTGGTGCGGGAGGGGGAAGCGGGGCGGTGCTGGCGGGGCATGCGCGTGACGGGGGCCTCGGCCGCGCTTGCGGCAGCCGAGGCGGGCGGTGCTCAGCCGACCTGGGCGATCCAGTCGTTGAGGTTGTAGTAGTTGCTGATCCGCGTCAGCTTGCCGCCCGCGATCTCGAAGAAGGCGCCGGCCGGCAGCACATAGGTCTGGCCGTTGGCTGGCGGCAGGCCCTGGTCATCGGCCAGGTACTCGCCGTGGACCACGAACTCGGCGGCGGCGCGGTTGCCCTCGCTGTTCTGCATCACCACGATATCGCTCAGGCGTTCGCGGTAGCAGCGGTTCATCTTGTCCATGAAGGCGGCGAAGGTGGCCTTGCCGACCTGGCGCTCGCCCTGATTGATGTCGTGCACCACCTCATCGCTGAGCAGGTCGAGGAAGGCGGGCATGTCGCCGGCATTGAAGGCGCTGTAATAGGCGTGCACCAGTTCGGTTGCGGTCATGGCAATACTCCGGTCGCTTGAGGATTGGTTCGGCATTCGGCCGGCATGATAAGTTCTGCCTTTCGCGCCGGCATAGCCGCTGGCGTCATCTATCGGTAACGGAACGACACACTTGATGGATATCCGCCTGTTGCATGGCCCGGCCATTGCCCCCCATATCGACGACCTGGCACGCCTGCGCATTGCCGTGTTCCGCGAGTTTCCCTATCTGTATGACGGCTCGCTCGACTACGAGGCCGAGTACCTGCACACCTACGCGCAATCGGCCGACAGCCTGTTCGTCCTGGCGCTGGATCGGGGGCGGGTGATTGGCGCTTCTACCGGCCTGCCGCTGGCCGACGAAACCGCGGAGTTCCAGCGGCCCTTCATCGACGGCGGCTGGAATCCCCAGCGAATTTTCTATTTCGGCGAGTCGGTGCTGCTGCCGGCCTATCGCGGCCAGGGCCTGGGCGTGCGCTTCTTTGCCGAACGCGAAGGCTATGCGCGGCGCCTCGCGCGCTTCGATCGCTGCGCCTTCTGTGCGGTCGAACGGCCGCCGGAGCATCCGCGGCGTCCGCTCGACTACCAGCCGCTGAATGAATTCTGGGCGCGGCGCGGCTACTGCCACCATCCCGAGCTGCATACCGAACTCAGCTGGCAGGATCTGGATGAAAGCGCCGCGTCGGCCAAGCCCATGTCGTTCTGGCTGAAGGATCTGCGCCCGTGATCAAGCTCGCCGCCTGCCAGTACCACGTCGACCTGCTGCCGAGCTGGGATGCCTACGCCAGCCACCTGAGCGAATTGTGCGAGCAGGCCGCGGGGCAGGGCGCACAGTTGCTGCTGTTGCCGGAGTACGCCGGGCTGGTGCTCAGCGGCCAGTTGCCGGCCGAGCAGCGCGGCGACCTGCATGCCTCGATCGCCGGCATCCAGCCGTTGCTGCCGGCCTGGCTCGAGCTCTGTGCAGGGTTGGCGCGGCGCCTGGGCGTCTACCTGCAACCCGGCTCGCTGCCGGTGCTGGACGGCGACGGTCGCTACCGCAACCGCGCCTGGCTGTTCGGTCCCGAGGGCAATCTGGGCAGCCAGGACAAGCTGATCATGACCCGCTTCGAGCATGAGCAGTGGCAGATCGCGGCGGGCAGCGGCTTGCGCGTGTTCGACACTGCATTGGGCAGGCTGGGCATCCTGATCTGCTACGACAACGAATTTCCTCTGCTCGCCCGGCGCCTGAGCGAGGCCGGCGTCGACCTGATCCTCGCGCCCAGCTGCACCGACAGCGCCGCGGGTTTCCACCGCGTGCGCATCGGCGCCCAGGCCCGCGCCCTGGAGAATCAGATCGCGGTGCTGCAGTCGCCCACCGTCGGCCTGGCGCCCTGGTCGCCGGCGCTGGATGAAAACTACGGCCGCGCCGCGCTCTACCTGCCCCCGGACCATGGTCTGCCAGCCGACGGCGTGCTCGCCGAAAGCGCCGAGCTGTGTCCGGATCGCAGCCAGTGGCTGATCTGCGAGCTGGACCTGGACGCCGTGCGCCGGGTACGCGAGCAGGGCCAGGTATTCACCCGCCGCGACTGGCCGCAGCAATTCGTACCGGGACACCTAGAGATTCTCTGAGCTGAGCTGCTTGTGTTGGCGGGCCGACCTCGGTGCGATGCTTTGGCTTGGCGACGGAGCATGTCCGCTGTCTGCGCGGGGTGTGTTTCCCGGATTGCGCTGGGGCTTATCCGGGCTACGAAGATCCGTCCTGCAATCCGGATGCAAGCCGGGGGGCTCCTGACCGATTGCCTCGAGCAGTCCAAGATCCGTAGGGGCTATATGGGCTCCTCCACAGCCAGTGCACCGTTCGACGGAGCTGAATAGTTTCACGACCGCCGAGTTTTTCCGGGGGCAGGCCTTTATTGCGTTTAAAATGCGCCGCAACGACCCGCTGATAAGGCCCCCATGAATTCCGATGCCATCGCTACCCTGCAGCAGCAGTTGCTCGCCGCATTGAACCCCGCCCCCGACGAAGCGCGGCGCCTGTTTCACGGCCGCGGGCGCTGCTGGCCGGGGCTCGAGCAGATCACCGTCGACTGGCTGCAGGGCGTGCTGCTGGTGTCGCTGTTCCGCGAGCCGGAGCAAGACGAACTGGCCGCGCTGAAGCACATGCTGATGGCGCTGACCCAGTCGCCCGCCTGGCGCAACAGCCAGGCGCACAGCCTGTTGCTGCAACACCGCTACCTGCCGGACAGCGCGACGCAGTGGCTGCTGGGCGAGGTGCGCGACGAGTGGTCGATCAGCGAGAACGGCCTGCGCTTCAAGCTGGATCTGGGCAAGAAGCAGAACACCGGCCTGTTTCTCGACATGCGCTACGGCCGCCGCTGGGTGCAAGCCCAGGCCGGGGGCAAACGGGTGCTCAATCTGTTCGCTTACACCTGCGGCTTCTCGGTGGCCGCCATCGCCGGTGGCGCCGAACATGTGCTGAACCTGGACATGGCCAAGGCGGCTCTGAGCCGCGGGCGGGACAATCACCGGTTGAACGGGCATGACCTGAGTCGGGTGAGCTTCCTTGGTCACGACCTGTTCAAGTCCTGGGGCGCGGTCAGAAAACACGCGCCCTATGATCTGGTCATCATCGACCCGCCGTCGTTCCAGAAGGGCAGTTTCGTCCTGACCCAGGATTATCGAAAAGTCCTGCGCCGCCTGCCCGAGTTGCTCAGCGAGCACGGCAGGGTCCTGGCCTGCATGAATGACCCGGACATCGGCCCCGATTTCTTGCTGCAAAGCATGGCCCTCGAAGCGCCGGGCCTGAGCTTTGTCGAGCGCCTGGAAAACCCGCCGGAGTTCGCCGACAGTCAGCCCGACAGCGGCTTGAAAGCCCTGGTCTTCGAGAGGCCGTGAACACGCTCGCCTACTGCGGCCGTCTCGCCACGGCGCTGGATATTTTCCCAGCCGCCGATGCCTCCTGTAGGCTGCAATCCTGACCAAAGGAGATCCCCATGCCCCCGATCGATCCACAGCAGCGCCTGGCCATGCTCAGCAACCCGGACGCCCAGGATTGCACCGTCTACCGGCCGGATGACGATGATCCCGACGCCGAAGAACTCGACCTCGGCGATGCCAAAGTCCTGTTCACCGGTGCCTTCCAGGCGCCTGCCGACTGGGACGAACTCGAGCGAGCCGACTTCTTCGGCGATGCCGAGCCCGATACTTTCGTCACTGCCTATATCGAGTGCGAGGCCAAGCCCGGCTCGGCCGGCTTCTTCGTGGCCGACATCGGTGACTATGTGGCGACCATGCCGGGGCTGGGCGAGGTGGTGATGTTCTATGTGCACGACTACAGCGAGGACCAGCAGGGCAGGCACTACACCCTGATCCGCGACGATGAGCCGCTGGAGTGAGGTTGCCCCGAAGGACCAACGACACCCTCTGAGAGGCTGTGAAAAGAACGCTCGCCATGCCGGTCATGGGTAAAAGGCGATGGGTCTTTGCGCGTTGTTGGTCGCAGCCTGGCAGGTTTTACGCTTGCCGGGAGGCGAGGGTGTCGTGGCCGTATATCTGGTTGCGGCCGCTGTTTTTGGCCAGGTACATGCGCCGGTCGGCCAGGTCCAGTAGCTCCTGGTAGCTTGGCACCTGGTCGTGGCGACGCTCGGCCAGACCGATGCTGGCAGTCAGCGGGAGGCCGTCCGGGCGGCTGCCCAGGCCGCGCTGCATCAGGCGCTGCAGGGCCTGGTCGGCTTGAGCCGCGTCGGTGTTGGGCATGATCAGGAGGAACTCTTCACCCCCCCAGCGCAGCAGGCTGTCGGCGTCGCGCAGGTTGTTCTGCAGGAGGGCGGCGAAGGCGCAGAGGGTGCGGTCGCCGGCCTCGTGACCGTAGTTGTCGTTGATCGCCTTGAAGTGATCGAGGTCGATGAAGGCCAGGCTCAGGTAGCTGTCGTTGCGCTGTGCGACGCTCCAGTGCAGGCCGAGGATTTCCTCGCCGCTGCCGCGCGAAAGCATGCCGGTCAGCGGGTCGTGAATGGCCTGACGCAGCAGGGTGATCATGAACGCCAGCTGGCTCATGCTGGCCAGGGCGGTGACCCCGGCAATCAGGATCAGCAGCCAGAAGCCGCCGGCGAAGGAGGGCCAGTTGAGCGTCGACCAGCCCAGGTAGCCGGCCAGGCCCTGGGCCAGTAGCAGCAGGCTGGCCAGGGCCAGGTTTTCCTGCAGGCTTAGGGGGAAGATGGACAGCCCGGCCATCAGCACGAAGGGCAGGAAGGTATAACCAGTGGCCGCCGCCGCGGAAAACTCGGTGAGCTGATGGCTGCCGAGCAGGGTGTGCGAGGCAACGTAGAACAGCGTGGGTATGGCGAACAACAGGGTGATGGCGCGGTAGGCTTCGAACAGGTTGCCGCTGGGGCGGCAGAACAGCAGCAGGCAGACGAACGCGCTGCTGGCCAGTAGCCGGAACAGAGCCAGTCCGAGCCACAGGCTGAAATCGAAGATCATGATGTCGATCACTGCCCACAAGGGGGTGAGCATGGCAAAGAGGAAGGCGAACAGCCGCACGCGGTTGACGATCATGGTTGCCCGACGTTGGTCGAGCAGCAGTGGGTGCTGGCGTGGCGTGAGGAGTTGCGGCAGTTCGCTGGGGAGCAATTCTCCGGGCAGTAGGGTCGCCAGGCGGCGGATCAGAGGTTCGAACGCGGATGTCATGATTGTTCTCGTATCGAGCTCTCGGGCTGCGTCCTGCAGCCGGCAGAGTGCCAGTATTACGCGATCAACTGCGGGACATCCTGACGCGGATCATTAACGTGAACAGCGGATCAGCTTTATCCCGGGTCCGCCATGCATCGGCGCGCCGGCTCGCTGTGACCTTCTGTCCCGGCTCGGGACGCGCCGCCTTTACGCTAGTGTGTGTTTCACGCTGTTTGAAGCACCCAAGGCCGGTAGCCATATGGGTTTCGTGGCGATCAAAGCTTCATCGACAACGCACCGCTACGCTAGCATGCCGCCGTTTGTCATGTTCCCCGGTCAGGGATGGAGCTCTTGCCATATTCGCAACGTGCCCGCTGCTGCAGCTGGCTTGGTCTGTTGGCCATGTTGCTGCTGGTCGGGCCTATGCCGGGGCGGGGGTTGAGCCTGGGCGAGAGCGAACCGAACTGGCGTAGCGAGCTGGCCTGCGGCGGTGAGCATGAGATGCCGTCGAACATCGCCCATGAGCCGGATTGGGCGAAGTGCGGCTGTTGCACCCTGCTGTTGAGTTCGCCGGCCGTTACCGGCAGCACTCTCAGGAGGGGACGGCGCCAGGACAGGGCGCAATCCGGGAGAGCGATCCCGGATTGCGCTGGCGCGTATTCGGACCACGAGGGCACAGAGGCGTCGCGCTTCGGTGGGCGGTCGAGAATGTCGCGGCCGCCCACATGTCAAATTACCCTGAGTCGCCTGGATAAACCGCGGGCTTCGGCAGTTCCTCAGTGGCTGCCGGGCGGTTTTTTCTTGATGCTCTTGAGCAGGTCTTCCGGGGTGATGTAGCCGAGCATGCCAGCGTTGCTGGCGGCGCTGCCTGGCTGGGGCTGATTGAGGATGTGGCCCTTGATCTTGCCGCTGATGTGCATCTCGCAGGGCTTGCAGTCGAACGTCAGGGTCAGTACTTCGTTCTGGTGGATCAGCTGCATGGGCGCGACCTTGGTGCGTACGCCGGTGACGCCCTTGGCCTGCTTGGGGCAGAGGTTGAAGGAGAAGCGCAGGCAGTGCTTGGTGATCATCACCGGCACCTCGCCGGCTTCCTCGTGGGCCTCGAAGGCCGCGTCGATCAGCTGCACGCCGTAGCGCTGATAGAAGGCCCGGGCCTTGGCGTTATAGACATTGGCCAGGAAGGTCAGGTGTGACTCGGGATACACCGGTGGCGGTACGCTGACCGGCTTGCGCGCGCCACGCGGGTGGGCGGCCTGGCGGGCAGAAGTCAAGGCTCCGATGGCTTCACGGCGCAGGGCTTTGAGCTGGGAGCCGGGAATGAAGGGCAGCGTCTCGGCGTCGATCCGTACGTCGGTGACGTAGTAATTCGTGGTGCCCAGCTTGCTCAGGGTATCGCTCAACTGCTCGCGGGCCTGCCTGGCGTCCTTGGCGGCGGCGAAGGGGCCGGCCAGGCTGACGCTGGCGCTGATGCCCTCTTCGCTGCTCACGTTCAGCTGCAACTGCTCGCCGTCCAGGGCCAGTTGCCAATTGACCGCCACCCGGCGCTCGGCGGAGGTCTTCTGCAGGGCCTGCTGCCAGTTGTGATCGAGGTTGCGATTGAGCGGATGCAGCGGGCGCAGGCGGCGGAGGGCCTCGGGCATCTCGTTGGGCTCGACGCGGTAGCGCCAGCGTGGCGCGCCGTCTTCCTCGCCTTCTTCATAAAAGGTGCCCTTGAGTTCGGCGATATTGGCGCGAAAGCCCACCACTTCGCGCTTGACCAGCACATTGAGGCCGTCGCCATTGGCCAGCGGCGTGTCGGTGATGGCGATCAGGTCGCGCTTGTTCACCTTTTCCACCTGGCCTACCGCGAGGCCGGTAAAGGTCGGTGAGTCGAAGGCACCGATGTCGATCAGGCGATCCTTGACAAAGTAGTCGGTGCTGCCGCGGTGGAAGGTCTTGTCCGGGTCGGGGATGAAGAAGTGCTCGGTGCGGCCGCTGGAGGCGCGGGCCAGGTGCGGGCGCTGTTCGAGTATGGCGTCCAGCTCGCGGCGGTAATGAGCGGTGATGTTCTTCACATAGCTCATGTCTTTGTAGCGCCCCTCGATCTTGAACGAGCGCACGCCGGCATCCACCAGGTCGGCCAGGTTGGCGGTCTGATTGTTGTCCTTCATCGACAGCAGGTGCTTGTCATAGGCCACCACGCGGCCTTGCTCGTCCTTGAGGGTGTAGGGCAGGCGGCAGGCCTGGGAGCAGTCGCCACGGTTGGCGCTGCGCCCGGTCTGCGCATGGGAGATGTTGCACTGCCCGGAAAACGCCACGCACAGCGCGCCGTGGATAAAGAACTCGATGGCTGAATCGACGTTCTGGCTGATGCGGCGAATTTCTTCCAGGTTCAGCTCGCGCGCCAGCACCAGCTGGGAGAAGCCGGCATCGGCGAGAAAGCGGGCCTTATCCAGGCTGCGGATATCGCACTGGGTGCTGGCGTG
The DNA here is from genome assembly GCA_030699825.1 of Pseudomonas sp. Classification (GTDB taxonomy): domain Bacteria; phylum Pseudomonadota; class Gammaproteobacteria; order Pseudomonadales; family Pseudomonadaceae; genus Aquipseudomonas. The sequence goes on along the minus strand of JAUYKV010000028.1, from coordinate 26,491 downwards.
GATCTCGATGGGCGGAATATCCAGCTCCATGACGCCCATGTCCTGCACGATCAGCGCATCGACCCCGGCCTCGTACAGCTGCTGGATCATCTGCCGCGCCGGTTCCAGTTCGTCGTCATGCAGGATGGTGTTGAGGGTGACAAACACCCGCGCATGGAACAGCTGGGCAAACTGCACCAGCTCGGCAATCTTCGCCACGCTGTTGCTGGCGTTGTGTCGCGCGCCGAAGCCGGGGCCGCCGATATACACGGCGTCGGCGCCATGCAGGATGGCTTCCTTGGCGATGGTGACATCGCGGGCCGGGCTGAGCAGTTCGAGATGGTGCTGGGGCAGGGACATGGCGGAGCTTCAATCGAATAGGGGATTTGCAAAATGACAAACCCGGCCTGCAGGGCAGGCCGGGTTTGCCGGGTCACACGCGTTAGCTTACTTGATCTCGACGGCCAGGCTGTCGTGGATCTTCTTCTGCCAGATCGCCGGGCCGGTGATGTGCACCGACTCGCCCTTGGTGTCGACGGCGACGGTGACCGGCATGTCCTTCACTTCGAACTCGTAGATGGCTTCCATGCCCAGTTCGGCGAACGCCAGCACCTTGGATTTCTTGATCGCCTGGGACACCAGGTAGGCGGCGCCGCCGACGGCCATCAGGTACACGGCCTTGTTGTCCTTGATCGCCTCGATGGCAATCGGGCCGCGTTCGGACTTGCCGATCATGCCGAGCAGGCCGGTGCTTTCGAGGATCTGCCGGGTGAACTTGTCCATCCGCGTGGCGGTGGTCGGGCCGGCCGGGCCAACCACCTCGTCGCCGACCGGATCGACCGGGCCGACGTAATAGATGAAGCGACCCTTGAGGTCGACCGGCAGTTGTTCACCCTTGTTGAGCATTTCGACCATGCGCTTGTGCGCGGCGTCGCGGCCAGTGAGCATCTTGCCGTTGAGCAATACGGTCTCGCCCGGCTTCCAGCTCTGCACGTCTTCCGGGGTGATGCTGTCCAGGTCGACGCGGCGTGCGCTCGGGCCGGCTTCCCAGACGATTTCCGGGTAGGCGTCCAGCGGCGGCGGGGTCAGCTCGGCCGGGCCTGTGCCGTCGAGCACGAAGTGGGCGTGGCGGGTGGCGGCGCAGTTGGGGATCATGCACACCGGCAGGCTGGCGGCGTGGGTCGGGTAGTCCATGATCTTGACGTCGAGCACGGTGGTCAGGCCGCCCAGACCCTGGGCGCCGATGCCCAGCTGGTTGACCTTGTCGAACAGTTCCAGGCGCAGTTCTTCGATGCGATTGGATGGACCGCGGGCCTTCAGTTCGTGGATGTCGATGGACTCCATCAGCACTTCCTTGGCCATCACCGCGGCCTTCTCGGCGGTGCCGCCGATGCCGATGCCGAGCATGCCCGGCGGGCACCAGCCGGCGCCCATTTCCGGCACGGTCTTGAGCACCCAGTCGACGATCGAGTCGGACGGGTTGAGCATGGCCATCTTCGACTTGTTCTCCGAGCCGCCGCCCTTGGCGGCGACGTCCACTTCGACCTTGTCGCCAGGGACGATGGAGTAGTGGATCACCGCCGGGGTGTTGTCCTTGGTGTTCTTGCGGCTGCCTGCCGGGTCGGCCAGGATCGAGGCGCGCAGGACGTTTTCTGGCAGGTTGTAGGCGCGCCGTACGCCTTCGTTGATCATGTCGTCGACGCTCATGGTCGCGCCGGTCCAGCGCACGTCCATGCCGACGCGGATGAATACGGTGACGATGCCGGTGTCCTGGCAGATTGGCCGGTGACCGGTGGCGCACATGCGTGAGTTGATCAGGATCTGCGCCATGGAGTCGCGCGCGGCCGGCGATTCTTCCTTGAGGTAGGCCTCGTGCATGGCCTGGATGAAATCCACGGGGTGGTAGTAGGAGATGAACTGCAGGGCATCGGCGACGCTCTGGATCAGGTCGTCTTGCTTGATCACGGTCATGCTTGGCGCTCCTTTTATGAAGGTAGGAGTAAGGCAGAAACTTCGGCGGCGGCGAACCACGCGTCGACGCGCGGGCGCAGTAAAAAAGGCGCGGCAGTATAACGCGCAGGCGACTGGGCGGACAGCCGCCGAGGGTCGACCTTGGTCGCGGATCGCCCTCTGAACGAGCTGGGCATTTGATGAGTACGGGCGTAGAGTGGCGGCTGAATGCCAGTATGGGATGGAGCCCATAAGTCCCCATGAGCCTAAGCCATCAGCGGGTCACTCAGCATACCCTGCAACGCCTGCTGCTGAAGCGCTTCGGTATGGCGACGGCGACCTACGCCCTGACCGGTCTGCTGTGCTGGATCGCGCTATTCAATGACCTGTTTCTTGCGTCCACGGCGACCGCGCTGTTGATCACCGGGTTGGCGGCGCTCACTCAGGCGGTGTTCCTCGGCCTGTTTCTCTCCGGGCAGAATCTGCGTTTTCGTGACCCCAGCCTGACCGAAGCGCAGGTGCTGGTGGCCCTGGCCTGGCTGACGTTTCTGTTGAGCCTGTTTGCCAATGGCCGCGGCGCCTTGCTGGTGATCTACGTGGTGGTCCTGTTGTTTGGTGTGTTCCAGTTGCCGCCCAGGGTGTTTACGCGCTGTGCGGTCCTCGCTTTTTTCGGCTTTGCCGGGCTGAATCTTTACGAGGCCTATCTGTACCGGCTGGCCGATCCTGGCCTGGCCATCTTGCAGGTCAGCGTGCTGGGCGGGGTGATGCTCTGGTTGAGCCTGTTTGCCAGCTATCTGCACGCCATGCGTCAGCGCATGCGCCAACGCCGCTTCGCCTTGCAAGCGCACCAGAACACCCTGCGCGGAATGATGCGCCAGCTCGAAGACCTGGCGGCGACGGATGAGCTGACCGGCCTGTTCAACCGCCGCCACTTCCTGCGTTTTGCCAAAAGCGAGCTGGAAAACCTGCAAGCGGGGCGCCAGCACGGCCTGGCGCTGATCGACCTGGATTACTTCAAGCGGATCAACGATGCCCACGGCCATGCCGCCGGCGATCGTGTCCTGCAGACCTTCGCCAGCGTGGCGCAAGCCTGCCTGCGCGATGGCGATATCATCGCCCGTTATGGCGGCGAAGAATTCGTGCTGTTGCTACCCAATACCCAGGCCGATCGGTTCTCCGCCTGCTGCGAGCGCTTGCGCGAGGCCTTCAATCAGGCTGAACCCGTGGGCATTAAGGTGGATACTCTGAGTTTGTCCGTCGGAATGACCTTGCTGACCATGCACGATGATCTGGATGAGGCGCTGCAGCGCGCCGATCAGGCACTCTACCGGGCCAAACGCAGCGGGCGTAACCGTTGCGCTGCAGCCTGGGAGGATGTCGATGCCTGAGCTCCGGGTGGGTGAGCAACGGCTGACCGTTGCGCCCGCCAGTAACCTGCTCGATGCCCTGCTGCAGGGTGGTATTGCCGTGCCTTATAGCTGCCGTTCGGGCAGTTGTCATGCCTGCCTGGTGCGTTGTCTGCGCGGTGAGCCGCTGGATGGCAAACCCGAGGCGCTCGAGCCGCAGCGTCGCGAGCAGGGCTGGCGGCTGGCCTGCCAGTGCCGGATCGTCGACGACTTGCAGGTCGAGGTATTCGACCCGCTGCGCGATGGTCGCCCTGCGCAGATCGCTGCCTGCGACTGGCTCGGCCCGGATCTCCTGCGCCTGCGCCTGATTCCTCAGCAACCGCTGCGTTACCGGGTCGGTCAGCATCTGGTGCTCTGGACCGACACGGGGATTGCCCGCCCTTATTCGCTGGCCAGCCTGCCGGACGAAGATCCCTGGCTGGAGTTCCACCTGGACTGTCGCCAGCGCGGCGCGTTCAGCGATGCGGCGCGGGCTTTCAAACCGGGTGATGCCTTGCGTCTCGGTGAGCTGCGCGGCGGCGCCCTGCACTATGACCCCGACTGGCAGATGCGCCCGCTCTGGTTGCTGGCGGCCGGCACCGGGCTGGCGCCGCTGTATGGGGTGCTGCGCGAAGCACTGCGCCAGGATCACCAGGGCAGCATCCGGGTCATTCACCTGGCCCATGACCGATCCGGGCACTACCTGGCCGACCCCCTGGCGCAGCTGGCGGCGGCGCATCCGCAGCTGCAGGTCGAGCTGCTCGGCGCGGCCGAGTTGCCGGCGGCTTTGGCCGAACTGCGCCTTGTTTCCCGGCAAACCCTGGCCTTACTCTGCGGCCACCCCGAGAGTGTCGAACGCTTTACCCGGCGCCTGTATCTGGCAGGCATGCCGCGTAATCAGATGTTCGCCGACCTGTTTTTACCGCACGCCCGCTAACCAGCAGGGTATTGAAAAGGCTATGTACCCGTTATTTGTTGCACGAGGTTGTGCTCTGGTTCAACAGATAACGGGTACATAACCAATGAAAAGGCCGCTCGATCGAGCGGCCTTTTGGCGTTACGGCGCAGGCGTTACACCAGCGCTTCACCGACATGCAGGATCTTCATGCCGTTGGTGCCGCCGATGGTGTGGTAGCTGTCGCCCTTGGTCAGGATCACCCAGTCGCCCTGCTTGACTACGCCGCGCTTGAGCAGTTCGTCCACGGCCGCCTGGCTGACTTGTTCCGGGGGCAAGGCCGCCGCGTCGAACGGCACGGTGTAGACGCCGCGGAACATGGCGGCGCGAGCCTGGGTGGCGCGGTGCGGGGAGAAGGCGTAGATCGGCACCGAGGAGCGAATCCGCGACATGATCAGCGGGGTGTAGCCGCTTTCGGTCAGGGCGATGATCGCTTTGACGCCCGGGAAGTGGTTGGCCGTGTACATGGCCGCCAGGGCGATGCTTTCGTCGCAACGCTCGAAGGTCGTGCCCATGCGGTGGCTGGAGGCTTTGCTGGTCGGGTGCTTTTCCGCACCGACGCAAATCCGCGCCATGGCCTGCACCGCTTCCAGCGGGTAGGCGCCGGCGGCACTTTCTGCCGAGAGCATCACCGCGTCCGTGTAGTCGAGCACGGCGTTCGCTACGTCGGAGACTTCGGCGCGGGTCGGCATCGGGTTCTGGATCATCGACTCCATCATCTGGGTCGCGGTGATCACCGCCTTGTTGTGGCGGCGCGCATGCAGAATGATCTTCTTCTGAATGCCGCACAGCTCGGCGTCGCCGATTTCCACACCGAGGTCGCCGCGGGCAACCATTACCGCGTCACTGGCGCGGATCAGGCCGTCGAGGGTTTCGTCGTCTGCCACGGCTTCGGCGCGTTCGATCTTGGCCACCAGCCAGGCGGTGCCGCCCGACTCGTCGCGCAGCTTGCGCGCGTACTCCATGTCCGAGGCATCGCGCGGGAAGGACACGGCCAGGTAATCCAGGTCCATCTCGGCGGCGAGGATGATGTCGGCCTTGTCTTTTTCAGTCAGCGCCGGCGCGGTCAAGCCGCCACCGCGACGGTTGATGCCTTTATGGTCGGACAGCGGGCCGCCGATCAGCACCGAGCAGTGCAGGGCGTCGGCATCGGCGCTGTCTACACGCATCACCACCCGGCCGTCGTCGAGCAATAGCTCATCGCCAACGCCGCAGTCCTTGACCAGGTCCGGGTAGTCGATGCCGACGATTTCCTGGCTGCCTTCGGTCAGCGGATGGCTGGTGGAAAAGGTGAATTTGTCGCCGACCTTGAGCTCGATGCGCTTGCAGGCGAACTTGGCAATGCGGATCTTCGGTCCTTGCAGGTCGCCGAGCAGGGCGACATGCCGGCCATGCTTGGCGGCCAGTTCGCGCACCAGCTTGGCGCGGGCCTTGTGTTCGTCCGGTGAGCCGTGGGAGAAGTTCAGCCGGGCCACATCCAGACCGGCGATGATCAGTTGCTCGAGGACTTCGGGCGAGTTGCTCGATGGACCAAGGGTGGCGACGATTTTGGTGCGGCGAAAGGTCATGCACAGACTCCTGCGTTGCGATTGAGCCCGAGGCTACTACGCCGTAAGCCTGTAGTCATTGTTGCTCTGCACTACCTTTCGGCTCAGCGGTTGTGTCTACACCCGCTCAGGTTTGAGCACCAATAAATCGCAGTCCAGGTTCTCCAGAATGCGTTCCGCGGTATGCCCGATCAGCGCCGTATCCAGGTGGCCGCGGGCGATGGCGCCCATCAGCAGCAGGTCGACATGCTGTTCGCGAACGAAGCGTGGCAGCACTTCTTCGGCGAAGCCCTCGATCAGGTGGGTGTCGGGCGTGGCGATCGGGTATTGGCCGATCAATTGCTCGAAGGCTTCGCGATGCTGGGCGGCGCAGCGGGCAACATAGTCATCGTAATTGGCCACCAGTTGGGCATCGAACATCAGGGTGCGCGGCAAGGGGGAATAGCTGTGCAGATAGTGAGCCTGCATGCCCAGTTGACGGCTCAACTCGCTGGCGGCGCGAATCAGTTGGTGGTCGAGCGCCGCCGGTTTGTCGGCACTGTGCAGCGGGTCGAGCGCCGCACACAGGCTGTGGCCCTGCCATTGGGCATGGTGCACCAGCCATAGCGGTGCCGGGCAATGGCGGATCAACTGCCAGCAACTGTTGGTCAGCAGCAGCCGGCGCAGCAGGCTGTCATGGACGGTGGACTTGAGCAGCAGATCCGGCGCTACTTCTGCCTCCTTCTCCAGAACCAGCTTGTGCAGCGGTCTGCCCCAGCGCACGTCCAGATGCACCTTCAGGCCCTCGGCCCGCAGCGGCGCGGCCAATTCCTCCAGCCATGCCTCGCCATGTTCGATCAGGGCGGCCCGTCCCCGGCTTTGCATGGCCGTATCGAACAGGTGGCCGGCTTCCAGGGCGGCGTTGTATTCGACCAGCAGCAGGTGCAGTTGCGCGCCGGTTTTGCGGGCCAGCCATAGCGCCCGTTCAAGAGCCGGCTGCTGGGTCTGCTGGGGATCGATGACAACCAGTAGCTGTTGCAGATTCATGGCCTGGGCCTCGCTGTGGGTTAGCTGCGCATTGCAACGCATGGCGGCGCTGCTGGCGTTGATCTGTATCAGCTTAGTGGACACTGCGGGTGGCGGCCGAGTTGCACGCTGGTGCCGGGTGTCGGCGCTGCCCTGCAGATTTTCCCGTGTCGGTCGATACCCTGCTCAGAGGTTGTGAAACTATCGAACGTCGTAGCGAGAGACCCATGCGAACCCTGTTGATTCTGATCCTGGCGCTGAGCGCCGCCGGCTGTACCCGAGGCTCGCTCGACCAGCATTTGAACAATGCCTATCGCGCCTATGAGCAGGGCGATTGTCCGCAGGTCATGCTGGCGTTATCCCAGGCCGAGCGCAAAAGCCGTGCGCGCGGCTACCTGCAGCCGGAAATCTCCCTGCTGCGTGGCCAGTGCCTGGAGCGGCAAAATCTGTTTGTCGATGCGGCGCAGACCTATGAGTTCATCATCAGCCGATATCCCGCCAGCGAATACGCGTTCCGCGCCCGCGCGCGCCTGGAAACCCTGCAGCAGTTGGGGCATTACCGTCCTGCTGGAGCGGCCAGGGCGGCACCCGCTACACTCTGACCACTGGTCGAAGGGTTTGGCGACTTGGTGTTGCAGGGGTAAGCTGATGCATCGCTCAGGGAGGAAAAATTATGCGCCTGTTGTTCTGTCTCCTGCTGCTGCCTGGATTGGCAACGGCGGAGATTTATCGCTGGGTCGATGCCAATGGCCAGGTGCATTTCGCTCAGCGGCCGGTTGCGCCAGGAGCCGAACAGGTCGAGGTCAGGCCGCAGGTGATCGACCGCGACCAGGCGACCCGCGAACGCGAGGCGCGTACCGCGCGCTTCTTCGAGGCGCGCCGCGCGGAGCAGACGCAGGCTTCGCTTACTTCGGCCGAGCGTCAGGCCCAGCGCGCGCAGGAGTGCGGCGAACTGCGCAACAGGTTGGCGCAGATCCCGGAAGGGCGTCGCTATTTCCACTCCGAGGGCAATGGCGAACGGACCTATTACAGTGATGAACAGCTTGATGCCGCTCGTCGCCAGCTGCGTGATCGGGTGTCAGAGCGCTGTTCCTGAAACTGGTTTAAGAGCAGTAGTGCGGCCATACTTAAAGGCCATTCATAGCGATTTGCCATTATGCCTGTTCAGCGCCGGATAGAACGCCAGCAGTTGCCTTGCTATCTGAAGGTCTACAACCGCATTACCGATAAGCCGATGGGCTATATCGGCAATGTGTCGTTGGACGGTCTGATGTTGATCAGCCCATTACCGTTGTTGGTCGGTGCGCTTTTCGACATGCGCCTGAAGATTCCAGGGCAGAATGCGCCGCGCTTCATCGATTTCTCGGCCACCTGCCAGTGGTGCCGTGAGGATGTCACCCCAGGCAGCTTCGACTCGGGGTTTGCCCTGGTGGCGCCGCCAGCCGAGTTTGTCGAGATGGTCGATGCGCTGCGCCAGTACTTCAGCTTCTACCCCTTGGCAGCCTCCGCCTAGGCGGCTCGATCGAGTCGCGGCGAATCCTGCGCAAGGTTGGCCGGTGTGCCGATCGATCTGCGATGGGTATCGCTGCGCTCAACCGCGCTAAGCTCATCCTACAAATGCCGCTAGGCAATCCTGCGCTCTGATGTGGGGGCCAGCAGCAACGGGTTCGTGCGCTGCTTGAGTGAAACAGCGTCCATAAAAAAACCGCCTCGGGAGGCGGTTTTTCAGCTCTGCCACCGACTCAAGCCATGGCTGGCTCGTTCAGTTGCAGCAGCTCGTCGGAACGCGTCTGCACCTCGCTGTAGAGTTCGGCGTCGTTAGCGAGTACCTCGGCCATGGCGGGGAAGATCTCGTTCAGCTTGCTGCGCCACTGCTCGGATGCAACCTGCTTGGGGAAGCAGCGCTGCAGCAGGTCGAGCATGATCGACACGGTCACCGACGCGCCTGGTGATGCGCCGAGCAGGGCGGCGATGGAGCCATCCTTGGCCGCGACCAGCTCGGTGCCGAACTGCAGGATGCCGCCGTGCTTGGCATCTTTCTTGATGATTTGCACGCGCTGGCCGGCCATTTCCAGGCGCCAGTCCTCGGCTTTCGCCAGCGGGTAGAAGCCGCGCAGGGTGTTCAGGCGCTTCTCATCGGACTGCATCACTTCCTTGATCAGGTAGCGGGTCAGTTCGAAGTTGTCGCGTGCCACCGCCAGCATCGGGCCGATGTTGCTGGGGCGGATCGACAGCGGCAGATCGAGTAAAGAGCCGTGGCGCAGGAATTTGGTCGAGAAACCGGCGTAAGGTCCGAACAGCAGGGATTTCTTGCCGTCGACCACGCGGGTGTCGAGGTGCGGCACCGACATCGGCGGCGAACCTACTTCGGCCTGGCTGTAGACCTTGGCTTCGTGCTGTTTGACCACCTCGGGGTTGTCGCAGCGCAACCACTGGCCGCTCACCGGGAAACCGCCGTAACCTTTGCCTTCGGCAATGCCGGACATTTGCAGCAACGGCAGGGCGGCGCCACCGGCACCGAGGAAGACGAACCTGGCCTGAACCCTGCGCTGACCGCCGTTCTGCAGATCCTTGATGCTGACGCGCCAGCCTTGCTCGTTGCGCTCGAGGCCGACGACCTTCTGGCTGCATTTGACCTGTGCATTGGGCTGTGTGCCCAGGTGGTCGAGCAGGTGTTTGGTCAGGGTGCCGAAGTTGACGTCGGTGCCCGCCATGACCCGGGTCGCGGCGATCGGTTCGTTGGGATCGCGACTCGGCAGCATCAGTGGCATCCACTTGGCCATGGTGGCGCGGTCTTCGGTGTATTCCATATCGCGGAAGGCGTGGTGCTGGGTGAGGGCCTTGAAGCGCGTCTTGAGGAAGTCGATGCCTTCCTGTCCGCGCACGAAGCTCAGATGCGGCACCGGGGTAATGAAGGACTTGGGCGAGCCGAAGGTACCTTTCTCGGCCCCTTTCTCGACCAGGTAGGCCCAGAACTGCTTCGACTCTTCGAACTGGGTGTTGATGGTCACCGACTTCTTGATGTCGATCGAACCATCCGCCGCTTGCGGCGTGTAGTTCAGTTCGCACAGCCCGGCATGACCGGTACCGGCGTTGTTCCAGGGATTGGAACTTTCGATCGCCCCGGACTCCATCAATTCGATGACTTCCAGCTTGAGGGTCGGATCAAGCTCTTTCAGTAGCACGGCCAAGGTCGCGCTCATGATGCCGGCGCCAACCAGCACCGCATCTACCGTTTCGTAATCGTGTTGCGCCATTACCTCTTCTCCTAAAAATGCAGCACCCAATTGACGGCCAACGGCCTAAGCGTGAAACAACGCCTATCGACAGTCGTCGAGATGTCCTGGGATGAGGCAGGAGGGGGTAGCGGAGCATTTGCCAGCCGCAAGATCGTTCATTTTCGCCACACTCTTGTGAAGTTGTTGAAACCGTTTTTTTCACACTCTTTTGGAGCCGTGAACCTCAAAAGCTCGTTCGCCCAGGCTTGCCTTTCTGCCCGCGCAAAACTCCAGTTGCATGACTGCAAGCTGTTCTGCGTGATGGGTAAAACGGCGAGCCGGAAGGGGCTGCACGAAGTGGGCGACTCTCTGGGGCGTGGCCGATGGCTAATGCATCAGCAGTACGGCGAGGCCCGATCAGGAGACGTCCTTATAATCGGGGCGCGATTATAAGACGAATACGGGAAAATTGATCGCCTCAAGTGGCTTTTCTTCTTCCGCCGGTCAGGCTGTCAAGGTTTTGGTGACGGCCGAATATTTCACGTTTGCGCCGATGCGCGCACTGGCGGGGAGTGGTTTATGCAGCCAGTTTAGCCGCTGCTGATTGACTTCAATCCAGCCCAGGCCTTGTGGCGCCTGGGCTGCCTGGCGAAAGGCGCGACACAGGCCGTGCTCGTCGAGCAGGGCAAATGTGCGAATGTGACGGCGCGGGGCGAGCCAGGAGCGAAGAAAAAACATGGCATGGACTCAGGCGGTTGACGACTAAAGTCTTATGCCAGTCGGGCATGACAGGACCGTGACAACAGCCCGAAAACCCTCAAGTCTTGCCCGCGGCGCTGTCAGCCTATGGTGCGGCTGGTTATACTGCAGGGCAATTTCGCGCCCCACACCCATGGAGAGATGAGCATGCTGCATCGCCTGTTGTTTGGTCTGATCGCTGTCGTCAGCCTGACCCTGGTCGGCTGTGCCCACAGCCCGCAACAACTCAGCCCGCAACCCAAGATCAATGCCCCGCTGGCCGCCGTTGGCCAGGGCCAACCGGTGGTGGTGCGGGTTGTCGACGGTCGGCCGTCGCCGGTACTTGGTACGCGTGGCGGTTTGTACCCGGAAACCAGCGCGATCGTCGTGACCGGCAAGGACATTCTGCCAAAGCTGCAAGCCCAGGCAGAGGCTGCGGTGCGCCTGCTTGGCTTCACCCCGACCCCGAATGCCTACAACGCGCCGCAGCTGACCCTGACCCTGGCCGAACTCAAGTACCAGTCGCCGAAAGAAGGCCTGTATGTCACCGAGTCCGATATCACCGCGACCTTTCGTATCGACGTGCAGAACAGCGCGCGCCGTTACAACGGTCGCTATGGCGCCTCGTTGAACCAGCGCTTTGGTATGGCGCCCAATCAGGAAACCAACACCAAGCTGGTCGGTGATGTGTTGAGCGATGCGCTGACCCGTGCGTTCAAGGATCCGACCGTCGGACAAATGCTCAGGGAGTAAGCGCCGGTCGATAACGGTCCGGTCTGCGCAGCTAGCCCAGCTTGCTGTCTAGCTGCGACAGCTGAAGACTGGTACGACACTGGCTGGTTTGTCAGGTATTGAGGGCCGCAACAAATCCACTAATGCTGGAGTGACCCCGTCCCGGCTCTGGGCCGCACACAAGAACGCCGCTTTCCGCTAACGGGAAAACGGCGTTTTTCTTGGCTATGTACCCGTTAATTGTTGAGCCAGATCGCAACCTCGTGGGAGGGGCTTTAGCCGCGAAACATTGTCAGTGTTTCGAAGACTTTCGCGGATGAAACGGAACGCCGCCCGGCAGCTCCTGCAAAAACGTTATCTCTCATGCAACAGATAACGGGTACATAGCCTTTGTCTTGAGCCAGTGGCATTGCAATCGTGCTTGGTTTTCTGCGGGTCAGGCCGCTTCGGCGTAAAGTTCCGGCAAGCTGAAGCCGGTGCTTTGGTCGATGTCCGGCAGGTCATAGTGTTCATGGCCGCCAAGGGCGCAATAGACCAGCCAGTGGTGGTCCTGGACGTTGAAGGACAGCTCGTTGATTACGGCATCCACGTCGTCGAGCGAGTCGATCAGGTAATCACGATCAAGCGGTTGTGGGTTGAGCATGGAAATTCCTCCGTAGGCAGGTTGGATACGCCGCCGTGCTGCGAAGACGCTGGCGTAATTGAAGACCCAAAGCTTAAGCCTGGAATGTGACGATCCTCGGACGATTTCGAGATGGCTGCTTGATTTGTCGGGAACAAAATTTCTAAATCGGCGGCTCCAGTAAACTGCGCGCGGTGTTTCGGATCGTCCGGCGGGTCACGGCGGTGTGAAGTGCGCCTGATCGAAGTGCTTGAGGCGGAAGGTCGGCACCTGTCCCTGGGAAATAGAGATTTCCTCTTCATCGAGCGATCAGCGCTGCATCTTCATGTCGCCCGCTCACGCCGTGGTGCGCGGACGTGCTCTGTGCTCCCATTTGCTGTGGAGGTTGCTGATGCCGTTGCAGGCACTCTGGTCTGTTTTTCTTGCCCATCCCGCGCAGTCATTGAATGCCCTTGCACTGTTCTTCGGGCTGGCCGGGAGTTGGCTGCTGCTGGCCACCCGGATGCGTGAGCAGCGTGCAGTGGCGCGCCTGAGCGCAGGCGGCGAGGCCAAGGATATGGCCGAGGAGGTGTGCCTGTTCGACCTCCCGACCCAGCGCCTTAACCGGTTTTTCTATCGTTTCGGGTTTGCCAGCCTGGCACTGTCGCTCGCGCTGTCCTGGGGCAGCACCCTGCTCTGAGAAGCGGTGACATTGGTGTCGAGCAATAAAAACGGCAGCCCATGGGCTGCCGTTTTTTGCTTGTGGCCTCAGAGGGCGATTTGGCGATCAGTAGGGTGTCACTCGCCGCAGGCAGTGCACCGTGGTTCGCTGGCGCAGCAGAAAGCTGGCGGGTTGTCGCTGCGCTCCGAACGGACGGCGCCCCGGCCGCCCTGCGAATTTGATGCAGTCGCATAGGCGGGAGTTTTTTCACAGCCTCTCGGCTCTGCCTACAAAGGCAAACCGGCCTTAACCCGGTATTGATTGCGCACCGGATTGGCATATTGCAGCACCAGAAAGGGTTGCTGTTCGGCCGGGCAGCGGGCCAGACGCTTGTGCCACTCGGCTTCGGCGCGGGTCAGTTCCGCAGCGGGAAACAGCTGCGCTGCGCTCGGTACCTCGAGTGCCGGATCGCGTTCGCTCCACATGGCATAGGCCAGGTAGTGCACGGGGAATAGCCGATAGCCGCTGAGGATCTGTCTGTCCATTTCGGCGGCCAGCTGCTTGCTGTCTTGCAGGCCGCTGCTCACCGGCGCGCTGAAGTGAATATGCACGCGGCCCTTATAGCCGGTAATGCCGAGGGCGATGCTCTGGTCGTCTTCGCCCGGGGCTTTACTGTAACCGCCGCTGCTGGCACGGATGAACAGCTCGCGGGCCTTGGCCTGGTCACAGGGGTCGTATTCGTAGCTGATCGACACCGGGGTCAGTTTCAGCGCAGCGATGACCTCGGCAAAGGGTTCGCTCTTGCGGCTCATGTGGAACATCTTGAGGATCGCCGAGTCGGTGCGGTCGTTGCCATCCTTGGCGCGGCCCTCGGCCTGGGCGATCCAGATCGACTCGCAATCGCTGCGGATCGAGTGATTGATATAGGCCGACAGCAATTGGTAGGACGCGAGTTTCTCGCGGCGGCCGCTGAGCGAGCGATGCACGATAAAGCTCTTGTTCAGGCGCATCAGGTCGCTGACGAACGGCTTCTGCAGCAGATTGTCACCAATTGCGATGCGCGGGGTCGGCAGGCCGGCGTGGTACACCGCATAGTTGACGAAGGCCGGATCCATGACGATGTCGCGGTGGTTGGCGATAAACAGGTAGGCATTGCCGGCCTTGAGCTGCTCGACGCCGGAATAGGTCACGCCATCGGTGGCGCGCTCGATGCTCCGGTCGACGTAAACCTCGACTTTCTCCTGCAGCGCCGCGACCGAGGCGACCTTGTTGAACTCAAGGCGCAGCCGATAGGCTATAAGTGGTTTAAGCAACCAGCCCAGTGCGCCGGCCAGGCGTGGGAAGCGATACTGGGTGAGGATGTCGAGAAACTCGTTGTCTGCCAGCAAGCGCGCCAGAACAGTGGGTACTTCGGAATCGGCGTAAGGTCGGATGGCATCGAATTCGCCCATCATGCTCTCTTGTCGTGGTTAGCAGAAAGTTGAGGAGACTGGTTGCGTGCTTGGCACCAGCGATAGACCGGCGATTATACCTACAAGTCACGCGGAGACTGCGATGCTGGAAAATCAGCTTTATCAATGCCCGTACTGTGGCGAGTCGGTCGAAGCTCTGCTCGACCTGTCCGCCGGCGATCAACAGTACATTGAGGATTGCCCGGTGTGCTGCCGGCCCATAGTCTTCGATCTGCACACCGACGGCGTTGACTGGACGCTCGAAGTGCGCGGAGAAAACGACTGATGCAGCGCATCTACGAGCCGCAGGACGTGCTGGAGGGCGAGTTGCTCCTGGGCATGCTGGCCAGTGAGGGCATCGAGGCGCACCTGACCGGCCAACACTTGCTCGGTGGGGTCGGCGAACTGCCTGCCTGTGGCTTGCTCGGTCTGATGGTCGAGGATGATCAGGCCGAGCGCGCACGGCAGTTGATCGCCACGTACAATGGCGCGCAACCGCTGGCCAATGACGAGCCAGAGAACTTCCAGGGCGTGCTGCTCTGCTAGCAGGCCGTTGAGAATCCACCTGCGCCGCGCTCGAAGGCTCGGCCTGCTGGCCGCTTGAACGACAGCTGGTGGCGAGCCGTGGTCCCATTCAACAGCCGGCCGAGCCTGGCCCGCTGCCTACCTGTTATCGAGTTGCCCCATGTGTGGACGTTATGCCCTGTTCCGTTGGTCGCCAGTGTTTGCGGCCTTGCCCGGTTTTCCTGCGGATCAGCAGCCGCAATGGAATATTGCGCCCGGTGCCCAGGTCTTGCTGCTGCGTGCCATCGCCGGTGAGCGCGAGCTGGTTCGCGCCCGCTGGGGGCTGACCCCGCCTTGGCTGACGGATCTGTCGAAAACCCCGGCCCAGGCACGGGCGGAAACCCTGGCCGAGCAGCCGATGTTCCGCGATGCCTTGCGCCTGCGCCGCGGCTTGTTGCCGGCCAATGGTTTTTACGAGTGGCGCGGCTCTGCGCGCAAGCGGCCATATTGGCTGAGCAACGAAGACAGCTTGCTGTACTTTGCCGCGCTGTGGGAGGCCTATCCGGTCGAAGGCTGTGTCTATCTCAGCGCGGCGGTGGTGACCCAGCCGGCGGCCAATCAGCGCCGTCCGCTGCTCCTCGATGCCGCCGGCCAGGCGCTCTGGCTGGCGGCAGACACGCCGCCGGACCAGCTCAGGGCGCTGTTGGCCAGGCCGCAGCCACCGTTGCGCGAGCGAGTTCTGGCCAATCTGGTCAACGACCCCAAACTGAATGCCCCCGAATGCCTGACGCCGGCGTAGTAGCGGGGGCCAGTGGTGTGCTGGGGGAGACTTATTGCCGTCTGACCAGCCCTGGCAAAGCGGTGTGCATTGCGTAGCTGTTTATCGCGCTTATCGAGCGCAGGGGCTTGCCGCGCTATTTCTTGCCGCACTATTGCCGGTTGCTCGCCCAGGGTGGCGGGCCTAGCATACGCGGCTAATCCACATGGAGATTCAGCATGAACCAGACGTTGTCCTTTACCGCGCTGGCCGCGGCCTTGCTGCTGGCAGGATGCCAGGCCGTGAACACCACCAGCGGTAGTGCGGTGGGTGTCGAGCGCAAGCAGTACATGTTCAGCATGCTCTCGAGCCAAGAGATCAACCAGATGTATGCCACGTCCTATCAGCAGACGCTGGGTGAGGCGTCAAAAAAAGGGGTGCTGGACAAGAGCAGCGCCAGCGCCAAGCGGTTGCGGGTCATCACCGATCGCCTGATCAAGCAGGCGCCGATATTCCGCGCCGATGCCGCGCAGTGGCAGTGGGAGGTCAATCTGATCAAGAGCCCCGAGCTGAATGCCAGCTGTGGTCCGGGCGGCAAGATCCTCTTCTACAGCGGGCTGATCGACAAGCTGCAACTGAACGACGATGAGATCGCCGCGATTATCGGCCATGAAATGGCCCATGCCCTGCGCGAGCATAGCCGCGAAGCCATGTCCAAGGCCTATGGCGTGGCGCTGGCCAAGCAGGGCGCCGGTGCCCTGCTTGGACTTGGCGAGACGGGCATGGCCATGGCCGATACCGTGGTGCAGTACAGCCTGACCCTGCCCAACAGCCGGGGTAACGAGAACGAGGCCGACCTGCTGGGGCTGGAGCTGGCCGCCCGTAGCGGCTACAACCCGAACGCCGCTATCAGCCTGTGGCGGAAAATGGCTCAGGCCGGCAATGGTGCGCCGCCAGAGTTCATGAGCACTCACCCGTCGTCGAGTAGCCGCATCGCGGCCTTGCAGGCGGCCATCCCGAAAGTCATGCCGCTGTACGAGCGAGCCAAGGCCACGCGCTGACAGCATCGCCACCGCGGGCAGGGCTGGCCCGCGCTGGTGCGGCCCTGTGCATGTTGGTGACCGGCCTACGGCAGGGCTTTTTCCGAGAAGGCGCGGGTGTCCAGGCCCAGTTGGGCGCGGAAGCTTTCCATGTCGAACATGGTGCAGATTTCCTGGATTTCGTTGCGTGGGCCCAGCGTCCAGAAGGCCATCGCCGCGATGGCCAATACCTTGTCGCTCGGCGGGTAACCCAGGGCCGGTTTCTCGATGGTGCCGATCAGGGTGCTCCAGGTGACCACCTTGTTGCCTTCGGCAACGCATTCCTCGACCACTACCTGCAGGTCTGGCATGGCCGTGCGGATGTCCTGAACCAGCATGGCGAAGGCCGCGCTGCCCAGGGGCTGGCCGACAAACGAGCTTTTGTAGAGAAAGTCCTTGCTGTGCAACTGCTCGGCCAGGGCCAGGCGGCCCTTGTTCCACGACAGGTCGATATGCTGACGGACCACTTTTTTCCGATCATCCAATGACATGCTGCTCTCCATAACTGCAGGGCAAGGTGCGCAGGATGCTGCGCACCCTATCGGCGGTCAGAGTAGCCAAAATACCGGCTGGAACGCCAGGGAAGCGGCGTCAATCAATACCCTAAGTGTCCGCCGAGTTGCAGGGCCTGGTAGCCGGCATACACCGCCAGGGCGGCGAAGGCACCGGCGGCCAGGCGGCGAATCAGGGTCAGTGGCAAGCGCTCGGCGGCAAAGTTGCCGACCAGCACCACGGGTACATTGGCGATCAGCATGCCCAGGGTGGTGCCGATCACCACCAGCACGAAGTCTGGGTACTGCGCGGCCAGCATCACCGTAGCGACCTGGGTCTTGTCGCCCATCTCGGCGATGAAGAAGGCAATCAGGGTGGTCAGGAATGGACCATAGCGCTTGAGGCTCGAGCTTTCATCGTCATCCAGCTTGTCGGGAACCAGGGTCCACAGCGCCACGGCGACGAAGGAGGCGGCGAGCGCCCAGCTCAGGGTCAGCGGGGAAAACAGACTGGCTACCCAGTTGCCGGCGGCAGCGGCGAGAAAATGGTTGGCCAGGGTGGCGACCACGATGCCGAGGATAATTGGCCAGGGCTGGCGAAAGCGCGCGGCCAGCAGCAAGGCGAGCAATTGGGTCTTGTCGCCGATTTCGGCCAGGGCAACGATCAGGGTGGGGACGAACAGGGATTCCAGCATCAGGCTTCCTAACGGGGCGGGTCGACATGGCTATGACACGTACCGCCTTCCCGCCCCGGGTAAGGTGTGCGTGTCATAGGTCTGGTCAAACCCTGTGCGCAGTGTCGTCAGCCAGTGGCTGGTTGTTGACAAGGCGCCAGCCCGTTTGGCTGGGCTGTGGGTCGCACGCACCATGGTCGGTGGACCAAGTATGTTGACGCGTGCCGGGCGAGCTGCTGCTCGCGGGAGACTACTCCCCTAGGACGGGCGCATTCTGCCCAACCGCAGCGGATTGGACAAGCCTGCGCTTGTCTCGGGTCGCTATGGCTTGCTGGCGTTGTAGATGCGAAAGCCCTTGGCCTCAGCCAGGGTATGGCAGGGGCCGAGGTATTGCTCGATCAGCGGTGGGTACTTGAGGAAGCTGTTGGCCACCAGTCGCAGTTGGCCGTGGTGTTCGAGGTGCTCGGCGGCATGCCGCAACAGATTCTCCGTGGCCTGGTAGTGGGTGTGCACGCCCTGGTGGAACGGCGGGTTGCTGAGGATCGCGGCCAGGCTCCGGGGGGCGGCGGCGATCCCGTCGCCACTGATGACGTTGGCCTCAAGGCCGTTGGCGGCCAGGGTCAGGCGGCTACTGGCCAGGGCGAAGGCGTCGACATCCAGCAGGGTCACCTGGCTCTCGGGGTAGCGGCGTTTCAGCGCCGCGCCGAGCACGCCGGCGCCACAACCGAAGTCGAGCAGGTGGCCTGCCGGCAGCTGATCCAGATGCTCCAGGAGCAGGGCGCTGCCGATGTCCAGGCGACCATGGCTGAACACCCCGGGCAGACTGATCACGTTCAGCGGGCCGTCACTCAGGGGCAGGCTGTAGTGGCGTGCCAGGGCTTCGAGATCCGGGGTGGCTGGGGCGTTTTCCACGGTTACTTGCCAGAGTTGGCAGTGGCGCGCGCTGTCGAGCTTGCGCGTTCTGCCGAATGCGGCGAGTTGCTTGGCCGCGCGTTCGATGCCGGCGCGCTTCTCGCCGACCAGGAACAGCTCGCGCCCGGCCAGTTGCGCAGCCAGGGCGCTCAGCAGGTAGTCGGTGAGCTCGCGGGATTTCGGCAGGAACAGCACCGCGGCGGCGAAAGCGTCCGCGGGAGGCGTTACGCCAAAGTGGCTGCGCCCGGCAAAGCGGCTTTCCAGCAGCGCCTGCTCGCCGGCGTGCCAGCTCCAGCCGCGGGCTTGCGGCAACTTGCCGAGCAGGTCATCGGCCGGCAGGCCGGCGAGCAGCAGCGGGCCGCCGAACAGTTCGGCCTGGCGCAGCAGCACTTCGCTTCGCGGGTCCATGGGGTGGCTCCTGGGAAAAGCGCGGAGGATAACAAATCTGGCCAGGGCGTTGAGGGGTTAGGGGTGAGGGGGTTGTGCCGGTCCCGGTGGCTGGGCACGATTCCCCTTTCCCCTTTCCCCTTTCCCCTTTCACGGCGGCCCCGGCGGCTAGTTCACCAGCCGTAGCGCACTACCCTCGAAAAACGCCTGGGCATTCTCCGTCACCTGGATGACGATGCGCTGCCGCGCTTCGCGGCTGCCCCAGGCGCTGTGCGGGGTGACGATCAGCCGTGGGATGTCGGCGGCGAGCAGGGGATTGCCGTCTGTTGGCGGCTCCTGGGTCAGTACGTCGGTGGCCGCGCCACCGAGATGGCCGCGGCGCAGGGCGTCGGCCAAGGCCTGTTCGTCGACCAGGCCGCCACGCGCAGTATTGATCAGAAAGGCGCCGGGCTTCATCAGGCTCAGCTGGTATTCGCCGATCAGGTTGTGGGTGGCGGCGTTGAGTGGGCAATGCAGGGTCAGGGCATCGACCTGCGGCAGCAGTTCGTCCAGCGCCAGGCGATCCGGGCGGGACGGACGCCCCGGCAGCTGGCCCAGCAGCACACGCATGCCGAAGGCTTCGGCCAGGGTGGCCACGGCGCCGCCCAGTTCGCCGTGGCCGAGCAGACCGAGGGTCTTGCCTTGCAGTTCGACGATGGGAAAGTCCAGCAGGCAAAACTGCTGCGCCTGTTGCCAGCGGCCGTCGCGCACCGCGCGTTGATAGTCGGGCAGGCGAGTGGTCAGGGCGAGCAGCAGCATCAGGGTGTGTTGCGCCACCGAAGGCGTGCCGTAGCCCTGGCAATTGCAGACCGCTACGCCATGTTCGCGCGCGGCGATCAGGTCGATGTTGTTGGTGCCGGTGGCGGCGATCAATACCAGTCTCAGCTCGGGGCAGGCGGCGAAGATCCTGGCGTCCAGCGGCACTTTGTTGCTGATCGCCACCTGCACACCCTGCAGGCGCTCGATCACCTGCTCAGGGGTACTCAGCGGGTACAGCGTCAGTTCGCCGAATAACTTCTGCAGCGGCGACAGGTCGAGATCACCCAGGTCGAGCGTGCTGTGGTCTAGAAAGGCTGCGCGGTTATTGTTACTCATCAGCTGTACCTTTTCTGCTGTCGGAGCGGGGCGTAAGCTAAACAGCCTATCAGACCCCTATGCCTGTTGCGGAGCCGCTATGTACTGGACGGAGTTTTTCACCGTTGCCCTGATTCACCTGCTGGCCGTGGCCAGCCCCGGGCCGGATTTTGCCATCGTGGTGCGCGAAAGCGTGGCCTTCGGCCGGCGCGCCGGGATCTTCACCGCGCTGGGTGTGGGCGCCGGGATCTTCGTCCACGTGGCCTACTCGCTGCTCGGCATCGGCTTGATCGTGTCCCAGTCGATTGTCTTGTTCAACGCCTTGAAGTGGCTGGCGGCCGCTTACCTGCTCTATATCGGGATCAAGGCGTTGCGCGCCAAACCGGCTGATCCGGCCCGCGCCGAGCTGAGCCTGGAGCCGTCCGCGCGTTCTGCGCATGCGGCCTTTGCCACCGGATTCGTCACCAACGGCCTGAACCCCAAGGCAACCCTGTTCTTCCTGTCGTTGTTTACCGTGGTGATCGATCCGCACACCCCGCTGGGGGTGCAGGCCGGTTATGGCATCTACCTGGCGCTGGCGACGGCACTGTGGTTCTGCCTGGTGGCAATGTTGTTCAGCCAGCCACGGGTGCGCGCCGGTTTTACCCGCTTGGGCCACTGGTTCGATCGGCTGATGGGCGCGGTATTGGTCGGCTTGGGCATCAAATTGGCGCTCAGCGAGTTGCGCTAGGAGTGCTCGCCGACGATGACGATGTTGGGTGTGACGGTCGACTCTATAAACGAGCTGGCTAAATAAGTAGTGGTTGTGATCTGGTTGTGTTTTCCGACTCTATTGCGTGACCAAAAGCAGTAAAAAAGTCATGCGGGGAAATCATTCTTTTGACTGATTTGCCTGTCTGGCAGGCGCTCTAGAGTCCTGTTACTGAAAACAATATCCTGCAGACAGGTACTTCCCATGTTGCAAACCCGCATCATCCCGCCCGCGGCGAATGCCTATCAATATCCGCTGCTGATCAAGCGCTTGTTGCTTTCCGGCGTTCGCTATGAAAAAACCCGTGAAATCGTCTATCGCGACACGCTGCGTTACAGCTATGCGACCTTCAACGAGCGGGTTGCACGCCTGGCCAATGCGCTGACGACGGCTGGGGTCAAGGCCGGCGACACCGTGGCGGTGATGGACTGGGACAGCCACCGCTACCTCGAATGCATGTTCGCCATCCCCATGCTTGGCGCGGTGCTGCACACCATCAATATCCGCCTGTCGCCTGATCAGATTCTCTACACCATGAACCACGCCGAGGATAAGTTCGTCCTGGTCAACAGTGAGTTCGTGCCCCTCTACAACGGTATCGCCGCGCAACTGACCACGGTCGAGAAGACCCTGCTGCTCACCGATGCCGAAGAAAAAACCGCCGAGCTGCCGGGGTTGGTCGGCGAGTATGAACAGCTGCTGGCGGCTGCCAGTCCGAGCTACGACTTCGCCGATTTCGATGAAAACTCGGTGGCCACCACCTTCTACACCACCGGCACCACCGGCAATCCCAAGGGCGTGTATTTCACTCATCGGCAACTGGTGCTGCACACCATGGCGGCGGCCAGTGTGCTGGGCAGCCTCGACAGCGTGCGCCTGCTGGGCAGCAACGATGTCTACATGCCGATTACCCCGATGTTCCATGTGCATGCCTGGGGCATGCCTTATGCCGCCACCATGCTGGGCGTCAAGCAGGTGTACCCGGGGCGCTATGAGCCGGAGTTGCTGTGCAAGCTGATCAAGGAAGAGAAGGTCAGCTTCTCCCACTGCGTGCCGACCATCCTGCAGATGATGCTCAATACTCCGAGTGCCCAGGGTCATGACTTCGGCGGGTTGAAGATGATCATCGGCGGCAGTGCGCTGAACCGTACGCTCTACGATGCTGCCAAGGCGCGCGGCATCCAGCTGACGGCTGCCTATGGCATGTCGGAAACCTGCCCGCTGATCTCCTGTGCGCACATCAATGACGAACTGCTGGCCGGCAGCGAGGATGAGCAGATCACCTACCGGATCAAGGCCGGGGTGCCGGTGCCTCTGGTCGAGGCGGCGATCATGAGCGCCGATGGCGCCATGCTGCCGGCGGATGGCGAGTCCCAGGGCGAGTTGGTGCTGCGCTCACCCTGGCTGACCCAGGGTTATTTCCGCGAGCCGGAAAAAGGCCAGGAACTCTGGGAGCACGGCTGGCTGCATACCGGCGACGTGGCGACCATCGACGGCATGGGCTTTATCGAGATTCGTGACCGCATCAAGGACGTGATCAAAACCGGTGGCGAGTGGATCTCCTCATTGGCCCTGGAAGATCTGATCAGCCGTCATCCGGCCGTGCGTGAAGTGGCGGTGGTGGGCGTGGCGGATCCGCAGTGGGGCGAGCGACCCTTTGCCTTGCTGGTGGTGCGTGACGGTCAGACCCTGGATGCCAAGGCGCTCAAGGATCACCTCAAGCCTTATGTCGAACAGGGCCACATCAACAAGTGGGCGATTCCCGCGCAGATCGCTCTTGTTACCGAAATTCCCAAGACCAGTGTCGGCAAGCTGGACAAGAAACGCATTCGCCTGGATATCGCCCAGTGGCAGGCGGCCGGCTGTGCGTTTCTCTCCACCCTGTAATGTGTGTCGGTGATACCTCGAAAAAGTGACTGCTCAGTCAAACAAGCGTTTGCCTTGCTAATTATTCTTTTCCAGCCATTCTAGGCTCTGGCGGTGCAGGCTTCTCCGCTGAAACCTGCGAGCCAGAGTGCCTGGGAAGGCTGCAAATCACACTTTCGAGGGATCAAGCAGTCACCCCCTCTGGCTATAGTCCGCACCATCCATAACAAAAAAGTACATGGAGTAGCGTCGATGACAAAAGTAAAGAAAACCTGGCGTCTGGCAAAACTGCCGCTGGCCGTCAGCCTCGCATCCACCCTCGCCACACCGGCATTCGGCGTGAATTTCAATATCGGTGAAATCGAAGGTCAATTCGATTCCGCGTTGTCGGTGGGCGCCAGCTGGTCGGTGCGCGGGGCGGATCCAGATTTGATTGGATTCAACAATGGTGGGGACGGCCTGTCGCAGACCACCGATGACAGCCGGCAGAATTTCAAGAAGGGCGAGACCTTCTCGAAGATCTTCAAGGGCGTGCATGACCTCGAATTGAAGTACGGCGACACCGGTGTGTTCGTGCGTGGCAAGTACTGGTACGACTTCGAACTGAAGGACGAGAGTCGTCTGTTCAAGGACATCGACGACCACAACCGCAAGCAGGCGGCCCAAGCATCTGGCGCAGAAATTCTCGATGCCTTCGTGTACCACAACTACGCCATCGCCGATCAACCGGGCTCGGTGCGTCTGGGCAAGCAGGTGGTCAGCTGGGGTGAAAGTACCTTCATCCAGAACTCGATCAACTCGATCAACCCGGTCGACGCCGCTGCCTTTCGCCGCCCTGGCGCGGAGATCAAGGAAGGCCTGATTCCGGTCAACATGTTCTTCGTACAACAGAGCTTGACTGACAATTTATCCGCTGAATTCTTCTATCAGCTGGAATGGGATCAGACGGTTGTTGATAACTGTGGCACCTTCTTCGCTCAACCGGACATCATCGCCGATGGTTGTACTGATAACCTCCGGGTACTGAACAACAACCCGGCAGTAGGTGGAGCAGTAAACGGTGGTCTGGCATTCTTTGGGCGTAGCGACCTGTTGATCGACCAAAACTCCGAAGGTGTATTGGTTCGTCGTACAGGCGATCGCGATGCCCGCGACAGCGGTCAGTGGGGTACTGCCTTCCGTTATTTCGCCGACGAGCTGGGTACCGAGTTCGGCGCCTACTTTATGAATTACCATAGTCGTACCCCAGCGTTCAGTGCTGCCGGGCCGACAGCAGATGTATATGCCGTTGCCGGGGCCTTTGGGGCCGCCGCTCCTCTGGTCGTTGCCGGCAACTCGACCTATTTCCTCGAGTACCCGGAAGATATCCAACTGTATGGCCTGAGCTTCTCGACCAGCTTGCCCACCGGCACCGCCTGGAGCGGTGAAGTCAGCTACCGACCGAACGCGCCTGTGCTGTTGAATACCACCGACATCCTGTTTGCTGGTGTTACCCCACTTCCCGGGTTTGGCAATGCCTCCTTGATCTCTGCTGAGCCCGGCGATGAGGTCAACGGATATCGCCGCAAGGAAATCACTCAGCTGCAGACCACCTTCACACACTTCTTCGACCGGGTAATGGGTGCCTCCCGTCTGACTGTGGTGGGTGAGATTGGCGTGGTTCATGTTGGCGGTTTGGAAAATTCCAGTGAATTGCGTTATGGCCGCGATCCGGTTTACGGCCCAGGGCCACTTAATGGAACTCTTGGTGGTTTGCCCACTTGCCAGGCGCTTAATGCCAGCACCCTGGGCAACAATCCAAGCGCGGAGAACGTATCCAAGTACTGCGAAGACGACGGTTTCGTTACAAGTACCGCTTGGGGTTACCGCGCCAAGGCGATCTGGGACTATAACAGTGCCATCGCCGGTATCAACCTCAAGCCGAGCGTGTCCTGGTCCCATGACGTGGACGGCTACGGCCCGAACGGTCTGTTCAACGAAGGTGCCAAGGCGCTCAGCCTGGGCCTGGATGCCGAGTACCAGAACACCTATACCGCCAGCCTGGCCTACACCGATTTCTTCGGTGGCGACTACAACACTTCGATCGATCGCGATTTCGTTGCACTCAGCTTCGGTATGAACTTCTAAGCGCACAGGAATTTTGAGGAAAACTCTGTATATGAAAACAACAAAAACTCTGTTGCAAACCGGCGCGCTGACCCTTTCGCTGCTGGCCTGCAGCGTTATGGCAGCAGTGTCGCCAGAAGAAGCTGCCAAGCTGGGTACCACGCTGACGCCAATCGGTGCCGAGATGGCGGGTAATGCGGACGGCTCGATTCCGGCCTGGACCGGTGGTCTGCCGAAGAATGCCGGTGCCGTCGATGCGGCGGGCTTCCTGGCGGATCCGTTCGCTGACGAGCAGCCACTGTTCACCATCACCGCGGCCAACGCCGAACAGTACAAGGACAAGTTGACCCCCGGTCAGCAGGCGCTGTTCAAGCGTTATCCGCAAAGCTACAAGATCCCGGTGTACCCGACTCACCGTTCGGCCAGCATGCCGGACTTCGTGCTGGACGCGTCCAAGCGCAATGCGGTCAACACCAAAATGGTCGAGGGCGGCAACGGCCTGGAGAACTTCGAGCAGGCCAACCCCTTCCCGATTCCGAAGGATGGCCTGGAAGCGATCTGGAACCATATCACCCGTTACCGGGGTGGCAGCGTCAAGCGTCTGGTCGCCCAGGCGACTCCGCAGGCAAACGGCTCCTACAGCATGGTGTACTTCCAGGATGAGTTCACCTTCCGGGGTGCACTGGCGGAGGCCGACACCAGCAAGGAAAGCAACGTGCTGTTCTATTTCAAGCAGCGGGTAACCGCGCCGTCGCGTCTGGCCGGTAACGTGCTGCTGGTGCACGAAACCCTCAACCAGGTGAAGGAGCCGCGTCTGGCGTGGCTGTACAACGCCGGTCAGCGTCGCGTGCGCCGCGCCCCGCAGGTGTCCTATGACGGCCCGGGTACCGCCTCCGATGGTCTGCGTACTTCCGACAACTTCGACATGTTCAACGGTGCACCTGACCGTTACGAGTGGAAGCTGAACGGCAAGAAGGAAATCTACATTCCTTACAACGCCTACGCTTTGGACTCGCCGAAGCTGAAGTATGATCAGGTCGTCAAGGCCGGTCATATCAACCAGGACCTGACCCGTTACGAGCTGCACCGTGTCTGGCATGTGACTGCGACCCTGAAAGAAGGCGAGCGGCACATCTACGCCAAACGTGACTTCTACCTGGATGAAGACACCTGGCAGGCCGCGCAAATCGACCATTACGACGGTCGCGGCACCCTGTGGCGTGTAGCTGAGGCTCATGCCCAGTACTACTACGACAAGCAAGTGCCCTGGTACACCCTGGAAACCCTGTATGACCTGCAGTCCGGTCGTTACCTGGCACTGGGTATGAAGAACGAGGAGAAGCAATCTTACGAGTTCGGCTACCCGGCCAAAGAAAGCGACTACACCCCGGCCGCACTGCGTCAGGCTGGCGTTCGCTAACAGCGTTGCATGAAGCATGAAAAAACCGGCCCTCAGGGCCGGTTTTTTTGGCTATGTACCCATTAACTGTCCTGATTAGCAATGAACCTCAGCCGTCCGAATCACCCGCTGCGGGTGCGGCCCACAGCGGGCAGCGGCGACGATCAGGCGCGTATGCAGTGTGCTGAGATCGAATCGGCGATTGAAGCGATAGGTGAAAGCGGCGAGAT
>JAUYKV010000027.1 GCA_030699825.1 Pseudomonas sp. | reverse complement strand
ATCTCGCCGCTTTCACCTATCGCTTCAATCGCCGATTCGATCTCAGCACACTGCATACGCGCCTGATCGTCGCCGCTGCCCGCTGTGGGCCGCACCCGCAGCGGGTGATTCGGACGGCTGAGGTTCATTGCTAATCAGGATGCATTATGGATCGCCAAATTTCCCAGTAACAATGACGACTACGACGTCGGTGCCTGGGAGATGGTTGTCAACACGCTGGCCAACCTCTGCGGTCTGCGTGTGGCAGAAGGCACTGCGGCGAAGTTCGCCAGTGACCATCACTGTTTCATGGTCAAGCGCTTCGATCGCACGCAGGATGGCCAGCGTCTGCACTTCGCGTCGGCCATGACCATGACCGGCCATACCGATGGCGATGATCACTCCACCGGTGTCAGCTACCTTGAGATCGCCGAGGTCTTGATGCGCCATGGGGCGGCTCCGCAAGAAGATCTGCAGGAGCTGTGGCAGCGCATCGTCTTCAACCTGCTGGTCAGCAACACAGACGATCACCTGCGTAACCACGGCTTCATCCTCGATCCTGGCCGGGGATGGCGCTTGTCGGCCGCCTACGACATGAACCCTGTGCCCTACGCCGACGGGTTGAAACTGAACATCTCCGAAGACGACAACGCTATGGATCTGCAACTGGCCCGCTCGGTGGCGCATTATTACCGCGTCAAGCTGTCGGATGCTGACGCCATCATCGAGCACTTCCAGTCGCGCATAGGCCGGTTTTGGAAAAAAGCCGCTCAGCGCGCCGGGCTCAGCCGATCCGAAATAGATTTCATGGCTCCGGCATTCAGCCTGGCGCAGTAACCTTTTTCCCTGAATTTCACAACATCTTACGCCAGCAGTGCAGCAGCCATACAGAGCGCAGGCTTCCGTAGGATGTGGAGGGCCGCGTAGGTTTGAGCGCAGCGATACCCATCAGGCGCCACGCGGAGCAACGGCCAGTCAGCGACGTAGCCCGTATAAGCTCAGGCGCAATCCGGGGGCGTTTGTGCAGGCGTCGAAATTTTCCGGATTTCCTGCCGGTCGCTGTGATGGGTATCGCTTCGCTCAACCACATCCTACAAAAGCCCAGACCGCCACCCGTAGGATGTGGCGGGGCGCGTAGGCTTGAGCGCAGCGACAGCCCGCCAGCTTTGCGCCGCGCCGATGAAGCATGGTGCGCTGCCTGCGGGTAGGGCGGCCTCGGAGCGTAGCGACAGCCCGCCAGCTTTGCACCGCGCCGATGAATCAATGGTGCACTGCCTGCGGCGAGTGACACCCTACGGATCGTGGATTGCCCCAGATCCGGCAGTCCGCCAGCTTCTATGCCGCGCCGGTCAACCATTGCACGCCGCCTGCACTCCCAAGCCCCTTCAGCAATGATCCGGTTCATCCCTGGCCCGTCTCAGTCTGCCACTGGCGCTCAGCACCAGGCGCCTGACCGCCTGTTTCCCGGTCGCGTGACAGAGTGTCAGCGTCCCCGCCTGAAAGCCGCCGCCCAGCAGCTTGGCGTTGCCGAGCGAGGTGTAGCGGACATAGCGCCTGACCGGCGTATTGCCCTTGGCGATCACGCCCTTGGGCAGCGACTGTTCCTGCCTGAGCAGGGGTTCGCCTTCATCCAGTTGGCCGTTGTTGTTCAGGTCGACGAACACCTGCCAGCCGCTGGCCCAATCGCCGTCGACGTTGTCGACCAGCACCGGCTGGCGCCGCTTGATCGATTCGCTGCGGGCCAGGGCCAGGTTCGCCGCCAGCGCATTGCTGGCGCTGACCAGTTGTTGATTGCCCATGAACTGCTGCATGCCTGGCACGCCGATAGTCGCCAGCAGCGTGAGGATGCTGAGCGAGGTGAGTAGCTCGACAAGGGTGAAACCGTGGGTGTAACGGTGCATGGCGTCCGTGCCTCTTGGTCGGGTGACCCTGCCATCCTGGTAGGGCGTGTGCCGGTCGTCTCCGTCCCGGCTCCGGTGGTCGCGCCGGCCGGGGTGTTTTCCACGGCTGGCCTATAAGCTCTAGTCGGGAAACCGCTTTTTGCAAGGCAAGAGCGCAAGAACAGCAAGAAAAGGGCAAGGCACGCTGTCGAGCAGAGCTGCTAGCGTCACCCGAGGCGATGGACGTGGCCGTCCGTGAATGGAAAAGCGCCAACTGTCGAAACTCCGCACTGGTTGGCGGTATTCCAGTGCAATGATTCGTACCCTACCGGCGCATGGGTAGGGCATGTGAATAAAACCGAGCGCGAGAGGGAAGCATGGTGAAGCGAACTGAGCAGCGGGGGTTCAGCCTGATCGAATTGATGATTGCAATTGCAATCATCGGCATTCTGGCGGCAATTGCCTACCCGAACTATCAGGAATACATCATCAAGAGCAACCGCGCCGCGGCGCAGGCGGCGATGATGGATATCGCCAACCGCGAGCAGCAATTGCTGCTTGCTAACCGCGCCTATCTCGCCGCAGCCAACGCTACAGCTTTTCAAACCAGTACCGGATACGTGTTGCCTGCCGACGTGTCCGCCAAATATGGTTTCAAAATCGAACTGGGTGCGGGACCGGAGCCTTCCTTTGTGATCACCTTCGTGCCGACGGGGGCTCAGGCAGGCGATGGCAACCTGACGCTCGATAGTCAAGGGGCCAAGACACCGCCGGAGAAGTGGTGATCATGCTTATGCCACTAACCATTCGTAACCAGCGCGGCGTCACCCTGATCGAGGTGCTGGTCACCGTGATTATTCTTTCGATCGGTTTGCTGGGTATCGCGGGATTACAGTCGCGGTTGCAGCAGTCCGAGATGGAGGCCTATCAGCGGTCCCAGGCGCTGTTGCTGCTTAATGACATGGCCAATCGCATTGCCAGCAACCGCAATAATGCAGCTACCTACGTTACGGGAGCGGCCAGCCCGCTTGGTGTCGGCATGACTTGCCCAAGCAATTCAGGTAGCCGCAAGCAAAGAGACTCCAGCGAGTGGTGCGCCGCCCTGCAAGGTGCGGCAGAGAAAACCACAGGTGGTAGCGACATTGGTGCGATGCTAGGTGGTCGAGGCTGTGTCGAATCTCTTGGCAGTGGTCAATACCTAGTCACGGTGGCTTGGCAGGGTTTGTTCCCCCTCGCGGCTCCTTCCGCGGGTGTTGCTTGTGGTGCAGGTAGCTATGGTTCAGCCGGTTCAACCTGTGCCAATGATGTTTGTCGTCGTGTGGTCACTACTATCGTGCGGGTGGCCACACTATGAAAACCCTATTAATAGAAGTGCAAAGCAAGCAGTGCAGGCCCTATGGAGATTGCCCGCAATCCGGTTTTAGCCTCATCGAACTAATGGTTGCCATGGTCGTCAGTTTGCTGATCATGGGGGCGGTACTCACACTGTTTCTGGATGTCACTCGCACCAACGATGAAATGGCCAAGACCAATATCCAGATCGAGAATGGTCGTTTCGCCATTCAGTTGTTGCAGAGCGACCTCTCGCATGGCGGATTTTGGGACGGCTATGTCCCCCAGTTTGATGACCTGACGTTGACCACGGTGGCCAGTGATGCGCCTACTTCGGTGCCTAACCCTTGTTTGGCTTACAGTGACGCAGACTGGACGACTGAATACAAAAACAATGTGTTGGGTATTCCGGTACAGGCATACGATGATGCGCCGACGGGCTGTACCACTGCCTCACCAGCGATAGGAACCGATATAAAAGCCAACACCGATTTCTTGGTGGTGCGCCACGCAGAAACTTGTGTGGCCGGAGTGGGAGGCTGTGAAAATACCGCTGGCAAAGTTTATTTCCAGACATCGTCGTGTTCGACCTTGCCTGAAACAGCGTATTCCTATGTGCTTGATACCGATGATCATGATCTTCGTCAGATGGACTGCGCGACTGCTGCGGATAGACGGAAGTTTGTATCAAATATTTATTATATTCGCGACGATGACACCTTGATGCGCTCGCAGTTCGATCTTAAAGATGGCGATAATGAACATCTTTCCGCTCAGCCTATGATTGAAGGTGTGGAAGGCTTCCGGGTTGAGTTGGGTATTGATGACGGTCCAGTCGATGGTGCTCCCGATACCTATGTGCGTTGCCCCTTGGCCGATATCTCTGCTGATACGACGGCTCCCTCGACCCACCCAGCCGCAACTGTCTGTACCGAAGATCAGTTGGCGAATGTGGTGGCGGTCAAAGTATATGTGCTGGTGCGCAGCCTTACCGCAACGCCAGGTTATACCGATGGCAAGACCTATAGCCTCGGCACCACCACGCTTGGGCCATTCAATGACAATTTCAAGCGCCACGTATTTTCCAGCACGGTGCGCCTGAACAATATATCTGGCAGAAGAGAGGCGCCATGACTTTGCCCAGATCGCTCTATTCCCAGCGTGGATCAACCCTGATCGTTGGCCTGATCATGCTGCTTCTGTTCACGCTGATGATCTCCAGTGCATTCACCATGAGCGGGAGCAATCTCAAGGCCGTGGGTAATATGCAGTCTCGCGACGAAGCTATTGCAGCGGCTAACGCGGCTATTGAGCAGGTGGTAAGCCTTAATTTCACCAGCCTGACAGCAGCTCAACCCTACGAACTCGATTTTGATCAGGATCCGGCGACCCCACCATATCTGGTGACAGTGACGGTGGAAGGTTGCCGTAGGGCAACTCCGGCCCCTGTCGATGAGTCTCTTTTGAGTGGTGTCGCTTCTGGTATTCCCAGTACCAGCGGCTTTTACACCCTCTGGGAACTCAAGTCGGTTGTGGCCGATGGGCTGTCGGGAGCGGCGGTGACCGTGCGCCACGGTGTGCGCAAGTATATGGGTGAACTTGACCCCGATTTTGCAAAGTGCAGTTGAGTGCAGTGCATAGACGCTTAGGAGAAGGATAATGAAAGGCTTTTGGCTGAAAAGCGTGCTGGGTATGACTGCACTGATTCTGCACTGCTCTGCTTATGCAGAGGACGTTGATCTGTTTGCGGGCATCACGCCGCCGAACTCTGGACTTCCCAATGTGTTGCTTATCTTGGATAACTCGGCAAATTGGGGGTCCAATATTCCTGTTGCTGACTGTTATTACAAAGATAATGGAGTGGTTGTTAAAGACTCTGATGGGATTTCTGTTGGCCCGCCGGATGGCAGCGTAAAAGGTAAAGACAGTCCAAGTGTTGAGCAAGGTAAAAAGATAGCCATTGAGAAATGTGCCCTCTACAACGCAATCGATGCCTTGCCGACCGAGGCGGATGGGGGCGCCAAGTTCAATGTTGGCTTTATGCTCTTCAATGAATCTCCAGCCGCCAATAGCGGCGGCTATCCGCGTCAGGCCTTTTTGCCGCTGACAACTGCAAATAAAGCGGTACTCAAGGCAAAGATTGCTGCCCTTAGCATTGATGCTGATAAAGGCAATAATGCCGCCTTTGCCAAAACATTGCATGAGGCCTATCTTTATTTCAAGGGGGAAACACCCTACAAGGGCACCGCCGGTAGCAAGTGGGATGCAGCAGCAGTAGAGGGTGGGAAGTATGTCAGCCCCTCTGCTAACAGTTGTGGACGCAATCACATCATCTTTATCGCCAATGGTGGGGCTGGCGAGGTGACTAACAACGAGGCGCGCGACCTCCTGAATGGCTTGGGCGGCAATATTACGCAGATCAGTTATCCGACCAGTGAAATCAGCAATAGTGACCAAGGCAACTGGGCCGATGAATATGCGCGTTATATGCGCGGGGCCGACGTAAGTAACAAGGATGACGCGCAGGGCATCATCACCCACGGGATTGCCGTTACGGGGGCTTCGAGTGACGGTAATTACCCCAATTTCATAAGGGCGATGGCCGACTACGGTTATGGCAGCTATTTTGCGGCCAGCGATGTGGATAAACTCACGGTCGCAATTCTGGATACGTTCAGCCAGATTCAGGCGGTCAACAGTGTCTTTGCTTCGGCCAGTTTGCCAATCAGCGTCAGTACCCAGGGCACCTACTTGAACCAGGTGTTTATCGGCATGTTCCGCCCGGACGTCAATGCTGACCCGCGCTGGGCAGGCAACCTCAAGCAATATAAGTTCGTTGCAGATACTTCGGGCGGGAAATTCAGTTTGTTTCTCGGCGATGCGGATAGCAAGCCTGCCATCAGTACGGCCAATACAGGCTTCCTTAGGCCCTGCGCACGCAGCTTCTGGACGTCTGAGGATCCAGACAACTACTGGTCGTTCCTGCCGCAAGGTACCTGTACGACCATCAACGAAGTGGTTATCCCTAATCTGGATCGGTCCAACTCACCAGACGGCGATATTGTGGAGAAGGGCGCTGCGGGATATCGCCTCCGGAGTGGGGGACTAACGCCGACTACACGCAAGGTTAAGACTTGCAACGGCTGCGTGCTCAATACTGACTCGCTGCCAGAAATTAGCGATACCAGTTCTGGCCTGTCAGCCGATTTGGTGGCGTGGATACGTGGTGCCGATAACACCGTTAACGCCGATAACGTTCCTACCCCTGAAAAGTCAGGTCAGACTGCCGCTGATATGCGTCCCTCGGTGCATGGCGATGTGGTGCATTCCCGCCCGGTAGCCGTGGATTACGGTGGCGATACAGGCGTAGTGGTGTTCTATGGTTCTAATGATGGAACTTTTCGCGCCATCAATGGCAATCAGGGCGATACCGACGGCAACGAGCTCTGGTCGTTTGTCGCGCCAGAGCACTACAGCAAATTCGAGCGGCTGCGCTCGAACAGCCCTGAGTTGTATTATCCAGGCACGCCGACAGCCACAGCTACACGCAAGGACTACTTCTTCGACGGTCCGGTCACTGCGCACAAAGATGACGATAATGTGTGGGTCTATGCTGCCATGCGCCGCGGCGGCAGTGCGATGTACGCATTCGATGTCAGTGCTGGGGCGAACCTCACCGACCCAAGGCTGAAATGGAAGGCTGACAGTACGACAACAGGGCTGAGCAATATTGGCCAGACATGGTCGGCGCCCAAGGTCATCAAAGCCGCAGGTTATACCAGCGTTACCAGTTCCACAGACGCTGAGGGAGTCACAACAACTACTACGAACTACAAGCCCATGCTGATCATGGGCGGCGGTTACGACTCCTGCGAGGATGGCACTGTCGCCTCCGATCTCAATACGTGTACGCCTGGCACGCCTCGGGGCAGCAATATCTATGTGTTGGATGCAGATACCGGCACAGTGTTGAATGACGCTCTCACTATGGTTACAGACCGCAGTGTAGTGGGCGACATTACGGTTGTGACCAACAGCAGTGGGTTGGCGCAGTACGCGTATGCGGCAGATACCGGCGGTAATGTCTATCGGATCAGTATCGCTGGCGCTCCGTCGACCTGGGCGGTCAAAAAAATCGCTGCGCTCGGCTGTGATACTGAGACTTGCCCTGGCGGGGTGGCCAATCGCAAGTTCCTGTTTGCTCCAGAAGTCGTGGTTACCAGTGGCTTCAATGCGGTGCTGTTGGGCTCTGGCGATCGCGAGCATCCATTGAGTACTGACGCTGTAACTGCATCTGTTAATAACGCCTTTTACATGATCAAGGATGATCGTTCGGCCGACCCGGATGTGATTAGCCTCGACGACGATGTGTTGTTGGAGATCGATGCTAATAGTGCGGGGCTAACTGCTGCTCAACAGACCGAGCTAAACGCTGCCGATAATAAAGGCTGGTATTTGCAGTATGGAACCGGTGCCGTCCACGATAAAGAGCAGGTGGTGACATCTGCAGTGGTCGTGTTTGGGGTGGTAACCTTCAGTACCCATACCCCAACCGTCGCATCATCGACCAGTTGTGGTTCGAATCTGGGGACGGCTCGGGTTTATAACATCAATTTTCTGGATGCTTCACCGGCTAAGGGATCTGATCGTTTTCAAGTAATTGATGGCGGCGGGCTGCCACCTTCTCCAGTGTCAGGGATAGTGACAGTATGTACCAGTGATGGAGTATGCACTGATGTGCCATTTGTTATAGGAGCTAACCCAGAGTCGCCCGTGGAAGTTGATTATGCGCCCGAGCCTAGTGGTTCTGCGGTTAACAAAAGCCGTGTGTATTGGAATATCGAGCAATGATTGGACGCATGGCTTCTATTCAGCGATCAGGGCAGCGCGGTTTCACGCTGGTCGAGTTGATGATCACGCTTGCTGTATTCGCGGTGCTGCTGGCAATCATGGTGCCGTCGTACTCTGACATGACCCTGGGCAGCAAGC
This sequence comes from Pseudomonas sp., assembly GCA_030699825.1. Classification (GTDB taxonomy): domain Bacteria; phylum Pseudomonadota; class Gammaproteobacteria; order Pseudomonadales; family Pseudomonadaceae; genus Aquipseudomonas. Next base: position 17,908 of record JAUYKV010000027.1, on the reverse strand, counting down.
TGCGCTCCCAGGCCAACGATCTGGTCGCGGGCGCGGTGCTGGCACGCAGCGAGGCGATCAAACGTAATCAGACGGTGACGCTCTGTGCCTCCAGCGATGGCGCAACCTGTACTGGTACATGGGCGAGTGGATGGATTGTCAGAAGTTCCGGGGGGGCGGTGATTCAGGCGCATGGAGCGGCTCCCAGCGGTTTTTTGATCACCTCAGCTCAGACCAGCTTTACCTTTCAGCCTACCGGCGTCGGTGTTACTCCGGCGCCAGCTGATCCGACCTTTGTGGTCTGTCGTGCCACCCCCAGCGTTGGCGGCCAAGAGCGTGTGGTCAATATCACAGCGACAGGGCGTGCATCGGTGACCAGGACCAATAATTCGACCTGCTCCTGACCCATTTCCCGTGGCTCAACCGGCGTAACTGGCTGCCCCTGCTGGCAGCATTCGCCCCCACTATTTAGCAGCAGCGAGTCGGCACAAACGGCGGCGGGTCTGTGCCGGGTCGCCCTCGTGCGCTGCGCCGGCCTCAGTCAACCTGGCTAATTTCTCCCTTCCGCCACCGCCCATTTCCTCCATTTCCTCCAATCGTCAGGCACGCCAACCGCCTGCCTGCCGATAAGCCCGTTCGCGGCCCTCCAGCCCCTTCGACTTCCCGCGTTGCGCCCTCGGTCACATTCCAATGTGTGGCGAGGTCGCAGTTCTTTGCATTAACGATGTGAAACGCTCGTACCACTCGGTTATGATCCCGAGGCGCAAAATAACCGCTAGTCGGTTATTTTGACCGTTTGTCCATGGATGGGTGTTGGCAGGGGAGGGAGAGGGCGGTCGGTGCGTGCCATATAAGAAGACATCTATGGAGTGGATGCGATGTCGCAGAAAGGCTTCACGCTGATCGAGCTGATGATCACGCTGGCGGTGTTCGCGGTGCTACTGGGCTTGGCGGCGCCGAATCTCGGCCAGTTGCTGCGCGATAATCGGGCGGCGACTGAAATCAATTCCTTTTCGGGGATGTTCGCCTATGCACGCCGCGAGGCAGTGCAGCGCGCCCAGACCACCAGACTGCAGGGGCCGCTGGCTGCCGACGGTAGCTGGCAGGTACTCAGGCATGCCGATGCCCTCGAGCTGCGGGTGTTCCCGGCCTTGTCTTCCTATAACGTCGATCCGGCGGGCCTGAAGACTGTCCTGTTCGATTCACAGGGGCAGTTGATCAGCGGCGCTGCGGTCACTTTCGATCTGCTGGTCAAAGACCCCGAGCTCAACTGCGCCACTTTCAATCGCACGCTGGTGATCGAGTTGTCCGGTGCGGCGTCCGTCAGAGCGAGGGGCTGCTAATGGATAGGCAATCGCAGCGCGGCGTCTCGCTGATCGAGGTGCTGGTCTCGGTGCTGGTGTTCTCTGTCGGTTTGCTGGGGGTGGCCGCGATGCAGCTCAACTCATTGAAGGCCAATCAGACGGCAACGGTGCGTTCCCATGCGACCTTTCTCGCCTACGAGATGGGCGACCGCATGCGCGCCGCGCGCGGCGATGCACTGGCCGGCTTCTACGTCATCGCGGTAGGTGCCGAGTTGCCGTGCAATCCGGCGGCGGAGACCTGTCTGCCGTTTCAGCGTGACCTGGCCGAGTGGCGCGCCAACCTTGCCCGGCAGTTGCCCAATGGCGATGGCGGCGTGGTGCAGAACGGCGATCAGTTCACTGTCATCGTGCAGTGGAGTGAGGAGCGGGTGCAGGGCAGTGCGGCCCAACGTTTTTCCTTCGTGACCCGGATCTGACGGAGTGTCTATGCAGTCTCAACGAGGCTTGAGTCTGATCGAACTGATGGTGGCCATGGTCATCGGGTTGGTGATCAGCGGTGCAGTCCTGCAAGTGTTTATCAGCAACAAGAACACCTTCCTGTTGCAGAACGCCAGCGGCCACCTGCAGGAAAACGGCCGTTTTGCCCTGCAGTACCTGGCGGCCGAGATCCGCCCGGCCGGCGTGGGGATGGGTGTAAGGCTGCCGGAAGAGAGCATCTGTGTGGTCGCCACCAATGGCGCCGCGAGCGAATGGAATGCGATGAACCGGCCCATCTGGGGGCGGCGCATCACGGCCGTCGGTGCCCTGGGGGCCGTAGGCACCGACCAGATGGCCCTGTTCATCAATGACAACTGCGGTGCCTTCCTGACCACGGGAGAAATCCTCAAGCCCGGCGTCAACGCCAATATCAAGGTCACCGGCTATTGCCCGAGCATGCAGCAGAATCGCGCGGTGATGGTCATGGACCTGGAAAAGGCCGTGGTCATCCGCGTCACCAACAAGCCCAACGCTACGGGTAGCGGCGTCGTGACGCTGACTCACGCGGCCGGCAATAACGATAAGGACGCCGATTGTGGCGGTTTCAAGTTCGCCGATATCGCCTTCACCGATCCCGCGCGTATCGCCGGCTTCAGCAGCAAGATCTTCTATGTCGCCGAGACCGGGCGCACGGGGACTGCCGGGCAGGCGATCCGCGCGCTGTTCGTGCGTGATGTATCGAGGATCCCGGCGCAAACCATGGAAGTCGTCGAGGGCGTCGAGTCGATGCGCACCCGCTATGGGGTCGCGGCGACGAGCAGTGTCGGGGTGCAGGATTACCTGACCCCGGCTGAGGTCGAGGCCGCCGGCCGCTGGGGCGATGTGCGCACGGTGAGAGTCGATTTGCTGATGGTCAGCGATGGCCGGGCACCCGGTGCGCAGGAGCAGGCGATCGAGTTCGATGGCATGGCTGTGGTGGCGGATGGGCGAATGCGTCAGGTGTTCAGCACCGTGGTGGCGCTACGTAACCGAATCGATTAGCGAGGCAACGGATGGGCAGGCAAGAACAAGGAATGGCCAGGCGACAACAAGGCGGCGCGGTGTTGTTGGTCTGCCTGGTGATGCTGCTGGTGCTGACGATGATCGGGGTTTCGTCGATGTCCAACAGCACGCTGCAGGAACGCATGGCCGGTGGTGCGCGCGACTACAACCAGGCGTTTCAGGCCGCCGAGGCCTCGTTGCGGGTGGGCGAAGCCTACGTTCGCCAGCAGATCGAGGCGAGTGCCGACCCGACCTTGCTGTTCCAGGCTGCCAGCGCCTGCCCGGCGCTGACCGCCGCGCAATGGTCGCCACCCGCCGAGCTGATCGGCAAGCCGAAACAGCCGCTCTGCGAGGTGAGCAACTTCTACGGCAATTCCGGCGGCCCCACGTCTTATGTGTGCGAGACCGATGGTTCGATCGCCGAGAACCGGGCATTCGACTGCTTGAGCCGCACCTATCTGTTCAATGTCGAGGCCACCGGCTATGGCAGTGGCGATATCGAAGTGCGCCTGCGCTCAACCGTTGCCATCGCTATTCGCGGTCAGAATTGATCACAAGGATGCCCAGATGAAGATGTCGAAACCCTTGTTCGCCGTCCGTGCGCTGCTTGCCGGCCTGCTGACGTTCGCGGTTAGCCAGACTGCCCTGGCCGCCTTCACCCCCTCGCAGGTGCCTTTGAGCCTGGGCGGGCAGGTCGAGCCCAATATCATGTTCCTGCTGGATGATTCCGGGTCGATGCGCTGGGGCTTTATGCCCGATGAATTGCGCCCGGCCTATCTGGACGTCAACCAACGACCACCTTCGAGCAGCGGCTGCCGGGAGCGTGGCAGTTATGCTGGAACCTATACCCACTTCTGCAGCGAGACGGACCATCGTTACCTGGTATCCAGCAAACTGAACACGATTTATTACAATCCTGATGTCAGTTACCTGCCGCCGCTCAAGGCCGATGGGACGCGCTACGCCAATGCGTCCTTCGACTCGGCATATTTGGATGGTTACGCGCAAGCGGGCACTGCGATCAATCTGACTACCGGCTATTGGGCCATCATGGATGACTACTACCTGCCCCGGTCCTCAAGGAATGATTACAGCGGCTTCGTCGTCGGTCCGGCATCCGGGCCGAGCCGGGCCTTCTACTATTCATTCGTCGCTGGCTGCGGCGATAGCTTTGCCGATTCCTGCTACCAGCGGGTGTCAGTGCCGACCACGACCTCTGCGGAGCAGAACTTCGCCAACTGGTTCTCCTTCTATCGCACCCGTCTGATGGCCGCCAAGGTGGGTGTAAGCCAAGCGTTCGCCAGCCAGCCCGCCGATATTCGGGTGGGCTATGGCGCCATCAACCAGGACAACAAGACGATCGATGGCGTTACCAAGACCAATACGTTAGTGCGGGGCGTGCGACGCTTCGAAGATGCGGGCAGAAACGCCTTTTTCGATTGGTTGTTTGCCGCCCAGGCTTCAGGCAGTACCCCGCTGCGCAGAGCCTTGGGCGATGCCGGCGAGTATTTCAGCCGAGCCGATGAACGCGGCCCCTGGAGTTCGACCCCGGGCGAGGCGGGCGGGCAGGAGTATAGCTGCCGGCAAAGCTATACCATCCTGACCACCGATGGTTACTGGAACGGCGATGCCGCCTCGCGAGACGCCGCCCGGAAGAATGTGGACAACAGCAATGGCCCGGCCATCGCCGGGCCCGACGGCCAGTCTTATAGCTATGTACCCAAGGCGCCATTCAGTGACGGTCATGCCGATACGTTGGCCGATGTGGCCATGTATTACTGGAGCCGCGATCTGCATGCCGGGCTGGACAATAGGGTGCCGACCGATCCGGCCGATCCCGCCTTCTGGCAGCACATGGTGACCTTCGGGGTCGGGCTTGGCGTCAGCGGCTCGATTGTGCCCGAGACGGCTTTCGCCGCGGTCAAGAGCGGGGCCTCGATCAGTTGGCCGAACCCACTTCCAGATAGCGCCAGTGCCGCCAAGATCGATGACTTGCTGCATGCCGGGATCAACGGTCGTGGTGATTTCTTCAATGCGCGGGATCCGCAGCAGTTCGCCACGGCCTTGAGCGATACCCTGAGTTCGGTCGCCAATCGCACAGGGTCGAGTACGGCCGCGGTGCCGACGGCCCGGCGTCTGGACAGCGATACCCTGGTTTACGAGGCGCTTTATTCCAGTGCCGACTGGTCCGGCAAGTTGCTGGCCAAAAAGCCAACGCAGACCAGTACCGGTATCGATTTCAAGCAGGTCTGGGAGGCCGGCAGCCAGTTGAGTTACCCGTCGCGGCGGCTGTTCTCGCATGACGGCAGTGCCGGTGTGGCGCTGTCCTGGGGCAGCCTGTCGGAGTCGATGAAGGCCCATTTCGACAATAGCGAGGCGCTGTTCCAGTATGTAATGGGCAGTCGTGCCAACGAAGCGCCAGCAGGCCTCAAGTACCGCAAGCGCAGCAGCGTGCTCGGCGATATCGTCAACTCCACCCTGGTCATCGCCAACAAGCAGGACTGGGGCTTCAATGGTCGTGTGCCGACGCCGGCCAGCGGCCAGACGTACGCCAAGTTCGTCGCGGCCAAGGCGAGCAAGGTGCCCACCTTGTTCGTCGGGGCCAACGATGGCTTCCTGCATGCGTTCAACGCCAATACCGGTAATGAGCTGTTCGCCTACATGCCCAATGGCGCCCTGACTGCGATCAAGGATCTGGCCAGCAGCGATTACAAACACCGCTATTACGTCGACGGCAAGCTGCATGTGCGCGATGCCATCCTCGCTGGCGGGTGGAAGACCGTGCTGCTGGGCAGCCTGGGCGCGGGGGGCAAGAGCGTGTTCGCCCTGGACGTGACCGATACCAGTGGCGCTGGCTTCGGCGCGGGCAAGGTGCTCTGGGAGATCAAGGATGACGCCGACCTCGGTTACAACTTCGGCGAACCCCTGATCGGGCGGATGAAGGACGGTAGCTGGGCGGCGATCTTCGGCAATGGCTATGGCAGCACGAATGACGACTCGGTGCTGTTCATCGTCGACCTGGCCAGTGGCGCGGTGAACAAGGTCAGGGCGGGCAGCGCTACCGGCGGGCTATCGAGCCCCTCCTTCGTCTATGCGGCGGATGCCAGTGGCAACATTTATGTCAAGGATGTCTACGCCGGGGATCTCGGCGGCAATCTATGGAAGTTCGAGCTCAAGAGCACTGGTGACGGGGTGGACGACTTCCAGGTCAGCCTCAAGTCGGGCGGGCAGCCGCAGCCGCTGTACATCGCGGCCGATGCGGCGGGCAAGCGCCAGCCGATCACGGTCAAGCCGGAAATCGCCTACCACCCCGGTGGAGTGGTGAAGGGCGTGATCGTCTATTTCGGCACCGGCCGCATGTACACCGCAGGCGATGTGAGCGACACGAGCGGGCAAACCTTCTACGGCATCTGGGACAAACCGAACAGTGCGGGGGCTTCGATCGCCTTCAGCGGGCGGACGGAACTTGAAGGGCGCTCCATTCTCTACGAGGGGCCTGCGTTCGGCCGTGAGGTGCGGGCTCTGGATGCACCGGTGAACCCGGACGGCATCGACTGGACAAGCAAGCGTGGGTGGTATCTGGATCTGCAATCCCCGGTTCGGGGCGCGCAAGGCGAGCGAGTGATCTTTGCTCCAAGGATTCTGCTCGATCGCCTGGTGTTCGAGACGGCCATTCCTTCGGCCGATCCCTGTCAAGGCGGTGGCTCCGGCTGGACCATGGTGGTCGACCTGGCGACGGGTGGGCGTTTGCAGTATGTATTGTTCGATATGAACAAGGACGGCAAATTCGACGCAGCAGACAGCATCGTCGATGCTAACGGCAATCCACTGCCGGTTTCGGGGATAGGTTCGAGCACCGGCATCCCGGCTGGCTCGTTCGACTTGCTCGACGGCAAGAAGTACTGGCTCTGTCGCGGCACCGGTATCGATGATTGTGTGCCGGCGGCCAATACCCTGAACATCATCGAAGGCCGTCAGTCGTGGAACCAGATCCGATGAGCAAGGCGAAGGGGTTTACCCTGATCGAGCTGATGATCGTGATCGCGGTGATCGGCATCCTCGCCGCCATCGCCTACCCGAACTACACGGAATACCTGAACAGAGCCAAGCGTACCGAGGCCAAGACCGCGCTGCTGGCGGGCGCGCAGGCGCTGGAACGCTATTACTCGCTGCAGGGCACTTATCTGGATGCGGGTGGCAATCTGGCCGCGGTATTCGCTGCCCAGGTGCCGGATTCGGGTACGGCCAACTACACCCTGGCAGTGCAGGGCGTTGCCACTGCAACCTCCTTCCTGCTGCAGGCCACCCGCGTCAACCGCATGGCCGGCGACCCCTGCGGCGATTACCGGATCGCCCACACCGGTGCGCAAACGCTGAACGATGCGACCCGCTCCGTGCAAGCGTGCTGGTAGAAATACACCGGGTTTATGACGTATAACGGGCCGCCTTTGCGGCCCGTTTTTTTGGAGAAGCTATGCGAGTCTTGATGGTGGGGGGTGGCGCTATCGGCTTGTTGTCGGCGCGCTTGTTGGCCGCGGCCGGTGTCGAGGTATGCCTGCTGGATCAGGGTGCGGTGGGCGGCGAAGCCTCCTGGGCCGGAGGCGGCATCGTTTCGCCGCTCTATCCCTGGCGCTACCGGCCGGCGGTGACCGCGCTGGCGCACTGGTCGCAGGATTTCTACCCACAGCTGGGGGCGCAGTTGCTGGCCGACACCGGCATCGACCCCGAGGTGTATGTCACCGGCCTGTACTGGCTCGATCAGGAGCAGGCCGCTCCCCTGGCCTGGGCCGCGCGTGAACAGCGGCCGATGCAGGCGGTGCCCGTCGAGACGGTATACCGGGCGGTGCCGGCGTTGGCCAAGCGCTTCTCGAAGGCGCTGCACATGTCGGATGTGGCCAATGTGCGCAACCCGCGCCTGGTCAAGGCGTTGCGGGCGGCGCTGGTGCAGATGCCCAATGTGACCGTGCATGAGCAGTGTGCGGTCAGCGGATTTATCCGCGAAGGCGGGCGGATCTGTGGCGTACACACCTCCGCTGGCGAGATGCGTGGCGATCGCGTGGTGGTTGCCGCCGGCGCCTGGAGTGGCGAGTTGCTGCGCAGCCTGGGCCTCGAGTTGCCGGTCGAGCCGGTGAAGGGGCAGATGATCCTCTACAAGTGCGCCGAGGATTTCCTCAGCAGTATCGTGCTGGCCAACGGCCGGTACGCGATTCCGCGGCGCGATGGCCATATCCTGATTGGCAGTACCCTCGAACATGTGGGGTTCGACAAGACGCCGAGCGCGGAAGCCCTGGCCAGCCTCAAGGCCTCGGCGGTCGGGTTGCTGCCGGCGCTGGCTGATGCCGAGGTGGTGGGCCATTGGGCCGGATTGCGCCCCGGATCGCCACATGGCATCCCCTTTATCGGCCCGGTGCCGGGGCATGACGGCCTCTGGTTGAACTGCGGCCATTTCCGCAACGGCCTGGTCCTGGCGCCAGCCTCCTGCCAGTTGTTGACCGACCTGCTGCTCGGGCATGCCCCGATCATCGACCCGGCACCCTATGCGCCGGAAGGGCGGCTGGGTTGAGGAGGTAGGCGCCAGCTTGTCGGGCTGCGTTTTGTTCGAAGCGCAGTGACAGCCCGCCAGCTTGTGTGCCGCGCCGCCGAACCATGGTGCACTGCCTGCGGCGAGTGGCAGCCTACGGATCGCGGACTGTTCCAGATCTGGCAATCCGTCCGAGGATCGTAGGGCGGCTTCGGAGCGCAGCGACAACCCGCCAGGATTTATGCCGCGCCGACGAACCATCGGTGCACTGCCTGCGGCGAGTGACACCCTACGGGGTTGTGGATTGCCCGAGATCGGGCGATCAGCCCGAGCGTAGGGCGGCTCGGGCGGCGTTCCGTTCGGAGCGCAGCGACAGCCCGCCAGCTTTTATGCCGCGCCGATGAACCAATGGTGCACTGCCTTCGGCGAGTGACACCCTACGGGAGCGCAAGAACCGCGGCCTGCCGTCAGTCGATCCCCAGTTTCTTCAGTCGGTAGCGCATCGAGCGGAAGCTCAGGCCCAGGCGTTGGGCGGCGGCGGTGCGGTTCCAGCGGGTTTCCTCGAGGGCTTGCATGATCAGCTTGCGCTCGACATCTTCCAGGTGGTCTTCCAGGTTGTCGATCTGCGCCAGGCTGGCGTCGCCGTTTTCGCCGGCACCGCAGGCGTCGGCCAGGCGCAGGTCGGCGGCAGTGATGCGGTCGTCTTCGCACAGGGTGTAGGCGCGTTCGAGCATGTTCTCCAGCTCGCGCACGTTGCCGGGGAAGCGATAGCTCTTGAGCTTGTCCAGCGCCTCGGCATCGAGTCTGGCCGGGCTCAGGCCGGGGCCTTCGGCCAGGCGCTTGAGCATCACTTCGGTCAGGTGGGCGATGTCTTCGCGGCGTTCGCGCAGCGGTGGCACGCGTAGTTCGATGACGTTCAGGCGGTAATAGAGATCCTGGCGGAAGCGCCCGGCGGCGACTTCGGCAGCCAGATCTTTGTGGGTGGCGCAGAGAACGCGCACATCGACCACCAGCTCCTGCTGGCCGCCGACCGCGCGCACGGCTTTTTCCTGAATCGAGCGCAGCAACTTGACCTGCATGGGCAAGGGCAGATCGGCGACTTCGTCGAGAAACAGGGTGCCGCCATTGGCCGCCTGAAACAGTCCCTGCTTGTCTTCGATGGCGCCGGTGAAGCTGCCCTTCTTGTGGCCGAAGAATTCGCTTTCCATCAGCTCCGACGGGATCGCCCCGCAGTTCACCGGCACGAACGGCTGTTCGCTGCGCCCGCCCTGTTCGTGGATCAGGCGCGCGACCAGCTCCTTGCCGCTACCGGATTCGCCGCTGATATACACCGGCGCCTGGCTGCGCGCGAGCTTGAGGATCTGCTTGCGCAGCGCCTTCATCGGCGGTGACTCGCCGAGCAGGCGGCTGTCCACCGGCAGCTCTTGACTGTCCGGCGAGCGCAGGCGCAGGGCGGTGGCCACCAGTTCGCGCAAGCGGCCGAGGTCGACCGGCTTGGTCAGGAAGTCGAAGGCGCCGGCTTTCAGTGCGTTGATCGCAGTGTCCAGGCTGCCGTAGGCGGTGATCATCGCCACTGGCACTTGTGGGTGGCGCTGGAGGATGTGCTGCACCAGCTCCAGGCCGGTGCCGTCGGGCAGGCGCATGTCGGTCAGGCACAGGTCGAACGGCTCCTTGGCCAGCCACTCGCGCGCCTCCTTGACGTTGCGGGCGCTGCGGGTGTCGAGCTTCATGCGGCCCAGGGTGATTTCCAGGAGTTCGCGGATATCGGGTTCATCGTCGACGATCAGGGCTCTCTGGCGGGTCATGGTCAGCTCAGTTTGCGTGGATGGGCGAAGGTGATACGAAAGCAGCTGCCGCCGCCTTCGCGCGGTTTGTAGGTGAGCCGCGCCTGGTTGCTTTCGCACAGCTCGCGGGAAATATACAGGCCCAGGCCGGTGCCCTTGTTTTCCGTGGTGAAGAACGGCTCGAAGATGTGCTGCAGTTGCTCGGGCGCCACACCTGGGCCGTCGTCGAGCACTTCCAGCACCGGCAGATCGCTGCTCTCGTCGCGGAACAATTTCAGCCAGACCTGCCCGCGCGGGTGGTTTTGCGCGCTGTAGCGCAGGCCGTTCTGCACCAGATTGGTCAGCACCTGGCTCAGCTGGTGGGGATCCATGCGGGTTTGCACGGTGCCGCTGCGGGTATCCAGGTGGAGTGTCTGCCCTGGCGTCGCCGAGCCGCGGAACTCGCTGGCGAAGCGGTGCAGCCAGTATTTCAGGTCCAGCAGTTGCGGTTCGGCCTGGCGTCGGCGCGACAGTTGCAGGACGTTCTCGATCACCAGGTTCATCCGCCGCGAATGATCCTGGATGATCTGCGCCAGACGCTGATCCGGGCCATGCAGGTCTTCCGACTCCTGCAGCAGCTGCGCCGCATGACTGATCGCGCCGAGCGGGTTGCGGATCTCATGGGCGATGCCGGCGGTCAGGCGGCCGAGGGAGGCGAGTTTGAGCTGCTGGGCCTGCTGGGCAATCTGCGAAATGTCGTCGAGAAACACCAGGGTGTGCCGCTCTTCGCTGCGTTGCAGGGCGATGAAGCTCGGCTGCAGCACCGGGCCGTCGGCAAAGGCCTGCAGGCTCGCGGGGCGCAGGGTCGGGTTGTGCAGCCATTGCTGCAGGCGCTTGACCAGTTCCGGGCAGTGCGGGTCGAGGATCTTGCCGGCCAGCGCATCGCGGCCGAGCAGGTGCAGTGCGCCCTGGTTGGCCAGCAGTACCCGATGCAGCTCGTCGAGCACCAGGATGCCGGTGCGCATGCGCTGCAGAATCAGGGCGTTGAGGGCTTCCAGGCTGGCGACATCGGCCGCGCGCTGTTCGGCCAGGCTTTCGCTGGCCTGCAGGCGCCGGGTTAGTCCTTGCAGAAGCAGGGCAGCGGCAAAACACAGGGCGCCGAGCGCTCCGGCCTGCACGTATTGGGCGCTGGCTTCCGGGCGGCTGAGGCTGAGGTAGAAGGTCAGGTAGATCAGGCCCATGGCGGCGACGGCGGCAATCAACAGGCCGATGCGTCCGCGCAGCAGGATGTTGGCGATGGCCACCGCGACGATCAGCAGGTTGCCGATCCCGCTGGGCGTGCCGCCGGCCGCATAGAACAGCGCGGACAGCAGGATCACATCGACCAGGGCCAGGCTGAAGATCTGTGCCAGGTGCTTGGGCCGCTGCACCACCACGGCCACCAGGATATTCAGGATCAGGTAGAACCAGCTGCCATAGCGAAACAGCTCGGTGTCGGCCAGCTTCAGCAACTGGGTATCCATGTCGCTGGAAATCAGCAGCACCAGCACCAGGCCGATGGTCAGGCGATACAGGTGGTAGAGGCGCAGTACGCGGCGGCCCTGGATACCGCTGAGGGCTAGGGCTTCAGCGCTCACCAGATTTTGGGCCTTGCTCGAGATGGGTCTGGCTGCAATACCACTGATCGGCTCTGGTCAAAGCCTCTTTGCGGGGCAGATAAACCCCGCAATGGGCACAGCGCACCATGGGCGCGGGGCTTTGCCGGTCTTGCCCGGTGTGCCGCACGGGGCGGGTAAAACGCCGCCAGAGCCAGAAGGCAGCGACGATAATGGCTATCCAGAACAGCAGGCGGAACAGGCCCATAACGCTCTCTTCTTGGTGATAAGACAGGTGGTTGGCAAGCAGTTTATCGGCAAGCAGTTTATTGGAAAGCCTGGCAGTTTAGCCAAGGAAGTCGCGCCAGCACAGCGGCTATTCTGCTTGCTGGTTGGCAACCATCGTCGGCTCGGTACCCAGATTGGGCCGGGGACCGTTGTGGTGGCTATCGCTGCGCGGCCCGCACCACCCTGCGGTTCGTTGATCGTTCCCGCGTCGAGGCGTCGAACCGTCCGCGTGGGCATCGATTCATGGTGCACTGCCTGCGGGTAGGGCGGCTTCGGAGCGCAGCGACAACCCGCCAGCTTTGTGTTGCGTCGCTGAACCATGGTGCAACTACCCTGCGGGTAGGGCGGCCTCGGAGCGAAGCGACAGCCCGCCAGCTTTTGCGTCGCGCCGGAGAACCCATGGTGCACTGCCTTCGGCGAGTGACACCCTACGGATTGCGGGTTATGCCGGGTCGTGCGTTCGGCGACGTTCCGTAGGGGGCCTCGGCGCGAAGCGACAGCCCGCCAGCTTTTTGCGCTCGCGACATGCTTGTCAGGCGGTTAAACCCTATGCTGTGGGGTGAACGATGCAATGTTACGACTGAGCCGCCGGGCTCACTCGAACGAGGGATTTATGTGGTGGAGGCAGCCATGAGCCAAACCCTGCGGGTCGTGATGGCCCAATTGAATTTGCGCGTTGGCGATGTGCACGGCAACGTCGAGAGCATCATCGAGGCGGCATGCAACGCCCGTGATCAGTGGCTGGCGGATGTCATCGTGTTCCCCGAACTGGCGCTCTGCGGTTATCCGCCGGAGGATCTGCTGCTGCGCTCGAGCATGCAGCGGCGCATCGAGCAGGGCTTGCAGCGCCTGCAGGACGAAGTCAGCGGCATCTATCTGGTGGTCGGTTATCCCTGGCTGGAGGATGAGCTGCGTTACAACGCCTGTGCGGTGATCGCCGACGGCCAATTGCTGGCCCGCTACTACAAGCAGAAGTTGCCGAATTACCGGGTGTTCGACGAGAAGCGCTATTTCGAGCCCGGCAACCAGCCCTGCGTGGTCGACATCAAGGGCGTGGCGGTGGCGCTGAGCATCTGCGAGGACATCTGGTTTGCCGAGCTGATGGCCCAGGCCCGTGACGCGGGCGCGCAATTGATGCTGAGCCTGAATGCCTCGCCGTTCCATCTGGACAAGCAGCGCGAGCGCGAAGAGGCATTGGCCGAGCGTGCGCGCGAAGGGGCGATGCCGATCGTCTACGTCAACCAGGTTGGCGGCCAGGACGAATTGGTGTTCGATGGCGGCAGCTGCGTGGTCGATGCCGGCGGCCAGGTCAGTCAGCGCATGGCCGCCTTCACCGAGGGCCTGTACCCGGTCGACCTGCTGTGCGATGGCGAGCGGGTCAGCCCGCGGCCGGCCAACTGCGTGCCACTGCCGGAACTGGAGGCCAGCGTGTATCAGGCGCTGGTCATAGGCGTGCGCGATTATGTCCGCAAGAACGGCTTCAAGGGCGTGCTGCTCGGGGTGTCCGGCGGTATCGACTCGGCGCTGACCCTGGCGGTGGCGGTCGATGCGCTGGGCGCCAAACGGGTCGAAGCGGTGATGATGCCGTACCGCTATACCGCGCAGATCAGCCTCGAGGACGCCGAGGCCGAGGCCCATGCGTTGGGCGTGACCTATCGGGTGCTGCCGATCACGCCCATGGTCGACGCCTTCATGGGCACCCTGGCGCCGGTTTTCGAGGGCCTGGCCCGCGATGCCACCGAGGAGAACCTGCAGGCGCGCTGCCGTGGCACCCTGCTCATGGCCCTCTCCAACAAGATGGGCTATCTGGTGCTGACCACCGGCAACAAGAGTGAAATGGCGGTCGGCTATGCCACCCTCTATGGCGACATGGCCGGCGGTTTCGATGTGCTCAAGGACGTGCCAAAAACCCTGGTGTTCCGCCTCTGTGAATACCGCAACAGCCGCGGGCCGGTGATCCCGCAGCGGGTTATCGACCGTCCGCCTTCGGCCGAACTGGCGCCGGAGCAGAAGGACGAAGACTCGCTACCGGCGTACCCGGTGCTCGACGAGATCCTCAAGCTGTACGTCGAGTACGACCTGTCGGCCGATGCGATCATCGCCGAGGGCTTCGATGCGGATACGGTCAAGCGCGTACTGCGCCTGGTCGATTTGAACGAGTACAAGCGCCGCCAGGCCGCCGTCGGCGTACGGGTCACCCAGCGCGGCTTCGGTCGCGACCGCCGTTACCCGATCACCTCGGGGTGGCAGGTCGGCGATTGAGGTGCGGGGAGGATGCTGGGCGGTCCGGGCGGCCAATGGTGCACTGCCTTCGGCGAGTGACACCCTACAGATCGCGGATTGATCGAGATCGTAGGGCGGCTTCGGAGCGCAGCGACAACCCGCCAGCTTTTGTGCCGCGCCGATTAACCATGGTGCACTGCCTGCGGCGAGTGACACCCTACGGGTCGCGGATTGATCGAGCGCGTAGGGTGGGCTTCAGCCCACCAAAATTGAGACGTTCAGGATTGCTGGGCTGAAGCGGAACGCCACCCGGCCCACCCGACGAAATTGCTCTTCCACCAATAACGGATACATAGCCATAAAAAATGCCGCGCACTTGTCTCAAGTGCGCGGCATTGGTTCTGACGTTCGCTGTCTGGGCGTTTCAGTTCTTCAGTCGAACAGGCCAAAGGTCATGTAGCTGAACCAGGAGCGTTTGCGGTCCTGGGTTTCCTGGCTGGGTTCGTCTTCGCTTGCTGACTTCAGCTCGTCAGGAATCTGCTCTTTGGCATCTTCGTACTGGCGGATAACGTCCTGGTTGGCGCGGGTTTCGCCCGGTGGCAGCGGCGTATCGGTTTCGATCAGGCCGAGGGTGACCTTGGCCAGCCAGGAGCGGCTGTCGGCTTGTTCTTCGCGCGGAACGAACTCGTCATCGACCAGGCTCGGGTGCTCCGGGTAGTTGAGCTTGAGGGTTTCCAGGCTGGTCGCGGCCAGCTCGTCCAGGGTCAGGCGCTGGTAAGCCTCGGTCATCACCGCCAGGCCGTCGCCGACCGCTGGCGTTTCCTGGAAGTTTTCCACCACATAGCGGCCACGGTTGGCGGCAGCGACATAGGCCTGGCGGGAAAGGTAGTAGTGAGCCACATGGATTTCATAAGCGGCCAGCAGGTTGCGCAGGTAGATCATGCGCTGCTTGGCATCCGGCGAGTAGCGGCTGTTCGGGTAACGGCTGGTGAGCTGGGCGAACTCGTTGTAGGAGTCGCGGGCGGCACCCGGGTCGCGCTTGCTCATGTCCAGCGGCAGGAAACGGGAGAGCAGGCCACGATCCTGGTCGAAAGAAGCCAGGCCCTTGACGTAATAGGCATAGTCGACATTCTGATGCTGCGGATGCAGGCGGATGAAGCGCTCGGCGGCCGATCGTGCGGCTTCCGGCTCGGCATTCTTGTAGTAGGCGTAGATCAGTTCCAGCTGGGCCTGTTCGGCATAGCGGCCGAACGGGTAGCGCGACTCGAGGGCCTTGAGCTTGGTCACCGCACTGGTGTAGCTCTTGTTGTCCAGATCGCTTTGCGCCTGCTGGTACAACTCGGTCTCGCTCAGGTTCTCGTCGAGTACCTCTTTGGATGAGCAGGCAGCGGTAAGGGCGAGGATGGCGATCAGCAGCAGGTGTCTCACTTGCATGGCGGCTTGCGTCCCTGTGACGGCGGCTGTCTTGAGCAAAGCCGTCCTGTTATGATGAGCGCCCCCGGTTGACCCTGGGGCAAAGACGCCGTATTTAACCACAAGCGCGTAGCCGAAACCAAAAGTAGGGCCTGTTGACGTAGCATTTTGGCCGCCGCCCCCGGGGTTGCGCGGTAAAAGCAGTCAGGCTTGTCATTGTGGCGATCATTCGGCGGCGTCCCGCGCCTTGCCTGACCTGATTGGTCACGGCAATCGGCGTGCACTGAAACATCAACCGACCTCAGGTCCCCCACCGTTGCCGAGCATGTCCTCTATTATTAAGCAGACCATTGAACTGAACGCCGAGGTGCCCACTGATATGGGCGGTCAACGCCTCGACCAAGTCGCCGCCCAACTGTTCGCCGAGCATTCGCGCTCGCGCCTGTCTGCCTGGATCAAAGAGGGGCTACTGACTGTCGATGGTGCCGCGGTCCGCCCGCGCGACATCGTGCATGGCGGGGCGCTACTGGCGTTGCGCGCCGAGCAGGAGGCCCAGGGCGAGTGGATCGCCCAGGACATCGCCCTGGACATCGTCTTCGAGGACGATCAGATACTGGTGATCAACAAACCGGCGGGGCTGGTGGTGCATCCGGCCGCGGGGCATGCCGATGGCACCCTGCTCAACGCCTTGCTGCATCACGTACCGGATATCGTCAACGTGCCACGTTGCGGCATTGTCCATCGTCTGGACAAGGACACCACCGGGCTGATGGTGGTGGCCAAGACCATCGAAGCGCAGACCCGCCTGGTCGACCAGCTGCAGAAGCGCACGGTCAGCCGCATCTACGAGTGCATCGTGATCGGTGTGATCACCGCCGGCGGCAAGATCGACGCGCCGATCGGTCGCAGCTCGGCGCAGCGCCAGCGCATGGCGGTCAGCGATGGCGGCAAGCCGGCGGTCAGCCATTACCGGGTGCTCGAGCGCTTCCGCTCGCACACTCATGCGCGGGTCAAGCTGGAAACCGGGCGCACTCACCAGATTCGCGTACACATGAGCCATGTCGGTTATCCGCTGGTCGGCGATCCGGTCTACGGCGGGCGTTTCCGCATCCCGCCGGCGGCCAGCCAGACCATGGTGCAGAGCCTCAAGGAGTTCCCGCGCCAGGCCCTGCATGCGCGCTTCCTCGAACTGGATCACCCGATCAGCGGGCAGCGGATGAAATGGCAGTCGCCGCTGCCGGATGACTTTGTCTGGTTGCTGACGCTGTTGCGTCAGGATCGCGAGGCGTTTATCGGGTGATGTGCCAGACTGCCCATGACTGGCTGACGCCGGATTGGCCTGCACCCGCCCGGGTCAAGGCCTGCATCACGACGCGCAACGGTGGCATCAGCGCCGCGCCGTTCGACCGGTTCAACCTCGGCGAGCATGTCGAGGACGATCCCGTTGCCGTGACCACGAACCGCCAGCGCCTGATCAGCCAGCTGGGTTGCAAACCGGCCTGGTTGCGTCAGGTGCATGGGGTAACCGTTGTGCCTGCCGAGCCGGACAAGCTGCTTGAGGCCGACGCCAGCTGGACCGCCACACCGGGGGTCGCCTGTACCGTGATGACCGCCGATTGCCTGCCGGTGCTGTTTTGCGATCGTGCCGGCAGCCGTGTTGCCGCCGCCCATGCCGGCTGGCGCGGCCTGGCTGGCGGCGTGCTGGAGGCGACCCTGGATGCGCTGGCCGTGGCGCCGGAGGAGGTGCTGGTCTGGCTCGGGCCGGCGATTGGCCCGCACGCCTTTGAAGTGGGCGCCGAGGTGCGCGAAGCGTTCATGGCCGTGCATCCGCAGGTCGCCGAAGCCTTCGCTGTCAGCGTCAACCCGGGTCGATATATGGCCGATATCTATCGGCTGGCAGGTATCCGCCTGGCGGCGCGGGGTGTCACGGCCGTCTATGGTGGCGGTTTCTGCACCTACAGCGACCCGCGCTTCTATTCTTACCGCCGCGCTGCCCGCACCGGTCGCTTCGCGTCGTTGATCTGGCTGGCCAACTGAGCCGTTAAATCCGCTTTCGTAGGCTGTCATTCGCCGCAGGCCGTGCACCATTGGTTCACCGGCGAGGCACAAAGCTGGCGGGTTGTCGCTGCGCTCCGAAGCCGCCCTACCCGAAGGCAGCGCACCATGGTTCGGCGGCGAGGCACAAAGCTGGTGGGTTGTCGCTGCGCTCCGAAGCCGCCCTTCCCGAAGGCAGTGCACCATGGTTCATCGGCGCGACACAAAGCTGGCGGGTTGTCGCTGCGCTCCGAAGCCGCCCTACCCGAA
>JAUYKV010000026.1 GCA_030699825.1 Pseudomonas sp. | reverse complement strand
TGCATCGCCGATGGTAGTGTGGGGTTTCCCCATGTGAGAGTAGGTCATCGTCAAGCTTATATTCCAAACCCCCCATCTGCGTAAGCAGGTGGGGGGTTTGTCTTTGCGCGTCGAAAAGACCAGGCGCAGGCGCCCTCTGGCTCGCGCAATCCTGCGCTTTGTTAATATCGCGTGTCTGTTTTTCCTTTTGAGGCTGGAGTTTGCCAATGTCCGCCCCCGTGACCCCTTCCGGGCTTGCCGCCCTGCCGGATGCCTACAAGGCGGTGCTCTATGTGCTGGCTCTGTCCTTCCCGGGCAAGCATAAAACCGCTTTGCTCGAGCAGCTGCGCGAAATGGGGGTATGCAGCTCCTCAACCCGGGCGATGGACGGCCCGGCGCTGAGCGAGATACTGGCGATGCTGCACCGTCTCGACTGGGTCAGCCTCGGCGGTGGTGGACAGCCTTATTGCTTGCCGCCTGAGCGACGCAATCTGGTGCTGCAGCAGCTCAATAGCGACGTCAGCAAAGACAGCTGGTTGCAGGCGCTGCGCAGCAGCATCGCACTGTCGCGTAGCGCCTGGGATATACCCAGTCAGGCGAATCAGCGGCTGAGCCTGTGGCTGGCCATTCTGGGTGGGCAGGCGGATGAGGTGCAGCAGGGTTTGGTTTTGCTGCAGTCGAGTTCTCTACGCCATAGCCTGATCAGCGAGTCGCCCTGCCAGCAGCTGCTGGCCGACGAACCGGGCAAACAGGTGTTTGCCATGCTCAGACATGAGGTCAAGAGCCTGCTCCTGGAGGATTATCTGGGCCAGGTGAACTGGCAGCTGCAGCCGGCAGAAGAGGCCTATCGGCAGGGCCTGGCTTTGCACGCGGACGCTTCGGCCAGCCCGGACTTGGCTTTGCAGCTAATGTTGCAGGCCTTGTGGCGTGGTGACTGGGTGCAGTATGCAGCGCTGGGGCAGGGTGGCCTGGTATTCATGCAGCAGTTCATCCTGCAGGTGCTACGTGGTGAGTACGCGCAAGCCTTGTTGGCGATGCAGGAGTGGATGCAGGCGATCAAGCGGCAAAGCAAAAAGCGCAAGGTCGAGCTGCCGCCGATACTCAACGGGTTTTATTGCCTGCTGCTGCTGGCCAGTGCGGACAAGCAGCTGTACCCGGCGCTCAAGCAGGCCGTCAGCCTGGGCTTGAAAGAGTATTACGGCCGGGCTTACCCGGCTCTGCAGCTGCTGGTCGAGCAGCAACAGGCCAGTGTCCGACGGCCTGATCAGGACTTCAGTGAGGTGTTGGCGTTCAATGGCTTCGATGGCCTGCTGCTGGCCCTGGGGCTGTACTGGGCGGATGCCGAGGTGGCACGCGAGCCGGTTTGGCGCGAGCAACTCGGTGGCTT
Organism: Pseudomonas sp.; assembly: GCA_030699825.1. Classification (GTDB taxonomy): domain Bacteria; phylum Pseudomonadota; class Gammaproteobacteria; order Pseudomonadales; family Pseudomonadaceae; genus Aquipseudomonas. The sequence continues at coordinate 8,021 of JAUYKV010000026.1, read as the reverse complement.
TCGCGACGAGCTGGTGGAGGCGGGTTACCACTGGCTTGGTGAGGAACTGGATGCCCTGCTGGCCCAGCAGTTTGCCCAGCAGCGGCGCCAACCGGACTGGCATCAGCGGGCCGGTCTGGTGCCGCTGGTCAGTCTCTATCGGCGCCAGGAAGCCTGGCAGCATGCCCTGACCGCGTTGTCCATGCTCAAACCGGGCAGGGCCGAGTCGGGTGCGACGCAGGCCCAGAAATCGGCACGACTGGCCTGGTTGATTACCTTCAGTCCTTATCAGTTGAGTGTCGAGCCACGCGAGCAGAAGCTCGGCGCCAAGGGCCAGTGGAGCAAGGGCCGCGCCGTGGCCCTCAAGCGCCTGTTCGAGGACTGCGACGGTCTGGATTTTCTGCTGGAGCAGGATACCCAGACCATCCGCCAGATCCAGCTAGGTAGTGATTACTACTATGGCGGGGCGCGCTATGAATTGCCTGCCGAGCAGGCCTTGCTCTGCCTGGTCGGGCATCCGGCCTTGTTCTGGGCCGATGCGCCGGATGTGCGCATCGATCTGCTGCTCGGCCAGGTCAGCCTGCAGCTCAAGTCGCAGGGCGCGCAGATCCACCTCAAGCTCGAGCCGAATGGTGTGCAGGGCAGTCCTGGCGTGCTGCTGCGCAAGGAGACGCCGACGCGCCTGCTGGTTTATCCGATCAGCCGTGAGCTGCGCCAGATCGCCGATATAGTCGGCGACGGCCTGAGTGTGCCGCAGGCCGCCAAGGCGCAACTGGTCGAGGCCATCGGAGCGATTGCTCCACTGTTACCGATCCACTCGGACCTGCCCGAGTTGGCCGGTCATCTCGACAGCGTCGACGCCGACAGTACCCTGTATGCCCACCTGCTGCCGCTGGAGGCCGGTTTGCGCCTGCAATTGTTGGTGCGACCGCTGGCCAGCAGTAGCTGGTTCAAGCCTGGTCAGGGACTGGAAAACGTACTCGGTGAGCTGGACGGTAAAGCGCTGCAGGCCAGTCGCGACCTGCACGCAGAAACCGCCTCGTTGCAACGGGTGTTGCAGGCCTGCCCGGCGCTCGCCCAGGCCGACAGCGATGGTCAGGAGTGGCAACTGGCCGAGCCGCAGGATGCTTTGCAGGTCTTGAGTGAGTTGCAGGCACTGGAGGGCGACTGGCTGCAATGCGTCTGGCCGGAAGGCGAACGCATGCGGATCAAGGCGCGGCCGGGCATGGGCCAGCTCAAGCTCGGGCTCAAGCAGCAGGGCGACTGGTTCGTGCTCAGCGGCGAGGTGCAGCTGGACGATGGCCGCGTGCTGCACCTGCGCCAGCTTCTGGAGTTGCTCAAATCCAGCACCGGGCGCTTCCTAAAGCTTGGCGAACAGGACTGGCTGGCCCTGAGCGACAGCCTGCGCAGGCGTCTGGACGAACTGGCTCATCTGGCCGATCGGGTCGGCGATGACGGTCTGCGCCTGAATCTGCTGACCACGCCACTGTTGGCCGGCTTGGCACAAGAAGCCGGCGAGTTTCAGGCCGATGCCGGCTGGCAAGCGCACCTGGACAAACTCGAATCGCTCAAGCACTTCCAGCCGCAGCTGCCAAGCACCCTGCAGGCCGAGCTGCGCGATTACCAGCGCGAGGGTTTCGACTGGCTGGCGCGCCTGGCCCAGTGGGGCGTCGGCGCCTGCCTGGCCGATGACATGGGCCTGGGTAAAACCGTGCAGACCCTGGCTCTGCTGTTGCACCGGGCGCCGGCCGGGCCGCAACTGGTGGTGGCGCCGACCTCGGTGGCGCTCAACTGGCAGACGGAAACCGCGCGCTTCGCACCGACGCTCAGGCTGCACATCTACCAGCAGAATCGTCACCTCGATGGCCTTGGGCCGCTGGATCTGGTGATCGTCAGCTATGGCCTGTTGCAGCAGGACAATCAGGCGTTCGCCAGCCAGCACTGGACCAGCGTGGTACTGGATGAGGCCCAGGCGATCAAGAATTCCCAGAGCAAACGCTCGCAGGCGGCGATGACCCTGCAGGCCGACTTCAAGCTGATCGCCAGTGGCACCCCGGTGGAAAACCACCTGGGCGAACTGTGGAACCTGTTCCGCTTTATCAACCCGGGCCTGCTCGGCAGCCAGGAACGTTTTGCCCAGCGCTTCTCCACACCGATCGAACGTGGCGAGCAGGGCGCGCGCAAAGCGTTGAAGGCCCTGATCCAGCCTTTCATCCTGCGGCGACTGAAAAGCCAGGTGCTTGATGAGCTGCCGCCGCGCACCGAGATTACCTACAAGGTGCCCTTGTCCGGCGAAGAGATGCACCTGTACGAGGCCCTGCGCCAGCAGGCCCTGAATACGTTGAGTAGCACGGCGCCAGGCAAGTCGCTGCAGGTGCTGGCGGAGATTACCCGCCTGCGGCGCTTCTGCTGTCACCCGAGCCTGGTCATGCCCGAGTGCGGCCTGAGTGGCAGCAAGCTGGCCGCCTTTGCCGAAATCGTCGAGGAGCTGCTGGAAAACCGCCACAAGGCCCGGGTGTTCAGCCAGTTCGTCGACCATCTGAGCATCATTCGTGGCTGGCTCGACGAGCAGGGCATCAGCTATCAGTACCTCGACGGCGCCACTCCGCCGAAGGAGCGCCAAGTGCACATGGACGCCTTCCAGGCCGGCAGCGGCGAGATTTTCCTGATCAGCCTGAAAGCCGGCGGTACCGGGCTCAACCTGACCGCCGCCGACTATGTGATCCACCTCGACCCCTGGTGGAACCCGGCGGTGGAGGATCAAGCCAGCGACCGTGCTCATCGTATGGGCCAACAGCGGCCGGTGACGATCTACCGGCTGGTTACCGAACACACCATCGAGGAGCAGATCGTCGCCCTGCACGGACAAAAGCGTGACCTCGCCGACAGTTTGCTAGGTGGCGGCGAGGTCAGCGGCAAGCTGGATGCCGATGCGCTGCTGAGTCTGCTCAAGGGCGACCAAGTGCAGTAAAACGGCCGGGGGCATGCGCCCGGAAACACAAAGGCCCCAGGTTTGCACTTGGGGCCTTTGTGTTTTATATGGTGCGCAGGCGGGATTAGAACCCACGACCAATGCCTTCTGAACCCTAGAAATCGACCTTTATAAGCGATGCATTAGCGCGGATTAGCTGGGGGAATCGAACGGTTGTCGCCGCTGGCTTTAGCGCGTTTCCGCCCCGCTTAGCGGGGTGGGGTTGGCAAACTTGTGGCAGGGATGAGCGATGAAATTAAACGACCACGGCAAACGATAAGTAGCTGTTTTTGCCTGACGCTGCTGAAATCCTCGGCCTAGCTATAACGCTCCGGCGCTAGGCGATAGCGGCGGGGCGTTTTGCTGTTTCTTGCGCAATCAGGCCGCTTGCGCCGTGCACTCCAGATTTCTGATCAGCCCATCGGCCAATGCCTGGTCGAGCACCTGTTGCAGCCAGGGCGCGGCGAAGTACCGCTGCATCGCGACTGGCGAGCGCCAAGTCCCCTGTAGCCACCACAGCTGCGGATCGTCCGCGGCCTGGCGAATCTCGAAACCCAGGCAGCCGGCCTGCGCGCGAGCGGGTGCGAGCAGGCCATGCAGATTGGCGCCGAGCCGCTCGGCACAGCCGGGGCGGGCGCGAATGACGGTCAGGTGCGTGCTGTTCATGGTGACCTACAGGGGTGATGAGGCATGGGCTGGGCGAGTCTCAGCGAAGGCTGGCGGTCGGCCGCACGATCAGCTCGCTGACGTCGACATCCGCCGGCTGCTCGACCGCATAGGCGACGGCGCGTGCAATCGCATCCGGGGTGATGCAGACCTTGCGGTACTCGCGCATCATCTCGCGGGCGTGTGGATCGGAGATGCTCTCGGCCAGCTCCGACTCGACCACACCGGGGGACACCAGGGTGACGCGAATATCGCCGCCGACCTCCTGGCGCAAGCCGTCGGAAATCGCCCGTACGGCGTACTTGGTCGCGCAATACACGGCGCCGGTCGGCACCACGCTGTAGGCGCCAATCGATGCCACGTTGACGAACTGACCGCTGCGCTGCGCCTGCATCAGCGGCAAGGCCGCGGCGATACCGTGCAGCACGCCACGGATATTGACGTCGATCATCCGGTCCCACTCGTCCACCTTCAGCGCATCGAGCGGCGACAGCGGCATGACCCCGGCATTGTTGAGCAACACATCGACGCGGCCGTAGCGCTCCACGGCGAAGTCGACGAAGGCCTGCACATCCTCGCGGCTGGTTACATCCAGGCGACGGTACTCGGCGCTACCGCCCGCTTCGCGGATCTCGCCGACCAAGTGTTCCAGGCGTTCGCTGCGCCGCGCCCCGAGCAGCAGATGCGCTCCTTTCTGCGCCAGCAAACGCGCGCAGGCCTCGCCGATGCCGCTGCTGGCGCCGGTGATCAGAATCACTTTATCCTGGATATTCGACATGACTAAATCCTCTGCTGATGGATGCGACATGGCTTGCCGCTACAGCACCTGAGGTTAGGTAGATAGTTGTGCGAGCGTTAGTCGATTACTGGCGTATTCTTGCCTAAAACTGCATATCTGCTCAGTGTCATGGATAACAGTACGCGCATACGACACAGTCCATTTAACGAAGAAACAGCCCATGACCGCTGGGCTGTTGCCTAATACTGACGAATGCTTGCCTGATCCTGCCCAGCTCAACCGCCAGCGCAGACTTGCCTGATAAACCGCGCTAGTCTGCCAGCAGCCCCCAGGAGTGCCGCCATGCCCCCGATCGCCAGCGAGCCAACCAACCTCGACGACAGCCTCGGCCGCTACCAGGCGGAGCTGGCGGGACGCATCCTGCGCATGACCGACCAGGACGGCATCCAGAGCACGCCCATCGCCGGTCTCGACCTGATTCGCACCAGCGGCCCCACTCTGCCCATGCCGGCGCTCTACCGTCCCTGCCTGTGCATCATGGCCCAGGGCAGCAAGGAGGTGCGCCTGGGCGAAGAGCGCTACGTCTACGATCCGCTGAACTATTTAGTGGCCTCGGTCACCCTGCCGGTCACCGGCCAGGTGATCGATGCATCGCCTGAGCGGCCTTACCTGAGCTTGCGTCTGGAGATCGACCCGGCGCAGATCAGCAGCCTGATTGCCGATACCGGACCAATCGGCGTGCCCGCAGCGGGGGCGCAGCGCGCACTCTACATCGACCGCCTGGATATCCAGTTACTCGATGCGGTGATCCGCCTGCTGCGTCTGCTCGACACGCCACGGGACATCGCCATGCTTGCGCCTCTCGCGTTGCGCGAAATCTTCTACCGCCTGCTGCACAGCCCCCAGGGCCAGCGCCTGCATGAAATCGCCATCGCCGACAGCCAGAGCCAGCGCATCGCCCAGGCCATCGACTGGCTGAACAAGCACTTCGACCAACCCCTGCGCATCGAAGACCTGGCCCGTGAAGTCAACCTCAGCCCCTCGACCCTGCACCACCGCTTCAAGGCCGTAACCGCACTGAGCCCGTTGCAATACCAGAAGCAACTACGCCTGCAGGAAGCCCGGCGCCTGATGCTCAGTGAAAACCTCGAAGCCGCCGCTGCCAGCTACCGGGTCGGCTACGAAAGCCCCTCGCAATTCAGCCGCGAATACAGCCGCCTATTCGGCGCCCCACCATTGCGTGATCTGGCCCGGCTGAGGAGTTCGGCGTAGGGCAATCCAATCGACAGGGTCACCTGTTTGGCGATGATTGTTCGCACCGGAAGGCGCGGCTATCCCGCTATAACCACATGACTGTGGTTTGGTGCTCGCCAGATTGCGGGTCGTGGCAATCCATGGCAGCAAGCGTGCAGTTGTGCGAGTAACACCCAGTCAGCTACAGCGAACCCGGCAATATCAAAGTGCCTGAGCGCGCTAGCGCACTGACACTGTGGCAGTACGATGCAATGGTCTTTGTTCCGGCTCGCTGCAATCTCGCGCGACGCTGGGTTCAATCGAGATCGCCATGCACACAGCAAGTGAACAGAACGCGATATATGGCTCAGTGAGAACGGCCGCCGACACCCCGCAGCTTTCCGCCAGTGCCGTTTCATGGGGGGCCATATTCGCCGGTGCTGCGGCTGCGGCGGCGTTGTCGCTGATCCTGTTGATACTGGGCACCGGTTTGGGTTTTTCATCGATATCGCCGTGGAGCAACGAGGGGGTCAGCGCCACGACTTTCGGCGTCACCACGATTATCTGGGTCACCCTTACCCAACTGGTGGCAGCAGGAATGGGTGGCTACCTGGCGGGCCGTCTCAGGACCAAGTGGCTTAACGTGCACACCGACGAGGTGTACTTCCGCGATACCGCACACGGTTTTCTGGCGTGGGCTATCGCCTCGTTGGCAACCGCTACCTTGCTCGCCTCGGTGATCGGCTCCATCGTCAACGGTGGTGTTCAGGCCGGTGCCGCTGTGGCCGGTGGCGTTGCTACTACCGCCTTGGTGGCGACCGCGGGTGGTGTAGTAGCGGGCTCGGAAAGGACGGCAAGCGACACGGACAGTGGCGCCATGGGCTACTTCCTCGACACTCTGTTTCGCCGTGACATGAACGCTACTGCCGCCTCGCTGGGCGGTGAGCAGCGCGCGTTGACGCCACAGCAAGAAATGGCTGCTTCCATGGCCGAAGTGACGCGCATCTTCATGAACTCAATCCGCACCGGCGCCATGCCTGCAGAGGATGTGAGCTATGTCGGCCAGGTTGTCGCCCAACGCACCGGTCTGACTCAGCAAGCAGCCGAGCAGCGTGTAAGCGAGACCTTTGCGCGGGTACAAGCCGCCCTCAGCGAAGCAGAAACCGCCGCACGAGAGGCCACCGATAACGCCCGCAAAGCATCTGCCTATGCGGCGATCTGGTTGTTTATCTCGCTATTGATCGGTGCCTTCGTTGCCAGCTTCGCCGCGCCCTATGGCGGCCGCCAGCGCGACGCCTGATCACGCCTTCCATTCAATGACCGGAGACTGTCATGCGCTCACTACTACTGTTTTTTCTCGGGATTCCAATCCCCATAATCATTCTGCTGGCCATCTTTGTGTTCTAGGAGCCTGTAGGACTGACTGCTCGTAGCGAGGCAGTCTTCTACAGGTTTTCTCTAGGCACCTACCAGTGACATTCCACCTAAAGGAACACTTACATGACTACTACAGCGAAAAAAACCGCAGCACCTGTTAGCCCTGCCAAAAGGCAGGACGCAACCACCTTGCTGCGCGCCGATCACAAACTGGTCAGCGAACTATTTGCCGAATATGAAAAAGCCCGTTCGGTGACCAAGAAAAAGCAGTTGGTCGCACAGATATGCACCGAGCTAAGCGTGCATGCCCAGATTGAAGAAGAGATTTTTTACCCGGCGGTCAAGCTGGCCTTAAAAGATAAGGAGCTGGTTCCAGAGGCTACCGTTGAGCACGCCACCCTGAAGGATCTGATCGCCCAGGTTGAAGGCATAGAACCCGATGGCGAGATGTTCGACGCGAAGATCAAAGTGTTGGCCGAATACGTCGAGCATCACGTCAAAGAAGAACAGAACGAAATGTTCCCGAAAGCCAAAGCGACTGATCTGGACATGAAGGATCTGGGCGACAAGCTCTCCGAGCGTAAGGCAGAGCTGATGGCCAAACGAAGCTAGCGTGCGCCTGTAGAGCTTTTTACCCGGCGGCTCCAGGTGCATTACCTCCACGTCCAATTTTTCAAGGAGCGTTCCCATGAGCAAGCGCAATAACGATGACCCCGTTACTGAGAACCTGACCGGTCTCGATCCGTCCCCAGCCGATGCCAATCGCTCGGAGCAGGCGGCAGCTGTACTCGCCAAGCAGCCAGGCGAATCGCTTACGACCAACCAGGGTTTGCTGATCAGCGACAACCAGAACTCGCTACGTGCCGGTGAACGCGGCCCGACGCTGCTGGAAGATCACATCCTGCGCGAAAAAATTACCTGATTAGCAATGAACCTCAGCCGTCCGAATCACCCGCTGCGGGTGCGGCCCACAGCGGGCAGCGGCGACGATCAGGCGCGTATGCAGTGTGCTGAGATCGAATCGGCGATTGAAGCGATAGGTGAAAGCGGCGAGAT
>JAUYKV010000025.1 GCA_030699825.1 Pseudomonas sp. | reverse complement strand
CGGGCATCGACAGCCCAGGTTGAAACTGAATTCGGTTCATCGCCATGATTCCACCCCTCACCGAAATAACTGTACGCATATACAGCATAGGCCCGGTGACCACGGGCGGCCAGCTTGGCTGATCATCATTGCTAATCAGGTTAACTGTTGAACCAGATCGTAACCTTGTGGGAGGGGCTTTAGCCGCGAAACATTGTCAGTGTTTCGAAGATTTTCGCGGATGAAACGGAACGCCGCCCGGCCGCTCCTACAAAAACCTTATCTCTTATGCAACAGATAACGGGTACATCGCCATTGTTTTTGGCTTGTCCACCATAGGTTTGCGTGGGCTGCGTAGGGCGGGGGCAACCCGCACGCAGTATTTGCCACCACTTGCCGCCATGGCGGGTTTCATCCGCCCTACGGCTATGGCTCTCGGCCGAGCTCCGCGAAGTCCGGCATCACCCTGTCCGGCCGCTCCTGCGTATGGGTTATCCATGTCGTCTGACATTGCCTGAACGAGCTTGCCCGGGCTGCCCCCGGACTGCCCGGCTGGGTAATGATTTGTGTCCGTGCCCACATCCAGGCTTCAATTCCCGCGGTTAAGTCGATAGTCTGCTGGGAGTTTGTGAAAAAACGCTCGCCTACTGCGGCCTCTTCCGAACGCCCGCTGCGGTGTTGCGCCAGGTGAAAAACGGGGTTATTCAGCTCACTAAAATCTCCCGCTTTTCACCTGGCGCGCCTTGATATTTTCACAACCTCTGAAAGTTCGCGCCTGAACTGGCAATGACTTAACAAGAGCCGGGTGATGACCGATCTGACGCGTATAGCACCTGTAGTCAGCGACAGTGTCCCTCTGGGCGACAGTCGCTTTTACCGTCCGCCCCTGCCTGCCAGCCATGTCTCGCGGCCGCGTCTGTGCGAGCGGCTGGCCGAGGGTTTGACCGGACGGTTGCTGCTGGTTAGCGCCCCCGCGGGCTTCGGCAAAAGCTCGCTGGCCAGTGAGTTCTGCCAGACACTGCCCGAGCAATGGCACAGCCTGTGGCTGGGTCTGAGCCCGCGCGATAGCGATCCCGGGCGTTTTCTCGAGCGCCTGTTGGCCGGTCTGCAGCAGTTTTATCCGGGGCTTGGCGAGGACGCCCAGGCATTGCTGCGCATGCGCCAGCGCCATCAACCGTTCGCCTTTGAAGAGTGGCTCGATGGCCTGCTTGACGAGTTGGCCGAGCGCCTCGTAGCGACGGAGCCCTTGTTGCTGGTGCTGGATGACTATCATCTGGCCCAGGGCGCGGTGCTCGACCGCTGCCTGCAGTTTCTCCTCAATCACTTGCCCGAGGGCCTGGTCATCTTGCTGACCAGCCGCCAGCGGCCCGACTGGCACCTGGCGCGCCTGCGCCTGTCGCGCCAGTTGCTGGAGTTGCAGGAGCAGGACTTGCGCCTGACCGAGGAGGAGACCCGCGCGCTGCTCGGCAGCCAGGGCGCCCAACTCAGCGGGCCGGTTTTGGAGGAATGGTGTCAGCGCAGCGAGGGCTGGGTGGCTGGCCTGCGCCTGTGGCTGTTGACCCGTCAGCAGGCCGATGACGACAGCCCGGAGCGGGTGCCCCAGGGCGACGAGGGGTTGATCCGCGAGTACTTGCTGGAGGAGGTGATCGAGCAGCAGTCGGCCGAGGTGCAGAGCTTCCTGTTCGACACCGCCTGCCTCGAGCGCTTCTGTGTCGAACTGTGCGATGCCTTGCGTGAACAGCATGACAGCGCGGCGATTATTCAGCACCTGCAGACCCATCAGGTCTTTCTGGTGCCCCTGGACGAACAGGGCCACTGGTTTCGCTACCACCACCTGTTCTCCGATCTGTTGCGCTCGCGTCCCGCTGCGCAGCGCAGCCAGTCCCAGGCGGCCCTGCATCTGCGCGCCTGTCGCTGGTTCAGCAGCCAGGGCCTGCATGAGGAAGCGGTCGATCAGGCACTGCGCGCCGGCCAGCCGGAAGTGGCGGCCAACCTGGTGCAGAACCTGTCCGAGGAACAATTGCTCGGCGAGCAGAATGTCGCGCGTTTGCTGCGCTGGAAGATAGACCTTCCCGACAGCCTGCTGGCCAGCACCCCGCGCCTGCTGGTGTTGTACGGCTGGGCATTGGCCCTGGCCTGTCAGTTGGATGCCGCCGACGAGTTGATCCAGCAATTGGGTCGGTTTTTGCCAGCCCCCGACGCACAGGAGCAGGATGATCTGTTGGCCCAGTGGCTGGCCCTGTCCGGCATCATCGCCCGCGGTCGTGGCCAGGCACTCGAGTCGGAGCGGTATTGCAGCGAGGCCCTGGCCCTGCTCAGTGGCAAGCGCTGTGGGCCGCGCCTGATGTGCCTGTTCACCCTGGCCAATCTGGCTGTGGCCAAGGGCGATCTGTGGCGGGCGCGGGGGCTCAATCGCGAGGCCCTGGAGTTGGCGCAGCGGGTCGACAATCCCTTGCTCGAGGGTCTGGCACATGCCGAGCGGGCGCGCGTGTTGCATGCCCGTGGCGAGGTTCAGCGCGCCCTGGCCGAGGTGCGCCTGGGCCAGCAGCGCTTGCACGGGCTCTCGGCCCAGCGCGTGTATTCGGTGCGTGCGCGACTGAATCTGTACGAAGGCTATCTGCTTAGCGTGGCGCTCGAAACCCAGGCCGCCCGCACCAAGCTGCTGGCCGGGATCGGTGAGGCGCGCGCCTGTCGCGACATCAGCGTGCTGATGGGTTACTGCATGCTGGCCGTGGTTGAGAGGCGTGAAGGACGCCTCGGCGAGGCCTTCGCCCAACTGGCCGAAGCAGAGCGCCTGATGCATGCCTGGGACGTACCGTCGATCTACTACCTGGCGATGATCACGGTGATCAAATGCGAGCTGTGGTTGTCCCAGGGCCAGCTGGAATTGGCCGAAGTCTGGCTGCAGCGACTGGCCGAGACCTATTGCGGTGAAACCCCTGGCGTGGCCCCCGAATTCCACCCGCAGCTGGCTTTGCATATCCAGTTGCAGCAAGCTGCGCTCGAGCGCTTGCAGGGGCGTCTGGAAGTTGCCGAACGGCGTCTGCGCGCACTCAGCCAGTGTGCCCAGTCCGCCTCGGGTCAATTGTTCGTGGTGGCCGCTCAGGTGCAATTGGCCCTGCTGCTCAAGGCCTCCGGGCGCGACCGCGAGGCCGTCGGCTGGCTGACCAGCAGCCTGCAAGCGGCGCAGGGCGGTGCTTTGTTGCCTTATCAGGAGTTGTTCGTTCATCAGCCGCAGTGGCTGCGCGAGCAACTGACGGCGCACCCCGATTGTGCCGTGGCTGCCGAGCTGCTCAAGTACCTGCCCCAGACCCAGGGACTGCAGCGGACCAAACTCGATAGCCAGCTGACCGAGGCCTTGAGTTCGCGTGAGTTGGCGGTATTGCAACTGATCGCCCAGGGCTGTTCGAATCAGGAAATCAGCGAGCAGCTATTCATTTCACTGCACACGGTGAAAACCCATGCCCGCCATATCAACGGCAAACTGGGCGTCGAGCGGCGTACCCAGGCAGTGGCGCGGGCCAAGGATCTGGGGCTGTTGCGCTGAGAGGCTGTGAAAAAACGTTCGCCTACTGCGCCCTCCAGGAGCCCTGCGTTCCGGCTCATTATTTCGAGTAATCCGCCATTCGTGTGTCACTCGCCGCAGGCAGTGCACCATTGGTTTGGCGGTTTGGCGGTTTGGCGGTGAGGTGGTGAGGCGCAAAAGCTGGCAGGTTGTCGCTGCGCTGCGAACGGATAGCCGCTGGATTTCCCCTGGATTGCATCCGGGCCACCACAGCCGGGTAGTGCAGATAACGGGTAGTGCAGATAAACAGAAGACCTACAAAAATGCCGCTCACCTGGTTCAAGTGAGCGGCATTGTGCTGCTGCGCTGTAATCAGCCAGCGTTGGTCGTGCTACGTGGCGCAACCGGCTGGTCGTCGTTGGATATAGTCACCTCGACCCGGCGGTTCATCGACCGGCCAGACGAGGTGTCATTACCCGACACCGGGTATTCCTTGCCATAACCCTGGGTGGCGATGCGCTCCGGACCAACGCCCATTTTTATCAGCGCCATGCGTACCGAGTTGGCGCGCAGTTGCGACAGGCTCAGGTTATAAGCGGCGGAGCCGGTGCTGTCGGTGTAACCCTCGACGATCACCTTGCGCTCCGGGCTTTGCTGGAGGAACTGAGCCAGCTGGTTGACGTTGTTCATGCCGCCGGGCTTCAGTTCCGCACGGTTCAGGTCGAACAGCACATCACCGAAAGTAACCAGCGTGCCACGTTCGGTTTTCTTGGCATTCAGGCTGTCCTGCAGCTGCTTGATCTGCGCATCGCGCGCACTGAGTTGCACGTCACGCGCATCGATCTGCGCGTCGCGTGCATTCAGGCGAGCGTTGGCACGTTCGGCGGCAGCCTTGCCCAGGTTCTGTTCGGCGCTATGCAAGGCGATGGTCTGCTTGGCGACTTCGATGCGCTGGTTGGTCAGGTAGGCCAGTTGATCGACTTTCTGTTCATCCTCGCTGGTGCGGTAGGCTTGTTCGGCCTTGTCCAGCATCTCGCTGGCGCCCTTGGTTTCCAGGGCTGCGACCTTGCTGGCTTGCGGATCCGACTGCAGCGTGGAGAAATTATTGCGTGCCTTCTCCAGATTGACGTTGGGCTGCGAGGAGCATGCGGCCAGGCCGACGCTCAATGCCAGTAAGGCGGGAATCATCACTTGAGTGCGCATATTCGGGTAATCCTTTAACTGTTGGCGGAGTCGGTGATCAGCGTGTTTGGCGGCCGGGGTTAAAGGCTGCTGCCACGCATACTTTCCTCGCGCATTTCCTCAACGCCCTGGCGGGCGTCTTCCAGGGCTTTTTCAGCCTTGGCTGCCTGGGCTTTGCGTTCTGCCAGGCGGGCATCCCACTCGGCCTGTTCGGCCAGGCGTTTGGCTTCTTCGTAGTTTTGCTCGTGCAGTTGCTGCTCGGCTTGCTTGAGCTTCTCTTGTGCGGATTTCATTTCCACGGCGGCGAATTCCGTGCCACCGGCACTGACCGCAGAGTTGACAGCCGATTTGCTTACTGCGAGCTGCTCGCTAGGTGGATTGCCAGCGCAGCCGGCCAGCAGCAGGCTGCTGCCGAGGGCGAGTGCAGCGAGTGTCCAGGTTGACCGTTGGCTAGGTTGTGACCGGGTAGGGGCGATGATCATGGTGTTCAGTTCCATTGGTGATTTCCTTGCATGCAGTGGTTCCCATGATGGTCACCAGCCAGCGTTTTGACTGAAGGCGGCGGACGCATTTGGACAAGGCACAACAGACCCATACCAGCGACCGATCGTCAGAACGCTACGAAGCTTAGAGTGTGTTTAGAATAAAAACGTTCAAAAAAAACAACATAAATAACCTTTTAAAGCATTTTTTCTGGATTTATTCGTTTCGATGTTTTCTTTTTTGAACGGGTGCGCGCGCAGGTACGCCGACCCATTGCCGGGGCACGTGGGCCGTTCAGGGGGCACGCAGAGAGTTCAGCGGTTGTGAAAATAGCCTGCGCCGTCGTGAGGCCGCCTCCAGGCGTTCGCGGCAAGGCGCCTCACCGGGCTGCGCCGCGTTGCGCCCGGAGGTAAGGCGGTTTCGGAGCGCAGCGACAACCCGCCAGGATTTGTACCGGCTTATCCAGACTGCGTCAGCAGCGAGCGTTTGGAGGCGGTCACTGCAGAGCGGTTTTTTCACACCCTATTCAGTGGTTGGTGCTGTCCTGTGGTGCGCTCAGCTCGTGCAGATACTTGCGCGACAGGGCGAGAAAGCGCGGTGTCGGGCCTATGTCTTCATAGAGCGGATTGCCTTCCTCGTCGGTGGCCACCACCTGGCTGCCTTTGACGTAGGGCAGTCTGGTTTCCAGTTCTTCCAGTGCTGCGCCGATCAGCTCGCCGAGCAGTGCTTCCGGGCTGCGCTTGGGGTACATCTCGGCTAAAGCCGCCAGGCGTGCAGCCGCTTCCATATCGAGATTGATCTGATATAGGTTGCGGGTCATGCGACCCTTGGCGTTCTGTTCCCAATGGTGGACAAGCTCGCGAATTTTCATGACTGCCTCGTCCTTTACCTACTCGTGGTAGGCGGTTATGCGATTGTGCTTGGTCTCGCCCTTTTGCGGCGGGCTTGATTAGAGCCTAGACGCAACCCGGCGTTCTTGTCGGCATGGCGTCGCGCCCTTGTAAGATGTTGCCGTGCTGGGCACTCTTGAGCTTCACGCTTCAGCGGAGAGTCAGTCATGGCAGAAATCGACGCGCGTTTGCGCGAGGACGTTCATCAGCTCGGCGAGCTGCTGGGTAACACCATCAGTGCCCAGCGGGGGACGGTTTTTCTCGACAAGATCGAGCGCATTCGCAAGGGCGCCAAGGCGGCGCGGCGTGGTTCGGCCGCCGGTGCCGAGCAGCTCAGCGCCAGCCTCGAGCAGCTCGACGACGACGAGCTGCTGCCGGTGGCGCGGGCGTTCAACCAGTTCCTCAATCTGGCCAATATCGCCGAGCAATACCACCGCGTTCGCCGCCGTGGCCCCGACGAGCCGGAGCCTTTCGAGTCGCGGGTGTTGCCCGAACTGCTACAGCGTCTGTTGGCCAGTGGCCACAGTGCCGATGCCCTGGCGCGCCAGTTCGGCCGTCTGGATATCGAACTGGTGCTGACCGCCCACCCGACCGAAGTGGCGCGGCGTACCCTGATCCAGAAATACGATGCGATCGCTGCGCAACTGGCTGCCGGGGATCACAGCGACCTGTCGGCCGCCGAGCACGAAAAGGTCGCCGAGCAGTTGCAGCGCCTGATCGCCGAGGCCTGGCATACCGAAGAAATCCGCCGCAGCCGTCCGAGCCCGGTGGACGAGGCCAAGTGGGGCTTCGCCGTGATCGAGCATTCGCTGTGGCAGGCGGTGCCGAATTTCCTGCGCAAGGCTGATCATGCCCTGCAAGCCGCCACCGGCATGCACCTGGCGCTGGACGCCGCGCCGATTCGTTTCGCCTCCTGGATGGGCGGCGACCGCGACGGCAACCCCAATGTTACCGCTGCCGTGACCCGCGAGGTGCTGCTGTTGGCGCGCTGGATGGCGGCCGACCTGTACCTGCGCGATATCGATCAACTGGCCGCCGGGCTGTCCATGCAGCAAGCCAGCCCCGAGCTGCTGGCCCGGGTTGGCGATAGCTCCGAGCCCTATCGCAGCCTGCTCAAGCAGCTGCGTGAACGACTGCGTGCCACCCGCAGCTGGGCTCATGACGCGCTGCACGGCCCGCTCGCGGCGCCGGCGGCGGTGTTGCAGGACAACCGCGAACTGCTCGAACCGCTGGAGTGCTGTTTTCAGTCGCTGCACGCCTGCGGCATGGGCGTGATCGCCGATGGCCCGCTGCTCGATTGCCTGCGCCGCGCCGCCACCTTCGGCCTGTTCCTGGTGCGCCTGGACGTGCGCCAGGACTCCAGCCGGCACGCCGCGGCGCTCGATGAAATCACCGATTACCTGGGCCTGGGGCGCTACGCCGAGTGGGACGAGGAGGCGCGTCAGCAGTTTCTCCTGACCGAGCTGGACAGCCGCCGGCCGCTGCTGCCCAGCCACTTCAAACCCAGCGCCGACACCGCCGAAGTCCTCGCCACCTGCCGCGAGGTGGCTGCCGCGCCGGCGGCCTCGCTGGGGTCTTATGTGATCTCCATGGCTGGTGCATCTTCCGATGTGCTCGCCGTGCAACTGCTGTTGAAAGAGTCCGGGTTGCTGCGGCCGATCCGCGTGGTGCCGCTGTTCGAAACCCTCGCCGATCTGGACAACGCCGGCCCGGTGATCGACCGCCTGCTCAGCCTCAAGGGCTACCGCGCACGGCTGCACGGCCCGCAGGAAGTGATGATCGGTTATTCCGATTCGGCCAAGGATGCCGGCACCACCGCGGCAGCCTGGGCGCAGTACCGTGCCCAGGAGAAACTGGTGCAGGTCTGTGCCGCGCAGCAGGTCGAGTTGCTACTGTTCCATGGCCGTGGCGGCACCGTAGGCCGCGGCGGCGGCCCGGCCCATGCGGCGATCCTGTCGCAGCCGCCGGGCTCGGTGGCGGGGCGTTTTCGCACCACCGAACAGGGCGAAATGATCCGCTTCAAGTTCGGCCTGCCGGATATCGCCGAGCAGAACCTCAACCTCTACCTGGCCGCAGTGCTGGAAGCCACCCTGTTGCCACCGCCGACGCCCGAGCCGGCCTGGTGCGAACTGATGGACAAGCTGGCCGCCGATGGCGTTACGGCCTATCGCGGTGTGGTGCGCGAGCATCCGCAGTTCGTCGACTATTTCCGTCAGGCCACGCCGGAGCAGGAGCTCGGCCGTTTGCCCCTGGGCAGCCGCCCGGCCAAACGGCGTGAGGGCGGAGTGGAGAGCCTGCGGGCGATTCCCTGGATCTTCGCCTGGACCCAGACCCGCCTGATGTTACCGGCCTGGCTGGGCTGGGAATACGCCCTGAACAGCGCCCTGCAACGCGGCGATGGCGAGCTGCTGGCGCAGATGCGCGAGAATTGGCCGTTCTTCCGCACCCGCATCGACATGCTGGAAATGGTCCTGGCCAAGGCCGATGGGGCTATCGCCCGGCTCTACGACGAACGTTTGGTCGAGCCGTCCCTGCGGCCTTTGGGCGAACACTTGCGCGACCTATTGTCGCAGGCGGTCGCTACGGTATTGGGTTTGACCGGTCAGTCGCAGCTATTGGCGCACAGTCCCGAGACCCTGGAATTCATCAGCGTGCGCAACACCTATCTTGACCCCTTGCACCTGCTCCAGGCCGAGCTGTTGGCACGCTCCAGGCAGCGCGATAGTCAGGCCGACAGCCCTCTGGAGCAAGCCTTGCTGGTCAGCGTCGCCGGCATCGCCGCCGGTTTGCGCAACACCGGTTAGCGGGTGCTGCCCGGGTGCCTGCGGACCTGTTCCGGAGGCATCCGATAGCTGCCTGATTGCGTCTGAAAGGCCCCTGTTTATCCGACTTTTGGTGGCTTGTGCGGTGGGGGTGCGCTGTGTATCTTGATCAACCTTTTAGTCCCTTGGCCACTTGGCAGCTTGCCAGCGTTGCCCGAACCATTCTGAGATTGGCCCCGTGAGGCGAGTCCGACGCTTTTTTCTTTAATCTTGAGGAGCACATCGATGCGCGTGATTCTGCTAGGAGCGCCCGGTGCCGGCAAAGGTACCCAGGCCGGTTTCATCACCAAGAAGTTTGCTATTCCGCAAATCTCCACGGGCGACATGCTGCGTGCGGCGGTCAAGGCCGGCACCGAGCTGGGCCTGAAGGCCAAAAGCATCATGGACAGCGGTGGTCTGGTTTCCGATGATCTGATCATCAACCTGGTCAAGGAGCGTATCAGCCAGCCTGATTGCGCCAATGGCTTCCTCTTCGATGGCTTCCCGCGCACCATTCCCCAGGCCGAAGCGCTGCAGGAAGCTGGCGTGAACATCGACCACGTTGTGGAAATCGCCGTCGAAGACGAGGAAATCGTCAGCCGCATCGCCGGCCGTCGCGTGCACCCGGCTTCCGGGCGGGTCTACCACACCGAACACAACCCGCCAAAAGTCGCAGGTATTGACGACGAAACCGGCGAAGAGTTGATCCAGCGTGACGACGACAAGGAAGAGACCGTGCGTCACCGCCTGTCGATCTACCACTCGCAGACCAAGCCGCTGGTGGATTTCTACCAGAAGCTGGCTGCCGCCAACGGCACGCCGAAATGCAGCGCCATTGCCGGCGTCGGTAGTGTCGACGAGATCACCACCAAGGTGCTGGCTGCCCTGAGTTAAGTCTCGATCCGCAGTTGTTCAACGGCCCGCTTGCGGGCCGTTGTCGTTTTTGCAAGAGAACTCGCCTCGTCTTCGACGCCGGGCTGTCGCGCAGCAAACTGGGGGGTAACGTGTCTGTCGGCTTGTGGATACCTGTGGGAGCGCCGTCCGGCCGCTGCTGCAAAATGACATGCGGGGTGTTTGATGAGGGTTCTCTCGCCGTGCTCTCGGCATCCATCCTGTCGCGCCGGGGCGTGCGGTGGCTGAGAATCGTCGCCTGGATGGGCGCCAGCGTAATCCTGAACCTTTCCCGGATTGCGCCAAGGCTTATCCAGGCTACTGGCAGACTGTGCAAGTCCCGGCGATTCTTCGTCCCGTCGCCCGCCAGGTCGGATAGCTGGCAAAAAAGCCCGTAAACCGTTCTAATGCCCGCCCACTCGTCAACCTGTCCGAATCACGATGACCACTCTGCTGGCCCTGGATACCGCTACCGAAGCCTGCTCCGTCGCCCTGCTGCATGACGGCCAGGTGATCAGTCACTACGAGGTGATTCCGCGCCTGCATGCCCAGCGCCTGTTGCCGATGATCAAGGACCTGCTGGCCCAGGCCTCTGTGCCGCTGTCGGCGCTGGATGCGATCGCCTTCGGTCGTGGCCCGGGCGCCTTCACCGGGGTGCGCATCGCCGTCGGCGTGGTGCAGGGCCTGGCATTTGCCCTGGATCGTCCGGTACTGCCGGTGTCCAACCTCGCCGTACTGGCCCAGCGCGCGCAGCGCGAGCACGGCGCCAGCCAGGTGGCGGCGGCCATCGACGCGCGCATGGATGAGATCTACTGGGGCTGCTATCGCAGCGACAACGGCGAGATGCGCCTTGCCGGGGCCGAAGTGGTGGCGCCGCCCGAACAGGCCGGCTTGCCGCGCGACGCGACGGGTGACTGGTTCGGCGCCGGTACTGGCTGGGGCACGTTCGCCGCGCGTATCCCGCTGACCCCTTACGCACAGGACGGCGCCATGCTGCCGCATGCCGAAGACTTGCTCAGTCTGGCGCGGTTTGCCTGGGCGCGGGGTGAGGCGCTAGTGGCCGACGAGGCCCTGCCGGTGTACCTGCGCGACAAGGTCGCCACGCCGAAAGCGCCGCAATAAAGGTTATGTACCCGTTATCTGTTGAACCAGAGCACAACCTCGTGGGAGGGGCTTTAGCCGCGAAACATTGCCAGTGTTTCGAATATTTTCGCGGATGAAACGGAACGCCGCCCGGCCGCTCCCACAAAAACGTTATCTCTCATGCAACAGATAACGGGTACATAGCCGCAATAAAGGCGCAATCCGCTGTCTGCAGGCGCCCGTTCGCTGCCCTCCGCGACTGCGCGGACGGGCCGCCCGGATGCTCTACGTCGGGCAGTTCCACGATCGTTTGCCAATCCGCGCGGGCGGGGCTAAATTGCAGGCAATTCCACTCATTTGGTTGACCACTGCCGAGCAGCAATAGATGCGCATCGACGGCTCCACACCTTCCTACTCGCCAGATCGCGGGCCTCGTTCGGGCACGGCGGTTACGCCGTTTCGCGAAGCCCAGCGCGAGATAGAGCAGCGTCGTGAGCAGCCGGCACTCCCGGCGAGCAGCCAGGGTTTCGAGCAGACTGCGCAACCCCGTCGGGTACAGGCTTCCAACGCCAGCAGCGACAGCCTGCCGGCCCGCGCGCAGAACCTTGCCTACCCGCCAGGCGTCAGCAACCGCGCGGCCCAGGCGATTGCCAGTTACAGCGCCACCGCCAGCTACGTCAGCGAACCTGGCGCCCAGGAAATACTGGGCCTTGATCTCTACGCCTGATAACGACCTCTGATGCTGCCCTATTTCCTTGGCTGCCCGTCTTGGAGCGAGCCGGCCTGGCGTGGTTCGCTGTATCCGGATCGCGCGCGCCCGGCGGAGTTTCTCCCGCTTTATGGCCAGGTGTTCAATGCGGTCGAGGGCAACACCACCTTCTATGCGCGCCCCTCGGCCACGACGGTTGCCCGCTGGGCGGCATTGATGCCCGCGCACTTGCGCTTCTGCGCCAAGCTGCCGCGTGCTATCAGCCACGCCGGGGATCTGCGCGAGCAACTGGCCGCCAGTGACGATTTTCGCCGCCTGCTGACGCCCTTGGGCGCGCGGGTGGCGCCATTCTGGTTGCAGTTGCCGGCCAGCTTCGGCCCGTCGCGTCTCGCTGAATTGAGCGCCTTTATCGAACACTGGGCCGGCA
Source organism: Pseudomonas sp. (assembly GCA_030699825.1). Taxonomy (GTDB): domain Bacteria; phylum Pseudomonadota; class Gammaproteobacteria; order Pseudomonadales; family Pseudomonadaceae; genus Aquipseudomonas. The sequence goes on along the minus strand of JAUYKV010000025.1, from coordinate 38,416 downwards.
GCGCACTGGCCGTCGAGGTGCGTCATCCGGCTTTCTTCGCCAAGGGTGAAGAGGAGCGGGCGTTCAACCGCCTGCTGCTGGAGCGGGGCATCGAGCGGATCTGCCTGGATGCGCGGGCGCTGTTCAGTTGTGTGGCGCAGGAGCCAGCGGTCCTGCATGCCCAGGCGAAGAAACCACGCTTGCCGATTCGCCCGACGGCGTTCAGCCAGGCACCGCAACTGCGCTTTATCGGTCATCCCGAACTCGCGGCCAACGACCGCTTCATGGCGCCCTGGCTGGACAAGGTTGCCGGCTGGATCGAGGGCGGGCGCACGCCCTACGTCTTCCTGCACACCGCCGACAACCGTCTGGCGCCGCAGTTGGCCATGCGTTTCCACACCCAGTTGATGCTGCGTCTGCCGGGGCTGGCGGGCTTGCCGGAGCCGAGCGTCGAACCGGCAGTCACACAGCTGGGCTTGATCTGAACGGCTGGCTGCTTAGTACGCCACCTCGACATTGCCCTTGACCCGGGCGCAGCAGCTCAGCACATAGCCATCGGCGATCTCTTCTTCGCTGATGCCGCCGTTGTGCTCCATGGCCGTCTCGCCGGCCATGACACGTACCTTGCAGGTACCGCAGATACCCATGCCGCAGGCCTTGGGAATGGTCAGGCCGGCACTGGCGGCCGCCTCATGGAGGGTCGCGCCGAGGTCGGCCTGGACCGACTTGCCGGACTCGCTGAAGGTCACCCAGTGGCTGACCTGGGGTTCGTCGGCCTGGGCCAGGGCCACGGCTGCCTGCTCCTCGGCGCTGGCGATATCCTCAGCCGGGGTCTCGCCGAAGGACTCCTCGTGGTAGCGCGCCATGTCGTAGCCGGCCTCGCCGAGGAGACGTCGCACCGCGCGCATGTAGGGCGTCGGTCCGCAGCAGAACACCTCGCGCTCGAGGAAGTCGGGGGCGATCAGCTGGAGCATCTCGCGACTGAGAAAGCCGCGGTAGCCACCCCAGATCTGCCCGGTCTCGTTACGTTCGCAGATCAGGTGCAGCTTGAAGTTGTCGATGCGCGTGGACATGTAGTCCAGCTCGGCGCGGTAGATGATGTCGGCCGGGGTACGCGCGCTGTGGGCGAACACCATGTCGACTTCGCTGTTGGTATTGAAGAACCAGCGCGCCATGGACATTACCGGGGTGATGCCGACGCCGCCGGACAGCAGCAGCACCTTCTCCGCGGGAAAATCGATGCAGTTGAACTGGCCGACCGGGCCGTGCACGGCGATCAGCTCGCCTTCCCTGAGATTTTCGTGCAGCCAGTTGGACACCCTGCCGCCCGGTACGCGCTTGACCGTGATGGAGAAGCTGTAGGGAATCGAGGGGGCGCTGGAGATGGTGTAGGAACGCATCACCTGCTCGCCGTCGATCTCCAGTTCCAGGGTGACGAACTGCCCCGGTTTGAAGAAGAACAGCACCGGCTCCTGCATGCTGAAGCAGTAGGTGACGACGTCCGCGGTTTCCCGGATGACCTTGAGGCAGCGCACCAGATGGCGGCCGTTGGCCCAGGTTTGGGTGCTGACCGGATTGAGGTATTCGCTGCTGGTGAGACTGTTCATGAGCGCTTCTCAGAAATAGGCAAACCCCTCGCGCCGTTGCCGGGAGGGGGCCGTCAATCGACCAATGGCCCGGCCGCCGTCGCGGCCGGGCGCTGCTGAATTCAGGACAGCTGGATCCAGGTGGTCTTCAGCTCGCAGTACTGGTCGTGGGCGTAGATCGATTTGTCACGACCGCCGAAGCCGGACTGCTTGTAGCCGCCGAACGGGGTGCAGATGTCACCCTCGGAGAAGCAGTTGACCGACACGGTACCGGCGCGGATCGCTGCGGCAACGCGATGGGCGGTGTTGATGTTGGCGGTCCACAGCGAAGCGGCCAGGCCGTAGCAGGTGTCGTTGGCGATGGCGATGGCTTCTTCCTCGGTGTCGAAGGCGATCACCGCCAGCACCGGGCCGAAGATCTCTTCCTGGGCCACCGAGGCGGCGTTGGAGCTGGCTTCGAAGATGGTCGGGGCAACGAAGTAACCGCCGCTCTGCTCATGCAGGCGCACGCCGCCGGTGAGCAGCTTGCAGCCCTCGGTCTTGGCCTGTTCGATATGGCCCAGGACCTTCTCCATGTGCGCCTGTTCGATCAGTGCGCCGAGGCGCACGGCCGGGTCCAGCGGATCGCCGGTGGCCCAGTCTTCGAGCTGGCTGAGCATTTCCTCGAGCAAGGCGTCCTTGATCGAGCGGTGTACGATCAGGCGCGAACCGGCCGAGCAGTTCTCGCCCATGTTCCAGAACGCCGCGCTGAGTACGTTGCCGGCCACGGCCTTGAGGTCGCCGGCATCGCCCATGACCACCTGCGGGTTCTTGCCGCCGCACTCGAGCACCACGCGCTTGAGGTTGCTCTTGGCCGAGTATTCGAGGAACAGCCGGCCGACCTCGGTGGAGCCGGTGAAGGCGCTCATGTCGATGTCCGGGTGCAGGCCGATGGCCTTGCCGGCGGTGTGACCCAGGCCCGGCACCACGTTGAGTACGCCGGCCGGGACGCCGGCTTCGAAGGCCAGTTCGGCCAGGCGCAGGGTAGCCAGCGACGTCAGTTCGGCGGGCTTGAGGATCACGCTGTTGCCGGTGATCAGCGCCGGGCCGAGTTTCCAGCCGGCCATCATGCAGGGGAAGTTCCACGGCAGCACCGCACCGACCACGCCGACCGGCTCGCGCCTGATCATGCCGATATTGCCGGGGGCGGACGGCGACAGGGCGTCATACAGCTTGTCGCCGGCCTCGGCGTGCCAGCGGATAGTGTTGGCGGTGTCGGGGATGTCGATGGCGTAGCACTCGCCGACCGGCTTGCCGGCTTCCAGCGATTCCAGCACCGACAATTCCAGGCGATTGGCATCGATCAGGTTGGCGAACTCGAGCATGATCGCCTTGCGCTCGGCCGGCGCCAGCTTCGACCAGACCCCGGAGTCGAAGGCGGCGCGGGCGGCCTGCACGGCGGCGTCGACATCTTCGGCGTCGCAGGCGGCCACTTCGGCCAGGACCTGCCCGGTGGCCGGGTTGAGGGTGCTGAAGGTGGCGCCGGAGTTGGCGGCGACGAAACGGCCGTCGATGAAGGCCTGGGTGCGGTATTCCAGACGTTCGAGTTGCTGATCGATGGCGCTGCGGGTGAGGGTGTCAGTCACTTTGGTTCTCCTGAATGGTTGGGCAATCTCAGAGTTCTACGCCGGCGGTCCACTCTTTCCAGGCGAGGGAGGAGCGCACCCCGAGGCCGAGGAAGGGTTCCGGCGGATTGCGGCAGGGTTTCGGTTGTTCGAGCATGATGCTCAGCAGATCGCTGTCCATGCCCAGGGCGTACTCGGCGATCAACTTGCCGGAGATGGTGCCGCGGGTCAGGCCCAGGCCGTTGCAGCACACGGCGCTGAACACGCCGGGGGCGATCTCGCCGAACTGCGAGCCACCGTTGCGCGACAGGCACAGGGCGCCGCCCCAGGTGTATTCGAACTCGACGCCCGGGAGCATCGGGAAGCGGTTTTCGTACGAGTTGCGATGCGCCCGCTTGACCCGCTCCAGGGTGCTGGCGCTGGCCTGCACGTCCGGGTTGTAGGTGAAGGAGTTGCGCACGCAGATGCGCCCATTGGCCAACCGGCGCACGGTGGTGCCCAGCGGATCGGCCGGGATCAGCCCCCAGCTTTGCTCGCCGCCCAGGCGCGCCAGTTCCTCGCGAGTCAGCTGGCGGGTCATGCTGGCGTAGGTGTAAATCGGCAGCAGGCGGCCCTTGAAGCCGAGCTGGCCGAAGTTGGCAGCGTAGGCGTTGTTGGCCAGCACCAGGCGCGGCGCCTTCACGCAGCCCTGGGCGGTGGTCAGGGTATGCACCTTGCCGACTTCGATGTTCAGTACCGGGCTGTCTTCGAACAGCCGCACGTTTTCCGGCAGGGTCTGGCCCAGCCCGCGGGTCAGCGCCGCCGGTTGCACCAGCACGCAACCGGGGGCATGCAGGCCGGCCTGGTAGAAGTCGCTGCCGGTGACCGTTTTCATGTCCTGGGCACTGAGCATGCGGTAGGACTCGCCGAGGGCGGAGAGGCCCTTGGCGAACGATTCCAGGGCCTGGATGCCGCGGGCATTGGCCGCGCCATGCAGCTTGCCCTGCTCGCGCCAGTCGCAGTCGATGCCATGGCGCTTGACGATCTCGCGGGTGTAGTCGATCGCGCCGCGGCTGAGGCGGATGATCTTCTGGTCGGCCTCGTGGCTGCTGGTGTAGCTGTGCGAGGTCAGATCATGGGGCAAATCGACCATGAACCCGGAGTTGCGCCCGGCGGCGCCGAAGCCGACGCGCTTGGCGTCGATCAGCACCACCGAGGCCTGCGGTTGCAGTTCGGCCAGGCGGCGGACGGCCGCGAGGCCGGCGAGGCCGGCGCCGAGCACCACCCAGTCGGCCTGCACCGTACCGCGCAGCGGTGTGCTCGGCGGCGCCGGCGGCAAGATTTCGTACCAACCGCAGCGACCATCGTCCTGGGGCAGGAAGTTGCATTGCAGTTGCATAGAAACTGCCTCCGGGCCTGGCGGGCTAACCGCGATGGGCGATCAGTTGCTCGTAGGTCTGCTTGAAGGCGGCCTGTTCAGCCTGGCTCAGCGGCAGCAACGGACGACGGGTCAGGCCTACCTGCATGCCGGCCAGCTCGCAGCCGGCCTTGATGTACTGGCAGAACTTGCCGCCCTGCTCCAGCAGATTGAGCATCGGCAGCAGGCGTTGCGCCAGTTGCCGGCCCTTGAGCATGTCCTGCTCGACCACGCAGGCCTGGTACAGGGCCACGTGCTCGGGGGCGAGGAAGTTGGAGGCGCCGCAGGTCCAGCTGCGCGCGCCCCAGGTGAAGAATTCCAGCACCTGGTCGTCCATGCCGCAGCTGGTCTGCAACTGGTCGGCGTACTCCTGGGTCAGGGTGTGCATGCGCTCGATCGAGCCGGTGCTTTCCTTGATCGCCTGGAAGTTCGGCCGGCCCTTGAGCGCGTCGATGAACTCGAAGCTCATGGGTGTGCCGGTACGCGCCGGGAAGTTGTAGAGCATGATCGGCAGGTCCAGGGCGTCGTCCACGCACAGGGCATGGGCGAGCAGCTCGTCCTGGGTCGGCTGGCAGTAGTAGGGCGCGGCCAGCAGGATGCAGTCGAAGCTGGCGGCCTTGGCGTACTGGCCCAAGTCCAGGCTTTCCTCGGTGCTGGTGGCGTTGATGCCGGCCATCAGGGTGATGCGGTCCTTGGCCTGTTCGGCGACGGCGTCGAACACCTGCTTGCGCTCGGCGTTGCTCAGGGCGTAGTACTCGCCGGTGGTGCCACCGATGATCAGGCCGTGCACGCCATGGCCGATCAGGCTGTCGACGAGCTTGGCCAGTGCCTCGAAGTCAATCGCGCCAGCGGCGTTGAAGGGCGTTACCACGGGAGTCCAAACACCATCGAAGTTCATACGGTCACCTGATTGCAAAGGGTTGAATATGTTGTCAATTTCGAGAAAAAGAGTAAGGGTGTTCCGCGTCGGGTAATAAGCAACATTTAGGGGCGGTAATTAATAATCAGCGGTTATGGATTGGCGCCGGAGACAAACTTCAGGCATAAAAAAACCTGCCGGCGGCAGGTTTATTGACGAGCAATGTGGCACGTGTGCAGGGCGTAAGTAGCGACAGTTCAACTGTGCATGACTGGAAGTGCTGACAGCCAATAACCTTGGCTAATCAAAATTGCTGCATCAACCAGTCGCGCAGTCGGCAGCAGGCCTCGTCGTCTTCCTTGTCCTCGCTGAACGTCAGGAAGTGCTGGCTCTCGCGGTGCACCACTTCCTCGCTGACCGGCCGTACCAGCAGTCCCTGCTCGATCAGGTGGCCAACCAGGTGCTGCCAGCCCAGGGCCACGCCCTGATGGCTGAGGACCATCTGGATCAGCATGTTGTAGTCGTTGGCGTTGAAGAAGTGCGGGCTGTCATGGGCACGGGCTTCGATATCGACGTTGTGAAAGGCCAGCCAGACGCCCCAGTCGACGTGCTCGGCGACCTGCGAGCGACCATAGGGGCTGAGGTTGAGCAATACGCTGTCGCGCAGGCCTTCCAGGCTGCCCAACTCCGGGTGCTGTTGCAGGTAGCCTGGCGTACAGACCGGGTAGATGACGTCGTAGAACAGCGGGGTACTGCGGTAGCCCCCGCGCACCTTGGCCATCTTGGTGATGAAGATGTCGGGGCGTACGCCCGGCTCCATAGACAGGAAGTTCTGCGTGGTGATCAGGTTGAGGTCGATATCCGGGTTGGCGCTGAAGAAGCTCGGCAGGCGGTGCGCCAGCCACAGGGCGGAAAACGCCGGCGAGCAGCACAGCGTCAGCACCCGCTTGCCGGCGTTGTGGCTGCGGATGCGCTCGGCGGCCTGGGCGATGTTGACGAACGACAGTTGCACCGCATCGTAGAAGATCGAGCCGGCCGCGGTCAGTTCCACGGCGCGGCCGGCGCGCTTGAACAGCTCGGCGCCGAGGTAGCCTTCCAGCTCGCGAATCTGCCGGCTGATCGCCGCCTGGGTCACGCACAGGGCTTCGGCGGCGCGGGTGAAATTCTGGTATTTGGCCGCCGCGATGAATGATTTCACCGCGCGCAGGGAGGGCATCTTGATCAGTGTCTGATCGGGTTCGGTATGTATGACCATAACAACAGGTATTCAATATCCTGAATAAAAAGTAGGTTCTGTCGACTAGGCCCGCACTCTAAACTTTCGACAGTGGTGAAGGCAGCGATCAATCCGGTGCTGGTGCTGGAGAGTATCCGAAAGCATCGCCAGGCAATAGCCGGGATCGCCGCCGCCAAATGTATTAACGCACAGGACGCCGACATTAAACGCCGGTGATCGATTGCCTGGATTAACCTTGGAGTGCCTACAAAGTGAATAACAAAGCGAAGGTTGCAGAGCTCATCCAGCAGCGTAAGCCGCGTCATGCGCTGCCGACGGCTTTGTACAGCGACCTCGAGGTTTATCGTCAGGACCTGGAGCAGATCTGGCACAAGGAGTGGATCTTCGTCGGGCATACCTTCGAACTGGAGAAGCCAGGTCAGTACCTGACCCTGCAGATTGGCAACTACCCGGTGGTGGTGGTGCGCGGCGGCGATGGGCAGATCCGTGCGCTGCACAATGCCTGTCGGCATCGCGGTTCCAAGGTCTGCAGCGAGGCCAGCGGCAAGGTTGCCAAGCTGGTCTGCCCCTACCACAAGTGGACCTTCGACCTGGATGGCAAGCTGTTGTTTGCCGGCAATATGGGGCCGGACTTCAACAGCGCCGACTATGGCCTCAAGACTGCCCACTGCGAGGTGGTTAACAGCTATATCTACGTCTGTGTGGCCGAGCAGGCGCCAGACTTCGAGAAGTTTCGCGCGGCCGTGTCGCCCTTTATCGCCCCGCATAACCTCGACGACTGCAAGGTGGCCTCCGAATCCAACCTGGTGGAGAAGGGCAACTGGAAGCTGGTGTTCGAGAACAACCGCGAGTGCTTCCATTGTGACGGCTCCCACCCTGAACTGATGAACTCCTTCGTCGAGAACCTGGCGGTGGCCGGCGTAGCTGGCGCCGAGGACCCCGAGTTGCTCGAGCATTGGGGTCGCTGCGAAGCGGGCGGGCTGCCCAGCCGCCTGGTGATGGATGAAGACGGGCAGTTCCGCATGACCCGTATTCCACTGTCGTCTGGTGCCGTCAGCTACACCATGAACGGTAAGCCGGCGGTGGCGCGGCGCCTGGATCGGAGCGGGGTGGAGAACATCGGCGCGCTGTTGTATTTCAACTATCCCTCGACCTGGAATCACTTTCTCGGCGACCACGCTCTGAGCTTCCGCGTGTTGCCGCTGGGGCCGAATGAGACCCTGGTGACCACCAAGTGGCTGGTGCCCAAGGATGCCCAGGAAGGCCTCGACTACGACCTGGAGACCCTGACCCGGGTATGGCTGGCCACCAACGACCAGGACCGTCGTCTGGTCGAGGGAACTCAGGCCGGGGTCAACTCGCCGGCCTACGAACCGGGGCCCTATTCCTCGATCGCCGAGAACGGCGTGTGCCAGTTCGACGACTGGTACTGCGCCACCATGGCGCGCAAGCTGGCCGACTGACGGCGCTTAGCACGTACCTGGCGGCCCCGTATAACCCTCGAGGTTATGCGGGGCTTATTTTTGTCCGATCCCGCGATAATCAGGTATCCACACCATGCACAGTGCGCCTCCCCTGGTACTGAACGACGGCTATGCCCGCGGCTTTATGCTGGTGTTGCTGGCGGCCTTCTGCTACGGCCTGCAACCGCTGTTTGCCCAGTACGCCTATGCCGGCGGCGCCGATCCGGTGGGCCTGCTGCTGGTGCGTTTCGCCATCGCCGCCTCGATCCTGTTGCTGTTTCTGCGCCTGCGAGGAGTGCGCCTGCCGCGCGGGCGCCTGGCCAGGCAGAACCTGCTGGTGGGCGTCGGCTACGGCCTGGCGGCGCTGGGTTATTACACCGCCAGCCGCTCCACCTCGGTGAGCCTGGCGGTGATCCTGATGTTCTCCTTCCCGGCCTTCGTCACCGCGCTGTCGATCGCCTACCTGGGCGAACGCACCAATGCGCTGAAGCTGCTCAGCCTGGTGCTGGCCCTCGGCGGCGTGCTGCTGGCCACCGGCCTGAGCCTGCGCGGCAACCTGTCCGGGGTGCTCTGGGCACTGTTCTCCGCCCTGAGCTACGGCGCGGCGATCGTCTACGGCACCCACAGCATTCGCCACGAGCAGCCGCTGGCCTCAGCCGCCATGGTGCTGCTGGGCTGCGCCCTGGTCTTCGCGGTGGCCGCACTGTTCTTCGGCGCTACCCCGCCTTCCGGGGCGCCGGCCTGGTGGGCGACCCTGGGCCTGGCCCTGTTCGCCACCATCCTGCCGGTCGCCTTCTTTCTCGCCGGCTCGCCGCTGATAGGCTCGTCCTCGGCCTCCACCCTGTCGACCCTGGAGCCAGTGGTGGCGGTGACCATCGCCGTGCTGCTGATCGGCGAACAGATCAGCGCCGGCATGCTCGGCGGTGGTCTGCTGGTGGTGACCGCGGCGATCATCCTGTCGCGCCAGGGCGGTACCCTGCCGGAGCCTGCTTTGGTGCCGTTACCGGTTCCGGAGGAGTCGGACGAGCTCCTTTAGCGTTTGTGAAACGTCCGGGTTATTTCGCATGACGCTGCAACAGGGCCTGGCAGGCATGACAAGGCTCCAGCCCGCGTTCTTATTGTGTCCTCAAGCAGAGAGAATGGCCGCCATGCCAATACAACCGCATCAATCTGAGACAAGGCGCGTTGGGTTTGTTCTGGTGCCCGGGTTTGCCCTGACTTCTTTTTCTTTGGCGATCGAAGCGCTTAGCGTCGCCAACTCTCTTTGGGGGGCTGCGGCCTATGAGTACCGCTTGTACAGCGGCGATGTCGATCCAGCGGCGACTGAGGTCTGTAGCTCAAACGGCGTTCCCATCAGGGTATCCGGTCACTGTGGTGACATCGACGACTGTAACTTGTTGTTTGTTTGTGCTTACAAAAAGGCGGCTGGTTATGATGGAGTCGCGCTTTTCTCGAAGTTGAAGACTCTGAAAAAGAAAGGCTGCAGACTCGCGTCTTTGTCGAGTGGCAGTTTTATCCTGGCCAAAGCGGGCGTTCTGGGGAAAAACCCCTGCACGCTGTTTAATGAACAGATGGCGACGTTCAAGGAGCTCTATCCTGCTGTTGCGGTTGATGAAAGCATCTATACGGTGGGGGATGGTGTTTTTACCTGTCAGGGCGGCACTACCGCGCTCGATATGCTGCTTTATATCATCGGCCAAGACCATGGCGCCGACTTCGCACTGAAAGTGTCGCATCAGTTCTGTCAGGACAGAGTCAGAACGCGGGATGAAATACAAAATAGTCGTCGTTATCTTGAGTTGAGAATGAAGTCGTCCCGTCTGGGGGCGGCAATCGAATTGATGGAAAACACTATCGATGCGCCCTGTCCCATCGAAGTGTTGGCCGGGAAAATTGGCACGACGGTACGGACGCTGGAGCAGGTGTTCCGGACTCACGAAAATACCACGCCGGTCAATTACTACCTCCAGTTGCGGCTGCGGCGTGCCAGGACCCTGATCGAGGATACCCGGCTACCTATAGCGACTGTTGCTCAGGCGACGGGGTTCGCCTCGCAGAGCTACTTCACCAAGCGCTTCAGGGAGACCTATGGCTTTTCCCCGAGCCGCTTGCGCAGCGTAAAAAAATTATAACTTTCTTCGGTTCTGTTATATCTCTGATACCCCGGTGAGCAGAAGCTAGTGGCTAACTTCACTCCACCGAAATCAAGGATCAGTGTATGGCGCAAGTAATCGAAAGCTGCCTTTCCAGCAAGTCAACTTCTTTCAACGAGATCCCCATTGTCGATGTCGGGCCGTTGTTGGATGGCAGTGGTGCGCATTCGGTGGCTCGGCAAATTGGCAGTATCTGTGAGAACGTCGGTTTCTTGTATATCAAGAATCACGGGGTCCCCGCTTCTCTGGTACGTGATGTGTATCGGCTCTCCCGCAAGTTCTTTGAGCTGCCCTTCGAAGCCAAGAATCGGCTGAATATCGTCAACTCCGGGCAGACCTTGCGTGGCTATATTCCCATGTACGGCGAAAATGTCGATCCGCAAAACACCAAGGATTTCAAAGAGTGTTTCGATTATGGTCGGCACGAAGAGGCGGTTTCACCGTTTTTCGGTCCTAACCTGATGCCGGAGGATATTCAAGAGTTCAAGCAGGTCATGGAGGCTTATCACGGCGCCATGCTGGGGCTTGCACGTAAATTGATCAGCGCGATTGCCTTGAGTCTGAATCTGCCGGCGGATTATTTTGAAAAGCTGCAGAAGAAGCCGATTACGATTCAGCGCTTGCTGCACTACCCGCCACAGTTCGGCGATATCACGCTGAAAGAGATTGGTATTGGTGCGCACACCGATTACGGCTTTCTGACCATCCTTTCGCAGGATTCGAATGGCGGCTTGCAAGTGCAGAATAGAGACGGCGAATGGGTCAGCGCGCCACCGGTGGCGGATACCTTCATTGTCAATATCGGCGACCTGGTGCAGACCTTCACCAATGACCGCTATATCTCCACCCTGCACCGCGTGATCAATACCAGTGGCGTGGATCGCTATTCGGTGCCGTTCTTCATCGACCTCGATTTCGATGCGGTGGTTGATGTGGTGCCGAGTTGCATCACTGCAGACAAACCCAGCAAGTACCAGCCGTACACCAGCGGTCAGCACAAATATAAGCGTTTCGTCGACAGCTACACCCATTTGCAGGATGTGGTCATCGGCGGGTAAAGCAGGGGGGCAGGGCTACGGTTGGGCGCATGACCGCGCCCTATTATCGTCTGGAGCGCCGGAAAGGGACCGGCGTCCCTTGACTGATTATTCCTGGCGTCAGAGTGTTATCTACGGCGCGCACCAGCATTTTTGCCCTGAGTGAACCTCGGGGCCGGAATGTGCAAACCCGCTAGTTTGCTCAGTGAAGGCGCAGGCAACTGGTGGATGCTTTGTAGCCGAGGCTAATTTGCGGTCTGTGTCGATTGCAACGATGCAGCCAAGGCACCGGGTGCTGCACTCGCGGCTCGGCGCTTGCGAGGCTGCGGGCCTGCATTAAGCGCGTGGCCTCCCTGATCGCCTGAGCGGATACCCAGGCTGCGCCAGTCGTGTGCGGCCTGGCAGGCGCCGAGAGTGTTCGCGGCTAAAGCCACTCCTGCAGGCTGCAGTTTCAGCCTCCAGCCGCCACAGAACCAAGAAAGAAGGGGGCGTGCCTGCAGGCACGCCCCCTTCTTGTTCTCGACGGTTTTGCCGGCCTCGGCTAGAGATCCTTGACCAAACGCAGGGCGTCGTAGATGGCGGCGTGAGTGTTGCGCGCGGCCACCGCGTCGCCGATGCGGAACAGCTGGAACTCGCCTTCGGGGTTGTCGTCGCGAGTCTGTGGCTGGCCGACGATCAGGTCGGCGTATTCGACCGCGCCGAGGTTGCGCGAGAAGGGCTTGAGCTCCAGGTACAGCTCGTCCATGGGCCGGGTGCCGTGGTTGACCACAACCTGGTCCACTCGCCGTTCCTTGCGCACGCCGCTGCGCACGCCGCCGTAGTCGCTGTCGATCTGCGCCACCAGCCCGGCACCGTCGCGGGCCACCGAGGCGAGGCGGTAGGTGACGGTGAAGGTGGTGTCGAGCTTCTGCAGCGAGCGCATGTAGGGCACCAGGTTCATCGCCATGACTTCCGGGGCGAAGCTGCGGTCGGGGGTCATGATTTCCAGCTTGGCGCCGCTCTGGGCAATGAACTCGGCGGCCTGCAGGGCGGCGTGGTCGCCGGCGTCGTCGAACAGCAGCACATTGGTGCCCGGTTTGACGTCGCCGGAGATGATGTCCCAGGCCGATACCACCAGCTCGTTGCCGGCGCTCAGCACCTCGGTGTTCGGGTAGCCGCCGGTGGCGACGATGACCACGTCGGCCTGCTCGGCGCGAATGGTTTCGGCCTCGGCCCAGGTGTTGTAGTGGACGGTCACGCCCAGGCCCTCGCACTGGGCCAGGCGCCAGTCGATGATGCTGAGCATCTCGCGCCGGCGCGGGCTTTGCGCGGTCAGGCGGATCTGCCCGCCGGCCTGGCTGGCCGCCTCGAACACCACCACCTGGTGGCCGCGCTCACCGGCTACCCGGGCGGCCTCCAGGCCGGCCGGGCCGGCGCCGACGATCACCACCTTGCGCCGCGTGGCGGCCTTGGGGATCTCGTGCGGCATGGTCGTTTCGCGGCCGGTGGCGGCGTTGTGGATGCAGTAGGCCGCGCCGCCCTGGTAGATGCGGTCCAGGCAGTAGTTGGCGCCGACGCAGGGACGGATGTCCTGTTCGCGGCCTTCGATCAGCTTGCGCACCAGGTGCGGGTCGGTCATGTGTGCGCGGGTCATGCCGATCATGTCGACCTTGCCCGAGGCGATGGCATGCCGCGCGGTGGCGATGTCCGGAATCTTCGCCGCGTGGAACGTCGGGAAGTCAGTGGCCGCGCGAATCTGTCCGGCGAAATCCAGGTGCGGCGAGTTGGCCATGCCCTGGATCGGGATAACGTCGGTCAAGCCGGCGTCGGTGTCGATGTGGCCGCGAATCACGTTGAGAAAGTCGACCATGCCGCTGGCCTTGAGCCGGCGCGAGATGTCCACACCTTCATCGGCGTTGAAGCCGCCGCTGAGCACTTCGTCTGCGGTGTAGCGCACACCGACGATGAACTGGTTGCCGACGCGCTGGCGAATGGCGCTGAGCACGTCGAAGGTGAAGCGCAGACGGTTGTCCAGCGAACCGCCATAGGGGGCGTCCAGTTCATTGGTCAGCGGCGACCAGAACTGGTCCATCAGGTGCCCATAGGCCTGCAGTTCGATGCCGTCGAGGCCGGCCGCCTGCATGCGCTCCGCCGCGTCGGCGTAGTCCTTGATGATGCGCTCGATGTCCCAGTCTTCCATCTGCTTGGGGAAGGCGCGGTGGGCCGCCTCGCGGTTGTGCGAAGGCGACACCACTGGCAGCCAGTCGCCCTTGTCCCAGCGGGTGCGCCGGCCCAGGTGGGTCAGCTGAATCATCACCGCCGCGCCGTGCTCATGGCATTCATCGGTGAGGTCCTTCATCCAGCCGACCACCTCGTCCTTGTAGGCCAGGATGTTGTTGAACACCGGCGGGCTGTCGCGCGACACCGCCGCCGAGCCGGCGGTCATGGTCAGGGCCACGCCGGCCTTGACCCGTTCCACATGGTAGGCGCGGTAGAGCGCCTTGGGCATGCCGTCCTCGGGGTAGGCCGGCTCATGCGAGGTGGTGATGATCCGGTTTCTCAGGGTCAGGTGCTTGAGCTGGTAGGGCTGAAGAAGCGGGTCGTTCGACATGGTCGGCTCCACTGGGGAACAGGCCTGAGCCTGTGTGCGAGATTAATGTACACTTGTGTCAACTAATTTGACTTGGATGTACATTACTCGCAAGCCGGTATGTCGCGCATGGTTAGCTTTTGTCGCAAGTGCATTGGTTTCACTGGGGCGATGGGTGGTAGTCAGGAGTACTAGCGCTCTTGGAGAATGTACAGTCTTGTCATTTTTATGGACGCCGATGAACACTCTGCATTGTGCGACGCGGCACTGATCGCTACCATCGACCCATGAACGAACCTACCAAAGCGAATGACAGCGGCTGGCGCGGCTCGGCCGAGGGCTGGCTGGAGGCGGCCTACGAAGGCCTGATCGAGTCGGGCGTCGAGGCCGTGCGTATCCTGCCGCTGGCAAAGAAACTGAACCTCTCGAGAACCAGCTTCTACTGGTTTTTCAAGGACCGCGAGGAACTGTTGGCGGCGTTGCTCGAGCGCTGGCGGGTGAAAAACACCGACAGCCTGGTCGGCCGTGCCGAGGACTATGCCGAGAGCATTGTCGAGGCGGTGCTGAATGTCTTCGACTGCTGGCTGAACCCGGCGCTGTTCGATTCCCAGTTCGAGTTCGCGGTGCGCAGCTGGGCGCTGCAGGAGCCCAGGGTGGCCGCCCAGGTCGAGATCGCCGACAAGGCGCGGCTGGCGGCATTGGCCGGCATGTTCGTGCGCTTCGGCTACGAGGCCTTGCCCGCCGATGTGCGGGCCCGGTCCATGTACCTGACCCAGATCGGCTATATCAGCATGAACAGCCGCGAGGACCTGCTGGTGCGTATGCAGCGCATACCCGAGTACGTGAAAGTTTTCACCGGGCAGGTCCCTCAAGCCCGAGAGCTGCAGCGTTTCTACGCCCGCCACGGTTGCGCCGTGGCCGAGCCGGTGCTGGTCTCGATCGGCCCCAGCGAATCAGCCTGAGAGGTACGCGCATGTTCAGTGAACTGACGGTCGGCATCATCGGCGGTGGCGGCTGGCTGGGTCGTTCGATCGGCGCTGCCATGCTCGAGAAGGGCGTGCTGGCGCCGACCGGTTTGATTATCTCCAGCCGTAGCGGACAGGTCGCGGGCTTCGACGCTTGGCCCGAGGTGCAGCTGGCCACGGATAACCGTCAGCTGGCGCAGCGGGCCGACATCATTGTGCTGTCGGTGCGTCCTGAGCAGTTCGCCGCGGTCGAGATCGAGGCGGCAGACAAACTGGTGATCTCCTTCATGGCCGGCGTCTCGCTGGCCACCCTGCTCAAGCGCAGCGGCAGCCGGCGGGTCATTCGCGCCATGCCCAATGCGGCGGCCGAGATCGGCCAGTGCTACACGCCCTGGTTCGCCACCGAGCAGGTCACGGCTGCCGACAGGGCCTTCACCCAGGCGATGTTCGAGAGTTGCGGCAGCACCGACGAGGTGGCCAGCGAGGCCGATCTGGACTACCTGACCGGCCTGGTCGGCTCGGGCGCGGCCTATCCGGCGCTGCTGGCCGAGGCGCTGCTGGCCCATGCACTGGCCAGGGGGTTGCCGCGCCAAGTCGCCGAGCGCGCGGTGCGTGGCGTGGTGGTGGAAGCGAGCCAGCTGCTCGGTCGCAATGGCATGCCGCCTGCGGACATGGTCCAGGCCATGCTCGACTACCGCGGCACCACGGCGGCCGGTTTGCAGGCAATGATCGATGCGGGATTCAAGGCGGCTATCGCCGCCGGTTTGGATGCGGCAGAGGCCGCTGCGCAGCGTATGAAGGCCAGTTATTCGCAGCCCAAGGGTTAATTCGTCGGTTAGCCGCTTGCTCAGCCTGTCAGCTGAGCGCTGAGCAGGCTGCTCGCTTGCCCGTTTGCCCCACGGTAAGCCTTGTTTGCCGCGGATAGGCCCCGATATCGCCAGTGACTCTGCGCTTAATCAATAACATCAGGTTATTGTTTTGGCCGAACAAATGTCGTTGGACGCTCAGTCCCCCAGTCTCTAATTTGAACTCACCCGGCGAAGGCTTGCAGGCAGTCGCCAAGGGGCATATTCGCGGTGATCCAGGCAATTAATGGCCAGCGGCAACTTGTTACAAATCAAGCGCTGGCGGGATTTGTTCGGCCCGGATAAAGCGCCTAACGGCGCCACCAAGATGACGGCTTATATACCTACAAGAAGAGGGCGCAATGACCCAAGCTGACGAGATACTTTCCGTCAAAAATGTATTCAAGGTGTTCGGCGCACAGCCGCAAGTTGCCATGGATATGTTGCGCAACGGCGCCGACAAGAACGAGATATTTGAGAAGACCGGCCAGGTTGTCGGTGTGTTCGACGCCAGCTTTTCGGTCAAGCGTGGCGAAATCTTCGTCATCATGGGTCTGTCCGGTTCCGGCAAGTCGACCATGGTGCGCCTGTTCAATCGCCTGATCGAACCCACCTCCGGCAGCATTCACCTCAACGGCCGGGAAATCACCGGGCTGTCCGACAAGGAACTGCTCGAGGTGCGGCGCAAGGAGATGGGCATGGTGTTCCAGTCCTTCGCCCTGATGCCGCACATGAGCGTACTGGAGAACGCTGCGTTCGGTCTGGAGATTTCCGGGGTCAGCGAGCAGGAGCGCAGGACCCGAGCGATCGAGGCGCTGCGTCAGGTCGGCCTGGCCGGTCAGGAGAACAGCTATCCGCACCAGTTGTCCGGCGGCATGCAGCAGCGTGTCGGCTTGGCCCGGGCGCTGACCAATGACCCGACCATCCTGCTGATGGACGAGGCCTTCTCCGCGCTCGATCCGTTGATCCGCAGCGAGATGCAGGGCGAGTTGATCCGCCTGCAGGCCGAGCAGCAGCGCACCATCATTTTCATCTCCCATGACATCGAAGAGGCGATCCGCATCGGTCATCGCATCGCGATCATGGAAGGCGGCCGGGTGGTGCAGATCGGCACCCCTCAGGAACTGCTGTGCAATCCCGCCAACGAGTATGTCGAGAACTTCTTCCACGGCTTCGACAGCTCCCGGGTGCTTCTGGCCGGCGATGTCGCCGTGATGGATCCCGCGACTGTGAGTAGGGTCAATGGCCATGCACCGGGCTTCCAAGCGGGGGTTCCCTTCGGCTACCTGATCGACGAGCGTGACCAGTTGCTGGGTGTGGTCGAGCCCGACGCCCTGAACGGCAACAGCGTCGAGATGCAGCGGCTGGAGCAGTTCAGGCTGGACAAGCATCAACCGATCTACATCGATACGCCGCTGCACGAGGTGCTCAATGTGGTGGCGTCGGTACCTTACCCGGTGCCGGTTCTGGACCATGGCGGTGCCTTCAGAGGCACTATTTCCAAGAATTTGCTGCTGCAGACCCTGAGTCGCCACTGAGTGGCGAAGCAGTTCTAGCAGGATTCCACCGAGCAGAATCGCAGAGTAGGTACCCATATGTCAGAGTTCAGTTTTCTCGACCCCTTCCAGACCTTGACCATTCCCCTGGGCGTCTGGGTGGAAAGCACCTTGAATTACCTGGTGCAGAATTTTCGTGAGTTCTTCCGCGCCATCCGCTGGCCGATCGATCAGGTGCTCAACGGCTTCGAGTTCATCCTGCAGAGCATTCCGCCATCGATCGGCATCCTCTTGTCCTCGTTGCTTGGCTGGCAGGTGGCCGGTGCACGCATGGGCTGGTTGTGTGCCATTACCCTGACCCTGCTGGGGTTGATCGGGGTCTGGTCGGAGTCCATGACCACCCTGGCGCTGGTGCTTACCTCGGTGTTTTTCTGCGCGTTGATCGGTGTGCCGCTGGGCATTCTATCGGCGCGCAGCGACCGCCTGGAGAAGATCGTGCGGCCGGTTCTGGATGCCATGCAGACCCTGCCTGCGTTCGTTTATCTGGTGCCGGTGGTGATGCTGTTCGGCATCGGCAACGTCCCTGGCGTGCTGGTGACCATCGTCTTCGCCGTACCGCCGCTGGTGCGCCTGACCAACCTGGGCATCCGTCAGGTGCCTGAAGACAAGATCGAAGCGGCGCGCGCTTTCGGCTGCACGCCGTGGCAAATGCTCAAGCGCGTGCAGCTACCGCTGGCCGCGCCGACCATCATGGCCGGCGTCAACCAGACCCTGATGCTCTCGCTGTCGATGGTGGTGATCGCCTCGATGATCTCGGTCGGCGGCCTCGGCCAGATGGTCCTGCGCGGCATCGGCCGCCTGGACATGGGCCTGGCCACGGTCGGCGGCGTCGGTCTGGTGTTGTTGGCGATTTTCCTCGATCGCCTGACCCAGGCCATGGGCGAACTCGGCAACGCCGACCCCAGTCTGCGCTGGTACCACAGCGGCCCCGTCGGCCTGGTGCTGCGTCTGCTGGGCCAGCGTCCGGCGAGCGTCAAGGCTGAGGCCTGAATTGAATCGAAATACCCGACTAACAACAAAGCCCAAAAGGTAGATGACGATGAACTTACATACCCATGGCTTCACCCGCAAACTCCTGCACTGCGCGGCCGTCGCCTCCTTGAGCCTGCTGCCGCTCTATGGCCAGGCCGCTACGGCCGAGCAGCCGGGGCAGGGGGTGTCGGTGACGCCGATCTTCCCGTCGATCGCCGAAGAGCACTTCCGCGGCGAAGTGGCCATCGCCGGCCTGCGCGAGCTGGGCTACGAGGTCAAGAAACCCAAGGAGACCGAGTACGCCACCATGATGGTCGCGCTGTCATACGGCGATGCGGACTTCACCGTGCACCTGTGGGACAAGCTGCACGACACCTTCTACCAGAAGGTCGGCGGCGATGACACGCTGGTCAAGGCCGGTGACGTGATTCCCGGTGTGTTACAGGGTTACCTGGTCGACAAGAAGACCGCCGATGCCCATGGCATCAAGTCCGTGGCCGACCTGAAGAAGCCGGAAATCGCCAAACTGTTCGATAGCAATGGCGATGGCAAGGCCGACCTCACCGGCTGCAACCCGGGCTGGGGCTGCGAGCTGATGATCGACCACCACCTCAAGGCTTATGGCCTGGAGAAGACAGTCACGCATAACCGCGGCTCCTACTTCGCCCTGATGGCCGACACCATTCAGCGCTACAAACAAGGCGAGTCGATTCTCTACTACACCTGGGTACCGCAGTGGATCGCCGGTGTGCTGGTCGAGGGCCAGGACGTGGTCTGGCTGGAAGTGCCACACACCGACCTGCCGGACGGCAACAACGACGTCAATACCAGCTTCAACGGCAAGAACCTCGGTTTCGCCGTGGATGAGGTCAAGGCCGTGCTGAACAAGGAGTTTGCCGAAGAGAATCCGGCAGCGCTGAAGTTTCTCTCTCTGGTGCAGATCACCACCGACGACGAGAGCGCGCAGAACCTGAAGATGCAAGATGGCGAGAACAGCGCCAAGGACATCCGTCGGCATGCCGCCGAGTGGGTCGCAGCGCACCGCGAGCAGTTCGATACCTGGATCGCCGCTTCCCGCGCCGCCGCTAAATAAGCTTAGCCATCACCTAGTCGTACTTAAGGTGCCCGTTCCAGGGCACTTTTTTTCAGAATTCTCTTGAGTGTCGTCTGTGGAGTTACCGCATGTCGCTCTATTCGTTCGTCCGTGATTTCACTTTCAGCCAGGCGCCGCAACACACCCGCGAGCTGCTGCAGACCTGTTTGCTGGACATCCTCGGGGTCGCCGCCGGCGCCCGCGACAACCAGACCAGCCAGGCCCTCAAGCGCTATGCCGTCAGCCATTACCCGGCTGGCGCCCTGGCCAGCCGCCTGTTGTTCGACGGGCGCGCGGTGCACCCGCTGGGCGCGGCCTGGGCCGGCGGTTTCAGCGTCGACAGCCTGGATGCCCACGAAGGTCACTTCACCTCCAAGGGTCATGCCGGTGCCAGCGTGGTGCCGGCGCTGCTGGCGCTGGTCGATGCCTGCCGCGAGCAGGGCCGCAGCATCAGCGGCGATGAGCTGCTCAGCGCGCTCTGTATCGGCTATGAAACGGCGCTGCGTGCGGGCGTCGCGCTGATGGCCACCGCGCCTGAATACCATGCATCCGGCGCCTTCTCCGGGCTCGGCGTGGTCTGCGCGGGCGCCCGCTTGCTTGATTTGGACGAGCAGACCTTCCGTCATGCCCTGGGTATCGCCGAATACTTCGGCCCGCGCTGCCCAATGATGCGCCTGGTCGATCACCCTTCGATGCTGCGCGACGCCCACGGCGCTGGCGCCTATGCCGGACTGAATGCCTTGTTGCTGGCCCAGGCGGGGGTCACGGGCGCGCCGGCCGAAACCGTGGAGACCACGGCCGTGGCCGCCCAGTGGCACGACCTCGGTCAGCGCTGGGAGATCGACGCCCAGTACTTCAAGCCCTGGCCGGTGTGCCGCTGGGCGCAGCCGGCGTTGACCGCGATGAGTGCGCTGCTGGCCGAGAACCCGCAGATCACCGGCGAGGCCATCGAGCGCATTGAGGTCGAGACCTTCCACGAGTCCATGCGCCTGCAGGGCCACACCCCTGCCAACGCCGACGAGGCCCAGTACGCCCTGGCCTTCCCCCTGGCGGCCTTCCCCCTGGCGGCCTTGGTGGCCCGCGGCCAGGTCGGCCCGCTGGAGGTGACCGGCGAGGCGATCCACGCCGCCGACATCCTCGCGGTCAGCGGGCGCATCGAGATCGTCGAGGCCGACGACCTGTCGGCGCGCTTCCCCAATGAAATCCTCTCGCGGGTCTCGGTGTCGCTCAAGGATGGCCAGGGCTTCACCAGCCCGGTCACCGCAGCCAAGGGCGACCCGGCCACGGCCATGACCCAGGCCGAATTCAGCGCCAAGTTTCACCTGCTGGCCGGTGTCAGCCTTGATGCCGAGCGACGTCAGGCCATCGAGCAGGCCGTTGCCGAACTGCCCGCCAGCACCGACTGCGCCACTCTATTTCAGCTGCTGTTTAACACCGAGTCCGTCCAGGCGCTGCCTGGTTCAACCCGCCCCATGGAGATCGCTCTATGAAATTCGCCGAGAAAGTCACCTTGATCACCGGCGCCGCCGGCGGTGTCGGCCAGGCCTTGGCCCTGCTGTTTGCCCGTGAGGGCGCGCGGCTGATGCTGTCCGACCGCGACGAGGCCGGTTGCGCAAAGATCGCCGAACAGGCCCGCGCCCTCGGCGCCGAGGTCAGCTACCTGGCCGGCGACCTGCGGGAGAAGAGCTATTGCGAGGCCGTGGTCAGTGCCGCCGCGGAGGCCTTCGGCGGGCTCGACATCGTGCTCAACAACGCCGGCATTATTCCGCGCGGCACCATCGAGGAAACCACCGACGAGATGTGGTTCGACGCCATGGGTGTCAACCTCAACGCGGTGTTCTATATCTGCCGCGCAGCGATTCCGCACATGAAGGGGCGCAAAGGCGCGGCCATCGTTAATACGTCCTCGGTGTGGGGCGTGTATCCGGGGCCGGGGCATGTCGCCTATTGCACCAGCAAGGGCGCGGTGGCAGCGCTGAGCAAGAACCTCGGCCGCGACTGCGCGCCGCTGGGCATCCGGGTCAATGCCGTGTGCCCGCACGAGATCAATACGCCGATGATCCGCAGCGGTTTCGAACGCCGCGGCCTGGACCCGGACAAGGCCGTCGAGGAACTGAACAAGAGCGTACCCCTGGGGCGCATCGCCGAGCCGGAAGACATCGCCGATGTGATTGCCTTCCTGGCCTCGGACGAGGCGCGCTACATCGCCGGGGAAGCGCTGGAAGTCACTGGCGCCAAGCCGGTTTCGGGTTAAGGAGACGAACATGCTACTGACTGGAAAAAATGCCCTGGTCACCGGCGGCGGCCGTGGCATCGGCCGCGGCATCACCGAGAAACTCCTGGCCGCCGGCGCACGGGTGCTGGTGGCCCAGCGTCAGGCCCTGGACGCCGAGCTGGCGAATAACCCGGACGTGTTCTTCGTCGAGGCCGACCTGGCCGAGTCGGGCGCCCCGCGCCTGATTGCCCAGGCCGCGGCCGAGCTGATCGGCGGCATCGATGTGTTGGTGAACAACGCCGGCTTCATGTTCGAGCAGCCGATCGAGACGATGAGCGAGCAGGACTGGGACCGGATGATGAATGTCAATCTGCGCGCGCCGACATTCCTCGCCCGCGAGCTGCTGGCGCAGATGCGCCAGCGCGGCGGCGGCAGCATCATCAACATCGGCTCGATCGAAGGCCTCGGCGCCAACCCCCAGCACGCCGCCTACTGCGCCTCCAAGGCCGGTATCCACGGCCTGACCCGGGCCCTGGCGGTGGACCTGGGGCGCGACGGGGTGCGTTGCAACGCCATCGCCCCGGGCTGGATCGACTCGGACCTGAGCAACGCCTACATCGATGTCCAGGCCGACCCGGTCGGAGCGCGCAAGGGCCTGCTGGCCATGCACCCGGTGGGCCGCACCGGCACGCCGCAGGACGTCGGCGGCGCGGTGGTGTTCCTCGCCTCCGACGAGGCCGCCTTCGTCACCGGGCAGATCCTGGTGGTCGACGGCGGCCGCACCGCCAAGTTGCCCTTGCCGTTCTGAGCCTGCGCGAGCGGCCGGGCCGCCGCGCTGCATTGTGGGCCCGCAGGTGATGCGCGATGACTGCCTATGGTTAACTACTGCGTAGACGCTTCACTGCCTGTGAGTTACGACATGCGCTCCTCCTTCGAGAGCTTGCTGAAGAACAAGAATATGGCCCACCTCGCCAAGAGGGACAGTGTGCCGGAGCTGCCGCTGCAGCGGGTTGCCTTCGTGCTGCTGGATAACTTTTCGATGATGGCTTTCACCGGGGCGGTGGATGCCCTGGTCACCGCCAACCTGATGAGCCCGACGCCGCTCTATGAGGTGCTGGTGGTCGGTGGTGCGAGCGAGGTGGTGGTCAGCGATCTGGGTATCGCCATTTCGGCAGGCTGTCGCCTGGCGCAGATGGACGAGAAGCGGCAGGACATTCTGGTCGTCTGCGGTGGTTTTCGGGTGTCCTTGCAGGCGGATCCACTGTTGCGGGCCAAGCTCAAGTCGGCCGATGCCGCCGGCGCCATGCTCGGCGGCTTGTGGAACGGCGCCTATTTTCTCGCCGAGGCGGGACTGCTGGATGGCTACGATTGCGCCTTCCATCCGGATGGGCGGGCGATGGTCGCCGAGCTGTTCCCCAAGGTGAAGTTGTCCAGCCATGCCTATGTGATGGATCGGGAGCGGATCAGCTGTGCCGGTGCCAACAGTTCGCTGGGCATGATGCTGGAAGTGGTGCGTCACGGCAGTGGCAGCAACCTGGTGAATGCCATCGAGCAGGTGCTGAGCTGCGACACCATGCAGGAAGTGCTGGATGTGTCGGTGGTGGCCGTCGACTACGACCCGACCCTGCCGCAGGCGTTGAAAACGGCGCTGGAGCTGATGCACAACAATATCGACGAGCCGCTGACGGTGGATGAGCTGGCCAGCTGCGTGGGGATTTCCAGGCGTCAGCTCGAACGTTTGTTCTGCCGCCACGTCAATGCGACGCCCTCGCGCTATAGCCTGGAGCTGCGCTTGACCCGCGCCCGGCAGCTGTTGCAGCAGACCAACAAGCCGCTGGCCGATATTGCCGTCGCCAGCGGCTTCGTCAGCATTTCGCACTTCCGCCGCTGCTTTCGTGAGTTTTTCGAGATTTCCCCGGGGCGTTTTCGCGCCGCTTCACACCATCGGCGTTAAACATAATTGCGCTGCGCTCACGCCAGGCTGAGCAGGTAGGGCAGCGCGGACTCTCCGCGGGCAAGCTGGCTGCCAGCGCTGAACGCATCGGCGAGCAGCATAAGGGTCAAACGATCGACATTGCCAGGCTCGGCATTGAGTCTGCTGCTCAGCTCGAACTGGCGCTTTGCAATCAAGTTCTGAGCGCCGCTGTCTGCTTCGCCATGGGCCGTCGCTGCGTGTGGTGCCTCCTCGGGTTCGGCTGCAATGTCCTTGGCAACCACCGGCTGCTGGCCCGCGGTCACCCGGCTCAAGAGAATCTGGAAATCCAGATAGGCACGAATGTCTGCCTGGCTGCTGCGGCTCGGGTTGCTGCCAAGGGCCGTCAGTGTGGTGCTGGAAGCGCAAACGCCATTAACCATAAGTCACTCGATGCGGCTGTTACGGGCCAAGTCTGCAGAATGCCGCGCACCTGGTTATCGGCCGCCTGGCGGCCGGGTTGAGGATTGTTTCAGTGGAGTTTCCGATGACTAGCCCACGGCCTGGCGCCGCCAATCGCATGCAAGCCCTGGCTCGCACCTGGCCGAGCAGGTGCCGCAGGCTCGGGTGTCGTGGCTGAATAGCTTGGCCTGCTAAGGTGCATGCAGGTTGAAATCAAAACAGGAGCGATCGATATGTCTACTCAGGTGGCGCGTGGCGAGGCATTTCGCGCCTTGCACCAGCGCGAAGGCTTGTTCGTGCTGCCCAATCCCTGGGATACCGGGTCGGCGAAGATGCTTGCGGGCCTGGGGTTCGAGGCGCTGGCTACGACCAGTGCCGGGTTGGCCTTTTCCCTGGGCCGCTGCGATGCAGAAGGCGCGGTCAGTCGCGAGGAGGCCCTGGCTAACGCCCGGGCTATCGTCGAGGCGACCCCGCTGCCGGTGGCCGCCGATCTGGAGAACGGCTATGGCGATGAACCGCAGCACTGCGCCGAAACCATCGCCCTGGCGGCGCAGATCGGTCTGGTTGGCGGTTCCATCGAGGATGCCACGGGGGATGCGCAGTCGCCGATCTATCCCTTCGAACTGGCGGTCGAGCGGGTCCAGGCGGCGGTCGCGGCAGCTCACCGCCTGCCATTCCCCTTCACCCTGGCGGCGCGGGCGGAAAATTACCTGCACGGCCGAGCTGATCTGGCCGACACCATCCGCCGCCTGGTGGCTTACGCCGAGGCGGGCGCCGATGTGCTCTATGCGCCGGGCCTGACTAGCCGCGAGGAAATCCTGGCGCTGGTCACGGCCGTGGCGCCGCGCCCGGTCAACGTATTGGTGGGCTCGCCCAGCCTGCGCTTGTCGCTGGATGAGCTGGCCGAACTGGGGGTGAAACGCGTCAGTCTCGGCTCCGGTTTGGCGCGAGTCGCCTATGGCGCCTTCTTCCAGGCCGCGCAGGAATTGGCCACTCGCGGTAGCCTGGTGGCGACCGCTCAGGGCATGCCGTTCGAGCGCATCAACAAGCTGTTCAAGGCCTGATATCTGTTAGAGGCCCGAGTGGGGTAGGGTTTGCGTCGTGTTCTGATGGTGCTTGTGCTGTTGGGTTTGTTTGGCGTGCCGTTGGCGGTCTATCAGCAGTGGCTCGATGTGCCTGCGCGCTGGAATCCCTGGGCACCACTGGATATCAGGGCCACGCCGAACCTGCTGACCCCTTTCAAGCTCTGGCGTCTGGAGGATGACCCGGTGCTCTGTCAGCAGGCCCTGACCACGTCGCCGCTGCGTTTCACGGCGTTGCCCGATAGCAGCCCGGCGGTGGATTGCCCGCTGCAGAATACCCTGCGGGTGCAGGCCTCCGGGGTGCGTTTCAGCAGCAGCTTTATCGCCACCTGCCCGCTGGCGGCGGCCTTTGCCCTGTTCGAGCGGCATGCCTTGCAGCCTGCCGCGCAGGAGGTGTTCGGCCAGCCGGTGGTGCGGGTCGAGCATGTCGGCAGCTTCGCCTGCCGCAGCATCGCGGGTAGCCAGCGCCGCAGCCAGCATGCCTCGGCCAATGCCCTGGATATTGTCGGCTTTCACCTGCAGGACGGTCGGCGCATCCGCGTGCTGCGCGACTGGCCGGGAGAGGGCGAGGCCGCGCGCTTCTTGCGTCTGGTGCATAAAGGCGCTTGCGCCAGCTTCAATGTCACCCTCGGGCCGCAGTACAACGCCGCCCATAGCGATCACTTGCATGTCGATATGGGGTTGTTCCGCATGTGCCGTTAGCAGCAGGGGCTGTCATGAGGCTGCGCCAGGGGCAAGCAGCGTAAACAGGGCGAACTCGCTGCGACTGGAAAGGGCTGGCTCTGGCAGAATGCCGCATCAACGATGATCGACCGCATACAGGTCGAATTGACTATTTTTTGAGCATATTTCCCGATGAATGACGAGCGGCCTAGCGCCACAATTCGCATGGACGCCCTGGCCCCCCATCTGGCCGAGCACGCTGCGGCATGGGCCGAGCGCCTGGGGTTGGCGCAGGAGGGCGAGGCGCAATTTGCCCTGCAACTGGGCGAGCAGGGGTTGCAGCTGATCGAGCTGGGGCCGCAGGCGCCGGGGCCGGTGCGGGTGGATTTCGTCGAGGGCGCGGTGGCGCATCGCCGGCTGTTCGGCGGCGGCACCGGGCAGATGATCGCCAAGGCGGTGGGCGTGCAGCCGGGCGTGCGTCCGCGGGTGCTGGATGCCACCGCCGGACTCGGCCGCGATGGCTTCGTCCTGGCCAGCCTGGGTTGCAGCGTGACCCTGATCGAGCGTCAACCGCTGATCGCCGCCCTGTTGGCGGATGGCCTGGCCCGCGCCGCGGTCGACCGGGATGTCGGCCCGATCGTGGCGCAGATGCGCCTGTTGACCGGCAACGCCATCGAGCTGATGAACGCGTGGCAGGGCGAACCGCCGCAGGTGATCTACCTCGACCCGATGTTCCCCCATCGCGACAAGAGCGCGCTGGTGAAAAAGGAAATGCGCCTGTTCCGTCCCTTCGTCGGTGACGACCTGGATGCCCCGGCCCTGCTCCAGGCCGCCCTGGCCCTGGCCAGCCACCGGGTGGTGGTCAAGCGCCCGCGCAAGGCGCCGATCATCGACGGTGGCAAACCCGGTTACGCGCTGGAAGGCAAATCCAGCCGCTACGACATCTATCCGTTGAAGAAGCTGCCGGCTACGAACTGCCCGTAGGATGGGTTGAGCGCAGCGATACCCATCACGGCGAAAGCCGCCCCGGCTCCAGGGCAGGGGGCAATCGCCGCGGCCGATCTGCGCGGCGATTGGCTGATTGCCGATGGGCATCACTACGCTCAACCGCGCTACGCTCATCCTGCAAAAGCCTCCGGGCACCCTCAGTCCGGCCGATAGGCGCGCATGAACATCGCCACCGCGTCCTGCACATGCCGTTCGGCGTCTGCACCTTGCTGCGGGCCGGCGCAGCCGATCAGCAGGCGGAAGTTGGCGCCGCCCTTGATCAGACTGAAGAACTGATCGGCGGCGCTGCGCACATCGGCGATGCGCAACTGGCCTGCCTGGTCGGCCTTGCCCAGCAGGTATTCCATCTCACTGAGCAGGCGTTGCGGGCCGGCGTCGTAGAACATCTGCGAGAGCTTCGGGTCCTGGCTGGCCAGGGCCACCATCACCCGGTGCATTTCCACCGACTCGCGGCTGTTGATCAGGGTGTGGAAGCCGCGGCCGATAGTCAGCAGCACGGTCTCGACGGGTACGCCTGGCGCCAGTTCGAAGAACAGCTCGGGCAGTTGTTCCTCGCACTTGGCCTTCACCGCCGCGGAGAACAGGGTCTCCTTGTCGGTGAAGTGGCTGTACACCGTCAGCTTGGATACCCCGGCTTCGGCGGCAATGGCGTCCATGCTGCTGCCGTCGTAACCGTGGCGCAGGAACAGGGTTTTCGCCGCGTCCAGGATGGCCTGGCGCTTGACGAGATCTTTTGGGCGGCCGGGGCCGCTGGGCGGTAACAACTTGTTTGGCATCGGCTGTTTTTAATACTGGACTGGTGAGTTTGCTATTTTTACTATACCCGCCAGTACAAATATTCCAAACCTTCGTGAAAGGTCATCCATCATGTTGCGCCACGCCTTGTCCGTCAGTCTCATCGTTCTGCTCGCTGCCTGTGGTAATGGTGAGCCGGTCGAGCAGTCTATCCGTCCCGCCATGGTGGTGCAGCCGCAACCTGCGACCGAAATGATGGACGCCTATGCCGGTGAGGTGCGTGCGCGCCTGGAGCCTGAACTGGCCTTCCGCATCGGCGGCAAGGTGGCCAAGCGCCTGGTCGAGGTGGGCGACCATGTGCGCAAGAATCAGCCACTGGCCCAACTGGATCCGCAGGATGTGCGCTTGCAGCTCGAAGCCATGCGCGCGCAAGTCGCCGCGGCCGAGGCCAATCTGCAGCTGGTGCGCGCCGAACGTGACCGCTACAAGACCCTGCTGGCACGCCAACTGGTCAGCCGTTCGCAATACGACAACGCAGAGAATCTCTACCGCTCAGGTGAGGCGCGCCTCAAGCAGGTCAGGGCCGAGTTCGACGTGGCCAGCAATCAGGCCGGTTACGCGGTGCTGCGCGCCTCGCAGGATGGCGTGATCGCCCGGCGCATGGTCGAGGTCGGCCAGGTGGTGGCGGCGGGGCAAACGGTGTTCGTCCTGGCCGCCGATGGCGAGCGGGAAGTTTCGATCAGCCTGCCCGAGCAAGCCTTCGAGCGCTTCAAGGTCGGCCAGCCGGTAGCGGTCGAACTCTGGTCGCAGCCGGATCAGCGTTTTCCCGGGCGGATTCGCGAGATTTCCCCGGCGGCCGACGCGCAGTCGCGCACCTTTGCCGCACGCGTGGCCTTCAGCGCCGGTGAAGTGCCGGCCGAGCTGGGCCAGAGCGCGC
The DNA here is from genome assembly GCA_030699825.1 of Pseudomonas sp. GTDB lineage: Bacteria > Pseudomonadota > Gammaproteobacteria > Pseudomonadales > Pseudomonadaceae > Aquipseudomonas. The sequence continues at coordinate 10,088 of JAUYKV010000025.1, read as the reverse complement.
GGGTATTTATCGCCCACAACGGCGAAGTGCCGCTGTCGGTGCCGCTGTCGGCGCTGACCGCGGAGCAAGGCCAGCCCTATGTCTGGGTGGTCGACCCCAAGGATTCCACGCTCAAGCGTACGCATGTGCGCATCGGTGCCTATGCCGAGCACAGCGTGCCGGTGCTGGAGGGCCTGCAGGCCCAGGACTGGGTGGTCGCCGCCGGCGTGCAGGTGCTGCGCGAAGGCCAGCAGGTGCGCCCGGTCGACCGCGATAATCGCACGGTCAAGCTGGCAGCCAAGGAGTAGTCCCGATGGATTTCAACCTGTCCGCCTGGGCGCTGCGCAATCGTCAGATCGTGCTCTACATCATGCTGTTGCTGGCCGTGGTCGGCGCTATGTCCTACACCAAGCTGGGCCAGAGCGAAGACCCGCCATTCACCTTCAAGGCCATGGTGGTGCGCACCATCTGGCCGGGGGCCAGCGCCGAGGAGGTCGCCCGCCAGGTTACCGAACGCATCGAAAAAAAGCTGATGGAGACCGGCGACTACGACAAGATCGTGTCCTTCTCCCGCCCCGGCGAATCCCAGGTGACCTTTATCGCCCGCGACTCGATGCGCTCCAAGGAGATTCCCGAGCTCTGGTACCAGGTACGCAAGAAGGTCGGCGACATTCGCCACAGCTTGCCGCCGGGTATCCAGGGGCCGTTCTTCAACGACGAGTTCGGCACCACCTTCGGCAATATCTACGCGTTGACCGGCGAGGGTTTCGACTACGCGGTGCTCAAGGACTATGCCGACCGCGTGCAACTGCAACTGCAGCGGGTCAAGGACGTCGGCAAGGTCGATCTTCTCGGCCTGCAGGACGAGAAGATCTGGATCGAGCTGTCCAACACCAAACTGGCCACCCTCGGCCTGCCGCTGGCCGTGGTGCAGCAGGCGCTGGAAGAGCAGAACGCGGTGGCGGCGGCCGGCTTCTTCGAAACCACGACGGAGCGGGTGCAACTGCGGGTGACCGGGCGCTTCGAGACGGTCGAGGAGATCCGCAATTTCCCGATCCGGGTGGCCGAGCGGACCTTCCGCATCGGCGATGTGGCCGAGGTCAAGCGCGGCTTCAATGACCCACCGGCGCCGCGCATGCGCTTCATGGGCGAAGACGCCATCGGCCTGGCGGTGTCGATGAAGGCCGGCGGCGACATCCTGGTGCTGGGCGAGGCCCTGGAAGTCGACTTCGCCCGCCTGCAGGAAACCCTGCCGGCCGGCATGCAGCTGCGCAAGGTGTCGGATCAGCCGGCGGCGGTGAAGACCGGCGTCGGCGAGTTCATCCGTGTACTCACCGAGGCGGTGATCATCGTCCTGCTGGTGAGCTTCTTCTCACTCGGCCTGCGCACCGGCCTGGTGGTGGCGCTGTCGATTCCGCTGGTGCTGGCGATGACCTTCGCCGCCATGTATTACCTGGGGATTGGCCTGCACAAGATCTCCCTCGGCGCGCTGGTGCTGGCGCTGGGCCTGATGGTCGACGACGCGATCATTGCCGTGGAGATGATGGCGATCAAGATGGAGCAGGGTTACGACCGTCTCAAGGCCGCCAGTTTCGCCTGGACCAGCACCGCCTTTCCGATGCTCACCGGCACCCTGATCACCGCGGCCGGCTTCTTGCCGATCGCCACCGCGATGTCCGGCACCGGCGAGTACACCCGTTCGATCTTCCAGGTGGTGACCATCGCCCTGCTGGTGTCATGGATCGCCGCGGTGGTCTTCGTGCCCTACCTGGGCGCCAAGCTGCTGCCGGACCTGGCCAAGCTGCACGCGGCCAAGCATGGCGGCAGCGCCGGGGGGCATGATCCCTACGCGACGCCGTTCTATCAGCGCGTGCGGCGCACCGTGCAGTGGTGCGTGCGCCGGCGCAAGACGGTGATCGTGCTGACCCTCGCGCTGTTCGTCGCCTCGATCATGCTGTTCCGCTTCGTCCCGCAGCAGTTCTTCCCGGCCTCCGGACGCCTGGAGCTGATGGTCGACCTCAAGCTCGGCGAAGGCGCCTCCCTGAACGCCACCGCAGAGCAGGTCAATCATCTCGAAAAGCTGCTCGACGGCCATGCGGGCATCGACAACTACGTGGCCTATGTCGGCACCGGCTCGCCGCGCTTCTATCTGCCGCTCGACCAGCAGTTGCCGGCCGCCAGCTTCGCCCAGTTCGTGGTGCTGGCGAACAGCATCGAGGAGCGCGAACAACTCCGCAGTTGGCTGATCGACACCCTGCACGAGGAGTTCCCGACCCTGCGCACGCGTGTCTCGCGCCTGGAGAACGGCCCGCCGGTCGGCTATCCGGTGCAGTTTCGCGTCTCCGGCGAGCATATCGATGAGGTTCGCGCGCTAGCCCGCGAAGTGGCCAACAAGGTGCGCGACAACCCGCATGTGGCCAACGTCCACCTGGACTGGGAAGAGCCGAGCAAGGTGGTGCGCCTGAATATCGACCAGGAGCGTGCCCGCGTCATGGGCGTGAGCACCGCCGATCTGTCGCGCTTCCTGCAGAGCTCGCTGACCGGTACGCCGGTCAGCCAGTACCGCGAAGGCAACGAACTGATTCAGATCCTCCTGCGCGGAACGCCGAGCGAGCGCCAGCAACTGGGTCTGCTGTCGAGCCTGGCGATACCCACCGCCAGCGGCACCAGTGTGCCGCTGGCGCAGATTGCCATCCTCGAATACGGTTTCGAGGAAGGCGTTATCTGGCACCGCAACCGCCTGCCGACCGTCACCGTGCGTGCCGACATCTATGGCGCTGAGCAGCCGGTCAGCCTGGTCAAGCAGATCCTGCCGACCCTGGAACCGATCCGCGCGGCGCTGCCCGACGGCTACCTGCTGGACGTCGGCGGCACCGTGGAAGACTCGTCGCGCGGGCAGGCATCGGTGAACGCCGGGGTACCGCTGTTTATCGTAGTGGTGCTGACCCTGCTGATGCTGCAGCTGAAAAGCTTCTCGCGCTCGGCCATGGTGTTCCTCACCGCGCCGTTGGGGCTGATCGGCGTGACCCTGTTCCTGCTGATCTTCCGCCAGCCGTTCGGCTTCGTCGCCATGCTCGGAACTATCGCCCTGTCCGGCATGATCATGCGCAACTCGGTGATCCTGGTCGACCAGATCGAGCAGGACAGAAGCGCCGGCCTGGACAGCTGGAACGCCATCATCGAAGCCACGGTACGGCGCTTCCGGCCCATCGTGCTGACCGCCATGGCCGCGGTGCTGGCGATGATCCCGCTGTCGCGCAGTGTGTTCTTCGGGCCGATGGCGGTGGCCATCATGGGCGGCCTGGTGGTCGCCACGGCGCTGACCCTGCTGTTCCTGCCGGCACTCTACGCCGCCTGGTTCCGGGTCAAGCAAGAGCCTGGGTCGACGGTTTAACCGCGTCCGTAGGAGGTTGCCAACCGTCTTCGACGCCGCGCTGTCGCGCAGCAAGCTGGGTGCGCGGGGGGGCTCTTGTAGGAGTGGCTTTAGCCGCGAAGCTTTTGTGGTGCGTCGAAGAATTCGCGGCTAAAGCGGAACGCCGCCCGGCCGCTCCTACAGAAAACTTCATAACCCATTAAATCAATGACATACGGGTTGTTTGATAAGGGGGGCTTCAGCCGCCCTTATCAAACACCGAACCCGCTTTCGTAGCCCGCATGCAACCCGGGGCAGCGCTGGCGGCCATGTGAACGATCCCCCGGATTGCGCTGGCGCTTATTCGGGCTACAAATTCCTTTTGCTCGTTCCATGCGGCGTACTGCCGAACCGATGCCGACGGGCGCTGTCCGCTCACGGACTGGCCCCAAGCTGTTACCGTGGTAGCGGACAGTTGTCGGCAGGGCATGTTTTTTTGCGCGTCAGTGATTCCTGCGCGGGCTGTCCTGGGCTGTTCGTTGTAGCAGGCAGCTGAAAATTCCATGAATTCAGGGAGATCGCGCATGCCGCTGAAAAATACCGTCCACTTGATCGCCTATCCCAACCGTATCGGTGCGGGCCTGGCTGACCTGGCAGATTTCGTCGAACACAAGCTCGGTCGGGCGGTGGGCGGGGTGCATGTGCTACCGCCCTTTATGTCCAATGCCGACGGTGGGTTCTCGCCGCTGACGCACAAGCGTATCGACCCGAGCTTCGGCGACTGGGCAGACATCGAGCGCCTGAGCGGGCACTACGATGTCTGTCTGGACCTGGTACTCAATCACCTGGCCGACGAATCGCCGGAGTTCCAGGACTACCTGGAAAAGGGCAAGGCCTCGGAGTGGGCCGAGCTGTTCATCGACGTCGACAGCCTGGGCGAGATCAGCCCGGACGATCTGGCCAAGATCCACATCCGCAAGGAAAAGGAACCGTTCCGCGAAATCACCTTCGCCGACGGCAGCCGCGGGCGGGTCTGGTGCACCTTCAGCGAACGGCAGATCGATCTCAACTTCGACTCGCCGCTGACCTACCAGATGATGGCCGACACCATTGCCTATCTCGCCGCGCGCGGGGTCAAGCTGCTGCGCCTGGATGCCTTCGGCTACACCACCAAGAAGGTCGGCACCAGCTGCTTTCTGGTCGAGCCGCAGGTGTGGCAGATCCTCGACTGGTTCAAGACCACGGCGGCGGCCAGCGGCATAGAACTGCTGCCCGAGGTGCACGACCACCCGAGTTGGCAGTACGCCATCTCGGCGCGCGGCATGTGGTCCTATGCCTTCGCCCTGCCGCCCCTGCTGCTGTACACGCTGCTCGACGCCAACAGCCAGTACCTCAAGTCCTGGCTGCGCATGTGCCCGCACAACCAGATCACCGTGCTCGACACCCACGACGGTATCTGCATTCCCGATGTAGAGGAGGTGCTGCCGCGTGAGCATATCGAAGCGCTGATCCAGAACGTCTCGGAACGCAGCGCCGACCCCATCCTGCGCCGCTCGGCCGCCAACGTGCACAGCGTCGGCGCGATCTACCAGCTCACCTGCACCTTCTTCGATGCCCTGCAGGGCAACGAGGACGCCTACATCACCGCGCGGGCGATCCAGTTCTTCACCCCCGGCATTCCGCAGGTCTACTACGTCGGCCTACTGGCCGGCCACAACGACACCGAGCTGATGCACGAAACCGGCGAGGCGCGGGAAATTAACCGCCACCACTACTCACTGGACGAGGCCGAACAGGCCTTACAAGCCCCGGTGGTGCAGCGCCTGCTGAGCCTGATGGAACTGCGCTCGACCCACCCGGCCTTCGCCGGCGAGTTCGAGCTGCACCAGTCGAACATGTCGAGCGTGTCGATGGGCTGGCGCGCCGGGGAGCATTGCTGTCACCTGTTCGTCGACCTGATTTTCCGCACCGCCACGATTACCTGCAGCGGCCCGCAGGGAGGCGAGGAGACGTCCTACAGGTGTTGAGCCGGCTGTTTTGTTGAATTCGGGATTGATGGCCGTGCGCGGCATTCGCATGGATTGCGTGCTCCAGGGGCCGGCGTAAAGGGCCGCCCCTGGGTCTTTGCGCCATTCGGCTCACGCCCTACCTGCTTGATGGGTATCGCTGCGCTCAGCCTACGCGGCCCGACGGATCCTACGAATCTACGGACCTCACTCGACTTTGTGGGAGGGGCCTTGGCCGCGATGCTTTGGCTTCTGGCCTTCACCCCGCGCGTCCAAAACAGGTGTTGTCTTTCCACAAAAAAAGCCAGACCCCAAGGTCTGGCTTTTTCACATCAACTCATCCCTTCCTACAATGCCCCAAACACCTTCTTCGCCAAACTGGTCGCTGCCCCGGCCGGGTTTTGGCGAATGCTGGCTTCCTGCTCGGCGATCATCGCGAACAACCCGTCCAGCGCCTGCTCGGTGACGTAGTTTTCGATACTGGCGCTCTTCGCGTCGACCACGCCGAAGCTTGCGGCCTGGCCGGCGAAGGCGTTGTATTGCTGGGCCAGGCCGACCTGGTCGGTGGCTTGTTTGACGATCGGCAGGAAGCGCGCGCGGATCTGTTCGCGGCTGCTCCTGTTCAGGTATTGGGTGGCGGAATCCTGCGGGCCGGCGAGGATGCTCTTGGCGTCCTGCACGCTCATCTTCTTCACCGCATCCACCAGCAGCGCCTGGGCCTGGGGTACGGCGGCTTCGGCGGCTTGGTTCATGCTCGTCTCCAGCTGGGTCACCTGGGCGCCCATGCCCATCATCTTCATGGTGCGCGCCGCCTTGCCGAGGTTGCCCGGCAGCTCGATGCGTGCGTCCGGGTTATTGCTGAAGCCGCCGGGCGCGCCCAGTTGCTTGACCGCCACCTGGGCGCCCTGGATCAAGGCGTCCTTGAGCCCGCCGCTGGCGTCCTGCTGGGACAGGTCGGCGAGCGACAGGGCGAAAGCGCTGGCAGACAGGGCCAGGCCGGCAACGAGGGCGGTGATGCGAAGCATGGGACGATCCTTCTTGCGCTGAGGTATCTAGCGAGGGTAGCGGAGCGGGGCGCTGGTGCAAACCCTGGGACTGTCTTTATGCCCGCCCGGCGTCGGCCGCGACGCATTCGTGCAGCCAGTCGATGAAGACCTGCAACCGGCTCGGCATGGGCTCGAGGGCTGGGTGCACCAGCTGGTAGTGGCAGCGACTGGTCAGCGCGAAGCCGCCGAATGGCAGGATGAGTTCGCCGCGCTCAAGCCGCTGTTGCACCAGGCGAGAGCGGCCGATGGCGATCCCCGCGTGATTGACGGCCGCCAGCGCGCAGAGGTCGGAACGGTCGAAGGTGAGGCTGCGCGGGGGCAGCCTGGCCGCCATCCCCGAGTGCCTGGCCCACAGTTGCCATTCGGCATCGTAGGCGGCGTTGTCCCAGGCCAGGGAGTCATGCAGCAGGGTGCACTGCGCCAGGTTGTCCGGGCTGTCCAGCAAGCCATGGCGCTGGGCATACTGCGGACTGCACACCGGGGCGATCTGTTCGTCCATCAGGTTGCCGGCGATCAGCCCGGGAAACTCATCGCGGGTGAAATACAGGGCCAAATCGATGTTCTGCGTGCGGAAATCGACCGTGTCGTTGCCCACCCGGATATCCAGGGCAACCGCGGGGTAGCGGGCGGTAAAGTCGGCCAGCCTTGGCACCAGCCAGCATTCGGCGAGCGAGGGGCGGACATAGATCGCCAGCGGCCCGGCGATTTCGGCGCCTGGGGCCTGCTGCAAGGCTTCGAGCAACTGGCCCAGCGCACCTTGCAGGATGTTGAAGATGCGTTCGCCCTCCGCGGTCAGGCGGATCTGACGGGTCAGGCGCTGAAACAATTTCAGCCCCAGCCCGCGTTCCAGGCGAGCGATGCGATGGCTGACGGCGCTCGGCGTCAGGCACAGCTCGTCTGCCGCGCGGGCAAAGCTCAGATGGCGTGCCGCGGCATGGAAGGTATGCAGGTTGGCGAACTGGCTACTGTCGAGCCCGGAGCCAAGCCGAGGGGGGAGATTGAGCATGGCGTCATTCTAGCAATGAATCATCTGTCGCTTTGTGTGGGAGCGGCTTTAGCCGCGATGCTTTCAGCACCGTCAAGGTCAATCGCGGCTAAAGCCCTTCCCACAAGCCCGGCGTTTAACCGACACTTCAGGGTTGACGCAACACTAGGTTCACAACCGCCGGGCGCTGGCGACCCGGTCAGGGCCGTCAACGCAAGCGCCGGGTTCATGCCTGTTCGGCCTGCAACAGCTGCCGGCCCTTGGCGAGATAGTCGGCCATTTCCGCCGCGGGCACCATGCTGCCGCCGGTGGCCCAGACCAGATGGGTGGCCTGGGCCATCCGGGTCGGGGTCAGCTGCATGCGCGCGCGATAACCTTGCTGCTCGCTCAGCACCCGGGCCATGCCCGGTACGCCGGCCAGTGCCGAGGGTTCGAGGCGCAGGCCTTCGCTGCTGTCCAGCAACGCCAGCAGGCGATACAGCTCTTCATCGCTGACCGTGTAGTAGCCGTCGATCGAACGCTGCATGGCGCGGCCGACAAAGCCGGACGGGCGTCCGACCGCCAGGCCATCGGCGGCGGTTAGGTTGTCGATGCCGAAGTCCTGCACCGAGACCTCGTCATGTCGACCGGTATAGACCCCGATCAGCATGCAGGGCGAGTGGGTGGGCTCGGCAAACAGGCAATGCACCGCATCGCCGAACGCCAGCTTGAGGCCGAAGGCCACCCCACCCGGGCCGCCGCCGACGCCGCAGGGCAGGTAGACGAACAGCGGGTGCTCGGCATCGACGCGGATCGCGGCGGCCGCGAACTGCTGCTGCAAGCGTTGCGCGGCGACGGCATAGCCGAGGAACAGGCTGGTCGAGTTTTCATCATCGACGAAGTGGCAGTAAGGGTCGGCGCCGGCCTGCTTGCGCCCCTCGGCCACCGCGACGCTGTAGTCGCAGGCGTACTCGACCACGCTGACGCCGTGGGCGCGCAGCTTGTCCTTCTTCCACTGGCGGGCATCGGCGGACATGTGCACCGTGGCCTGAAAGCCCAGGCGCGCGCTGACGATGCCGATCGACAGGCCGAGATTGCCGGTCGAGCCGACGGCGATCTTGTAGCGGCCGAAGAAGGTCCGGGCCGCATCGCTGTCGAGCACGCTGTAGTCGTCGGTTGGCTGCAGCAAGCCTGCGGCCAGCGCCAGGTCTTCGGCATGCTTGAGCACCTCGTAGATGCCGCCACGCGCCTTGATCGAACCGGAGATGGGCAGGTGGCTGTCTTGCTTGAGCCACAGCGCACCACTGTCGCTCAACCCGTAGCGTTCGGCTAACAGCGTCTGCAGGTGCGGCACCGCGCGGATGCCCGACTCGATGATCCCGGCACTGGCCGCGGTCTCCGGGAATGCCCGGGCGATATAGGGCGCGAAGCGAGCCAGGCGCGCGCTGGCCTCGTCGACGTCGGCCCGGGTCAGCCCGACATCGGCCAAGGCCTCGGTCGCGCCGGCGACCCCCGGGTTGAACCAACTGGTTTCCCGCAGCGCGATCAACTCATTGAGCAGCGGATACTCGTTGCACCAGGCGGTGAGGGGTTTGCCAAGCAGCATGGATAGGTTCCTCGGGTCGGATGTTCGGCTGCGCGCGCAGAGATGCACCGGCCGCGTTGCGCTGCCATTAGACGGCGCAACGGTGTGGCTGACAAAGGATGCTTGTGCAGCGGACAGATGACCCAGGATCGTCTATGCCCAGCAATAGCGCTGTTCTGGAAGTGCCACGCAGTCCTGAGCGGCTGTGCAAAAACGCCCGCTTGCTGCGACCGTCTCCACGAAGTTGCGCCCTACGCTCCGCCCCATTACCTCGAGCAAACCGCGATCCATATCAGGGTGTCACTCGCCGCAGGCAGTGCACCAGGGTTCACCGGCGCGGCAGCAAACTGGATGATGGGCGCTCGAATCCACGCTCGGCAAGCGCGCAACGGCTCGCCTGCGATCAACGGCCGACGGCAGCAATCACGGAGATTTCTACCAGCAGTTCGGGGCTGGCCATCGCGGCTTCCACGCAGGCGCGGGCGGGGGCGAAGCCTGACGGCACCCAGTTGTCCCACACGCTGTTCATCTCGGCGAACAGGCTCATGTCCTTCAGGTAGATAGTGGCGGACAGGATCTGTTGGCGATTGCTGCCGACCGACGCCAGTAGCGTGTCGACCTTGGCCAGCATGGTGCGCGTTTGTTCCTCAATCCCGGCGCTGCGGTCTTCTGCCACCTGCCCGCATAGATAGGCGGTCTGGTTATGCACCACGACTCGGCTCATGCGTGCGCTGGTTTCGTATCGGCTAATGCTCATAACGGCTCCTGGGTCAGTGCGATAGTGGGATGACGGGTTACTGTAGCGAGCTTCGCGGGGCAGGGCATATAAAAGGCTATGTACCCGTTATCTGTTGCATGAGAGATAAGGTTTTTGTAGGAGCGGCCGGGCGGCGTTGCGTTTCATCCGCGAAAATCTTCGAAACACTGACAATGTTTCGCGGCTAAAGCGGAGCGCCGCCCGGCCCCTCCCACAAGGTTACGATCTGGCTCAACAGAGTTAATGGGTACATAGCCATACCTGATTAGCAATGAACCTCAGCCGTCCGAATCACCCGCTGCGGGTGCGGCCCACAGCGGGCAGCGGCGACGATCAGGCGCGTATGCAGTGTGCTGAGATCGAATCGGCGATTGAAGCGATAGGTGAAAGCGGCGAGAT
>JAUYKV010000022.1 GCA_030699825.1 Pseudomonas sp. | reverse complement strand
GCTGTAAATGAGCATTTTGAGCCTGTTTTCAACGCAGCCTGGGCAAAGCGCAGGCAGAGATGGACAGACTCGGAGGACGATAGATATGCAATGGGAAACCGTAATCGGGCTTGAGATTCACGCCCAGCTCAGCACCCAATCGAAGATCTTTTCCGCCAGCGCCATCGCCTTCGGCGCCGAGCCCAACACCCAGGCCAGCCTGATCGACCTGGGTATGCCCGGCACCCTGCCGGTGCTCAATGCCGAAGCGGTGCGCATGGCTTGCAAGTTCGGCCTGGCCATCGACGCGCATATCGCGCCGCAGAACGTCTTCGCCCGTAAGAACTACTTCTACCCGGACCTGCCCAAGGGCTACCAGACCAGCCAGATGGATCATCCGATCGTCGGCAAGGGCTTCCTCGACATCACCCTGGAAGACGGCACCCAGAAGCGCATCGGTATCACCCGCGCGCACCTGGAAGAAGATGCCGGCAAGAGCCTGCACGAAGACTTCCATGGCATGAGCGGCATCGACCTCAACCGCGCCGGCACGCCGTTGCTGGAGATCGTCTCCGAGCCGGACATCCGTTCAGCCAAGGAAGCGGTGGCCTACGTCAAGGCCATCCACGCCCTGGTGCGCTACCTCGGCATCTGCGACGGCAACATGGCCGAAGGTTCGCTGCGCTGCGACTGCAACGTCTCGGTACGACCCAAGGGCCAGGCCGAATACGGTACCCGCGCCGAGATCAAGAACGTCAACTCGTTCCGCTTTATCGAGAAGGCGATCAACCATGAAGTGCAACGGCAGATCGAGCTGATCGAAGACGGTGGCAAGATCGTCCAGGAAACCCGCCTGTACGATCCGAACAAGGACGAAACCCGCTCCATGCGCAGCAAGGAGGAAGCCAACGACTACCGTTACTTCCCCTGCCCCGACCTGTTGCCGGTGGTGATCGAGCAGAGCTTCCTCGACCAGATCCGCGCCAGCCTGCCGGAACTGCCGGTGGAAAAACGCGCACGTTTCCAGGAACAGTTCGGCCTGTCCGTCTACGACGCCGACGTGCTGGCCGCTAGCCGCGAACTGGCCGACTACTTCGAGGCGGTCAATACCGTCTGCGGCGACGCCAAGCTGGCCGCCAACTGGGTGATGGGCGAGCTGTCCAGTCTGCTCAACAAGGACAACCTGGATATCGAGCAGTCGCCGGTCTCCGCCGATCAGTTGGGCGGGATGATCCTGCGCATCAAGGACAACACCATCAGCGGCAAGCTCGCCAAGATGGTGTTCGAGGCCCTGGCCGCCGGCGAAGGCGCGACTGCTGACGAGGTAATCGAGAACAAGGGCCTTAAGCAGGTCACCGATAGCGGCGCCATCGAGTCGATGCTCGACGAGGTGCTGGCGGCCAACGCCGAGCAGGTCGAACAATACCGCGCCAGCGACGAAGCCAAGCGCGGCAAGATGTTCGGCTTCTTCGTCGGTCAGGCGATGAAGGCGTCCAAAGGCAAGGCCAACCCCGGTCAGGTGAACCAATTGCTGAAGAACAAACTCGAAGGTTAACCGCCCGCCCCCATCGACGCCGGGCTTGCCCGGCGTTTTTCTGCGTGGAGAAGTGGATCTATGCCGACTCGTAGCCCGGATGCAATCCGGGAACCAGCAAGCTCGCGGACTGCATCCGGGCGACGCCCCCGCACGCCAATCCGCCATGGCCTGTTCCTCGCCACCCTGTTCGCCCTGCTCGCCGGCTGCGCCAGCCAGGGCATCGACCACCAGGGATACCGCGCCGAAGGCAAGGCCTCGTATTACGGCGCACGCCACCACGGCAAGCAGACCGCCAGCGGCGAACGCTTCGACCAGCACGCCCTCACCGCCGCCCACCGCAGCCTGCCCTTCGGCAGCCGCGTATTGGTGACCAACCTGCACAACGACAAGAGCGTGGTGGTACGCATCAACGACCGCGGCCCTTACGCCAGGGGACGGATTATCGACCTGTCGCAGCAGGCCGCCGAGCGACTCGACATGCTCCGCGCCGGCGTGGTGCCGGTGCGCGTCGAGCAACTGGCTGACTGAGCCGGCTTCGGCAATCCCCCGAAAATATAGACGCCTACTCCACTGGCGCGACGCTTGCGGATGATTAAACTAGCCGCACTTTTCTGGAGCCCCTTGCAATGACCCCGATGACCTTCGTCTACCTGATTGCCGGTTTGGTATTGCTGGTGGCCGGCGCCGAGGTGCTGGTACGCGGCGCCGCCAAACTGGCCGCGCAATTCGGTATCCCGCCCCTGGTCATCGGCCTGACCGTGGTGGCCTTCGGCACCAGCGCGCCGGAAACTGCAGTCAGCGTGCAGGCCGCCCTGAATAACAGCGGCGACCTGGCCATCGGCAACGTGATCGGCAGCAATATCGCCAACGTCCTGCTGATCCTTGGCATGACCGCCCTGGTCGCACCGCTGATCGTCTCCCGGCAACTGATCCGCCTGGACGTGCCGATCATGATCGGTGCCAGCCTGGTGGTTTACGCCCTGGCCTGGGACGGCAGCCTGAGTACACTCGATGGCGCCCTGCTGTTCGCCGGTGTGGTGGCCTACAGCGGTTTTCTGATCATCAGCAGCATGAGAGACAAGAGCAGCGCCGTGGATGATGAATTCGCCAAGGAGTTCGGCCTGCAGGAAACGCCCAAACCCTACGCCTGGTTGATCAACCTGGCGCTGATCATCGCCGGCCTGATCCTGCTGGTGAGCGGTTCCAACTTCCTGGTCGAAGGCGCCGTCAGCCTGGCCCGCGCACTTGGTTTGTCCGAACTGATCATCGGCCTGACCGTGGTGGCCATCGGCACCTCGCTGCCGGAGCTGGCGACCTCGATCATGGCCGCCATCCGCGGCGAGCGGGATATCGCCGTGGGCAATATCGTCGGCAGCAACATCTTCAACCTGCTCTGCGTGCTCGGCCTGGCCTCGATGGTATCGCCGCAAGCGATCTCGATTTCGCCGAACGCCCTGGCCTTCGACTTCCCGGTGATGATCGCGGTGGCCGTGGCCTGCCTGCCGATTTTCTTTGCCGGCTACCGCATCAATCGCTGGGAAGGTCTGCTGTTTCTCGCCTACTACCTGGCCTACACCCTGTACCTGGTGCTGTTCGCCACCGGCCGACCGTTCGCCCAGACCTTCGGCGACGCCATGCTCGGTTATGTGCTGCCACTGACCGCGGTGACCCTGGTGGTGATCGCCGCACGCGCCTGGCATAAACAGCGCGAGCCCCTTTAGACCGGTGATCCGATGGCTATCGCTGAGTCCATATACATCCTACAAAAGGGTAATCCGTAGGATGGCGTTGAGCGCAGCGATACCCATCACAGCGATCTGGATCAACACCTGGCCTCGTCCCGCTGACGGCTAGATCCAGCCGGCCCACTGCAACAGCAGCAAGCCGATATTGATGGTCACCACCGCAGCCAGGGTGGTGATCACGATGATCGCCGCCGCCAGCCGATGATTGCCATTCACCGCCCGCGCCATGACGAAACTGGCAGCAGCCGTGGGGCTGGCGAAATAGAGGAAGAGGATCGCCAGATCTGCGTCACGGAAGCCCCACAGCCAGGCGCCCAGGGTTGCCAGCAAGGGTAGCCAGACCATCTTCATCAGGCTGGCACTGATGGCGATGCCACTGCTCTCGCGCAACGAGGCCAGGCTCAGGGTGCCGCCGATGCAGATCAACGCCAGCGGCAGGGTCATCTGCGCGAAGTACTGGGTCGAAATCATCAGCCAGTCCGGCAGCGGCAGGCGCCAGTAGGCGATCGGCATGGCCGCCAGCACGCCGATGATCAGCGGATTGCCGAGGATGCTCTTGCCGATGGCCCAGGGACCGGACTTGACGTGCGGGCTGTAGATCGCCAGGACGATGGCCGAGAGGGTGTTGTAGCAGAGGATCACCACCCCGCCCAACACCGCGCCGAGCGACAAGCCGTAGTCGCCATACAGACTGGTGGCCAGCGCCAGGCCGACGATGCCGTTATTGCCGCGAAACGCGCCCTGGGTGTAGATCCCGCGATCCACCTGCGGACAGCGCCAGATGGCCCAGCCCCAGGCGATCAGGAAACACGCCAGAGTCGCCAGCACGAAATAACCGAGCAGCGCCGGCTGCAGCGCCGCGCTCAGGTCCGCCTTGACGATGCCGAGAAACAACAAAGCCGGCAGGGTGCCGCGAAACACCAGCGACGATGCCGTATTGATAAAGACATCATCGATCCAGCCCAGGCGCTTGAGCCCCACGCCGAGAAACAGCATCGAGAACACCGGCGCAGTGACACCGAGGGTTTGCTGGACGACGGCGAACATGGCGGACCCTGGGTAGCGGATGAGCAACTTTGTAGCCTGGATAAGCGCAGCGCAATCCGGGATTGGCAACGCCCTGACCCCGGATTGCGCCAAGGCTTATCCGGGCTACGAGGTGTGCTTTGGGACGATGAACATCGCAGAGCTTTGTTCAGCGCTGACGTATTCGCTCAGCGCTTGACCGGACGCTTCTGCAATTTGCGCTGCAGGGTGCGCCTATGCATGCCGAGGGCGCGGGCGGTGGCGGAGATGTTGCCTTCGTGCTCGGCCAGCACGCGCTGGATATGCTCCCACTGCAGGCGGTCCACCGACATCGGGTTTTCCGGCACCAGGGTGTCCAGGTCGGCGTGCTGGGTCAGCAGTGCGGCCAGCACATCGTCGGCATCGGCCGGCTTGCACAGGTAGTTGCAGGCGCCGCGCTTGATCGCCTCCACCGCGGTGGCGATGCTCGAATAGCCGGTGAGGATCACCACGCGCATCTCCGCATCCAGCTCCAGCAGCTTGGGCAGCAGCACCAGGCCGGAGTCGCCTTCCATCTTCAAATCGAGCACCGCGTAATCCGGCAGATCGCGCTCGGCCAGGGCCAGGCCTTCCTCGGCCGAGCCGGCGGTGGACACCCGCAGGCCGCGCCGACTCATGGCCCGCGCCAGCACCCGGGTGAAGGTCGGGTCGTCATCGACCAGCAGCAGATGGGGTTGCTCTTCGCCTTCAAACAGGACTTCGTCACTCATACTCAATGCTTCCTCAGGCTCTGGCATAGGCGCGCGGCAACTTCAGCTCGGTGAGCGTGCCGCCTTCTTCGTGGTTATACAGCTTTACCGTGCCGCCGGCACGGGTGACGCTGGCCTGACTGAGGAACAAACCCAGCCCGAAACCCTTGCCCTTGGTGGTGAAAAACGGCCGCCCGAGCTGTTCGGCGATGGCCAGCGGCACGCCGGCGCCGAAGTCGCGAATGCTCAGGCGCAGCCACTGGTGATCCCAGTCGAGGCGAATGTCCAGCTTGTCCGGACAGGCATCGGCGGCGTTGTTCAGCAGATTGAGCAGCGCCTGGGTCAGGTCGGCCGGCGGCATTATGCGCGGCGGCGTGCCCAGCCCCAGACACTGGTAGCGATAGCTGGCCTCGGGGCGCATCAGGTGCCAGCGATTGAGAGTGGTTTCCAGCCACTCGACCGACGACTGCTCGATCACCGCCTGGCGCCGATCCGCCTCGGCGGCGCGCACCAGCTGCTGCAGGGTCTCCTTGCACAGCTTGACCTGCTCCTGCAGCACCGCCAGGTCTTCCTGCAACAGCGGATCCTGATGTTCGCGGCGCAGTTCCTTGATCAGCACGCTCATGGTCGCCAGCGGCGTACCCAGTTCATGGGCGGCTCCGGCGGCCTGGGTGGCGACCGCCAGCAACTGCTGGTCGCGCAGGCCTTCCTCGCGGCGTTCGGCGCGCAGTTCTTCCTGATCGCGCAGCTCCTCGGCCATCTTGGCGACGAAGAAGGTGATCAGCCCCGCGGCCAGGGCGAAGCTCAGCCACATGCCGTAGATCAACAGGCTCTCGCGCGGACCCGGCGGCAAATCCAGCGGGTGCGACCACACCAGCAGCAGGGTGTAGCCGGCCAGCGCCAGGCCCGACAAGGTGATGGTGAACAACCAGGGCAGGGTCGCCGCGGCGATGGTCAGCGGCACCAGGTAATAGGAGACGAAGGGGTTGGTCGAACCACCCGAAAAATACAGCAGCACGCTGTGGATGATCAGGTCGAACCCCAGCTGTACCGCGTACTCCAGCTCGGTGACCGGCCAGGGCCCGCGCAGACGCAAGGCGGTCAGCAGGCACAACAGCAGCGACACACCGAGGGTGATGCTCAGCGCCTGCCAGGGCAAGGGCAGCAACCCGGAATTGTAGGCCAGGCCCACCGCGCCGGCCTGAGCGGCCAACACCAGGATACGGATCAGGGTCAGGCGCCAGAGGTTTTGCCGGCTGGCCGACAGCAACTGCACGGGTGCGAGCATGGGCTCTCCAAAAAGGGCTCGGGGACCGAGCCCGGCGAGTATAACCAAGGCTTCGCCTGGCCAGCTGCGGCAACTGGCCGCAGTCAGCGGCCAGAGATGAGGGATGAGGGATGAGGCCAGGAGCGCGCGAGCGCCGGCATTGTGCAACCTTCGGTCAACCTCGAAGGTCGGATGGTTTCGTCTACCCTTAGCGACACGCCCCACACAACGTCCGCACATTGCTCACAAGGAATCGTCATGCAGCCATTGTCCCGTCTTGCCAGTGCCCTGGTCATCAGCACCGCTGGCCTGCTCAGCCTCGCGGCACATGCCGAAGAGGCCCGCTACAACCAGATTTCCCTGCGCGCCGAGGTCAATCAGGAAATCGCCCACGACCTGATGCACGTCACCCTCTACAGCGAGGCGCAAGACAGCGACCCGGCCGCCCTCGCCGCGCAGATCAGCAAAACCCTCAACGCCAGCATCGCCCAGGCGCGCCAGGTCAAGGGCGTCAGCGTGGCCATGGGCAGCCGCCACAGCTACCCGGTCTACGATGACAAGGGCCAACAAATTACCGCCTGGCGCGAGCGCGCCGAGCTGCGCCTGCAAAGCGCCGACTTCAGCGCCCTGTCCACGCTTACCGGCGAGATGCTGCAGACCATGAAAATGGGCGGGATGAACTTCAGCATTGCCGACGCCACGCGTAAAACCCAGGAAAATGCCCTGCTCAAGGAGGCTGTGGCGGCGTTCAAGGCCCGCGCCCAACTGGCCACCGACGCCCTGGGTGGCAGCGGCTACAAACTGGTCAACCTGAGCCTCAACAGCGGCGGCTTTCAGCCCCCGATGCCGATGCGCATGAGCGCAATGAAAGGCGCGGAAATGATGGATGCCGCGGTGACACCGGACATCGAAGCCGGCACCAGCCAGGTGACGATCAACGCCGATGGCGTGATCGAAGTGCAGATGCCCTGAAAGCAGGCAGCGCCGTTGTCGACAGATAGCGGCGCATTGCCAGCTTTATCCACGAAAATTGCTTAAATGCGACAGTTTACCCGCAGTTACTACACTGAGGACCTCATACCCCTTGCCGGCGGCACATGCCATGCATAGTGTCATCCGAGGCCTCCACAAGGGGCCCCTCACGCGAATAACCACAATAATCAATGAGGTCACTATGCGTAAAAACGCCTTCATCCAGGCTTTTGTCGTTGCCGGGCTGCTCGCCGGCACCCCGCAGGCCATGGCCGCGAGCAACCTGGTGTTCTGTTCCGAAGGCAGCCCGGCCGGGTTCGACCCGGGGCTGTACACCACCGGCACCGACTTCGATGCCGCCGCGGAAACCGTATTCAACCGCCTGACCCAGTTCGAGCGCGGCGGCACCGCGGTGATCCCCGGCCTCGCGGAAAAATGGGACATCGCCGCAGACGGCCTGAGCTACACCTTCCACCTGCGCCCCGGGGTCAAGTTCCACACCACCGACTACTTCACGCCGAGCCGCACCTTCAACGCCGACGACGTGCTGTTCACCTTCCAGCGCATGCTCGACAAGGAGCATGCGTTCCGCAAGGCCTACCCCAGCGAATTCCCCTACTTCACCGACATGGGCATGGACGCCAATATCGCCAAGCTGGAGAAGCTCGACGAGCTGACCGTCAGGTTTAGCCTCAACCAGGTGGACGCCGCCTTTATCCAGAACCTGGCGATGAGCTTCGCCTCGATCCACTCGGCCGAATATGCCGGGCAGTTGCTCGAGGCCGGCAAGGCCGCCGAGATCAACCAGAAGCCGATCGGCACCGGCCCCTTCGTCTTCAGCCGCTACCAGAAAGACTCGCAGATCCGCTTCAAGGGCAACCGCGATTACTGGAAGCCGGACGAGGTCAAGCTCGACAACCTGATCTTCGCCATCAACACCGATGCCTCGGTGCGCATGCAGAAGCTCAGGGCCGGCGAATGCCACGTCACCCTCAACCCGCGTCCGGCCGACCTCGATGCGCTGGCCAAGGACCCGAACATCCAGATGCCGTCGCAGCCCGGCTTCAACGATGGCTATATCGCCTACAACGTCAGGCACAAGCCGTTCGACCAACTCGCCGTGCGCCAGGCCCTGGACATGGCGGTGAACAAGCAGGCGATCATCGACGCGGTCTACCAGAGCGCCGGCCAGCTGGCGGTCAATGGCATGCCGCCGACCCAATGGTCGTATAACGACAGCATCAAGGACGCCGCCTACGACCCGGAGAAAGCCCGGCAGCTGCTCAAGGCCGCCGGCATCAAGGAAGGCACCGAGATCACCCTGTGGGCTATGCCGGTGCAGCGCCCGTACAACCCCAACGCCAAGCTGATGGCCGAGATGCTGCAAGCCGACTGGGGCAAGATCGGCCTCAAGGTGAAGATCGTCAGCTATGAATGGGGCGAGTACCTCAAGCGCACCAAGGCCGGCGAACACGATGCCATGCTGATCGGCTGGAGCGGCGACAACGGCGACCCGGACAACTGGCTGGGCACCCTGTACGGCTGCGATGCGGTGGACGGCAACAACTTCTCCAAATGGTGCGATGCCGAGTACGACAAGCTGATCAAGGCGGCCAAGCGCACCACCGACGTGGCCGAGCGCACCGCGCTGTACCAGCAGGCCCAGGTGATTCTCAAGCGCGAAGTGCCGATCACCCCGATCGCCCACTCCACCGTGTATCAACCGATGCGCACCAGCGTAAAGGACTTCAAGATCAGTCCCTTCGCGCTCAACGCCTTCTACGGGGTAAGCGTCGAGTAACGCCTCCAGGCAAGAGACCGGGCGGGGTATCCACCTGCCCGGCCGTTTACGATAGCGCCCGGCCACCCAGCCAGGCGCACGCGCATTCTCACTGGAGCATCGACTCGCATGTTGTCTTTTATCGCCAGACGTCTGGGGTTGCTGATCCCCACCTTTTTCGGGGTCACCCTGCTGACCTTTGCCCTGATCCGCATGATCCCCGGCGACCCGGTGGAAGTGATGATGGGCGAACGCCGGGTCGACCCGGTGATGCACGCCGAGGCCATGGAGCGCCTGGGCCTGAACAAGCCCTTGTACGCCCAGTACCTCGACTACATCGGCCAACTGGCCCAGGGCGACCTCGGCCAGTCGCTGCGCACCCGCGAAAGCGTGTGGAGCGAATTCCTCACCCTGTTCCCGGCCACCGTCGAGCTGGCCTTCGCCGCCCTGTTGTTCGCCGGCAGCCTGGGCCTGATCGCCGGGGTGGTGGCCGCGCTGAAACGTGGCTCGCTATTCGACCACGGGGTGATGGGCATATCGCTGACCGGCTACTCCATGCCGATCTTCTGGTGGGGCCTGCTGCTGATCATGTTCTTCTCGGTGTGGCTGGGCTGGACCCCGGTATCCGGGCGCATCGACCTGCTCTACGACATCCCGCCGGTGACCGGCTTCATGCTGATCGACAGCCTGCTCAGCGGGGAGGAAGGCGCCTTCCTCGACGCCCTGCACCACCTGATCCTGCCGGCTATCGTGCTCGGCACCATTCCGCTGGCGGTGATCGCGCGCATGACCCGCTCGGCGATGCTCGAAGTGCTGCGCGAGGACTATGTGCGCACCGCCCGCGCCAAGGGCCTGTCGCCGGCCCGCGTGGTGTTCGTGCATGGCCTGCGTAACGCGCTGATCCCGGTGCTCACGGTGTTCGGCCTGCAGATAGGCGCCCTGCTGGCCGGCGCGGTGCTGACCGAAACCATCTTCTCCTGGCCGGGCATCGGCAAATGGCTGATCGAATCGATCGGCGCCCGCGACTACCCGGTGGTGCAGAACGGCATCCTGCTGATCGCCTGCCTGGTGATCCTGGTCAACTTCGTGGTGGACATCCTCTATGGCCTGGCCAACCCGCACATCCGCCATCAACGCTGAGAACCTGCCCATGACCTGCTGCGCGTCGGCGATACCGCGTCAAAACCAGCTTCGGAATGCTCATATGCAACAGCACACTCCGCTTTCTCAGCCGCTTTTTCCTTGTCTCGCGCTAGCTCGCGAGGCCATGCACAGGTTCTACGGAACCCGAGCAAATCACAGGATGGGTGGTAACCCATCGATCGCGGCGATGGGTTGTCACCTGCGCGGCCCGACCCGTCCTTACGGCCTGAGGGAGCAGCCTTTGTGGGAGCGGGCTTGCCCGCGAAGCTTTTGTGTTGCCCCTGTTCGCGGACAAGCCGGAGTGCCGCCCAGCCGCGCCCACCAGGAGATCGGCGCATGACGACTCTCGCAGCCACCCCCGTCATCGACCAGGCCCTGCTCTATCCCTCGCCGCTGAAGGAATTCTGGCAGGCGTTCGCCCACAACAAGGGCGCGGTCGCCGGTCTGTTCTTCATGATTGTGCTGGTGATTTGTGCGCTGTTCGCCCCCTGGCTGGCGCCGTTCGATCCCAGCGAACAGTTCCGCGAGTTCATGCTGACCCCGCCAGCCTGGCTGGAGGGCGGCCAGTGGCAGTTCCTCCTCGGCACCGACGAGCTGGGCCGCGACCTGCTCTCGCGGCTGATTCACGGCGCGCGCCTGTCGCTGCTGATCGGCCTGGCCTCGGTGGTGCTGGCCCTGCTCCCCGGCATCCTGTTGGGGCTTATCGCCGGCTTCTTTCCGCGCCTGCTCGGCCCCTCGATCATGCGTCTGATGGACATCATGCTGGCGCTGCCGTCGTTGCTGCTGGCGGTGGCCATTGTCGCCATCCTCGGCCCTGGTCTGATCAACACCATCTTCGCCATCGCCATCGTCTCGCTGCCGTCCTACGTGCGCCTGACCCGCGCCGCGGTGATGGGCGAACTGAACCGCGACTACGTCACCGCCGCGCGCCTGGCCGGCGCCAGCCTGCCGCGCCTGATGCTGGTCACGGTGCTGCCCAACTGCATGGCGCCGCTAATCGTGCAGGCCACCCTGAGTTTTTCCTCGGCGATCCTCGACGCCGCCGCCCTGGGCTTCCTCGGCCTCGGCGTGCAACCGCCGACCCCGGAGTGGGGCACCATGCTGGCCTCGGCGCGCGACTACATCGAGCGCGCCTGGTGGGTGGTCACCCTGCCCGGCCTGACCATTCTGCTCAGCGTGCTGGCAATCAACCTGATGGGCGACGGGCTGCGCGATGCGCTCGACCCGAAACTGAAGAATGCCGTATGAGGAGGCCCCGCATGTACATGACTGCCTTTGTAGGATCGGAGCCGCACGAATGAAGCTGCTCGACATCAAGAATCTCAGCGTGCGCTTCGGCGACGCCAACGCCGTGCCGGTGGTCGATGGCCTCGACCTCCGCGTCGACAAGGGCGAGGTGCTGGCCATCGTCGGCGAGTCCGGCTCGGGCAAATCGGTGACCATGCTGGCGCTGATGGGCCTGATCGACCCACCCGGCGTAGTCAGCGCCGACAGCCTGCAGTTCGACGGCACCGACATGCTGCGCCTCAAGGGCCGCCAGCGCCGGCGCATCGTCGGCAAGGACCTGGCGATGATCTTCCAGGACCCGATGACCGCCCTCAACCCCAGCTACACCGTGGGTTTCCAGATCGAGGAAGTCCTCCGCCAGCACCTCCGGCTGTCGGCCAAGGACGCCCGCCGCCGCGCCCTGCAACTGCTCGAACGGGTCGAGATCCCCGCCGCCGAAAGCCGCCTCGACGCCTACCCGCACCAGCTCTCCGGCGGCATGAGCCAGCGCGTGGCAATCGCCATGGCGATCGCCGCCGAGCCCAAGCTGCTGATCGCCGACGAACCGACCACCGCGCTGGATGTGACCATCCAGGCGCAGATCATGGAGCTGCTGCTCGACCTGCAGCGCGAGCAGGACATGGGCCTGGTGCTGATCACCCACGACCTCGCCGTGGTCGCCGAGACCGCCCAGCGGGTCTGCGTGATGTACGCCGGCCAGGCGGTGGAAGTCGGCGTGGTGCCCGGCCTGTTCGATGCCCCGGCGCACCCCTACACCGAGGCCCTGCTCAAGGCGATTCCCGAGCACAGCCTGGGCGCCCGGCGCCTGGCCACCCTGCCCGGCATCGTCCCCGGACGCTTCGACCGCCCGCACGGTTGCCTGCTGGCGCCGCGCTGTCCCTACGTCCAGCCGCATTGCCACGAGCAACGACCGACCCTAGACGCGCATGAACGCGGAGCGGTGCGCTGCTTTTACCCCCTTAACCTGACTGCGGAGGTGGCGTAATGGCTACCGACACCAGCGTACTCAGCGCCCGCGAGCTGACCCGTCACTACGCCGTGTCCCGCGGCCTGTTCAAGCCCGCCGCCCAGGTGCAGGCCCTCAATGGCGTGTCCTTCGAGCTGCAGGCCGGCAAGACGTTGGCAGTGGTCGGCGAATCCGGCTGCGGCAAGTCGACCCTGGCGCGCGCCCTGACCCTGATCGAAGAGCCCTCCTCCGGCTCGCTGCAGATCGCCGGCCAGGAAGTCACCGGCGCCAGCAAGACCCAGCGCAAGCAACTGCGCCGCGACGTGCAGATGGTCTTCCAGAACCCCTACGCCTCGCTCAACCCGCGGCAGAAGATCGGCGACCAACTGGCCGAACCGCTGCTGATCAACACGCCGCTTTCCAGCCCCGAACGGCGCGAGCGGGTGCAGGCGATGATGCAGCAGGTCGGCCTGCGCCCCGAGCACTACCAGCGCTACCCGCACATGTTCTCCGGCGGTCAGCGCCAGCGCGTGGCCCTGGCCCGGGCGATGATGCTCAACCCCAAGGTGCTGGTGGCGGACGAACCGACCTCGGCCCTCGACGTGTCGATCCAGGCCCAGGTGCTCAACCTGTTCATGGACCTGCAGGAGCAGTTCAACACCGCCTACGTGTTCATCTCGCACAACCTCTCGGTGGTGCGCCACGTCACCGACGACGTGCTGGTGATGTACCTCGGCCGCCCGGTCGAGATGGGCGCCAAACAGCTGATCTACAGCCGCCCGCTGCACCCCTATACCCAGGCGCTGTTGTCGGCGACGCCGACCATCCACCCGGACCCGAGCAAGCCGAAGATCAGGATCGTCGGCGAACTGCCCAACCCACTGGCACCGCCCAGCGGCTGCGCCTTCCACCAGCGCTGCCCGTATGCGACCGAGCGCTGCGGCGTGGAACTACCGCACCTGCGCCTGCTCGATGCGCGCCAGGTGGCTTGCCATCATGCGGAGCGGATCAATGGCTAGCGGCCGGCACACATCGCGGCTGAAGCCCCTCCCACAAAAGCCTGTAGCGGCGTTGCTTGAAGTGTGGGAGGGGCTTTAGCCGCGATGGGCCCAGCATGGTATCGGGCCAGGCTAACGCCCAAAGAACCGATAAAACTCGCGCAGCTCGGCCTGGGCCTGGTCGATGCCGACCGAGCTGAAACGCAGCTCGTGGTGCGCCGGGCACTGGGCCAGGCGGGCCTGGTCGAGCGGGTGTAGCCAGCCGAGGATCGGGTAACCGCCCATGGTCTGATGGTCGGCCTGGAGGATGATCGGCTGACCGTCGGGCGGCAGCTGGATCGCCCCGCGGCCGACGCCTTGCGACCACTGTTGCCTCGGTGCGACCAGTGGCTCGCCGAGCAGGCGTGCGCCCATGCGGTCGGACTGCGGGCTGAGCTGCCAGCTGCGCTCGAAGAACGCCTGCACCTGATCAGACGCGAAGCCCGCCGCATCGCCGCTACCGATCACCCGCAATTGCGCCGGGTCCCGGTAATCCGGCTGGTAGGGCCAGGGCACGCTCAGCGCCCGGGGAAAATCCGCCGCCAGGCAGGGCAACAGATCGCCGGCACGCAACGGCTCGCCCGTGCCCCGCAAGCCGCCCAAGCCTTCACGCTGTTGGGTGCTGACGCTGCCCAGCTGCGCCGGCGCGCGAAAGCCGCCGGCCACCGCCAGGTAGGCGCGCTGGCCGCTGCGGGCGTAGCCCAGCTTGAGGCGCTGGCCGGAGCGCAGGGGAAAGCGCGACCAGGGCGGCAGCGGCGCACCATCGAGCGTCGCCGCGACCTGCGCGCCGGTCAACGCCAGCCAGGTGTCCAGCTCGCTCTCCAGCTCGAGATAACCCAGGGCGACCTCCAGCAGCGGCGTGCCCCAGGGGTTGTCCAGCAGGCGATTGGCCCAGGCCGCGGCGTGCAGGTCCAGCGGCCCGGCCGGCGACACGCCGAGGTGCTGCCAGCCATGCCGGCCGCCGTCCTGCAACAGTGTCTGCGGCCCCGGCTTGAGCACCCGCAACCCGCTCATAACGGCCCGCCCTCGGCGCGGAAGGTCTGCTCGTCGACCGCCAGGAAACGCACCCGGTCGCCCACTACCAGCGGGCATGGCGGCTCACGCTGGACATCGAACAGGCGCCGGGGACACAGGCCGAGCAGGTGCCAGCCACCGGGCGAGGCCTGCGGATAGACCGCGGTCTGCCGTTCGGCGATGGCCAGGCTGCCGGCCGGCACCCGCGTGCGCGGCGTACTGCGCCGTGGCAAAGTCAGGCGTTCAGGCAACTCGCCCAGGTAGGCAAAGCCCGGGGCGAAACCGATGGCGCCGACCCGGTACTCGGTAGAGCTGTGCAGCTCGATCACCTGCTCGACGCTCAGCCGGCACAGGCGCGCCACCTCGGCCAGGTCGGCGCCGGCATACCAGATCGGGATCCGATGCAGGCGCCCGCCCTCGGCCGGCAAGGGCTCGGCGAGCCAACCCGGCAACAATGGGCTCAGGCGCTCGACCAGTTGTAGGTGATCGGTGCGGGTCAGGTCGTAGTGCAGCAGCAGGCTGGTCCAGCTCGGCACCAGATCACGCAGCAGCGGCCCCAGTTCGGCGCGGATACGCTCGGCCAGCAGCGCGATGCGCAACGGCAACTGGGCGTCGGGCTGTTCGGCCAGCACCAGCATGAGCGCTTCGGTGCCGGCCGGTTCGAGGCGGATCATGCGGCGTCCAGTAGCGCCCGCAAGCGCCGCAGCACGGCCAGCGACTCGGGGTTATCGCCATGCACGCAAAGGCTGTCGGCACACAGCTGCAGCGGCTTGCCGTCGATATCGGCAAAGGCTTCACCCTGGGCGATGGCCAGGGCCTGGTCGAGGATCCGCTGTGGATCGCGGTGCAGCGCATCGGCCAGGCGTCGCGGCGCCAGTTGGCCGTCAGCCAGGTAGGCACGGTCGGCGAAGGCCTCGAAGATCAACGGCACATCGGCGGCATCGGCAAACTCCAGCTCGCGGCGGTTATCCAGCAGGGCCAGGACCATCAGCGGCAAGCCCTTGCGGTAGCTGGCGCAGGCATCCAGCACTGCGGCAAGCAAGGCGTCGTCACGCACCAGATCGTTGTACAAGGCGCCATGCGGCTTGACGTAAGCCAACTGGGTGCCGGCCGCGCGGCAGAAGGCATCCAGCGCGCCGAGCTGATAGAGCACCTGGGCGGTGACCTCCTCCGGCGAGCAGGCCAGATGCCGGCGACCGAAGCCGACCAGGTCGGGATAAGCCGGATGCGCACCGATGCTCACCCCATACTGCACCGCCAGGGCGACGGTGCGTTGCATGGTCAGCGGATCGGCGGCGTGAAAGCCACAGGCCAGGTTGGCCTGATCAACCAGCGGCATGGCCAGGGCGTCGTCGCCCATGCTCCAGGCCCCGAAGCTCTCGCCCATGTCGCAATTCAGCAGGATTCGTCTGTTCATGGGCACAAGCTTAGAGCCACAGCCAGAGCGGCACCAGTAGTCTGGATGCAATCCGGGCTAGGTAAGTTGACCCGACCTGTAGGCCTTGCGCATGAACATAGTCCGTAGCCTGGATAAGCGCAGCGCAATCCGGGATATGCCATCCTGGATTGCGCCAAGGCTTATCCAGGCTACGACTCAATAGACATCACGGCGGTAGCGGCCCTGCTCGATCAGTTGCTCCACGGCCGCCTCACCCAGCACTTCATGCAGTACCGCGTCGACACCGCCGGCCATGCCCTCAAGGCTGCCACACACATACACAGCCGCGCCCTCGGCCAGCCAGGCGCGCAGCTGCTCGGCGGCCTCACCCAGGCGATCCTGCACATAGACCTTTTGCGCCTGGTCACGGGAGAAGGCCAGGTCCAGGCGCGCCAGCTCGCCGCTGGCCAGCCAGCCCTGCAGTTCGTCGCGACAGTAAAAGTCAGGGGCGGAGTTGCGCTCGCCGAACAGCAGCCAGTTGCGCCTGTGACCGGCGGCGATACGCGCCTTGAGCAGGCTGCGCAGACCGGCCAGGCCGCTGCCATTGCCGATCAGGATCAGCGGGCGCTCGTCTTCCGGCGCGTGGAAGGCGCTGTTACGGCGCACCCGCGCCAGCAGTTGGCCGTGCAGCGGCACGTGCTCGCTCAGCCAGCCGGAGCCAAGACCGAGGCTGCCGTCGGCATGCCGCTGCTGGCGCACGATCAGCTCCAGTACGCCGTCGCTGGGGAGGGAGGCGATCGAGTAATCGCGCGGCGCCAAGGGTGCCAGGGCATCGAGCAGGGCCTGGGCGTGCAGGCCGAGCAAATGGGCAAAGCCATCCGGCAGTTGCTTGCTCGCCAGCGCCTGAGCCAAGGATTGCGGCATGCCGTCGAGGTGCACCGGCTCGTCACCATCCAGGCCGAAGCGCTGCAACCAGGCCCGCACCACGGCGTCGGCCTGGCGCGGCAGCACCTGCAGGATATCGCCGGCCAGCCAGTCGGCGGCCGGCTCGCCGCGCAACCCGATCAGGTAGGTGGGCGCGCCCTGGCTGCCGGGGTTGAGCAGCTCGCGCTGGTGCAGCGTCCACAGGCCGAGTGCCGTGCTCGCGCCATTCAGCGGCTGGGCACCGGTCAGCTCACTGAGCTGGCGCTGCCAGTCGACCAGCGCCAGTGCATCGCCGGCATCCACCCGCACCGGATCGAACAACGTGCGCGCGCCTTGTTGCCCGAGCCAGTCGTGCAGGCGCTCGGCGAAGCCGCAGAACTGCGCGTATTGCCGGTCGCCGAGGGCGAGCATGGCGTAGCGCAGGTGCGTCAGCGCCAGGGCCTGGCCGAGCAGTTTGCGCTCGAAGCCGCGGGCGCTGTCCGGCGCCTCGCCGTCGCCGAAGGTGCTGACCACGAACAGCGCATGCTGCGTCTCGCTCAGAATCTGCCGGTCGAGGCGCGCCAGCGGCTCGACCCGCACGCCATGGCCCGCCGCCTGCAGTTGCCCGGCGGTCTGCCAGGCCAACTGTTCGGCGAAACCGCTCTGGCTGGCGAAGCCGATCAGCCAGTCGCGCGCACCCGCACCCACCGGCAATAGCGCCTTGCGAGCAGCCAGGGCCGCACGCTTGTTGCGCCGACGATCCAGGTACAGCAACCAACCGGTAATGGCGAACAGCGGCATGCTCAGGCTGGCCAGCAACATCAGGATGCGCCCGGCCAGGCCGAAGTAGCTGCCGACATGCAGGGCATAGACGCTGGCCAGCAGCTGATCGCCGAACGCCTGTTGGCGATAGCGCCGGTTGCGACTCGGTGCGCCGCTTTGCGGGTCCAGCGCCACCTGGTTGAAGGCGCGCGCATGGGGCGCATCGTCGCGCAGGTAGAACACCGTGGCCGGCTGACCGGCCGCAGCCGGCAAACGCAGACTATAGGCGCTAAGCTGTGGCCCGGCGGCCTGCTGCAAACCGGCCCAGAGCGCCGCATGGTTGATCAGCGGCAGCGCCTCGGCCGCTGGCCGGCTCATCGGCGGCGGCCCGGCCGGTTCGCTGCCGAGCAGAGTGGTCAGGCCTTCGCGGTACCAGTCGTAAGACCAATACAGCCCGGTCAACGCCGCACACAGGTAGAACGCCAGGCACCAGGTGCCGGCCACCGCATGCAGATCCCAGTTGAACGCGCGGCCGCGTTTGGCCCAGTCCAGAGTCAGCCAGGCGCGCCAGCTCGAGGCCTGGCGCGGCCAACGCAAATAGAGCCCGGAGAGGCAGAAGAAGATCAGCGCCAGGGTGCTGGCGGCGGTGATCTGCTTGCCGTACTCGCCCATGGCGAGAAAGCGGTGCAGCTCCAGCATCAGGTCGAAGAAGCCCTTTCCGCGCGGCGTGCCGAGCAACTCGCCGCTATAGGGGTCGAAATAGCGCGAGGGGCCACGCGGCTCACCCGGCGGCGGGGCGAAGTTCACCCGCCCGGGCACATCGGCGGCCGCCTCCACGTTCAAGCGCAGCACCCGCTGCTGGCTGGCCGCCTCGATCTGCGCCAGCAGCACATCCGCCGGCAACACGCCGCCGTCGCGCACCTCGACCCGCAGCACCTCGGGGTTGAGCGCGCGCAGCAGCTCGTCCTGAAACGAATAGGCCGCACCGGTCAGGCCCATCAATGCCAGGACCAAGCCGGCGCTGATACCGAGCAGCCAGTGCAGTTGAAATAGGATTCTCTTCGACATTTTTCGATCCCGCAGGGTGGTCCGACGCGGACCACCCATAGCAGACCGTTAAAAAACGTAGGCGAGGCAGGCAAGACAAGGCAAAAACAGGCGAGGAAGCGGAGTTTACGGGCTGTAAATGAGCATTACTCGCTTCGCTCGCCCTACGGGCCGCGCTGAAGCGCGTTAGCCGCAAGCGGCTTGCCGAGCCTGTTTTTAACGCAGTATTGCCAACGTAGGTAGTTTTTCAACGGTCTGATAGACAGGCTGCACACCTTACCTATTAGAAGCTGACCTGATAACCCAGGGTGACGGTGCGCCCACGACCCTTGAACAGCTGGTCATCACGCTTGCTGGCGGCCTGGGTGTAGTAGGTCAGGTAGTCCTTGTTCAGCAGATTCTCGATGCCCAGGCTGACCTCGCCCACCGGCAGGCGGTAGCCGAGCGAGGCGTCGACCAGGCTGTAGCCGTCGAAATCCAGCGCCGCGTCGTCGAAGCTGCGACTGGCGTAGTGGTTGGCCTGCAGACGGCTGTTGAGCTTGTCGGTCCAGTTGGCCTGCCAACTGATGCCGTAACGGTCCGGGGAGATGTTGGCGCCGTCCAGATCGGTGTCGACCTTGCCGTCGCCATCGGTATCGGATTGGCCGTTGACCTGGGCATAGGTGGTCTGCAGACGGTGGACAGGGTTGATCTGCCAACCGGCCGTGGCCTCGATGCCATTGATCTCGGTGCGCTCGCGGCGTACCTGGTAGAAGCCGCCGACGTTCTGCAGGCGCGAACCCAGCTCGGCATCGGACTCGAAGTAGCTGACTTCGGCGTCGAACGGGCCATGATTGAAACGCAGGCCGATCTCGCGGTTGTCGGTGACGATCGGCTGCAGGTCGAGGAAGCTATCGACGCTCAGGCCCGGTTGACCGATGCCACGCAGCACCCGACCGACATCCGGCATGCCGAAACCTTCGGAGTAGTTGGCGAACACCTGGGCCCAGTCCGTGGCCTGAAATACCAGACCGGCATTGAACAGGGTTTCCTCGAACGTCGGGCTGCCGCCCTCGACGCTGACGCCGCCGACGGGTTTGGTCGAGGCGATGGTACGGAAATTATCGATGTCCAGCCGGGCGAATTCGTGGCGCACCCCGGTGTGCAGAGTCAGGCGCTCGGTGGCCTGGATTTCGGCCTGGAGAAAGGGCGCGAAGTTGCGAAAGCGCGTTTCCGGCACCCATTCGCGATCGGTTTCGATCAGCATCTGACTGGTGGTGTCCTGCAGCACGTCGAAGCCGCCGGTGAGCCCCAGCACGCCGTCGAACATAGCCTCACGGCCGATGCTGAACTTGCCGCCGTACTTGTCCGACTCGTTCTGCGACTGGTCGAACAACGTTCCCTGGGGAGCGATGGCCACATCCTGGAAGCTGTCATGGCTACCGCCGCCGAAGCGCGCGCGAAAGCGCTGGCTGTAGAGCTGCGCGGACAAGCGATTGCCGAACAGGTCGTCATGCTTGTAGCTCAGACTGGTCGCCAACACCTCGTTCTGCGGCGCCTCGCCCAGGGGCTGGCCCTTGCGCGAGGTGGCCGGGGTGCCGCTGGCGCGGTCGCCCGGCACGTTGACATACTGGTGCTCGCCTTCGAGCTGGAAGCGATTGACCATCAGTTCGAGGTTCTGCTCGCTGTCGAGCCAGTAACCCAGCTTGAGCAGCAGGTCGTTGCTGGTCGAATCCATGATGTCGCCCTGGGTGTCGTCGACGCCGATCAGCTCGCCGTCGGCGTCGTAGAACATGCCACGAGTCTGCCAACTGAGCGCGGCCAGGTAGTCCCAGCTGCCCTGATTGCCTTCGACGCGGTAATCCAGCTTGTAACCCAGGCCTTCGGACTCATAGTCGGTCGCCCCGTTCAGGCTGACCCCGGCGTGCTGCTTGAAGGTGCCGCCCGCGGGCCGGCGGGTGACGTAGTTGATGATCCCGCCGGTGGCGCCCAGGCCATGCTCGGCGCTGGCGCCATGGATCACCTCGATGCGCTCGACCATCGCCAGATCGATGGTGTAGCCGTCGCGGGCGCTGTCGCGCAGCGGCGTGGATTGCGGCACGCCATCGATCAGCACCAGGGCCGAGCGGCCGCGAAAGGTCTCGCCGGAGCTGGTCATCTTCTGCCGGCTCGGCGAGTAGGACGGAATCAGGTTGCTGAGCACCTGGCCATGATCGGAGGTGATCGCCAGCTGCTGTTCGATCTGCTCGCGGCTGATCACCGTGATCTTCTGCGGCGTCTTGCCCGCCTCGCTCCTGGCGCGGGTGGCACTGATGGTGACGGCATCCAGCTCAACGGCCTCCTGGGCGAAAGCAGGTAAACCTGGCAGGGCCAGGCAGGCCAATGAAATAGAGAGCTGGAGGCGGGAGCGACAGAACACGGGACAGACTCCTTTGCGGGTTACGCGGGAACAAGGGGCCGGCAAGATACATCATCTGATAATCGTTTGCATTACGATTATAGAAAAGCGCAATGCTGGCGCTCCTGTGCGTCACTCGCGGTGGGGATATGCAGGTTTGATCTGGGCAGAACGGCCACAAGGGGTCCATGCACAGGAAACGCGCAAAACTGGCGCGCAAAAAAATGCCGCTCACTTGCGCCAAGTGAGCGGCATCCTCGTCGCAACGGGAGTTACCGGCAGGAGGAGTCGCCCCATCTTCGACGGAGCGCTGTCGCGCAGCAAACTTGCTGGCCCGCTAGCATCTGTAGGAGCGGCCGGGCGGCGTTCCGCTTTAGCCGCGAAGCTGTGCTGTGCATCGAAGAATTCGCGGCTAAAGCCGCTCCTACAAAAAACGTTATAACCCGTAAAATCAATGACCTACGGGTTGTTTTATAAGAGCTGTTTACAGGTAGTAAGCCTTCAGCGGCGGGAAGCCGTTGAATTCCACCGCGCTGTAGCTGGTGGTGTAGGCGCCGGTGGACAGCCAGTACAGGCGGTCGCCACTCGCCAGGTTGAGCGGCAGGCCGTACTTGTAGTTCTCGTACATGATGTCGGCGCTGTCGCAGGTCGGACCGGCGATCACCACTTCTTCCATCTCGCCTTTCTTCTCGGTGTAGATGGGGAACTTGATCGCCTCGCCCATGGTTTCGATCAGGCCGCTGAACAAGCCGACGTCGGTATACACCCAGCGCTCCACGGCGGTACGCGACTTGCGCGCGACCAGCACCACTTCGCTGACCAGGATGCCGGCGTTGGAGATCAACGAGCGGCCCGGCTCGAGGATGATTTCCGGCAGATCATCGCCGAAATCGTCCTTGAGGAAGCGGATGATTTCCTCGGCGTAGGTTTCCAGGCTGTTGGTGCGGGTGATGTAGTTGGCCGGGAAGCCGCCACCCATGTTGATCATCTTCAGCTCGATGCCGTCTTCTTCCTTGAGCCGCTCGAAGATCACCTTGACCTTGGCAATGGCCGCGTCCCAGACGGAAATATCGCGCTGCTGCGAACCGACATGGAAGGATACGCCGTAGGGCACCAGGCCCAGTTGGCGGGCGAGGATCAGCAGGTCCATGGCCATGTCGGTCTGGCAACCGAATTTGCGCGACAGTGGCCAATCGGCCGTGGTCGAGCCTTCGGTGAGGATGCGCACATAGATTTTCGAGCCCGGCGCGGCCTTGGCGATATTGCGCAAGTCGGCTTCCGAGTCGGTGGCGAACATGCGCACGCCCTTCTCGAAGAACAGGCGGATGTCCTTGGCTTTCTTGATCGTGTTGCCGTAGCTGATGCGCTCGGGACCTACGCCACAGCCCATCACCCTCTCCAGCTCGTAGATCGAGGCGATGTCGAAGTTCGAGCCCTTGTCCTTGAGCAACTCGATGATCTCGACCGCCGGGTTGGCTTTCACCGCGTAGTAGACCTTGGCGAAATCGAAACCAGCGCGCAGGTCATCGTAGGCCTTGTCGATGGTTGCTGTATCGATCACCACGAACGGGGTTTCGTGCTGGTCGGCGAACGCTTTCATTTTCTGAAAGGTGGCGGGGGCGTAATAATCTTCGACCTTGATCGGCATGCGTGGGACTCCAATGGCAAAAACACACAAAGATGAATGAGGGGGTGGCTTTGTCAGCAAAGCCGCGAACGCCTGATCAGTTTCCCCACTTTGGTTCGCCTACTTCCCAAGGCATGTCGCCGAGTACCTGCTGAGGTCTCTCGTCGTCAGTACTTGAGCCGGATGGATCGTTGCCAGCATGGACGTTCGGCCGCGAACTTTAGGACCATGGGAAGCTTAGATCAATCAAAAATTGTCGTATTTACCCGTGTTTTATCGAGTGATTGGCGGGGCGTTGCGGATTCAAAACAAAGCGTCACGAAATGCTGCACAAAGCCCGGCAAACTGCGCTTTTTCCACCCTGACTACAGGTCGCCGCGCGCAGGGCCGTTTGCCGTTATAATCGTTCCCTTTTTTGACAGACCGACTATCAGTCGACGGGTTCCCCCAACAATGAGCAAGCAGGCCGCCGAAGTCGCCAAAAGGCGCACATTCGCCATCATTTCCCACCCGGACGCCGGTAAGACCACCATCACCGAGAAACTCCTGCTGATGGGCAAGGCGATTGCCATCGCCGGTACGGTGAAGTCGCGCAAGTCCGACCGCCATGCCACCAGCGACTGGATGGAGATGGAGAAACAGCGCGGCATCTCCATCACCACCTCGGTGATGCAGTTCCCCTACCGCGAGCACATGATCAACCTGCTCGACACGCCCGGCCACGAGGACTTCTCGGAAGACACCTACCGCACCCTGACTGCGGTGGACAGTGCGCTGATGGTGCTCGACGGCGGTAAAGGCGTCGAGCCGCGCACCATCGCCCTGATGGACGTTTGCCGACTGCGCGACACGCCGATCGTCAGCTTCGTCAACAAGCTCGACCGCGACATCCGCGACCCCATCGAACTGCTCGACGAGATCGAAGCGGTGCTGAAGATCAAGGCCGCGCCCATCACCTGGCCGATCGGCTGCTACCGCGACTTCAAGGGCGTCTATCACCTGGCTGACGATTACATCATCGTCTACACCGCCGGCCACGGCCATGAACGCACCGATGTGAAAATCATCGAAAAGCTCGACTCCGACGAAGCCCGCGCCCACCTCGGCGACGAGTACGAGCGCTTTATCGAGCAGCTGGAACTGGTGCAGGGCGCCTGCCACGAGTTCGACCAGCAGGAGTTTCTCGACGGCAAGCT
The DNA here is from genome assembly GCA_030699825.1 of Pseudomonas sp. Taxonomy (GTDB): domain Bacteria; phylum Pseudomonadota; class Gammaproteobacteria; order Pseudomonadales; family Pseudomonadaceae; genus Aquipseudomonas. Next base: position 30,705 of record JAUYKV010000022.1, on the reverse strand, counting down.
GACCCCGGTGTTCTTCGGCACCGCCCTGGGCAACTTCGGCGTCGATCATGTGCTCGATGCCGTGGTGAACTGGGCGCCGCAACCGCTGGCGCGGGTCGCCAATGAGCGCACCGTGGAACCGGTCGAGGAGAAATTCAGCGGCTTCGTGTTCAAGATCCAGGCGAACATGGACCCGAAACATAGGGACAGGATTGCCTTTATGCGCATCTGCTCCGGCAAGTACGACAAAGGCATGAAGATGCGTCACGTACGCACCGGCAAGGACGTGCGCATCGGCGATGCCCTGACCTTCTTCTCCAGCGAGCGCGAGATGCTCGAAGAGGCCTATGCCGGCGACATCATCGGCCTGCACAACCACGGCACCATCCAGATCGGCGACACCTTCAGCGAAGGCGAGAACCTGGGCTTCACCGGCATCCCCCACTTCGCCCCGGAACTGTTCCGCCGCGTACGCCTGAAGGACCCGCTGAAATCCAAGCAGCTGCGCCAGGGCCTGCAACAGCTGGCCGAGGAAGGCGCGACCCAGGTGTTCTTCCCCGAACGCAGCAACGACATCATCCTCGGCGCGGTCGGCGTGCTGCAGTTCGACGTGGTCGCCAGCCGCCTCAAGGAGGAATACAAGGTCGAGTGCGCCTACGAACCGATTACCGTCTGGTCGGCGCGCTGGATCGACTGCAGCGACAAGAAGAAGCTCGAGGAATTCTCCAACAAGGCCGTGGAAAACCTCGCCATCGACGGCGGCGGCCACCTCACCTACCTGGCCCCGACCCGGGTCAACCTGGCGCTGATGGAAGAGCGCTGGCCGGACGTGAAATTCCGGGCGACGCGCGAGCATCATTGATGGGTGGTCGGTGGTAAATCCGACCCTCACCCCAGCCCTCTCCCTAAAAAGGAGAGGGGGCTGATCGGCGGTGACGGAAAGATCACGGTTAGCAGGCACACACTGATCGGCTCTCTCTACGGTGATGGGGCCTGGCTATGAGCCAACGGACAGACTGCAATTATCGGCTTCACACGATCGGCTCCCTCGCCCCTCCGAGGAGAGGGCTGGGGTGAGGGGCAGCGATTTCAGCCTGCCGCAATATCTCCGCCAGCAGCTCGGGCATCTGCGCCAACACCTCCCGGTTGCTGAAGCGAATCACCCGAATCCCGCGGCCACCCAGATAGCGACTGCGCTCGGCATCCCGGCGCAAAGCCTGATCGCTGAAATGCTGCCCACCAGATTGCAGCTATCGGCTTCACACGATCGGCCCCCTCTACCCTCCGGGGAGAGGGCTGGGGTGAGGGGCAGCTATCTCAGCCTGCCGCAAAATCTCCGCCAACAGCTCAGGCATCTGCACCAACACCTCCCTGTTGCTGAAGCGAATCACCCGAATCCCGCGGCCACCCAGATAGCGACTGCGCTCGGCATCCCGGCGCAAAGCCTGATCGCTGAAATGCTGCCCACCATCCAGCTCGACCGCCAACCCCAGCTCTGCACAATAGAAATCCAGCACGTAGGGCGGCAAGGGATATTGCCGGCGAAACTTGAAACCGCCGAGCTGGCGATTTCTCAAATATTGCCAGAGCAACCGCTCGCAGTCGGTCAGCTCATGACGCAGTTGCTTGGCAAATTCGCGTTGCTCGGCTGTCGGCCGCTGAATGCCCTTGGGCATGCTTCACCTCCGTGTGAAATTCTCCCCTCACCCTAGCCCTCGGCTTTAGCATCCGGCGTCGCCCTACCTCCTGCATCCATGCAGTCGTCTCCCCGGAGGGGAGAGGGGACTGATTTGTACGCGCCACAAAGATCATAGCCAGTCACCAATATAGGCGAGCAATCATCCCTTCGGTGATAGGGCCTGGCTAAGAGCCAGCAGACAGACTGCAATCATCGGCTTCACGCGGTCGGCTCCCTCTACCCTCCGGGGAGAGGGCTGGGGTGAGGGGCAGCGATCTCGGCCTGCCGCAAAATCTCCGCCAGTACAGAGCGATCATTTACAGCCCCACTACGCCTTCTCCCCCGCAACCACCAGCTCCACCGCCTCGCCTCTTTTGATCAGCGCATACACCACCCCGGTCAGCAGGCTGCCGGCGACTATCGCCAGCAGATAGAGCAGCGCATGGTTGATCGCATTGGGGATCAGCAGGACGAACAGGCCGCCGTGGGGCGCCATCAGTTTGCAACCGAAGTACATCGACAGCGCGCCGGTCAGGGCTCCGCCGGCGATGCTGGCCGGGATCACCCGGAACGGGTCCTTGGCGGCGAAGGGGATCGCGCCTTCGGAGATAAAGCACAGCCCCAGCACCCCGGCCGCTTTGCCGGCTTCGCGTTCGCTCTGGGCGAACTTGTGCCGGGCGATGAAGGTGGCGATGGCCATGCCGATCGGCGGCACCATGCCGGCGGCCATCACCGCGGCCATGGGCGCGTAGCTCTGCGACGCGAGCAGGCCGACGGAGAAGGCGTAGGCGGCCTTGTTGATCGGCCCGCCGAGGTCGACGCACATCATGCCGCCGAGCAGCAGGCCGAGCAGGATCGCGTTGGTGCTGCCCATGCTGTCGAGAAAGCTGGTCAAGCCGACGAGCATGCCCGCCACCGGCTTGCCGACCACATAGATCATCACCAGACCGGTGAACAGGCTGGCCAGCAGCGGGATGATCAGGATAGGTTTCAGCGCCTCGACACTGGCCGGCAGTTGCACCCAGCGGGCGATGGCCTTGGCCGCGTAGCCGGCGAGGAAGCCGGCGATGATGCCGCCGATAAAGCCCGCGCCCAGGGAGCTGGCGAGCAGGCCGCCGATCATCCCCGGCGCCAGGCCGGGACGGTCGGCGATCGAATAGGCGATATAGCCGGCCAGCACCGGCACCATCAGTTTGAACGCGGCCTCGCCGCCGATCTGCATCAGCGCGGCGGCCAGGCTGCCCTCCTCCTTGAACGCCTCGATGCCGAAGACGAACGACAGGGCGATCATCAGCCCGCCGGCCACCACCATCGGCAGCATGAAGGACACGCCGGTGAGCAGATGCTTGTACGCCCCGCCCTGGGCGGCGGGGCCGGACTGCGCGGCCTCGCCCTGGCTGCCGCCGGCCAGGGGCTGCGCCTCGGTCAGGGCGCGCTCGAGGGTCTGGCGGGGCTGTTTGAGGGCCACACCGGTGCCGCAGCGAAAGACCTTCTTGCCGGCGAAGCGGGCGGTCTCCACCTCGATATCGGCGGCCAGCAACACCACGTCGGCGGCGGCGATGGCGGCGTCATCCAGCACGTTGCGCGCGCCCACCGAACCGCGGGTTTCCACCTGCAGCTCGTAGCCGAGCTGCTCGGCCGCCTGCTGCAGGGCCTCGGCGGCCATGAAGGTGTGCGCCACCCCGGTCGGGCAGGCGGTCACCGCGACCAGGCGTGGCCGGGCAGTCGCCTCGGCGAGCGCGGGCGCATCCTGCTGCAGGATCTCGGCGTGTTCGGCGGCGGCGAGCAGGAACTGCTGCGGATCGGCCAGCGCTTCGGCCGGGGTGGATTGCACCAGACGTTTGCCGACGAAGCGTTGCAGCGACAAGTCGCCGGTCTTGACCACCACCACCAGTTCGGCGGCGGCGATATCGGCGTCGCTCAGCGGCGAGCCTATCGCCTTGGGGTCATGCACCTCGACCCGGCTCGTCCAACCCAGACGCTGGGCGGCGGCTTCCAGTAAACGCGAGCAGAGCACGCTGGTGACCATGCCATTGGGGCAGGCGGTGACGATCAGCAGATTCATGAAAATGACCTCATTATTGTTTTAATCCAGGGACGCGGCTCTTAATCCAGGGCCGCGACAGCCACGCCCGCTTCCAGGCGCGCCAGTTGTTCCCTGTCGTGAATACCGAAACCGAGCTGGGTGACTGCCTGCGCAGCAATCGCGGTGGCCAGGCGCAAGGTGCGTTCGGCCGGCCAGCCAGTCAGCAGGCCGTGCAGGGTGGCGGCGAGCAGCGAGTCGCCGGCGCCCACCGTACTGACCACCGCGACCTGCGGCGGCCGCGCCTGCAGCGCAATGTCCGGGCCGAACCAGTAGACGCCCTCGGCGCCGCGCGACAGCAGCACATGCTCGACGCCCGCGGTGCGCAGGCGCAGCGCCGCGGCCTGCAGATCGGCCGCGGTGGACGACCACAAACCGCAGGCATCGGCCAGTTCCTCCTCGTTGGGCTTGATCAGCCAGGGCGCCACGGCCAGCCCGGCGCGCAACGCCGCGCCACTGCTGTCCAGCGCCAGCGGCAGACCGAATGCCTGCAGCCGGCGCAGCAGCGCGGCGAACCACTCTGGGCTGACGCCCTGCGGCAGGCTGCCGGCGACCACGATGGCGTCGTGGCCGGCCACGATCCGCTCCAGCTCCTCGAGCAACTCGGCCTGGTGCGCCGCCCCGACCTGTGGCCCCGGACCATTGAGATCGGTGATCCGCCCGCCGCGCTCGGCCAATTTGATATTGCTGCGGGTTTCCCCGGGCACGCGGACGAAGGCGTCGACGAAACCGCGGCGGGCGAACAGGGCCTCGAAAGGCGCGGCGTTGGCCAGCCCGAGAAAGCCGCTGACCGTGACCTTGTGGCCAAGGTCGGCCAGCACCTGGGCCACGTTCAGGCCCTTGCCGGCGGCGTGACTGTGCAGCCCCAGGCTGCGATTGACAGTGCCGGGCTGCAGGGTCTCGAGCGACACGGTCAGGTCCAGTGCCGGGTTCAGGGTCAGGGTCAGAATGCGCGCCATCAGCCGATCTCCTCCACCAGGGCGCGCACGGCCGCGGCGCTGTCCAGGCCGAGTGCCTGGCGGGCCAGCAGCTGGCTCTGGCTGAAATCCAGCTCACGCACCCGCGCCTTGACCAGCGCGATGCTGCGCGCCGACACGCTCAACTCGTCCACCCCCAGGCCGACCAGCAGGGGCACCGCGAGCATGTCGCAGGCCAGTTCGCCGCACACCCCGACCCACTTGCCATGGGCGTGGGCGGCCTCGACGGTCATGCCGATCAGGCGCAGCACCGATGGGTGCAGGCCGTCGGCCTGGGCCGACAGGGTCGGGTGGTCGCGGTCGATGGCCAGGGTGTACTGGGTCAGGTCGTTGGTGCCGATGCTGAAGAAGTCCACCTCGCGCGCCAGCACCGGTGCCAGCAGCGCCGCCGAGGGCACCTCGACCATGATCCCCAGCTGCAGGTCGGCCAGCGGAATCTCTTCGCGCAAGCGCAGCGCCATGTCGCGCGCGGTGCGCCACTCCTCGACGCAGCAGACCATCGGGAACATGATCCGCAGCGGCCGGCCCTCGGCCGCGGCGAGCAAGGCGCGCAACTGGGTTTCCAGGATCTCCGGGCGCTGCAGGCTGAGGCGGATGCCGCGCACGCCGAGGAAGGGGTTCACCTCCGCCGGCATCGGCCAGTAAGGCAGCGGCTTGTCGCCACCGACATCCAGGGTGCGCACCACCAGCGGTCGCCCGTCGAGGGCGTCGAGTACACGGCGGTACTCGAGCTCCTGGGTCGCCTGGTTCGGCGCCTGGGCGTGATCCATGAACACCAGCTCGGTGCGCAGCAGGCCGATCGCTTCGCCACCCAGCTCGACCGCCGCGGCGGCTTGAGCGCTGGCGCCGATATTGGCCGCCACTTCCAGATGATGACCGTCGCGGGTTACCGCCGGCTGCATGCGCTCGGCATGGGCGCGCTCGCGGCGGGCTTCGCTGGCCTCGCGCTGGCGCAAGGCCAGCTCCAGGGTCTGCTGATCGGGCGCCACGCGGAGCAGGCCGTGATCGCCATCGAGCAACAGCACAGTGCCCTGGGCCAACGCCAGGACCGCCGCCCCGGCCCCCACCACCGCCGGGATGCCCAGCGCGCGGGCGATGATCGCACTGTGCGCGGTGGCGCCACCGCGCGCGGTGAGGATACCGGCCACGCGCTGGCGATTGAGGCTGGCGACATCCGACGGCGCCACTTCGTCCATCACCAGAATGTAGGGTTCGTCCGGCTCGCGCGGCGCCTCGACGCCACACAGCCGGGCCAGCACGCGGCGGCCGATGTCGCGCAGATCGGCGGCGCGCTCGGCCAGCAGCGCATCATGCAAGGCTTCCTGCTGGGCGGCGGCCGTCTCGATCTCGCCAGCCCAGGCCGCCTCGGCACTGAGCCCTTCGCCCAGGCGCGCGGCCACGTCCTCGCCCAGGGCCGGGTCGCGCAGCATCGCCTGGTGGGTGATGAAAATCTCGCGGATATTGGCTTCGGCCGTGACCTCGACCACACGCTGAATGTCGGCGCCGACCTGCTCCAGCGCCGCGCTCAGGCGTTGTTGCTCCAGGGCCGCACCCTGGCCTTGCTGCGGGTAATCGAGCACCGGCGGCACCCGCACCAGCGCCGGGCCGATGGCGATACCGGGCGCCGCGGCCACCGCCTGCAGACGCGCGCCTGCAGCCGGCGCTTGTAGCTTGGGCGCTTCACTGACAGTTACCGCAGCGCCGACCGACGCCCCGGTCTCGGCCAGCGGCAAGGGCTCGATGCTTTCGCCCAAGCCCGCCAGCACCGCGGCTTCCAGGGCCGGCAGCACTTCGTCGGCGATCGCCGGTTCGGCGCTGAACTGCAGTTCCTGACCGCGCCGTGCGCCCAGCGCCAACAGCTTGCTCAGGCTCTTGACCGACACCCCGGCGCCCGCCTCACCGGCCAGACGCACGCGCACCTCGCCGGCAAAAGCCAGGGCGATTTCGCTCAAGGCCTTGGCCGGGCGGGCATGCAAACCATGAGTATTGGCCAGCACCACCGAGCACATCGGCCAGTCGGCGGGCACTTCACCGCCCAGGGCCTCGAGCACTTTGCGGCTGCTGGTAGCCTGGCTGAAGGCCGCAGCGCGGCCCTCGATCAGCAGATCACAGAGGCGCTCGAGCAATTGCCGATGTGCCTCGCCGAGGCTGGCCAGGCAGAACAGGCCGGTCAATGGCTGGCCCCGATAGTCGAGCGGTTGCGCCGGGGTGACGAACGCCAGGCCGGGGCTGAGCACGGCCTGATCGCTGTGCAACCACCACAGGCCGTTGCCCAGCGGCAACGGCTGACCCTGGGCCAGGCTGTTGGCGAAGCCGGACTCGGCGCAACCGGCCTTCTTCAGCAGACGCGCGCCCTGCCAGAGCAGCTCGTCGAAATCCTCGACTGCCACGCCCAGGCCGATCAGTTGACTGTCCAGCGCCAGTTCCTGCGGCGCGCCCTGCAGCAGCGCAACTATCGCCTCGGGCTCCTGCGCCGCGCGCAACGCCGGGGCGAGATCGCCTTCGCCGAGGGCACGGGTGAGCAATTGCAGCAGGCGCAGGTGCTCATCCGAGCGGGCGGCGATGGCAATCGCCAGGTAGACCATCTGGCCATTGCCCCAGTCCACCCCCTCGGGGAACTGGATCAGGCGCACCCCGGTGCTATGCACCTGATCGCGGGTTTCCGGGGTGCCATGGGGAATCGCGATGCCCTGGCCCAGGTAGGTCGAACCCTGCGCTTCGCGCGCCTGCATTCCGGCCAGATAGCCGGGCGCGACCAAATCATCGTGCACCAGGCGATCGGCAAGCAGCGCCAGCGCCGTCGGTTTATCCGGGGCGCTCTGGCCCATCTGGATCTGCGTGACATTCAACTCGAGCATTGAAAATATCCTCTGGCAACTGATGGCGCCCCGGGCTATTGGCAAAGAATAGCCGCTTGAACCATCTGCTGAATCGTTTCACCTAACGACTGGCACGTTACCTGATAATCGGCGATCCTTGAAGCCCTGCATTCTCCCGCCCAGGAATCCACCCGTGAAACTCAGCGACATCGCCCGTCTGGCCCAGGTTTCCGTCACCACCGCCAGCTACGTGATCAACGGCCAGGCCGACAAACGGCGAATCAGCGCCGCCACCGTGGCGCGGGTACTGGAAGTGGTCGAACGCCATGGCTACCGTCCCGACCAGCAAGCTGCCGGCCTGCGTCGCGGGCAGAGCCGCTGCCTGGGTTTCATCCTCCCGGACCTGGAGAACCCCAGCTACGCGCGCCTGGCCAAGCTGCTCGAACAGCGCGCCCGCGCCGCCGGCTACCAATTGCTGATCGCCAGTTCCGATGACGACCCGGGCAGCGAGCGCCAATTGCTCGAACTGTTCCGCTCGCGCCGCTGCGACGCGCTGATCGTCGCCAGTTGCCTGCCCCAGGACGATCCGGCCTACCTGCGCCTGCTTGCGGCCGGCGTGCCGGTTATCGCCGTCGACCGCGCCCTCGATCCGGCGCGCATCTGCTCGGTGGTCAGCGACGACCAGCAGGCCGGCGCCCTGCTCACCACCAGTCTGCTCAGCCCGCCGCCGCGGCATATCGCCCTGATCGGCGCGCGCCCGGAACTGCCGATCAGCCAGGCCCGCGAACGTGGCTTTCGCCAGGCCCTGAGCGACTTCGGCGGCAGCATCAGCGTCAGCCACGCCGAACAGTTCAACCGCGCCAGCGGCTACCGGCAGATGCGCGCCCTGCTGGACAACCACGCCGACCTGCCGGATGCGCTGATCACCACCGCCTATGTGCTGCTCGAAGGGGTGTTCGATGCCTTGCAGGAACAGCCGGGCCTGGGCGTCGACGGCCTGCGCCTGGCCACCTTCGGCGACACCCAGCTGCTGGACTTCCTGCCGCTGCGGGTCAACGCGATCTCCCAGCAACATGCACAGATCGCCGAGCGCGTCCTCGACCTGGCCCTGCGCGCCATCGAGCAGGACGACTACCAACCCGGCATCGAAGCCATCCCGCGCATCCTCAAGATCCGCCATGCGTTGTAGCAGCGGCGGCGCCCGAATGCGCGCGGAGCACTGTCGTGGGAGGGGTTGTCGTGGGAGGGGCTGCGCTGTGCCGCAAAGAATTCGCGGCTAAAGCCCCTCCTACAAAAAGCCATAGCCCATAACATCAATGACATACGGGTTGCCTGGTAAGAGAGCCCCGCCGTCCAGACGCCGCGCTGTCGTGGGAGGGGCTTTAGCCGCGAAGCTTTGCTGTGCAAGCTTTCGCGGCTAAAGCCTCTCCCACAAAGAACGCAATGGCCCGGACGGTGTGTAGACTGGCGCAACGCCGACAAATCGTCGATGCTTTGCCCATGCGCCTGATCGACACCCACACCCACCTCGACTTTCCCGACTTCGACGCCGACCGCGCCGAGTTGCTCGCGCGCTGCCGCGCCCTGGGCGTGGAGCGCCTGGTGGTGCTCGGCGTGCAGCAGGGCAACTGGCAACGGCTGTGGCATCTGGTGCAGGGCGATGCCGGTCTGTACGCCGCCTTCGGCCTACATCCGGTCTATCTGGACCAGCACCGCCCCGAGCACCTGGCCGAGCTGCGCGACTGGCTGCAGCGCCTGGCCGGCCACCGGCAACTCTGCGCGCTGGGCGAGTTCGGCCTGGACTACTTCATCGAACATCTCGACCGCCAGCGCCAGCAGGCGCTGTTCGAGGCGCAACTGCAGCTGGCCCTGGAGTTCGAGCTGCCGGTTCTGCTCCACGTGCGCCGCGCCCATGCCGTGACCATCGCCACCCTGAAACGCCTCAAGCCGCCGCGCGGCGGCATCATCCATGCCTTTGCCGGCAGCTATGAGGAGGCCCGCGAATACCTCAAGCTGGGTTTCAAGCTGGGCCTCGGCGGTGCGCCGACCTGGCCCCAGGCCAAACGCCTGCAACAGACCCTGGCACGCCTGCCGCTGGAAGCCGTGGTGCTGGAAACCGACGCCCCGGACATGGCCCCGGCCATGCACCCGCACCAGCGCAACAGCCCGGAATACCTGCCGGAAATCTGCACCGAACTGGCACGGGTGATGAATGTCGAGCCGGAGCAACTCGCCGAAGCCAGCAGCCGCAATGCCGAGGAGTTGTTTGGTTGGCAGTACTGAGCAGCAGGCTGTAGCCAAGGGCACTGGCGGGCTGTCGCTTCGCGCCGAGGCCGCCCTACGGACCGAACGGGCCTCCGAATCTGGAACAATCCACAATCCGTAGGGTGTCACTCGCCGAAGGCAGTGCACCATTGGTTACCCGGCGCGGCATAAAATTCGGCGGGTTGTCGCTGCGCTCCGAAGCCGCCCGACAGACCGAACGGGCCTCCGAATCTGGAACAATCCACAATCCGTAGGGTGTCACTCGCCGAAGGCAGTGCACCATTGGTTCGCCGGCGCGGCACAAAACCCGGCGGGTTGTCGCTGCGCTCCGAAGCCGCCCTACGTTCCTCGCCACAAACGACCAGGCCCGCCAAATGGCGGGCCTGGTCGGTACTGCGACACGACTCAGACGCGAAACGCGCCGATCAGCTGTTTCAGGCGCGACACCAGGCCGGACAACTCGCGGCTGGCCGACTCGGTCTGGCTGGCGCCTGCGGCGGTGCGTTCGCCGGCGCGGTTGATCTCGACGATGTTCTGGTCGATATCGTGGGCCACCGCGGTCTGCTGTTCGGCGGCGGCGGCGATCTGCTGGCTCTGGTCGACGATCATGCCCACCGCGCCGAGGATGTTCTCCAGGGCCTGCTGCACCTTGCCCGACTCGCTGACCGTGCCGCTGGCCATCTGATGGCTGGCGCCCATGGCCTTGACCGCCGCACCGACCCCGCCCTGCAGCTTGTCGATCATGTTCTCGATCTGCTCGGTGGACTGCTGGGTGCGCTTGGCCAGGTTGCGCACCTCGTCGGCGACCACGGCGAAACCGCGGCCCTGCTCACCGGCCCGCGCCGCCTCGATGGCCGCGTTGAGCGCCAGCAGGTTGGTCTGTTCGGCGATGCCCTTGATCACGTCCAGCACCTGGCTGATCGAGGCGCTGTCACTGGCCAACTGATTGATCACCGCCACCGACTGGTCGATCTCGCTGGCCAGGCGCTGAATGCTGCCGACCTGGGACTCGACCAGGGCGCGGCCGCTGACGGTTTCGTTGTTCACGCTCTGCGCACTGCTTACCGCTGCCGCGGCGCTGCGGGCGACCTCCTGGGCGGTGGCGGACATCTGGTTCATCGCCGTCGCAACCTGCTCGATCTGACTGCGTTGCCCGGCGACCGCCTGGTTACTCTCGCCGGAAACCAGCTCCACGCTATCGGCCTGACGCTCGACCTCGACCACGGTCTGGCCGACCCGCTCGATCAGGTCGTGGATCTTGCGCACGGTTTCGTTGAACACCTGCCCCAACTCGCCCAGTTCGTCCTTGCTCTGCGCCGTGAAACTGACCGTCATATCGCCGGCTGCGACCTTGTTCATGACCTCGCCCAGGCTCTTCAAAGTGCTCCGGGTCGACACATAGAAGGCGCCATAGAGATAGCCGATCAGCAGGAACACCAGCACCAGCGCGGCGACCAACAGGATCATCTGCCCACGGTTTTCCTGCAGGCGCTCCTGCAGTTGCCGATCGAGGAAAGCCAGCACCGCATCGTTCAGCTCATAGGTCTTGCCCATGGCTGCACCGACTTCTTCATAGAACTGCGCCCAGGGCGCATCCAGGGTATCGGCGATTATCACTTTGTCTTCGAACAGCACGGCGCTGGTCTTCAGGGTCGCCTGGCTGGCTGTGGCCAGGGTTTCCAGCGCCGCGCGTGCAGCCGGGCCGCTGCTCAATGCGTCCTGCAGGTTCAAGCCATACTCGGCGTGGATTCTTTCCAGTCCCAGCAGCAAATCGTCGAACTTGGTACTGGTGCCCGAGTCGAGGAAGCCCTGCCCCAGGGAATAGGCGCCCATTGCCCGGCCATCGCCCAATGCAGCGGTAACCCGCGGCGTAGTGCCGACGATCAGATCGATCATCTGTCGCACTTCGCGCTGGCGGTCCTGGCTGAGCCCGGCCTGGGCCGCGACCAGCTTGATAAATACCTGCGAACGACCCAAGAGTTTTTCAACCAGAGCCGCCTTGCTTTGCAGCGACGTCTCGTTCTGGGCCCCGGCCAGTTCGGCAATCATTTCATCGCGCCTGGCGGTGAATTCTTCGATTTGTTCGGCCTCATGCGCCACCGGCGTCAAGCCGCGCAGGCTGTCCGTCATGGCGTTTTGCAGGTGTGTGATACGGCTCTCGAGATCGCCGGCCTGCCCGGACTGACCGATCCTCACGTTGATTTCCGCCAGGTCGGAGAGGTCTTCCAGATCGCGCCTCAACTTCAGCGACTGGCCGAGCAGGTCGATGCTCTCCAGAGCCGCCTGGGTACTGACGAACTGGCGATAGGAATCGCGCACCAGATAGAAGTTGGTGACCAGCATGGGCAGAAAGAACAGAACACTGATCAAGCTGAACTTCATGCCGAAGCTGAGGCGATTCATTAGCGCGATGGCCGGATACAGCACGGTCTTCACAAGACATCTCCTGCTCTGATTATTGTTATGCAGCGTTACAAGGTCGACCGCGCAAAGGCTTCCGCGGTAGTCGTTGCGTCCCTTGCAGCCCGACCTGAGGCGTCCCGATCAATGGGTAAGATGCCAGTACGGCAAATCCGCCTGAGCCACCACCTGGCTGATCGATCGAGCACCGTGTCTTGTATACCCGTTATCGACGGCAATCTCTGTAACTTAAGGTTAAGCGCGCACATCCCCCTCTGCGCCTGACCGTCAGCAGGAGCGGGAGCGTTATCTGGCGAGAGCTGGCTGATCGGCAACCCGCAGGATGGTGCGGGCCGCGTAGGATAGCCGCAGCGATCTGCGGCAACTCAATAAAACCCGGCGGCTGCGCAACCGGGTGATGGGTATCGCTTCGCTCAACCACATCCTACAAAAGCCTGCGCGGCCCGCCACATCCTATAAAAACGCTGCGGGCCCCGTAGGATGGCGTTGAGCGAAGCGATACCCATGCTGTAGCGTTGAGCGAAGCGATACCCATGCTTGTAGCGTTGAGCGCAGCGATACCCATCACAGCGATCTGGATGAACGCAGGAAACCCGCACAACCATACCCCCGGAGTGCGCCGCGGTTTATTCGTATATGGCTAGTTGACCGAAGATGACGCCAAAGGCGATCAGTAGAACAGCTCCCACAGGGCGAACACGGCATACCAGAGCACGGCGGCGCGTACCAGCAGCTGCCACAAGCTGTCCAGGCTGCTCACCCCATCTTCGCCGAGCACCGGCTCCGGCGTCTCGCAAGCCGCGCGCCCGACATCGATTACCAGCTGCGCGGCGCTGATGTCCCAGCTCAACAACTCGTGCAGCAAGGCCCGGTTGACCGCGACGAAATTGCCGACCAGGGCGAAACTTGCCGCCAGCACCCGCACCGGCACCCAGTCGAAGGCATGCCGCAGTTGCACGGCGCGCTCGCGCAAGACCTCCTGCCCGGCATGTTCGGCGAGCAGGGCCAGCAGCCGATAAGCCAGGGCCGCCAAGGGGCCAAGCAGCACGTACCAGAAGATCACGGCAAAGAAACTCTGATAGGCCTGCCACACCAGATGCCCCTGCACCTGCCGCAGCAACGCGCCCTCTTCATCGGCCTCCACGGCCAGGTCACGGCGGGCCACCAGATAGGCCGCCTCACTGTCGCCGCGCCGCCAGCTGTCGCGAAACGGCCCGAGCGCCGCCTGCAAATCGCCACGCCCGAGGCTGTAGATCAGCACCACCAGGTGCACCGGCAACGCCAGCCAGCCGTAGGCCAGCGGCTCGAGCACAACCAGCAGCAACCCCAGCACCAGCAGCGGCAGGACCACCAGCAGCACGATAGCCAACCAGGGACTCTCGATAAAGTTCGCCTGCCGCTCCACCCTGGCCAGCAGCCGCAACCAGGGACCGTCCTGCTGGATCTTGTTGCGCAAGGCCGAAAACTTCTCCACCCACAGCACTAGCAACAACACCAGAAAACTCATGACTTCTCCTTCCTATCCATCAGTGCAGTACGCAGGCGCGACCAGTCGAACGCCGGGCCGGGGTCAGTTTTGCGGGTCGGGGCGATGTCGCTGTGCCCGCAGATACGCTCCAGAGTGAGCGACGGATACGCCCTTTGCAACTCGCGCGTCAGCCCGACCAATGCGGCATATTGCGCATCGCTGAAGGGCAACTCATCGGTGCCTTCGAGCTCGATCCCCAGAGAAAAATCGTTGCAGTTGTCGCGCCCGGCGAAACACGACTGCCCGGCATGCCAGGCGCGCTCGTTGCACGAGACGAACTGGGTGATGGCGCCGTCGCGCTCGATCAGGAAGTGCGCCGACACGCGCAAGGCCGCAATCTCGACAAAGTATGGATGCTCATCGACGATCAGGCGATTCTGGAAAAATTCCTGCACCTTGCCGGTGCCGAACTGCCCCGGCGGCAGGCTGATGTTATGGATCACCAACAGGGAAACCTCAGCCTGCGGGCGTTCATTGAAATTGGGCGACGGGCAGTGGCGCGCACCTTGGCACCAACCACTGCGAGGATCCAGCTGCATAGAGACTCCTTGAACGAGCCCCCACTCTAGAGCAGGCAGGCAACGGGGCCAAGCGGCGATCCCCGCGCAGCGCAGCGACAGACCGCCAGCGTTTGTGTCGCGCCAGTGAACCATGGTGCACTGCCTGCGGGTAGGGCGGCCTCGGAGCGAAGCGACAGCCCGCCAGTTTTTGGGCCACGCCGACGAACCATTGGTGCACTGCCTGCGGCGAGTGACACCCTACGGATCGCGGGTTGCACCAAATCCGGCGGCGGCCCCAAGGGCCGTAGCCCCCCTGCGCAAGGGCCAGAGAAAGCGAGCCGGGTCAGGCGCCCTTGAGCTTGCGCAGGTTGCCGATTACCGATTCCAGCGCCCGGTCGAACAGCAGCGCATCGTCGAGCAGGCGCACGGTATTGCGGCGGAACTCGACTGCCAGAGCCATGCGGGTTTTTTCCAGAATCTTCATGCCGGTGCGGTTGACGAAGATGTACTTGCCGGTCGGTTTGATCACCGCGGCCAGCTTGCAGCGCAGCTTGTGCTCCGCGTCTTCCTGAAACTCCACCCAGCTGCCGACCCCCAGGCTATCCACGCGCAGCAGGGCTTCGTCGTCATCTGCCAGGCAGATTTCTGGCTCGCTGGCAGCGCCTTGACTGGGGGCCAGCAGCACGATCTCCTCGACCACCTCGATCATCGCCGATACATCCAGCTCTGCCGCCGGCGCCTGCTCCGGCAAGGGCGGCTCGTCACCGACCGCGGCCACGGCATCGCCCACCTGCTCGGCGCTGATTGGCGCCACAGGCTCTTCGACCCGATCTTGTTCGGCCGCCGGCATCACCCGCTTGAAACGCTGGAAAGCCTGCACATGCAGCGCCTCCAGTTGACTGAAAAACTCCCCAGTGGAGAACGGATCGAACGCTGCGCTGGCCATGCCTTGGCGCAACGCCTTGAGCAAACCCGGCACCAGTTGGAGCAAACGCAGACGCGCCTGCGGATCTTCGTGGGGCTGCGCACTCCAGACCAGGTCATCCATGGTCGCCAACGCCGTGCGCCACTCGGGCGAATCGACGCCGTGCTTGAGACAGGCAAGCATCAGCACCTTGCTCCACGCCTCCTGCAGCAGGCGCACCACCACCTCGGGCAGGCGCTTGCCCAGCAAGCGCTCATTCAGCGCCAACTCGACCTGACGCCGCGCCAGTTCGGCCTTGGCGCTGCCCTCTTCCGCGTCGCGGGTACGCTGCTCCAGCAGCTCGCTGCGGCGCCGCTCGTTGCCGGTAAAGGCGAGAAAGTCCGCCAGCAGCTCGGCAAAGATCTGCGGATCGTCGACAAAGTCGTTGAGCAGGCGCAGCACCACCTGCTCGATCTTCTGATACAGGCTGCCGCGCTGGGTGTCGTCCTGTTCACCCCAGCCCAGGGCAGCCGAGGCGATTTCATTGAGCAAACGCCGGGCCGGATGACTGCCGCGACTGAAGAAGGTCTTGTCCAGCAGCGCGACCTTGAGCATCGGAATCTGCAGGCGCGCGATCAGTGCTTTCAGCGAATCCGGCAGGGTGCGGTCATCGAGGATGAACTCGAACAGCATCGACACCAGGTTGATCACGTCCTCATCGACCTCGCCGACCACCCGCGCCTTGCCGCTGCGGGCGCTGGCGCGGCTGAGTAGCTGCTCGAGTTGCTCGCGCAGATCGAACTCATCGCTGACCGGCGCCGGCGCATGCTGCTGCATATGCGAGAGCAGGCGCAGCAGATCGCGACTGGTGATCGGCGCGGCATCGGCCGGCGCCTCGCGCCGCGGCTTGGCACGCTCGCGCACCTGCGCCAGCAGCTCCTGCAGCGCCACGAACACTTCCTGCGCGCTCTCGCCGGCCTGCTCGTCAGTAACGCCGCCGGCCTGCTCGGCCGCGCCGCGCGCAACCGCTCCGGAGCGATTCGGGTTGCGCCGCGCCGGCGCCGACTTCAATTCCGGCAACACCCCGGCAGCGACCAGCGACTGATTGGCCTCGGCATAAAGCTGATCGAGATCGGCCAACACGTATTTTTCGAACAGCTTGAGGATGATCAGCTTGACCTTGATCCCCACCCCCAAACTGCTGCACGCCTCGAGAAAAGCCGTACAGAGCGCAACCGGGCCGAGCGGGTTGGACTTGTCGTCGAGCTTCTTGCTGACCAGGGCATTCAGGCGCGTGGTCAGGTGACTGACCGCCATGCTGTCGCGGCTCATGACCTTGGCCACCATGGCCTCCAGCGCCACCGACTCTTCCAGCTCGTCGTGCTGCACCAGCGCCAGCCTGTCGAACGAGATAGTCCCCAGCGGCGACCTGCCGATCTCGTATTGATTGAGGGTGGCGAACGGCTCGAAGACCTCTTGCAGGAAGCCGCGCTCGATACTCTTGCGCTTCAAGCGCAGATCGCGCATGGCCTCGAAGAAGGCGTTCTGCTCGCCATTGCTGGCCGCCCGATCCGCCATCTCGAACAAGGTGTCGTCGGCATTGTCGAAGAGGATTTGCAGGGATTGTTTGAGCTGCAACGCAGCCTTGTCGCGTAGGTGAATGAGCGCCACAGGCAGCCTTCCTACCGGTGAAGTGGGCGATTGCTCGGCGGCCACCTTGTTCAGGTGCACCACATTCGCATCAGTCTTCATTGCGACTCTCCTGCAGACTGCCCCTGCCTGGGTCAACCGATCCGCACAACAACCAACCGAGCGCCATCCATGTCGTCAAAGTTATGGCGTCAATATCCATAGAGGTAAAAACATTATAGGTATGCCGCATACAGCCCCAACAGACTTTTCCTGCAGATATGACGCAGGTCACAGATATAGACCTGCAGCCGCGCAACGACGGGCAACCCTACCATGCAACCCACCATCAGCAATCTCGCTGCAGCCTTCGCCGGCAATCCCTATAATCGCCCGACCCTGACCGTGGAGCCCATCATGCCGAACCTAACCCTCGCCGACCTGACTGCCGAAATCGAGGCCAATGTTCGTCGCGCGCTGACCGAGGACATCGGCAGCGGCGATATCACCGCGCAACTGATCCCCGCCGAGCGCCTGGCCCACGCCACCGTGATCACCCGCGAAGCCGCCGTGATCGCCGGCAGCGCCTGGGTCGATGCGGTGTTTCGCCGGCTCGACCCGCGCGTCGCCGTGCACTGGCAGGTGCGCGACGGCGAACGCGTCAGCCCCAACCAGGCCCTGTTCCACCTCGAAGGCCCGGCCCGCGCCCTGCTCAGCGGCGAGCGCAGCGCCCTGAACTTCCTCCAGACCCTGTCCGCCGTCGCCACCCGCTGCCAGCATTACGCCGACCTGGTACAAGGCACTGCGGTCAAGCTGCTCGACACCCGCAAGACCCTGCCCGGCCTGCGCCTGGCACAGAAATACGCGGTCACCTGCGGCGGCTGCCACAACCACCGCATCGGCCTGTTCGACGCCTTCCTGATCAAGGAAAACCACATCGCCGCCTGCGGTGGCATCGTCGAAGCCGTGCAAGCCGCGCACAAGATCGCCCCCGGTAAACCGGTGGAAGTCGAAGTGGAAAGCCTGGCAGAGCTGCAACAAGCCCTCGACGCCGGCGCCGACATCGTCATGCTCGACGAACTGTCGCTCGACGACATGCGCCAGGCGGTCGCCCTCACCCAGGGCCGCGCCAAGCTGGAAGCCTCGGGCGGCATCAACGAAAGCACCCTGCGCGCCATCGCCGAAACCGGCGTCGACTACATCTCGATCGGCACCTTGACCAAGGACGTCAAGGCGGTGGATTTGTCGATGAGGTTGAGTTTGTAAGCCAAACGAGCCCAGGCGGCGTTTCGATCGGAGCGCAGCGACAACCCGCCAGCTTTTGTGCCGCGCCGAGCAACCAATGGTGCACTGCCTGCGGCGAGCCTACGGATCGCGAACAACCATCCCAGATCGGGCGGCCACCATCTGATCGTTGCCACGTCGAGGCGTCGAACCGTCCGCGTGGGCACCATCTATATAACGCCATGCGCAAAATCGCCGGAGTAGTCAGCCATTCAGGTGCCGATCTGACCACCAACGCATCTATCGAAAACGCGGATCAATGCTGAGTAATCGCAGACCACCGCATCAATGTTGGCTTGAATCCATTCCCGTTCGTCAACGGCCCACCAGCTAATCTCATAGCCGGCGTTCACGATGACATGTTCGAACAAAATACGCTGGGCGCGGCCGTTGCCTTCCCGAAAGGGGTGGATGACATTGAGATCGCCAAAATATTCAGCGACAGCGGTAACCAAGGCGGCACGATCAAGCCCCTCAAGCCAGCCAGCCTGAGCTAAAGCACGAAAGAGCTTTTCGGCTTCCGGCTCTATCCGGTTGACATTGCAGAAGCGGGTGTCGTCTTTGCAGATGTCGACTGTGCGAACCTGACCGGCCCAATCGTAAACGTCTTTGAAGAGATGCAGATGAATTCGCTTCAGATAAGCGAGATCATAAGGCGGGAGCTCGAAATCGATTTCGCTGGCGGCGATTGCTGAAAGGTCGTGCTCTGCCTGGCTCAGTGCGACATCGCCGCGAAGACCAAGGCGGTTGCGCAGAACGGCAGTGCCTGGGTAGCAGTAAGGATCCTGGCCGACGCCATATTTATCCAGAATCAGGCCTGCCGGTAGGTGTTCAGCACAGATTCGCGCGTGGGTAGCTGGCGCTTTGCATCGGCCGGCGCAACGTCGTAGCCCTCAAGCCGAAGGCTGGCGGCATAGTTGGACTGACGGGTTTTGGCGCAGTAGGCCTTTTTGACTTGCAGGCTTGGGGTTGTCACAGTCACAGCCTCGGTTGCTTTGCACTAGGCCATTGTAGCCGATCCTCGAGCTTAACTCACCCGGCAGCGGCAGCCGCTGAGGCCGTTGATAGCTCGCAAAAATCGGCTGACTACATTGGGCCTTTTTTCTGGAAAGCTCTGAGGTTGGCGGCAGTCTGAAAGCCCCGTTTTTGATCGTTGCCACGTCGAGGCATCGAACCGTCCGCATGGGCATGCAGGCCGAGACGCTCCGCGCCCCGGCGCAGCGGACGCAGAGCGCCCTGACCGGGGTTACCGCACAGAGCGTGGGAATCATCCAAAGGCAGTGGATTTGTCGATGCGTTTGAGTTTGTAAGCAGAAAAAAGAGGGGCATTAGCCAAGAAACGATACAAACTGTGCCCGCAACCCGAAGTCGATGCGCGCACCCGTTACGGCAACTCAGACAATTTCGATCAGTCCAATTCGCTCATCGGCCAGACTCTCTCGCAGCTGCACGGCAGAAGTCGTCAGCGCATGCAGAACCGCTTGGTTAGCAGGCCGTTGAAAAACGTAGGCGAGGCAGCCGAGGCTAGGCAAAAACAGGCGAAAAAGCGCAGTTTACGTGTTGTAAATGAGCATTTTGAGCCTGTTTTTAACGACGCATCGACAACGCAGGTAGTTTTTCAACAGCCTGCTGAGCTATTACCAAGGGCAAGTAGAACGATCTTCGGTGGGTAACCCCACGCGGCTTGCAGATTATGAAAGTCTTCATCTTTGCTGACGATCACATAATCGTGCACCTTCGCGTATTCCCATATGCCGCGGTCATCGGCTTGTTCCAGCCCCAGCAGTGCAACTTGGGAAGAGCCAGGGAAGTCCGCCTGCAACGCCGGCAGCAATCTGCTGCGACAGATTTTCATCCCGCAACAACTTCATGCAGCCCTGATCCAAGCCGCATGCTTCAGGCGGTCGGCAGCAAAGGCCAGGCAAGCAAGAATGTCTTCACGACTCAACTCCGGGCAATCCTCCAGAACCTCCTGTTGCGACATACCCCCAGCAAGCCAACCGAGTACATCCTCAACACTGATGCGCAGACCTCGAACGCAGGGCTTGCCGCCACGCTTACCGGGCTCCAGGGTAATTCTCGATTCGCTTGCCATAATTCACCCTACGATTTTTGTCTGCCAGCCAAACTATACACCCGCAATTGATGAAGCGAATCAACCACCGGTGGTCAAGGGTCAGAGTCGATTTTCTTTGGCCTGCAGATAATTCGACCCTGACCCTGATCACCCCGGAGGATTGCCGCAAAATCCGTCACACCTGACCACGTGCTACCTTGTACACATACAAGCACATGCGAGAGCCAAAATGTCCACCACAATGACCATCCGCCTGGAAGAAGACACCAAGGCGCGCCTGGACGCCCTGGCCGAATCGACCAACAGAAGCAGGTCTTTTCTGGCCGCAGAAGCTATTCGCGAGTACATCGCCTTGAACGAATGGCAGATCGGGGAAATCCAAGCCGCGCTTGGGGAAGCCGACAAAGGCGACTTCGCAAGCCCAGCCGAAGTAGAAGCGCTGCGCAACAAGTGGAGCATGAATGCAGATTAAGTGGCTACGGACAGCCCTGCGCAACCTGGACGAAGAAATCGCCTTTATTGCCGCCGAAGACCCGCAAGCAGCACGACGAACCCTGTCACGCATCCTTGAAACCGTCGCCCTGCTTGAAACGCAGCCCGGGCTTGGCCGCCCCGGCCGAGTCCCCGGCACTCGCGAACTGCTGATGGCGGATTCCCGCTACCTGATCCCCTATCGCGTCAGCCGCCAAACCATAGAAATCCTGCGGGTATTCCACACCTCGCGAAACCTGCCGCAATACTGGTAAGCAGCGCAACAACCCACCCGACCCCACAACCGGTTGATGGGTATCGCTGCGCTCAACCGCGCTACGCTCATCCTACAAAAACACTGCGGCCACCACCCGTAGGATGGCGTTGAGCGAAGCGATACCCATCACGACGATCTGTGGCAAACCGATAAAACCCGGCGGCGCAACCGCTCGATGGGTATCGCTGCGCTCAACCGCGCTACGCTCATCCTACAAAAACGCTGCGCCCCCCCGTAGGATGGCGTTGAGCGAAGCGATACCCATCACGACGATCTGTGGCAAACCGATAAAACCCGGCGACTGCACAACCGGGTGCTCCAGACCGATCACTCCACCCCATTACCCCCACAAGCTCACGCCGCGCCTGACCACGAGACAACCGTTGCCAGCCGGTACGCAAGGGCGTATAAATCTCCCAAAAAGGGAGAAGTAACGGTGCGGATAATTGCCAAAGCAACATTGCGCGCATTCTGGGAAAGCAGCCCCGCCCACCTCGACGCAGTGTCACCGCTGACGGAGTGGTATCGGCACATGGTGAAGGCCACATACCGCACGCCGCAAGAGGTCAAAGCGGAGCTGCGGACGGCAAGCGTGCTGAAAGGCGGACGAGTTGTCTTCAACATTGCCGGCAACAAGTATCGAGTGATACTGGCGATCGACTACGAACGGCAACTGGCTTTTGTGCGATTTGTCGGCACGCACGGCCAGTACGACCAGATCAATGCGGAGACAATTTAATGAACATCAAGCCCATTCGTAACAATGACGACCTGGGAGCGGCCCTGGGCCGCATGGAACAGCTGTGGGGCGCCGCAACCAACACCCCGGAGGGCGACGAACTGGAAGTACTGGCGCTGCTGATTGAAAAATATGAAGACGAGCACCACCCCATGCCCCCTTCCGATCCCATCGAGGCGATCAAATTCCGCATGGATCAGCAAGGCCTGACCCCGCGCGACCTGGAGGCCTACATTGGCCCGAGCGGACGCGTATCCGAGGTACTCAATCGCAAACGGCCATTAAGCCTGCGAATGATCAAACGCCTGCATGAAGGCCTGCACATCCCCTACGAGAGCCTGCTTTCGGGTGCCGCATAAGAGCCTGAACAAAGTCTGCAGTCCTAGGCGGCAATCCATCCGGAGGCAGGTAGGCCCGGGCAGCGATCCGTTCGGAGCGCAGCGACAGCCCGCCGGATTTGTGCCGCGCCGATTAACCATGGTGCACTGCCTTCGAGTAGGGCGGCCTCGGAGCGAAGCGACAGCCCGCCAGGATTTCTGCCGTGCCGAGCGGCCCATGGTGCACTGCCTGCGGGTAGGGCGGCTTCGGAGCGCAGCGACAACCCGCCAGCTTTTCTGCCGCGCCAAGCGGCCCATGGTGCACTGCCTGCGGCGAGTGACACCCTACGGATCGCGGGTTATTCCGGATCCGGCGGGCTTGGCGCTTTAGGCCGGGGTTTTGTTTGCTGGGGATGGCTGGGGGTTGGGGCGAGTTGGGGTTTGTGGGCGGCGTCGTCGAGGATTTTGAAGAACACGCTTTCCAGCGACACCGCCGGTTTTACCGTCAGCAGGTGGCCGCCGGTCTGGTTGAGTTGGGCGATGAAGGCCGGCAGCGCGGCCTGGATCAGTTCACACTCGAACTCGCCGTGATCGAGAGTAAAGCTAACACCTCTGATCCTGAGGTTTCCTTTACGGTAACTCAGACAATTTCAACCAATCCTATTCGCTCATCGGCCAGGCTCTCTCGCAGCTGCACGGCAGAAGTCGTCAGCGCATGCAGAACCGCCTGGTTAGAGCTATTACCAAGAGCGAGCAGAACGATCTTCAGAGGGTAGCCCCACGCGGTTTGCAGATCATGAAAATCTTCATCTTTAGTGACGATCAGTCGAAGGGATCACCCTGCTCACAGCCGATGGACTGGTAGCCCAGTATCCCGGTCCGGTTCGGCAAGTGTGAGAGGAAAACGGCAGGGAAACAAAGGAGCTAATCGGGGTCCCCTATTTCCCCTCGCTATTCCCTCTTCTAAATTAACCGGGCAGGAACACCGTGCTAGCATGTGTTCAGGCTAACGAATCCTGGGAGTCGAAATCATGTCTGGCGCTTCCTCCAGCACCGCCACCTTCACCAGCGAATTGCTCAAGCTTTCCCCTGCGGAACGCATACAGCTGGCAGAGGATCTTTGGGACAGCGTGGCTGCGCAGCCCGATAATGCACCACCGCTCTCGGCACAGCAGCGTCAGGAAGTACTGCGACGCCTCGATGCCTACCGCGAAAAACCGGGCGATGCGCAGGACTGGGAAACCATCCGCAGCCGCCTATGGTCCCGCCTGGGATGAGCATTCGGCTGCGGCCAGAAGTCGAGGCAGAGCTCGAAACGGCAATCGACTGGTATGAGGCCTGTTCCCCCGGGCTTGGTAGCGATTTCATACGGGCAGTGGAAGCGAGCCTGGCAAGTATCGAGCGCAACCCGGAGTGCTGCCAGATCGTGTTCGATACAGCCCGGCGGGCGTTGCTGCGTCGTTTTCCCTACGCCTTAATCTATAGCATCGAGCCCGATGCCATAGTGATCGTGGCATGCCTGCATACCCGGCAAAATCCCGAACATTGGCGGCAGCGGGTCGAGTAGTTTCCAAAGCGTTCCGCCCTACGGCAAACCGGGGTCTGTCCCCTACCCTCTGTTTAGGTGAGGTTGGCGGCAGTCTGAAAGCCCCGTTTTATGGGCCTTCCTGGGTCAGACTGGAGCCGCTCAGGTGAAAGTCTTCATCTCCTACAAAAACCCTGCGACTGCCCCGCGTAGGGTGGTGCGGGCCGCGTAGGATGGTGTTGAGCGAAGCGATACCCATCACGACGATCTGCGACAAACCAATAAAACCCGACGGTTGCGCAACCGATCGATGGGTATCGCTGCGCTCAACCACATCCTACAAAAGCCTGCGCGGCCCGCCACATCCTACAAAAGCCCTGTGGCCACAGGGCCCGTAGGATGGTGTTGAGCGAAGCGATACCCATCACGACGATCTGCGGCAAACCAATAAAACCCGGCGACTGCGCAACCGGCCGATGGGTATCGCTGCGCTCAACCACATCCTACAAAAGCCTGCGCGGCCCGCCACATCCTACAAAAGCCCTGTGGCCACAGGGCCCGTAGGATGGTGTTGAGCGAAGCGATACCCATCACAGCGATCTGCGACAAACCAATAAAACCCGGCGGCTGCGCAACCGGTTGATGGGTATCGCTGCGCTCAAGCCTACGCGGTCCGCCACATCCTACAAAAGCCTGCGCGGTCCGCTGCATCCTACAAAGCGGGTTGGGCTTTGTGGGCGGCGTCGTCGAGGATTTTGAAGAACACGCTTTCCAGCGACACCGCCGGTTTTACCGTCAGCAGGTGGCCGCCGGTCTGGTTGAGGTGTGCGATGAAGGCCGGCAGCGCGGCCTGGGTCAGTTCGCATTCGAACTCGCCGTCGCGCAATGGGCGGGCGTCGTGGGCGATGGCGTGGTAGGCGTTGAAGCGCACCAGCATGCAGTCGGCGCGTTCGGCGGCCAGTTCGCGTGGCGAGCGCACGGTCAGCAGTTCGCCCTTGTTGATGAAGCCAAAGCGGTCGGCGATGCGTTCGACGTCGTGCAGCACATGGGAGGTGAAGAAGATCGCCCCGCCCTGCTGCTTGTACTCGTTGAGGATATCCACCACATCCTTGCGCCCCACCGGGTCGAGGCCGGACAGTGGCTCGTCGAGCACCAGCAACCGGGGCTGCACCACCATCGCATGGGCCAGCGCCACGCGCTGCACCGTGCCCTTGGACAGCTCGCGGATGCGCCGGTTGGCGGACGCGCCGATGGAGAAGCGCTCCAGCCAGTTCAGGCACCAGGCCTTCTCGTCCGCCCGGCGGATGCCGTACATGGACAAGCCCATACGGAGGATTTCCAGCGGGGTGAACTGCTCGTACAGCGCCGGGGCCTCCGGCACGTAGGCCAGGCCCTGGCGCGCCTCGGCCTGGCGCGCGCAGGTGCCGTACAGGCTGACCCGGCCCTGGTAGTCGTTGATAATGTCGAGCATGACCTTGATGGTGGTCGACTTGCCGGCGCCGTTGGGCCCGACGAAGCCGAACACCTCGCCCTCGGCCAGGCTGAAGCTGACCTCGCGCAGCGCCTGCACCGCCTTGCCCTTGACGCGAAAAGTCTGGCTGACGCCATGAAATTCCAGTGCAGCACTCACGACTGATCCTCCATGCCGGCGATCTTCATTTTCTTCAAGATAATGCGACCCTCGCGCAATTCGTAGCCGAGCCTGAGCGGGTCATCCGGCAAGGCCGGCAATAACCCGGCTTCGACCAATTGTTCCAGACTAACCAGCGCACCGTTCTTGGCCTCGAAGCGGCGTTGCGCCTCGCGCAGGGCAACCAGACCTTGCAGGCGCACGACGCGTTTGTCGAGCATGCCACGCAGTTTGGGGTCGCTGGCGGCATCGCGCTGCCCAGTCAGGTAGTCCAGGGCCAGCTTCTCATCGGCGAAGGTTTCCGCCTGCAGCATCACCGCCAGCTTGCGAAAGCCGGCCGCATTACCGGTCGCCCGCTGCGCGGCCAACTCCAGCGCACGGCTGGCCTCGGCAATGTCCTTGTTGAAGAACGCCTGGTTGAAGCCATAGAAAAACGCCGGCAGCTCATCCCAGAAGCGACACTGCATGGCCCGGCGCAACACCTCGGTACCCTCGCGGTCCGCCCCGCCCCAGGCAAGCAGGCCGTTGGCCAGGTAGTAGTTGTCTTCATGGCAGGGGTTGAGTTCGGCCACCACCTGCTGGGCACGCACCAGATAGCCGGTATCCGCCTGCCCCCAGTCCACCCCGGTAGCGGCCAGGCGCATGGTTTCCAGGCTGGCGGCGAGAAAGCGGTCGCCACCGAACAGCACCAGCAACACCGGCGCGGCGATGACCACGCGGCCTTCAATCACGGGCGGCACAGGCGCAGGCGTGTGGGCGCGCCACTGCGAGGCGGCGGAGAACAGGGCAAAACCGAGCAGCGCCAGCAACAGGGGCCAGTAACGATGGCTGGGCATGATCAGGCGAAACGCTTGCGTTGCAGCGCCCAGACCGCCAGCGCCAGCAGGGCGAAGGCATAGGCCAGATTACTCAGGAGCAACCAGGGCCAGTCGGCGGGGAGGAACTCCGGCTTACCGTAGAGCGCCAGCATGCGCAGATCCAGCGCGCCGAGATCCGGCAGCAGATAACCCAATACCCCAAGGCTGGCGCGATAGCCCTCAGTATTGCTCACCAACCCGGCATCGTGGCTGAGCAAATCGACGATGGCGCCGTAGGAACGCGCCACCAGCATAAAGCCGAGGGTGCCGATCAGGACGAAGCTCGGCGTCGAGGCGACTACCGCCAGCAGGGTCGCCAGCGCGGTCAGCACCAGCAGGTCGAGGGCCATAAAGGCGATCACGATCAGATAGGGCGGCCCCATGGCAACCGGGGTGGCCTGGGGGTATGCGTCGCCAATCAAACCTACCAGTACAACCTGCAGCAAACCCAAGGCCAGCAGCAGGCCCAGCAGCAGCGCCAGCACTGCGGCAAAACGACCGAGCAACAGGCTGCGCCGCCCGCGCGGGTAGGTCAGGGAATTGAGGTAATAGCGCTTGTCGAATTCGCGGGACAGCAGCTCCTGCACCAGCAGCACGATCAGCAGCGGTACCAGCAAGCGCATGGTCGAGAAGCCCACATCCAGCGCCACGGTCGCCGGCTGGCGGGCACCAAAATAGGCGGACAACAGGGTGGCCAACGCCACCACCAGCAACACGCCGGCGGCCATCCAGGCGAACTTCGCCTTGAGCGCCAGACGCAGTGCAGTCAGAAAATCGCGAAAAATAGGCATTATTTACATGACGGAAACTGGATTAAATAAAAATCGACGTGAGCGGACGCTATATTCGCCGAATACCCTGAAAGAAAATAAAAAATTAATTATTTAAATGGCTAACATCGGCCAGCGATCAAATCGCGAAAATCACGGGAATGCCTCCGGCCGCCCACTTTACGAACATAAACGCAGATAAAACCTTAAAGGAGATTAACAGCACACTCTAAACGTCACATAAAAAAGGGGACGGGGGGCCCCGCCCTCTTTTCATATCACAGCAAATTACAACGTCGGAACTTTATCAGTGGCCACACCTGCAGCAGTTGCTGCTTCATCGTCACAGGTCGTACCCGGGTAATCGTTGGTCACGGTACCTTTTGCAGTAGTGG
Organism: Pseudomonas sp.; assembly: GCA_030699825.1. Classification (GTDB taxonomy): domain Bacteria; phylum Pseudomonadota; class Gammaproteobacteria; order Pseudomonadales; family Pseudomonadaceae; genus Aquipseudomonas. Next base: position 3,580 of record JAUYKV010000022.1, on the reverse strand, counting down.
CATAGGCTACCGAGGCACCCGTTACGCTTGCCGGCGCAGTCGTACAGACCGGAGGAGTAGCAGTTGTGCAAGTCTCTACGTCCTGGGTTCGCGTAGCAATCCGACCGGCAGTGTGGCAAGCAGCGATGGAAATACCCACATCCGTGCACTCAACCCCACCAACCACGTTGTTGCTCAAATTAATAGAGACGTCTTCATTCAGCAGGGTGCAAATCGCATTACCCACTGGGTTAGAGCTACCTGTCAACACAACCGACTCAGCGGAAGCGACGCCGGACGCCATCAAACCGACCAGCAAAAGGGTAATTTTTTTCATGTTTATTTCTCCTGGGGGGCCTGATTATTTCAACGAAGAAATGATGGCGGTAATACCATTCTTGGTATCGGCCACTGCGGAAGTATCGTTGGCCTTGGCGCGGTATTCGTTGAACTGCGGGATAGCGATAGCCGCGAGAATACCGATGATCGCGATCACGATCATCAGCTCGATCAGGGTAAAACCTTTTTGCTTCTTGAGAGACTTCATGGACAAGCTCCTATTATGGTTAAGGTCATTGACCTGAGCATGACAAAGCAGATGGCGTGCCAACTCGACAGAACGCACAGCCCAAGGGATTTCCCGCTACACACCACGAACCGCCCGCTCCCAACACGGCAGCAACTGACGTTTTTTGTCAGGCGCGACTGCCGCACTTGGGCTTGGCGCGTGATTTAGGCTATAAGTCAGCAGCATCCGCCTCCCTTCGATTAGCAGACTGCAATGAACGAAGCTCCGAATCTGACCGGCCTGGCCCGGCAACTGGTCAACGCCGACCTGCTCGATGAACGCGCCGCCGCCCAGGCCCAGGCCCAGGCGCTGCGCAACAAGATCCCGCTGGTGTCTTACCTGGTGCAGAACAAGCTGGCCAGCAGCCGCGCGGTGGCGGAAATCGCCTCCGAGCAGTTCGGCGTGCCGCTGTGCGACCTCAAGGCCATCGACAAGGACAGCCAACCGCATGATTTGGTCAGCGAGAAGCTGTGTCGCCAGCACCGCATGCTGCCGCTGTACCGGCGCGGCAACAAGCTGTTCATCGCCCTGTCCGACCCGACCAACCACCAGGCGGTCACGGACGTGCAGTTCAGCACCGGCCTGAGTACCGAAGCGCTGCTGGTCGAGGACGACAAGCTTGGGGATGCCATCGACAAGTTCTTCGAGGCGGCCAACAGCGGCATGGAGGACCTGGCCGACGTCGACCTCGACGGCGTTGACGTGCAGGCGGTGGACGAGAGCAAGGAAGACGGCGTCGCCGGCGAGAGCGCCGACGACGCGCCGGTGGTGCGCTTCGTCAACAAGATGTTGCTGGATGCGATCAGGGGCGGCTCCTCGGACCTGCACTTCGAGCCGTACGAGAAGGTCTACCGGGTGCGTTTTCGTACCGACGGCATCCTCCAGGAGATCGCCCGCCCGCCGATCCAGTTGGCGCCACGCATCTGCGCGCGCCTGAAGGTGATGGCGGCGCTGGATATTTCCGAGCGGCGCAAGCCGCAGGACGGGCGGATCAAGATGCGCATCTCGAAGACCAAGTCGATCGACTTTCGCGTCAGCACCTGCCCGACCCTGTGGGGCGAGAAGATCGTGATGCGGATTCTCGACCCCTCCAGCGCGCAGATGGGCATCGATGCGCTGGGCTACGAGCCGGGGCAGAAAGACCTGTACATGGCGGCACTGAAGCAGCCGCAGGGCATGATCCTGGTGACCGGGCCGACCGGCTCGGGCAAGACGGTGTCGCTGTACACCGGCCTGAACATCCTCAATACCGTGGACGTGAACATCTCCACCGCCGAAGACCCGGTGGAGATCAACCTGGAAGGCATCAACCAGGTCAACGTCAACCCCAAGCAGGGCATGGATTTTACCGCCGCGCTGCGCGCCTTCCTGCGTCAGGACCCGGACATCATCATGGTCGGCGAGATCCGCGACCTGGACACCGCCTCGATTGCGATCAAGGCGGCGCAGACCGGGCACATGGTGATGTCGACCCTGCACACCAACAGCGCCGCGGAAACCCTGACGCGCCTGCGCAACATGGGCGTGCCCTCGTTCAACATCGCCACCTCGGTCAGCTTGATCATCGCCCAGCGCCTGGCGCGCAAGCTGTGCAGCTACTGCAAGAAGGAAGTGCAGATCCCGCGCGAGGCGCTGCTCGAGGAAGGCTTCCCGGAAAACAAGCTCGGCAGCTTCAAGATTTACGGCCCGGTGGGCTGCGAAAATTGCAACGGCGGTTACAAGGGCCGTATCGGAATCTATGAAGTGGTTAAAAACACGCCTGCATTGCAACGGATTATCATGGAGGAAGGCAATTCCATTGATATCTCCGCGCAAATGCGCAAAGACGGCTTCAATGACCTGCGCACCTCGGCCCTTTTGAAGGCCATGCAGGGCATCACCAGCCTCGAAGAAGTGAACCGCGTGACAAAGGACTAACCGATGGCGGCCAAAGCTCCAGCAAGCAGCGCCTTCCTCTGGGAAGGCACCGACAAGAAAGGCGGCAAGATGAAGGGCGAACTGATCGGGCAGTCGCCTGCCCTGATCAAGGCCCAGCTGCGCAAGCAGGGCATCAACCCGCTCAAGGTGCGCAAGAAGCCCAAGTCACTGTTCGGCTCGGGGAAGAAGATCAAGCCCCTGGACATCGCCCTGTTCACCCGGCAGATGGCCACCATGATGAAGGCCGGGGTGCCGCTGCTGCAGTCGTTCGACATCATCGGCGAGGGCTTCGACAACCCGAACATGCGCAAGCTGATCGACGAGGTCAAGCAGGAGGTGGCCGCGGGCAACAGCTTCGCCGCCTCGCTGCGCAAGAAGCCGCTGTACTTCGACGACCTGTATTGCAACCTGGTCGACTCGGGCGAACAGTCCGGCGCGCTGGAAACCCTGCTCGACCGCATCGCCACCTACAAGGAAAAGACCGAGGCGCTGAAGGCCAAGATCAAGAAGGCCATGACCTACCCGATCGCGGTGATCGTGGTGGCGGTGATCGTCACGGCGATCCTGCTGATCAAGGTGGTGCCGCAATTCGAGAGCGTGTTCGCCGGCTTCGGCGCCGAACTGCCGGCGTTCACCCAGGTGGTGGTGAACATGTCGCGCGGGCTGCAGGAATGGTGGTTCATGTTTGTGTTTGCCTTCTTCGCCATCGCCTTCACTTTTAAATGGGTGTTCAAGCGCTCAGAGAAATTCCGCGACTTCCTCGACCGTACTCTGCTCAAGGCGCCGATTATCGGCGACATCCTGTACAAGGCGGTGGTCGCGCGTTACGCCCGCACCCTGGCGACCACCTTCGCCGCCGGCGTGCCGCTGGTCGAGGCGCTCGACTCGGTGGCCGGGGCCACCGGCAACGTGGTGTTCCGCAATGCCGTGCACAAGATCCGCAACGACGTGTCTTCCGGCAGCCAGTTGAACTTCTCGATGCGCAGCACCGGGATCTTCCCGAGCATGGCCATCCAGATGACCGCCATCGGCGAGGAATCCGGCTCGCTGGACGAGATGCTGGACAAGGTCGCCGGCTATTACGAGGACGAGGTGGACAACGCCGTCGACAACCTG
>JAUYKV010000010.1 GCA_030699825.1 Pseudomonas sp. | reverse complement strand
GGCGATGTGAAGGCCGAGGTCGAGCTGGGCTTCGACGCCGCCCTGGCCCTGGCCGAGGCCCAGCGTTGTCTCAACTGCGACGTCCAGACGGTGTTCACCACGCCGCTGTGCATCGAATGCGACGCCTGCGTCGACATCTGCCCGACCGACTGCATCACCTTCACGGTCAACGGCGAGGAGAGCGACCTGCGGCCCAGGCTCAAGGCCCCGGCGCTCAACCTGACCCAGGATATCTACGTCTCCGGCACGCTTCCGACGGGCCGGGTGCTGGTCAAGGACGAGGACGTCTGCCTGCACTGCGGCCTCTGCGCCGAGCGCTGCCCGACCGGCGCCTGGGACATGCAGAAGTTCGTCATCGAGATGACCCATGCGGGGGGACTAAAATGAGCTCCCACAAATCCGTTTCCCCGGCGAAGGCCGGGGCCCAGATTCAGCCTGAGAGTCCGATGGGGTTCATCTGGATCCCGGCCTTCGCCGGGAACACGGCGGGGGGACGGCCCCATGCCTAAGCCAACCACCGCGATCAACGACTTCGTGGTCAAGTTCGCCAACGTCAACGGCTCCGGCTCGGCCAGCGCCAACGGCCTGTTCGTCAAGGCGATCCTGCGCATGGGCGTGCCGGTGGCGGCGCGCAACATCTTCCCGTCCAACATCCAGGGCCTGCCGACCTGGTACGAGATCCGCGTCAGCGGCCAGGGATGGCTGGGCCGGCGCGGCGGCGTCGACCTGATGGTCGCCATGAACCCGCAGACCTGGGACCGCGACGTCGCCGAGATCGATCCCGGCGGCTACCTGTTCTACGACTCGACCAAGCCGATGCCGCCCAGCCGGTTCCGCGACGACATCACCGTGGTAGGCGTGCCTTTGACGGCGCTATGCAACGCCGCCTACAGCCGGCCATCGGACCGCAAGGTCCTGAAGAACATCATCTATCTGGGCGCCCTGACCTGTCTGCTGGGCATCGAGACCGAGGTGGTCGAGGCCCTGCTGGCGGAACAGTACGCCTCCAAGCCGGCCCTGGTCCCGGCCAACATCGCGGCCCTGCAGATCGGCTTCAACTACGCCAGGGAGCACCTCGAGCCGCTGGGCCTGCAGCTGAAACGCGCCGACGCGGTCGGCGACCGCATCTTCGTCGATGGCAACACCGCCGCTGCCCTGGGCGCGGTCTATGGCGGGGCCACGGTCTGCGCCTGGTACCCGATCACCCCCTCGACCTCCCTGGCCGAGGCCTTCACCGACTACTGCGGCAAGCTGCGCCACGATCCGGAGACGGGTGAAGCGCGCTACGCCATCGTCCAGGCCGAGGACGAGATCGCCTCGATCGGCATCGTCGTCGGCGCCGGCTGGAACGGCTCGCGGGCCTTCACCTGCACCTCGGGCCCAGGCATCTCGCTGATGCAGGAGTTCATCGGACTGTCTTATTTCGCGGAAATTCCGGCGGTGATCTTCAATGTGCAGCGCGCCGGGCCCTCGACCGGCATGCCGACGCGCACCCAGCAATGCGACATCATCGCCTGCGCCTATGCTTCCCATGGCGACACCAAGCATGTGCTGCTGTTCCCGGAAGACCCGG
>JAUYKV010000006.1 GCA_030699825.1 Pseudomonas sp. | reverse complement strand
TTCTGAAAGTAGGTGCGCCACTCTTCGGGCACAGCGTTGGGATCGTGCAGGTAAAGCTCATAGAGCTCTTCCACATAGGCAGCGTTACCACCGGATAGGTGGGCACTGTTCCACATGCGCTGCATCACGCTTTCTTGCATGCTTGGTCACCCTCGTAAGGGGACACCACCGGCGAAGAAACCGTTCAGGCTTCCGAAGTCTTGAAGCAGCGACCTCGGTAAAGCCACCACGGATCCCGCAGATAGTCCGGGCACCAGCCCGGATGCCCCTGCTGGTCGTCATATTTTTCAAAGTTAGAGCCACGGCTTTGTGAGCTGTGGCTCTGGCTAGACTGCGACGCTGGCTTCAAGCCAGACGCCGCAGGTGTCACAGGTTGAGCATTTGAATCAGGTACCGCTCTGCAACAGCATGTTGCGTATGTGGCCGATTGCCTTGGTCGGGTTGAGACCCTTGGGGCAAACATTCACGCAGTTCATGATGCCGCGGCAGCGGAACACGCTGAACGGGTCGTCCAATGCAGCCAGACGCTCTTCGGTCTGGGTGTCGCGGCTGTCGGCCAGGAAACGATAGGCTTGCAGCAACGCAGCGGGACCGAGGAACTTGTCCGGGTTCCACCAGAACGACGGGCAGCTGGTCGAACAGCATGCGCACAGGATGCACTCGTAGAGGCCATCCAGCTTCTCGCGTTCTTCCGGCGATTGCAGACGCTCGATGGCCGGAGCCGGTGTATCGTTCTGCAGGTAGGGCTGCACCTTCTCGTATTGCTTGTAGAAGATGCTCATATCGACGGCCAGGTCACGGATGACCGGCAATCCCGGCAACGGACGAATCACCAGCTTGCCACCCTTCACCACCGCCGACAGCGGGGTGATGCAGGCCAGACCATTCTTGCCGTTGATGTTCATACCGTCGGAACCACACACGCCTTCGCGACAGGAGCGACGGTAGGAGAAGCTTTCATCCTGTTCCTTGATCAGCGCCAGTACGTCAAGAACCATGATGTCCTTGCCGCCGGTGTCGATCTGGAAGTCCTGCATGAACGGCGCAGCATCCTGCTCCGGGTTGTAGCGATAAACACTGACTTGCAACATATCAGCCATCCTTAATAAGTCCGAACCATGGGTTCAAACGTCGGAACTGTCTTCGGCGAGAAGTTGACGGCACGTTTGGCCACACGCTTTTCACCCGGGAAGTACAGGGAATGGCACAGCCAGTTCTCGTCATCGCGATCTTCGAAGTCTTCACGGGCGTGGGCACCACGGGATTCCTTGCGAACCTCCGCAGCTACCGCGGTTGCCTCGGCCACTTCGAGCAGGTTTTGCAGTTCCAGCGCTTCGATACGCGCGGTGTTGAACGCCTGGCTCTTGTCGGAGATCTTCACGCCGGCGATCCGCTCACGCAGGCCAACCAGTTGCTCGATACCCTTCTGCATGTATTCGCCGGTACGGAACACGCCGAAGTAATTCTGCATGCAGGTCTGCAGTTCTTTGCGCAGCGGCGCGACGTCTTCGCCTTTGGTGCGCTCGTTGACCCCGGACAGACGCTTGAGCGACAGCTCGAGATCGGTCTCGGAGGCGCCACGGTAATCGACGCCTTCTTTCAGCGTACGTTCCAGGTGGATGCCAGCCGCGCGACCGAACACCACCAGGTCGAGCAGCGAGTTGCCGCCCAGACGGTTGGCGCCGTGCACCGACACGCAGGCTACTTCGCCGACGGCGAACAGCCCTTCGATGATCTTGTCGTTGCCGTTGGCATCCTGGGTGATGGCCTGGCCATGGATGTTGGTCGGCACGCCGCCCATCATGTAGTGGCAGGTCGGTACGACTGGAATAGGCGCGACCACCGGATCGACGTGAGCGAAGGTCTTGGACAGTTCGCAGATACCTGGCAGACGGCTGTGCAGCACTTCTTCGCCGAGGTGATCGAGTTTGAGCATGACGTGATCGCCATCCGGACCACAGCCGTTGCCAGCGATGATTTCCTTGACCATGGAGCGCGCAACCACGTCGCGGCCGGCCAGATCTTTGGCGTTCGGCGCATAGCGCTCCATGAAACGCTCGCCATGCTTGTTGATCAGGTAGCCACCTTCACCACGGCAACCCTCGGTCACCAGGGTACCGGCACCGGCAATACCGGTCGGGTGGAACTGCCACATCTCGATGTCCTGCACCGGCACGCCGGCACGCAGGGCCATGCCCACGCCGTCACCGGTGTTGATCAGGGCGTTGGTGGTGGAAGCGTAGATACGCCCGGCACCACCGGTGGCCAGTACGGTGGCCTTGGAACGGATATACACGGTCTCGCCAGTTTCGATGCAAATGGCGATCACACCGACAATCACGCCGTCCTGGTTCTTCACCAGATCGACCGCGTACCACTCGTTGAGGAACGAGGTGCCGCTCTTCAGGTTGGCCTGGTACAGGGTGTGCAACAGGGCGTGACCGGTGCGGTCGGCGGCGGCGCAGGTACGGGCAGCCTGGCCACCCTTGCCGAAGTCCTTGGACTGACCACCGAACGGGCGCTGATAGATGCGGCCCTGCTCGGTACGGGAGAACGGCAGGCCCATGTGTTCCAGTTCGAACACGGCTTCCGGACCTACGGAACACATGTACTCGATAGCGTCCTGGTCGCCGATATAGTCGGAACCCTTGACGGTGTCGTACATGTGCCAGCGCCAATCGTCGTTTGGATCGGCCGAAGCGATGGCACAGGTAATGCCACCCTGGGCGGAGACGGTGTGCGAACGGGTCGGAAACACCTTGGTGACCACGGCGGTCTTGTGGCCGCCTTGAGCCAACTGCAGCGCAGCGCGCATACCCGCGCCGCCGCCACCAACGATGATGGCGTCATAAGAAAGAGTACGAATAGTCATGGATCAGTTACCCCAAAAAATCTGCACGCCCCAGACGAAGAACGTGAACATGGCAATGCCACACGCCGCCTGGAACAGGAAACGCACACCAGTCGCCCACTTACCCAGCGCCATCGACGTCAGGTAGTCGGTGGAAATTGTCCACATACCGACCCAGGCGTGCGCGCTGAGCGCCACCAGAGTCAGCAGACTGAAGATGCGCATTGCGTTATTGGAGAACAGCGCCTGCCATTCGGCATAACCCATGCCTGGATTAGCGACTATATAACCCAGCAGAAACACTACATAAGCCGCGAGAACGACTGCCGACACACGCTGTGCCATCCAGTCATAGAGGCCCGAACGCGAGAAGTTCGTGACGTTGGTTACCATATCCACACCCCCACCAGTACGATCACCACCGCCGAGACGACGAGAACGATTTTCGAGCCCAGCTTGCCGCCTTCCAGCGTCTCACCGATACCCATGTCCATGATCAAGTGGCGTACTCCAGCCACCAGGTGGTACAGCAGAGCGGACAGCAATCCCCAGGTCACGAACTTGGCCAGCGGGCTGGTCAGACATTCTTTCACCTCGGCGAAGCCTTCCTCGGATGCCAGCGACTTGTCGAGCCCATAAAGCAGCACGGCAATACCGACGAAGAGAATGACACCGGAGATACGGTGAAGAATGGACGTGTAAGCGGTGACTGGGAGTTTGATAGTCCTAAGGTCGAGGTTTACAGGTCGTTGGCTATTCACGGCTTTTTTATCACACTGAGAGCCCTAACCATCAGGGCAAAGTTGTTGGGAAGTGCACTGATCAGGTACCCATCACCCAAGGAGTGACAACCACCAGAATTAGGGCCCAAAGCCCTTGGTGGTCGGGCGCAGAGTATAGACAGTTAGGTCGCTAATGACAACGCGGCAGGTCGCGATTGGCAATGCAAAGACCTGCGCCTAAATGCTCATTGCACACCCAATCCAAATGGCGTAAAGACCAGCATTTTTCGCAAAAAACAGCTCGCAAACCCTTCTACCGCCTGGGTTTTCCCAAATTGACTTTCAAATTTATCTCACTATAGTGATGCGGGCCCTGCGTGGGGGGCCGTCAGATGATTTCAAGCATAACTAGGAGGCCACACATGGCTGACAAAAAAGCGCAGTTGATCATCGAGGGCGCAGCCCCCGTCGAGCTGCCCATTTTAACCGGCACCGTTGGTCCCGATGTAATTGACGTGCGGGGCTTAACCGCCACGGGCCGTTTCACTTTTGATCCTGGCTTTATGTCCACCGCTTCGTGCGAGTCGAAGATCACCTACATTGATGGCGATCAGGGCATTCTGCTGCACCGTGGCTACCCCATCGAGCAACTCGCAGAGCATTCGGATTACCTGGAAACCTGCTACCTGCTGCTCAACGGCGAACTGCCCAGCACAGAAGAAAAAGCCAAGTTCGTCAGCACCATCAAGAACCACACCATGGTTCATGAGCAACTGAAGACCTTCTTCAACGGCTTCCGCCGCGACGCTCACCCGATGGCCATCATGTGTGGCGTAGTGGGCGCGCTTTCCGCCTTCTATCACGACTCCCTGGACATCAAGAACCCGCATCACCGGGAAGTCTCGGCCATGCGCCTGGTCGCCAAGATGCCGACCCTCGCCGCCATGACTTATAAGTACGCCATGGGTCAGCCGATGATGTACCCGCGTAACGACCTGAACTACGCGGAAAACTTCCTGCACATGATGTTCAACACCCCGTGCGAGATCAAACCGATCAGCCCGGTGCTGGCCAAGGCGATGGACAAGATTTTCATCCTCCACGCCGACCATGAGCAGAACGCCTCGACTTCGACCGTCCGTCTGGCCGGTTCCTCGGGTGCTAATCCGTTCGCCTGTATCGCCGCCGGCATCGCCGCACTCTGGGGTCCGGCCCACGGTGGCGCCAATGAAGCCGTACTGGCGATGCTGGATGAGATCGGCGACGTGTCGAACATCGACCTCTTTATCGCCAAGGCCAAGGACAAGGACGACCCGTTCAAGCTGATGGGCTTTGGTCACCGCGTTTATAAAAACCGTGACCCGCGCGCCACCGTGATGAAGCAGACCTGCGATGAAGTCCTGAAAGAGCTGGGCATCACCGATGATCCGCAGCTGGAACTGGCCATGCGCCTGGAAGAGATCGCCCTGACCGATCCGTACTTCATCGAGCGCTCGCTGTACCCGAACGTCGACTTCTATTCGGGCATCATTCTCAAGGCGATCGGCATTCCGACCAGCATGTTCACCGTGATCTTCGCCCTGGCGCGGACCGTCGGCTGGATCTCGCACTGGAAAGAAATGCTCTCCAGCCCGTACAAGATTGGCCGCCCGCGCCAGCTGTACACCGGCTACACGCAGCGTGACCTGAAGAAATAAGCCTCGGGTTTTATCGATGCACTAAAAAGGCTGCCACTGGCAGCCTTTTTTACATCCCGACCGGCGCAGCGTCGCGATACGCCATCGCAGCACCACCTGAATGCCAAAGACGCGCAGATCAACCCGGCCATTGCGTCCGGAACCAGGCTCCCTCAGCTAGCCAGAGATGTCTGCTGCTCCAGCCAGCCGAGCAGCTGGATCGCCTCTGCATTGCTTGAACCACAGACATCCGGATCCGGCAAAAACGCCGAGCACACAGCCGGTCGTTCCGGCTTACCGAACAGGCCGCAATAATTATCCGCGGACAGCTGCAGGCAACGCTCGCCCGCCGCCTTGCCGTGCGGCATGCCGGGGATAGGGGAACTGATCGAAGGAGCAATACAACAGGCACCACATCCAGCACGGCATTGCATGACGGCATAACCTCGAAGTAGTCGGGACAGCGGGACGCTCCAGCAATTTTACCCGGAGCGGCACCCGCCGGGCATCCGCCCCCGCCAGGCTGGAGATGGCCGAACTTGCCAGGGGCTGTTAGCGCTCGAACCCGGTCAAGGTTTGCTCGGCACCTTCAGGCGGGCAATCAGACTGGAGGTGTCCCAGCGCGCGCCGCCCATGGCCTGGACATCGGCATAGAACTGGTCGACCAGCGCCGTGACCGGCAGTTGCGCGCCATTGTGGCGTGCTTCTGCGAGCAGGATCGACAGATCCTTGCGCATCCAGTCGACGGCAAAACCGAAATCGAACTCGCCGGCCAGCATGGCCTGGTGGCGGTTTTCCAATTGCCAGGATTGCGCCGCGCCCTTGCTGATCACCTCCATCGCCCCCTGCGCATCGAGGCCCGCGCACTGGGCGAAATGCAGCGCTTCGGACAACCCCTGAACCAGGCCGGCGATGCAGATCTGGTTGACCATCTTGGTCAGTTGCCCGCTGCCGGCCGCCCCCATCAGACGCACCATGCGCGCGTAAGCCTGGATCACCGGCTCGGCACGCGCATACACATCCGCTGCACCGCCCACCATTACCGTCAGCGCACCATTCTGCGCACCGGCCTGACCGCCGGACACCGGCGCATCGAGGAAGCCCAGCTGCAGCTCGTCGGCCCTGGCCGCCAACTCGCGGGCGACATCGGCCGAGGCGGTAGTGTGATCGACCAGTACGGCACCCGCCGCCATGCCGGCAAAGGCGCCGTCATCGCCCAGCACCACGCCGCGCAGGTCATGGTCATTACCCACGCAGACCATCACCAGTTCGGCACCCTGGGCCGCCTCGCGCGGGGTGGGCGCACTGCTGCCGGCAAACTCGGCCAGCCACTGCGCCGCCTTGGCCGGCGTGCGGTTATAGACACACACCTGATGCCCGCTGCGAGCCAGGTGTCCCGCCATCGGATAACCCATTACGCCCAGCCCGATAAAGGCTACCTTCGCCATACACACCTCCGAATTCAGGGATACTCAGCCTAACATGCGGTCTGGCAAGCCAGACAAGCCAGAAAAACTTCACATGCCGACTATCGAGACAACGACCTTGCAAAACGCCGGAGGACATATGGAACATTGGCTGGTAATCGACCTGGAAGCCACCACCGAAGAAGGTGGATGGCCACTGGAAGAAATGGAGATCATCGAGATCGGCGCCAGCCTGGTCAGCGCCGCCGGACATGAAGTGGATCACTTCCAGCGCTTCGTACGTCCAGCACGACGCCCCCACTTGACCCGTTTCTGCCGCGAACTCACCCATATCAGCCAGGCCGATGTCGATGCTGCGGCGCCGCTGAGTGGCGTATGGCCGCAGTTCGAGCGCTGGCTGCTGAATCATCAGCCGCACTTGGTCGGCTGGGCCAGCTGGGGCGAATACGATCGCCGCCAATTCGAGCAAGACTGGCAGCAATACCAGTTGGTCAGCTGCCTGAGCCAGATCCCCCACCTCAACCTCAAGCGCCGCTTTGCCGAAGCCCGCCAAATACCCCGTTCGATCGGTCTCACCAGCGCCCTGCAACTGGCCGGCCTGCAATTCAGCGGCGAGCAACACCGGGCGCTGACCGATGCACGCAACACCGCCCGGCTGCTGCCCCTGGTGCTACCGCTCTAAGACCCAGCAAAGCAGATGACGCACCGCCGCGGCTTGGGCATACTTGCCGGCCTTTTTCAGCACAGCGCTCAACCCCTTGCGAGGAATTGCACATGTTCAAGGTCAATGAATACTTCGGCGGCACCGTCACTTCCATCGCCTTCGGCATGGCTGAAGGCCCCGCCACCATTGGCGTGATGGCCGCTGGCGAATACGAGTTCGGCACCGAAAAACTGGAAATCATGCACGTGGTCGCCGGTGCCCTGACCGTCAAACTGCCCGGCAGCGACAGCTGGGAAACCTTCAGCAGCGGCAGCAGCTTCACGGTCCCGGCCAACAGCAAATTCCAGCTCAAGGTCGCAGTCGATAGCGCCTACCTGTGCGAATACCGCTAAGGCAAGCAGCGCCTGAGAAACCGGCCCTGATGGCCGGTTTTTTTGTTTACCAGGCTGTTGATAAACTACCTGCGTTGCCGATACTGCGTTAAAAACGGCCTCGCGTGCGAGCCCAGTCAAAATGCTCATTTACAACACGTAAACTGCGCTTTTGATTCGCTGCGCTCACCCCTTCGGGGCCAGCCTACGGCTGTTACTGCGCTGCGCTACGTTTCGGCCGTTTTTGCCTTGTCTCGGCTGCCTCGCCTACGTTTTTCAACGGCCTGTTATACCTCTCAATATCGTGGAACAACCCAATGCCGCGCTCCTCGCACTTCGCCCTGGTGATTCTGCCGATCATGCTGTTGCTGATCGCCATGACCTCGATCCAGAGCGGCGCCTCCCTGGCCAAGGGCCTGTTCCCGCTGATCGGTGCCACCGGCACCACCGCCCTGCGCCTCGGCCTGGCCGCCTTGATCCTGTGCGTACTGATGCGCCCCTGGCAGGCACGCCTGAACCTGCGTTCGTGCCGCTCTTTGCTGGCCTATGGCCTGGCCCTGGGCAGCATGAACCTGCTGTTCTACCTGTCGCTGCAGACCATCCCGCTGGGCATCGCCGTGGCCCTGGAATTCACCGGGCCACTGGGCCTGGCTCTGCTGTCTTCACGACGCCTGCTGGATTTCGCCTGGATCGCCCTGGCGGTCTTCGGCCTCTGGTTGTTGCTGCCCAGCGCGCAAGCCGATGTGCAACTCGACCCCGTGGGCATCGCCCTGGCATTAGGCGCCGGCCTGTGCTGGGCGCTGTACATCATCTTCGGCCAGAAAGCCGGGGCCGAACACGGCCGGCAAACGGTCGCACTGGGTACCATAGTCGCCGCCTTGCTGGTATTCCCGATCGGTATGTGGCACGCCGGCAGCAGCATGTTCTCGCTCGACCTGCTGCCCATTGCCCTTGGCGTCGCAGTGCTCTCCTCGGCGCTACCGTACAGCCTGGAAATGGTCGCCCTGACCCGCCTGCCCGCGCGCACTTTCAGCATCCTGATGAGCATGGAGCCGGCCATCGCCGCCCTCTCCGGCCTGCTGTTCCTCAGCGAGCGGCTGACGTTAAACCAGTGGCTGGCGATCAGCGCGATCATCCTGGCCTCGGCCGGCGCAGCGGCGACCATCAGACCCAAGGGCAAGGTGCTTTAACTTATCGGAATAGCAGCGCAGCCCCAGCCTGCTCTGGTGGGGCCTGCTCTGGTGGGAGGGGCTTTAGCCGCGACAGGCGCCAGCGCCTCAAAAAGTCGCGGCTAAAGCCCCTCCCACAATGTCAATTAACGGCCTCAGCCTCGCGACTGAACTGCAGCTCGGCCAGCCGCGCATACAGCGGGCTGCTGGTTACCAACTCGGCATGTTTGCCGATGGCCACCAGCTTGCCCTGCTCGATCACCGCGATGCGGTCGGCGCTTTTCACCGTGGCCAGGCGGTGGGCGATCACCAGGGTGGTACGCCCCGCCATCAGCCGTGGCAGGGCCTGCTGGATCAGGTGTTCGCTCTCGGCATCGAGGGCGCTGGTGGCCTCATCGAGCAGCAGAATGGGCGCATCCACCAGCAGCGCGCGGGCGATGGCCAGGCGCTGACGCTGGCCGCCGGACAAACCCAGACCGGCATCGCCCAGGTGGGTCTGGTAGCCCTCGGGCAGTTTCATGATGAACTCGTGAGCGTGGGCGGCTTTGGCCGCGGCCTCGACCTCGGCATGGCTGGCATCGGTTCTGCCGTAGCGAATATTGTCCTCGACCGAGCCGAAGAACAGCGCCGGATTCTGCGACACCAGGGCGAAGCAGCGGCGCAACTCATGGGGATCGAGGCGTTCGATGGGCTGGCCATCGATCAGGATGCGGCCCTGCTGCGGATCGAAAAAGCGCAGCAGCAGATCGAACAGGGTGGATTTCCCTGCCCCCGACGGTCCGACCAGGGCCAGGGTTTCGCCCGCTGCGACCTTGAGGTCGATGCCATCGACGGCAAAACTGCCCGGCCGTGACGGATAGGCGAAGCGCAGCCCCTGCAACTCGATGCGCCCTTGCAGCGGCTGAGCCAGTTGCAGGCCATCGGCAAGCGGCGGAGTGATTTCGTTGCGTGCCTGCAGCAGCTCGGCGATACGCTCGGCGGCGCCAGCGGCGCGCTGCAGCTCGCCGATCACCTCGCTGAGGGTGCCGAACGAGCCACCGACGATCAGGCTGTAGAAGACAAAAGCCGCCAGCTCGCCGCCGGTGATGCGCCCGGCGATCACATCCATGCCGCCGACCCAGAGCATCACCCCCACCGCGCCGAGCACCAGCACGATGACCACGGTGATCAGCCAGGCGCGCTGGGCAATGCGCTTGCGTGCGATAGCGAAGGCCGCCTCGGCGGACAGGCCGAAGCGCCGCTTGTCCTCGTTCTGGTGGTTGTAGGCCTGCACCGTCTTGATCTGCCCGAGCACCTCGCCGACATAGCTGCCGACATCGGCCACCCGGTCCTGGCTCAGGCGCGACAGCGCGCGCACCCGCCGACCGAAAATCAGGATGGGCGCCACCACCAGCGGCAGCGCCAGCAGCACGATGCCGCTGAGCTTGGGGTTGGTCACCACCAGCAGCACGCTGCCGCCGATCAGCATGATCAGGTTGCGCAGCGCCATCGACAGCGAGGAACCGATCACCGACTGCAGCAGCGTGGTATCGGCGGTCAGGCGCGACTGGATCTCCGAGCTGCGGTTGCTCTCGTAGAAGCCCGGATGCAGATCGATCAGATGGTTGAACACCCGTTTGCGAATATCGGCAACGAAGCGCTCACCGATCCACGACACCAGGTAGAAACGGGTAAAGGTGCCGACGGCCAAGGCCAGCACCAGCACGAAAAACAAGCCGATCGACTGGCGCAGCGCGTCAGGCGACTGGGTGGCCAGCCCCTGATCGACCAGCAACTTGATGCCCTGCCCCATGGACAGGGTGATCGCCGCGGTAAACATCAGCGCCAGCAGGGCTCCCGCCACGCGCCAACGATAGGGCGCGACGAAACGCCAGGCCATGTACAGGGCGTTACGCTGGCGGGAAGACAGGATCGAAAGCATGGTCACTCGCTGCTGGGCGTGTCAGCCCTGGGAGGTTATAGGAGGCATCGCATAGGCCGCCACGAAAGCGCGCGCCTTAGCTAGATGGGGGCGAATCAGGTGCAGGTCAAGTAGATTGGCGCTGATGGCCTTGCGCGCCTATTTCAATCATGCAGAAAACGCCGGGCTTGGTCGGCGCTCGGCAGCAGGCAGCCATCATAGCGACCGAACAACCGGGCGCGGTTCAGTGCGATACGCTCGTAACACCAGTCGCACAGCGGCCGTGGCAACAGCCACAGCACCGCCCGCCAGGGAGGCGCCTACAGGTCAGGCCCATGGCCACGGCAATGCTTACCAGACAGCCCTGTCTATCACTTGCCCACGGGATAGAGCAGTTCTTCCTTATAACCCGCCCAGACCTTCACCACATCGGGGAAGGCATCGTCCAACTGCACGTCGCCGCTGTCGACCAGCAAGGGCCGGCCTTGCAGGGTGCCGAGCTTGCGCTTGGTCGCCACCACCCGCAGATGCTCCAGGCCCACGGCGCGCAGCACGCGCGGGCTGATCTGCTGGTTGCCGCGGCCGATGATATGGCCCTGACCACCGATGGCGGTCACCAGCAGCCGCGCCGGATGCCCGGCCACCAACTCGAACAGCTGCGCCTCGGTGACATCAAGGGCGATCACCTGGCCGTTCTCGATCACATCGACGCCGAGCAAGCTGGTCTCCAGCCCGAGGTTCTGCGCCAGGCCGTGCAGGGTCGAGCCGGGACCGAAGATATAACGTACATCGGCTTCCCAGCTGTCCTGCAGCCAGTCGGCCAGGTCGCTGAGCACCAGTTCTTCGGACTCCACCCCGCCCTGCTTGACCTGCTGCATATAGCCGCCCTCTTGCGGCACGGTCAGCTCGCCATACCAGCGCGCCGTGACTTTGCCCTCGCGCAAGGCGCTTTCGTCGATATCGCGCACCTCGCCGCTGGCCAGACGCACCAGGCCGCCCTCGATCAGCCGCGCAGTCAACTCGCCGGCGGCGCGCGGACTGACGGCATAGACCCCGGACTGGATCTTCACCCCGGCCGGAATGCCGAGCACCGGCTGCCCCTCGCGCACCGCGGCGCAGACATCCCGCGCCGTGCCGTCGCCTCCGGCGAAGAGAATCAGCGCGACGCCGGCCTCCTGCAACTGCTCGACGGCCTTGCGGGTATCCGCCGCGCTACTCGGCCGGTCATGCAACTCACCAAGCACCCGGTAACTGAAGCCCATCTCGGCCAGCAAATCGGCGCCCATCGGCCCGGGAAAGGTCAGAAATTCCAGGCGTTCCTGCACCGCCCGCAAACACTCCAGGGCCGTGCGCGTACGCGCTGCCGCCAGCGGTTTACTGCCCAAGGCCAGGGCCTGCTCGGCCACACCATCGCTGCCCTTGAGCCCCACCGGACCGCCAAGGCCTGCCAGTGGATTGATGATCAAGCCCAGATGGAATTGCGACATAAACACCTCGTTACCCCGACTGCCTCAAGGGTCTTTTCAACTCATAAGTTTTTTTGGCACAGTGACAACAGAGTCACTTGCGAGCTGTATTTTTTGACGGAACTCCGTCGTTCGATACGGTCAAACCCCGTTCACCCGACTCTTTCAGACCGCGCACACCACCTGATGAGGAGACAGTTCATGAGCCCGCAGCAGCAGACGCCCGAACCCCGTGTTGCCCCAGAGCAATCGCAACAGCCGGTAGGTGGCGCAATCATCGACGAACAAGGCCAGGAAATCCCGATCACCGAAAACATGGTCCAGCACGCATGCCGGGAGCTGGAAAAACAGCTGAGTGCAGCGGATACCGACAAAGGCTGATCCGCCAGTGTTCCCCGACCCGGGCAGTGCCCGGGTTTTTCGTCGGCATGGCCCAAGAGTGCATTGAGGGGGTGGGCTGAAGCTCATCCGGCCAACTAACTGTCTGGCGCAACGCTTCGCGGCTAAAGCCGCTCCTACATGAACGTTGCCGATGGGCGATCGGGTGACCTTGTCGCCGGACGACAGCGCCATCAGCGCAAGGTCGCACCCAGCGCCTTGATCATCTGCACCAGCGGCGGCGCATCGCCTTGCAACTTGACGCTCAACCCATCGATCTCGCGGCGCATCGGGTAATGCTTGCGCAGCGCATCGAAGGCCGCCCGCTGGCTCGCGCTATCGCCTTGCAAGCTACGACGGAAATCCGCATCGTCGCGCCGCGGGTCGTAGACCGCACGGCACAGGGTCGCCAGCGCCCAGGCCGGAGCGGCACTGGCATCCAGGCTCAACTCGGCGAGCCAGGGCGCCGGCATCAGCTCGGCGAGGCTGACCGTCGGCGTGCAGCCGAGATGCGCGCAAAGCGCCGAATAGATCTGCGCCGTGCCGCGCAGCTTGCCATCGAGGCTGTAACCGGCGATATGCGGGGTGGCGATGCGGCACAGGCCGGCCAGCTCGACATCCACCTGCGGCTCGCCTTCCCAGACATCCAGCACCACCTGCAGATCGCCGCGCTGCTTGAGCAACTCGCGCAGCGCCGGATTATCCACCACGGCGCCGCGACTGGCATTGATCAGCCAGGCGCCGGGTTTGAGCCGGGCCAGGCGCCGCGCATCGAATAGATGATGGGTCGGCTGCGCGCCAGCGCGTTCGAGCGGGGTGTGCAGGCTGAGCACATCGCACTCGGCGAGCAGCTGCTCCAGGCCGACGAAATCACCGCCCTCGGCGAGCTGGCGCGGTGGGTCGCAGACCAATACCCGCCAACCCAGGCCACGCATCACCTCGACCAGGCGCCCGCCCACCTCGCCGGCACCGACCACCCCGTAGGTGCGTGTAGCCAGTTCGACTCCCTGCTGTTCGGCCAGCAGCAGCAGGCTGCCGAGCACATAATCGACCACCCCGCGCGCATTGCAGCCTGGCGCGCTGGCCCAACCGATGCCGGCCTGGGCGAAGTAATCGAGATCGAGATGATCGGTACCGATGGTGCAGGTGCCGACAAAACGCAGCGCGCTGCCGTCGAGCAATTCGCGGTCGACCCGGGTCACCGAACGCACCAGCAGCAGTTCGGCATCGGCCACGGCCGCCGCATCGATGCCGCGGCCGGGCAAACGACGAATCTGGCCGAATCCGGCAAAAAACTCATCGAGCAGGGGAATGTTCTCGTCGGCAACTATTTGCATGATCGGCTCCATACGTCAGGCCGCCATTCTAACCTGTCGCCCCCTTGGTCGGCAGCACACTGAAACAGCCCACACGGCGCTTTCCTGACCGAAGTGTCAGCGCGTAGACTACGCGGTTTTCCCAGAGCGCCAGCGGATGACCTCTATGCCTGCCGTATCCCGCCTGCTGCGCGTGCGCATCGAGCTGCGCACCCTGCTGGTTCTGGCCACGCCGATCATCATTGCCCAGCTGGCGCATACCGCCATGGGCTTCGTCGATACCCTGATGGCCGGCCGGGTCAGCTCCCGCGACCTGGCGGCGGTGGCACTCGGCAACTCGATCTGGGTGCCGGTATTCCTGTTGATGACCGGCATCCTGATGGCGACTACACCCAAGGTCGCGCAGCGCTTCGGTGCCGGCCAGCAGGCCGAGATCGGTCCACTGGTGCGTCAGGCCTTGTGGCTGGCGCTGGCGGTCGGTGGTGGCGCCGCCGTCCTGCTGTGGAACGCCGAAATCGTCCTGCACTTGATGAATGTCGAGCCCCGCCTGATCGAACCCTCCATGGGTTACCTGCGCGCGGTGGCCTGCGGCTTCCCGGCGGTGGCGCTGTACCATGTGCTGCGCTGCTTTAGCGACGGCCTCGGCCATACCCGCTCGAGCATGGTACTGGGGCTGCTCGGCCTGCTGCTGAACATTCCGGCCAACTACATCTTCATCTACGGCAAGCTCGGCCTGCCAGCCATGGGCGGGGTCGGCTGTGGTTGGGCTACCGCCTTGGTGATGGTCTTCATGCTACTGGGCATGCTCTGGTGGGTGAAGTGGGCGCCCTTTTACCAGCCGAGCCTGTTGTTCAGCCGTTTCGACTGGCCGCAGTGGCCGGTGATCCGGCGCCTGCTGGCGATTGGCGTGCCGATCGGCATCGCGGTATTCGCCGAAGTGAGCATCTTCTCGGTGATCGCCCTACTGATCGGCAGCCTCGGCGTCAGCGTGGTCGCCGGCCATCAGATCGCCCTCAACTTCACCTCCATGGTGTTCATGATCCCCTACTCCCTGGGCATGGCTGCCACCGTGCGGGTCGGCCAGATGCTCGGCCGCGGCGATCCCCGCCAGGCCCGCTTCGCCGCCGGGGTGAGTATGGCCGCGGCACTGGCTTATGCCTGCCTGTCGGCCAGCCTGATGCTACTGTTGCGTGAGCAAATCGCGCAGATCTACACCGCCGACCCGACGGTGATCGCTCTGGCATCCGGCTTGATCGTGTATGCCGCGTTGTTCCAGTTCTCCGATGCCATCCAGGTCACGGCGGCCGGTGCCCTGCGCGGCTACCAGGACACCCGCATGACCATGTTGCTGACCCTGTGCGCCTACTGGGGCATCGGCTTGCCGGTGGGTTACGCCTTGGGCTTGTCCAGCCTGCTCGGCGAGCCGAGCGGCCCGAGCGGCCTCTGGCAAGGCTTGATCGTCGGTTTGACCTGCGCCGCCATCATGCTGGCGATTCGTCTCGGCGGCAGCGCGCGCAAACCCATTCGCGCGATTAAGATGACGCCATGATCGCCAGACTCCTCGCACTGCCCGCCCTGCTGATCCTGTCGGCGTGCCAACCGGCCGATGACGGCCTGGCCTTGCAGGCGGACTACCTGCAACGCCTGAACAATGCCGTCGAGGGCGATGCCGTCGTGGCCTTCGACAGGATGACGCTGACGCAGTACCGCTTGCCACCGCGCCGCGAGCGCGTGGTGGACATCCCCGAGGTGCGTATCGGCCTGCTCGACCTGCTGCTCGACGTGCGCCGCTGCCCCGCTCTGCAGCAGCAGATCAGCCAGCGCAACAGCAGCCTGGGCAAACAGCTGGTTCCCAGCAGTCGCCTGGCCTATGAAGGCGACCTGTTGCGCGCCATCGACGCCTGCTTGGCGCACCTGACGCCCGAGCAAGACCAGAAGCTGCAGCGCATGCTCACCGGCCTGGCCCTGGAGAAGCGCGCCCAGCTGCCTGGCGTATTCTGGAATGCCCTCAACGCCAGCCAGGAAGTCGAGCGCTACCTGCGCTTTGCCGATCAGGCGCTGCCGACCGCCCCCGGCGAGGACGATGCCGCCCTCGATGCCCTGGCGCAGCTGGCCGCCATGGCCAATGCCCTGCCGCAAACCCTGCCGCCGCCCACGACCGAGCTTGACCCGCTGTTCTTCGCCCTGCATGCCAGCCCCCAGGGCGGCCAGTTGATCAGCAGCCTGGCCAGCCTGACCCACACATTGAATGAAGGCAGCCGCCTGCTCGAAGAGCGCCAGCAGCGCCGACCCATTTGCCCACTGGGGCAAGCGACGTCGCACGGGCGCATCCTGCAGAACATCTTCGTCAAGTATTACGCCGGCGGCCTGCAACCCTATCTGGCCCAGGTGCACCAACGCGGTCAACCCTGGAGCAGCAGCCTGCGCCAGCTCAGCGCCGCCGCCGAGGTGCCGGCGGCTACGCGCAACTACCTGCTGAACCTGGCAGGCCCCGAGCAATCCTTGTGGGTTGATTATCAAGCCGCCACCGCGCGGCATGTACGCGCCTGGCAAGACAACCTGAACAGCTGTGGCCTGGCGCCAGGTCAGTCCGGATGGAATGGCCAGGCGGCCAACGCCGACCAGTAGGCTTCACACAGGAACGCGCGGCTTTGCCCAGTGCCAGCGTTTTTACAGGATCTGTAGTCAGTCGGCCTTCTTGCGGATCAGATACAGATAGGTCCCGTCTTCTTCGCTCTGCTCGAGCAGTTCATGGCCGAGAAACACGCAGAACTTGGGAATATCGCGGCGGGTCGAGGGGTCGGTGGCGATCACCTTGAGCAGGCCACCGGCCGGCAGGTCGCGCACCTTGTTGTGCAGCATCATCACCGGCTCCGGGCAGTTCAGCCCGCTGGCGTCGAGGGTGTCATCGAGAATGGCGTCGGATTGCAGAGACATCGGCGGGCTCCAGAAACAGGCCGCCATTGTCGCGCAAAGCGCTTCCTCAGGCCAGCCGCGCCGCGTGCCCCTCGCATCCCGGACAAGCGACAGGCGCCGAGGGCATGGCCCGGCAGTTCGAGGCCCACGGGCACACACAGAGCTATTGGGTCAGGCAACAACCCCGCAGCCCGGATGAAATCGGCGAAGATCGTTGAGACCGCCCGCAGACTTCAAACGGCCCGCTCCTACAACCGACGCAAATGGCAGGTCACTTCCTCGCGGTCGTGATAGAGCTGCTTGCAGGCGATCGACACCTTGATCTTGCGTTCGGCAAAGCCATCCTCGAGACGCTGCAGCAGGCGACGGACCTCGGCGTAGCGCTGCTTCATCGGCAACTTGAGGTTGACCACCGCCTCGCGGCACAGGCCTTCGCCGATCCAGGTTTCCAGCAGGGCGGCGCTGCGCGCGGGCTTCTCGACGATGTCGCAGACCATCCAGTCCACTGGTTGGCGCGGCTTGTAGGTGAAGCCGTCGACCATCAGGTGCTGGACCAGGCCGGTGTCCATCAGGCTTTCGGCCATGGGGCCATTGTCGATGGCGGTGACCAGCATGCCGCGCCTGACCAGTTGGTAGGTCCAGCCACCCGGTGCGGCGCCGAGGTCGACGCCGGTCATTTCGTCCGACAGGCGCTCGTCCCACTGATCGCGCGGGATAAAGGTGTGCCAGGCCTCCTCCAGCTTGAGGGTCGAGCGGCTCGGCGCCTCGCGGGGGAATTTCAGGCGCGGGATACCCATCGGCCAGATTGCCGAATTATTCGTCTCGGCCAGACCGACGAACACCTCGCGGCCGCTCTTGAAGGTCAGCAGCAGGCGCGGTTTCTGCGGATCCTCCACCAGCTTGCCGGCCTTGCTCAGGGCATTGCGCAGCGGCGCCTCGAACTTCTTGCAGAAATTCGACAGCTCCTTGCCATCGTTGGTGTCGAGCACTTCCAGCCACAGGCTGCCGAAGGTTGGCGAGTCCGCCAGATGGGCCAGCAGCACGCTGATGCGATCCAGCTCCGGCAGATTGATGAACACGCCACGCGCCCATTGCCGCGGGAAAATCAGCCGACTGAAGCGCACCCCGCGCATCAAGCGCTCGGCGCCCTCTGGCTCGGTGCAGATAAATTCGGCACAGGCCGTGCTCGGCTTGGCCTTGGCGTAGCCGGCCACCTCCAGGCGCGCGGCATGCTCGGCGATTTCCGCACACACCTCGTTCTCGAAACCGGGGCGGCAATGCAGTAACAAAGTATTCATCGGTGATCTCCTCAAGGCGCGCATCATAACGGAGTCGGGAACCGGGGACGTAATTGACCTGTCCAGACAATGGAGTGCCTGGTTTCACTGGTTGCCGCTTTTCCGGCATGCTGGCCGGACACCAACGCCTCATGACCCAGCCCCCGGCATTTTGGCTCGCCTGCAGACCGTACGGGCACCCGCATCGCTGAAAACAAAAGCATCGCCTCGGGTCGGGCCTCCTTCAGGTTCGTGCGGTGTCCGGCGATGGGGTAATGGCTGAGCGAGCAAATGCCGCCCAACCATAAGACCTATGACATGGCGAGCCTCGCCAAGCAGAGCTAGCTTGAAGACTCTGCAGCAAACAATCCGGTTTGCACCGTGCAAGCCTCAGGAGATGCGCAATGCCATCCTTAGATAGCCTGAACAGCCGCCGCAGCCTCATAGTCGGCGACCAGACCTACCAATATTTCAGCCTGCCGGAGGCGGCCAAGACCCTCGGCAATCTCGACAAGCTGCCGATGTCGCTGAAAGTCTTGCTGGAGAACCTATTGCGCTGGGAGGACGGCAAGACCGTCAACGGCGCCGATCTGCAGGCCATGGCCGACTGGCTGCAGAGCCGCAGCTCCGAACGCGAGATCCAGTACCGCCCGGCCCGCGTACTGATGCAGGACTTCACCGGGGTGCCAGCGGTGGTCGACCTGGCCGCCATGCGCGAGGCCATGGCCAAGGCCGGCGGCGACCCACAGAAGATCAATCCGCTGTCGCCCGTCGACCTGGTGATCGACCATTCGGTAATGGTCGACAAGTTCGCCTCCGCCGCCGCCTTCGGCCAGAACGTCGCCATCGAGATGCAACGCAACGGCGAACGTTACGCCTTTCTGCGCTGGGGCCAGCACGCCTTCGACAACTTCAGGGTGGTACCGCCGGGCACCGGCATCTGTCATCAGGTCAACCTGGAATACCTCGGTCGCACCGTATGGACCAAAGAGGAAGATGGCCAGACCTTCGCCTTCCCCGACACCCTGGTCGGTACCGATTCGCACACCACCATGATCAACGGCCTTGGCGTGCTCGGCTGGGGCGTCGGCGGCATCGAGGCAGAGGCGGCTATGCTTGGCCAGCCGGTGTCGATGCTGATCCCCGAGGTAATCGGCGTCAAGCTGACCGGCAAGCTCAAGGAAGGCATCACCGCCACTGACCTGGTGCTGACCGTCACCCAGATGCTGCGCAGCAAGGGCGTGGTCGGCAAGTTCGTCGAGTTCTACGGCGACGGCCTGGCCGACTTGCCCCTGGCCGACCGCGCCACCATGGCCAACATGGCCCCGGAATACGGCGCCACCTGCGGCTTCTTCCCGGTCGACGCGATCACCCTGGGTTATCTGCGCCTGTCCGGTCGCTCCGAGCAGACCGTCAAACTGGTCGAGGCCTACTGCAAGGCCCAGGGCCTGTGGCGTGAACAAGGCCAGGAACCCCTGTTCAGCGACAGCCTGGAGCTGGATATGGGCAGCGTCGAAGCCTGCCTGGCCGGGCCGAAACGGCCACAGGACCGGGTCGCCCTGCCCCAGGTCAAACAGGCCTTCGACGACTTTGTCGGCCTGCAACTCAAGCCCACCGCCAAGGAAGAAGGCCGCCTGCTCAACGAAGGCGGTGGCGGCACCGCGATCGGCAGCGACGAACCCCATAGCGCGTTCGAGTATGAACACGAGGGCGAGATTCATCGGCTGAGAAACGGCGCTGTGGTGATCGCTGCCATCACCTCCTGCACCAACACCTCCAACCCCAGCGTGATGATGGCCGCCGGCCTGCTGGCGAAGAAAGCCGTGGAAAAAGGCCTGCAGCGCAAACCCTGGGTCAAGAGCTCGCTGGCGCCCGGCTCCAAGGTGGTGACCGAGTACTTCAAGGCCGCTGGCCTGACCCGCTACCTGGACGAACTGGGCTTCGACCTGGTCGGTTACGGCTGCACCACCTGCATCGGCAACTCCGGCCCCCTGCTCGAACCCATCGAACAGGCCATCCAGCAGCACGACCTGAGCGTGGCCTCGGTGCTGTCCGGCAACCGCAACTTCGAGGGTCGTGTGCATCCGCTGGTGAAAACCAACTGGCTGGCCTCGCCGCCACTGGTGGTGGCCTACGCCCTGGCCGGCAGCGTGCGGGTGGATATCAGCAAAGAAGCGCTAGGCCAAGGCAAGGACGGCCAACCGGTCTACCTCAAGGACATCTGGCCGAGCCAGCAGGAAATCGCCGAGGCGATTCAGAAGGTCGACACCGCCATGTTCCACAAGGAATACGCCGAGGTGTTCGCCGGCGACGCCCAGTGGCAGGCCATCGAAGTGCCGCAAGCCGCCACCTACGCCTGGCAGGCCGACTCAACCTATATCCAGCATCCGCCGTTCTTCGAGGACATCGCTGGCGCGCCGCCACACATCGGCGATATTCACCAGGCACGCATCCTCGCCCTGCTCGGCGACTCGGTGACCACCGACCACATCTCCCCGGCCGGCAATATCAAGGCCGACAGCCCGGCCGGCCGCTACCTGCGCGAACAGGGCGTCGAACCGGTCGACTTCAACTCCTACGGCTCGCGGCGCGGCAACCATGAAGTGATGATGCGCGGCACCTTCGCCAATATCCGCATCCGCAACGAAATGCTCGGCGGCGAAGAAGGCGGCAACACCCTGCATGTGCCGAGCGGCGAGAAGCTGGCGATCTTCGAGGCAGCCATGCGTTATCAGGAAGCCGGCACCCCGCTGGTGGTGATCGCCGGCAAGGAATACGGTACCGGATCGAGCCGCGACTGGGCGGCCAAGGGCACCAACCTGCTCGGGGTCAAGGCAGTGATCGCCGAGAGCTTCGAGCGCATCCACCGCTCCAACCTGGTCGGCATGGGCGTCTTGCCCTTGCAGTTCATGCCGGGTCAGGACCGCAAGCGCCTGCGCCTGAGCGGCAAGGAAATTCTCGCCATCCATGGCCTGGATGGCGTCGAACTGCACCCGCTGATGAAGCTGATGGTGGAAGTCACACGCGAGAACGGTGACCGCGAAAGCATCGAAGTGTTGTGCCGCATCGACACCCTCAACGAGGTCGAGTACTTCAAGGCCGGCGGTATCCTGCACTATGTCCTGCGCCAACTGATCGCAGGCTAGCTGTAATGCTTGGCCTGCCGACTCACAGCGGCAGGCCTGGCTATACGCCGCAGGCAATCCGCGGGGCGATCCCTGAGTACACAGATGCTTGGCGCTTATGCCGCGCAAGCTCAACGGCTGGCGCTTGCAGAGCGCCACTGCCAGTAACTTTTTTTGCACAATCAGCCATTCCAATCGCACCCCGCTCCTCGCCGCCCTGGCGCCCGGACAAATGTGAGACCGTTCAGTACCCGATTACACTGCGCGACACGTATCCCGCTCAACTTCGGCCAGGCCTGGCCGATGACAAGGCCTAACCCTTAGGGACAAGCTCCTCATGCGCAATAATCAGCCCATCACCCAACGCGAACGCACTTTTCCGGCCCAGCAGCGCTTGATCTCCACCACCGATGCCAAAGGCCAGATCACCTATTGCAACGAGGCGTTCGTCGAAATCAGTGGCTTCAGCCGCGGCGAGTTGATGGGTGCACCACACAATCTGGTGCGTCACCCAGATGTGCCGTCGGCCGTGTTCGCTCACATGTGGAACACCCTCAAGCAGGGTCGTCCCTGGATGGGTATCGTCAAGAACCGCAGCAAGAGTGGCGATCACTACTGGGTCGACGCCTACGTCACCCCGGTACTGGAAAAGAATCAGCTGGTGGGCTACGAATCGGTACAGGTCAAACCCACCGCCGAACAAGTGCGCCGCGCCGAGGCCCTGTACCAGCGGATCAACGGTGGCCAATCCGCCATACCCAGCCGCGACCAGTGGCTACCGACCCTGCAAAACTGGCTGCCCTTTATCCTGGTCAGCCAGGTCGGTTTCCTGATCGGCGCCTGGCTCGACACCAGCTGGGGCTTCGCCGTCGCCGCCCTGCTCTCGATACCGCTCGGCCTGGCCGGTCTCAACTGGCAGCAGCGCGGGATGAAACGCCTGCTGCAACTGGCCGATCAAACCACCTCAGACCCACTGATCGCGCAGATGTACACCGACAGCCGCGGCGCCCAGGGGCGCCTGGAAATGTCCATCCTCGGCCAGGAAGCTCGCCTGAAAACCTGCCTGACGCGCCTGCAGGACAGTGCCGAAAACCTGGCCAAACAGGCCCAACAGGCCGATGCCCTGACCCACAGCAGCTCGGCCGGACTGGATCGCCAACGCCAGGAAACCGAACAGGTCGCCACCGCGGTCAACCAAATGGCCGCCACTACCCTGGAAGTCGCCAGCAACGTCGCCCGCACTGCCATCGCCACCCAGCAAGCCAATCGTCTGACCAGCGAAGGTCGCGCCATCACCGCGCAAACCCGTGCGGCGATTCAACGCCTCTCGCAGTCGGTCGGCGACACCGGCGAAACCGTCACCCGCCTGGCCCAGGACAGCAATGAAATCGGCGGAGTGGTCGACGTGATCAAAGGCATCGCCGACCAGACCAACCTGCTCGCCCTCAACGCTGCCATCGAAGCCGCCCGCGCCGGTGAAATGGGCCGCGGCTTCGCCGTGGTCGCTGACGAAGTCCGCTCGCTGGCACTACGCACCACCGAGTCCACCGGGCAGATTCACCAACTGATCGCCAAACTGCAACGCACCGCCGAAGAAGCCGTGATGACCATGGAAATCGGTCGCAAGCAAGCCGATGAAGGCGTCGAACGCGTGCAGCAGGCCGACCTGGCCCTCGCCGGGATCAGCGACGCGGTATCCAATATTGCCGACATGGCCGACCAGATCGCCGCCGCAGCCGAAGAACAAAGCTCGGTTGCCGACGAAATCAACCGCAACATCACCAATATCGCCCAATTGTCCGACCAGACCTGCAGCGAAGCGCAAAGCTCTGCCGTACTCAGCGTAGCGCTCACCGCCACCGCGCAAGAGCAGTACTCGCTGGTCGAACGCTTCAACCGCTAAACGCAAAAAGGGGCGCCCGAACAGGTTTAGACGCGCCCTATCTCCCCTTGCCACGCGCTTGTGAACCACATGGATGTGGGAAAGTCAGTAACCGCCAGGCACCCCCATGAATGAAGGAAAACAGGAGAAATGCCGGAAGCATTTTCGACGACCCCATGGATGGGGGAGGTAGTAAAAATGCCGGGAGCATTTTCGAGAACGGCTACTGCCTGGCGATTCCGCAATCCCGTCATCCCCTGATCGCAATTACAGCAATTGACGCCTGTTTACTATCGTAAAACTTTGCCATCCAGCGCCAACGCCACCCTTGTAAATAACTTACAAAACAACTTAGCAGGGATAGCGAACTTGGCAAACCGGGCATCCATCATCAATCTGAATCAGCGCAGATGGACGCTGCCTTCAAATAATGCTGCGACCCTTCAATGGCGGCCTGACAATCATTTAACCTTCACGGGCGGTGAAAATAACTCAAGGCGCAAACTTTATCTTTGCCTCGCACTGCCAGTGCAAGCACCATGACTCAGAAAGGGTTAGGGCAAAGCCTTACTTTACTCCCTGCAAGAAAGAGCCCAACCGAGCCCTTTCTTGCAATTGTGCTTTCGCACTATATGTTGCACATTTTAAGGAGCAGGTTCTGCAACCACATTCTGCTGCAACGTAACTGCTGTATGCGCTAACAGCCTGCCGTTAACCGTGGTGCCGGTCTTGATGGTAATACCTTTTGCGGCGAGTATGACGCCTTCGAAGTGAGCATTCGTGCCGAGGGCTACACTAGTGCCACCACCGACCTGCCAGTAGATATTCTTGGCCTGCGCACCACCGGCCAAGACAATACGACTGCTGTTAGCCTGGGTAAGATCACCCGCTATCTGGAATATCCAGACATCATTCGGACCACCCGACAGGGTGACATCAGTGGAGATCAATACATCCGAACTCCACTTGTAAAGGCCGGGGTAGAGTGTCTTGCCGCTGATATCGCCGGCGTGCAGTTCAGTATGATCAGGCAATGTTCTGCCAGCGGCATCTGCGTAGGCGGTTCCCATGTCAAGTACCGCGTTGGCGACCCGTGTATTGTCAGGTGCTGCACCAGCAAAGCAGGTGACATCGCCGCTGCCTATATAGGCAGCATCAGCGCCGTAGATCGTGCCTGTTATTTCTGCACAGGTAACATTGCCCATCGCCGCAGCCGTAATTGGACTAGCACCTATATTGCCGGTGATATTGGAGGCTGGGACATTGGTAATTCCAGTCTTTGACAGAATCACCAAATCCCCAGCGCTTCTCAGGTCCACCGCAGCGGGTCCGGAGGCAACGCCGGCGCCTGTGGTAAAGGTCCAGACATAGTCGTCTGCCAGTCCATTTGCAGGAACCGCGAGATCGGTAACAGCGGCTTTCAGCGTGGCCGTATAGACAGTATTGGCTGCAAGATTGCCGGTCGGCTTGAAGGTTACTGTTGAACCGCCATAGATCACAGCGCCTGCAACGGGCGTTGTGCCATCGGTCAGCGTAAAGCTGGTGGCGTTGACGGTAACGGGGTCCAGCGCCTCGCTAAACTCAGCACTGATGCTTCCGTTGCGCGCAAAGTCTCTGACAGTGCTCGCCGGGTTTGTGGAACTTACAGTCGGCGCGTTAGTGTCTATCGCTGCGGCGCTGGTAAAGGTCCAGGCATGCTCGCTTGCCAGTGCCACACCTGATGTGTTTTTCGCCTCAGTGGTCACTGTGGCGGTGTATAGGGTGTTGGATCCGAAATGACTACTCGGCTTGAAAATCGCCGTGCGGCTTGCGCTATCAAGACTTACAGCGCCTATTACCGCAGCCTCTCCAGGGGCGGTCACCGTGAAGCTGAATCCATTGATTGTCGAAGCGTCCATCGCCTCACTGAAAGTAGCGGTGATCTTGTGGTTGATTGGCAGCGTGGTGACAGTGTCGCCAGGGTACGTTGCTCTTGCAGTGGGCGCCCCGTCACTTGCCTCAGCGTGGCATGCTGCCGCATAGCTGCTCAGCAGAAACATAGCAACCCATAACGAGCGACTGGAGGTCTTGTCATTTGCATTCATTTATTTGGCCCATTAAATGTTTTGATTGCAGATAAATACGACGCGCAATCATTAGCTGATCAGCGATGCCTACTGGCCAATGGATTTTCTTTTAAACATATTACGGCCCAACACACCCAACTTATTACCACAGGATAAATCAGCTGCATATTGCGAGCATTACTCGCCTGGCCCAGGCTTCAGTCGGGGGCGATTATGCGCTCAAACATTGTAAATAGGTGTGACCCATGCAGCCTAATTACCACCCGCCTCATCTCGAGCGCTTGCATGGTCGCTTATGCAAATTACGCATGACGAAATATCCATCATTCATGGCCGCCATGATTGACGCTGCATGACAGACAGAGGAAAAAATTGGTGATCGCACAACGCCATGTTGCGCGACAGGGCCCGCCGTATATTCAGAGCGCTATCGCAGGTAGCTTCTGGAAAGCAGGGCGTTTGATGTTCAAATAAAAACCTAAACTCTGACCCACTCACCCAATTTGAGCCTGTCTCTTATCTTCGTTGACTATTCCAAACCACGCAGGCGAAGAGTTTTTGGCATAAATAAAAGTCCGCATGGGTTACGCAACACTCAACGCGACCTCATTCATTATTTCTTGATCAAGCAACCTTGCGCCGCACCAGCAAGGAGAACGCGCCGTTTGCTTCTATGTCGCCCTGAAGGGTTGTCTGGAGATTTATCAAGACACCGAAACAGGCCGGGCGGTCATCCACACGGTCTGCGCGGAGGAAAACGTCGGCTTTGCCAAGATGCTGGCGACGCACTCCACTTGTTCAGCAGCGTTGCGACCGGCGAATGCATGGCGCTGAAAATGCTCTGCCAGGCCCTGGCCAGTCTGCCGGAACTGGATGGCGAACAGTTCGGGATCTTTTTCATCAATCTGTCCCGGGACATGAGTCGCTTTATGGGTGATTGCATTCAGCGACTGCCTGCTGCCAACATCTAGCCGATAACCACGGAAGCCCTGCTACTTTCAATAAAACATATATGTTTTCAACTACTTAGCTATTTTTTTGCAGCAGCCAGGCCGTTGTCCAGGCGGTGCCGGCAACGCCAATGCAAATCTGCAGCGAGCTGCAACCGAGCAAATTTCAGGCACAAAAAAGGGCGACCGAAGTCGCCCTTTTTCTGGATTAACCGAACTTAGTTCTGTTTTTCCATTTGCGCACGGAGCAGATCACCAATGGTGGTCGGACCGGCAGCTTCAACTTCCTGCTTGCGCATTTCCTTGATAGCTTCTTTCTCGTCTTCAACGTCTTTCGACTTGACCGACAAGCTGATTACGCGGCTCTTGCGATCAACGCTGATGATCTTGGCTTCTACTTCTTCGCCTTCTTTCAGTACGTTGCGCGCGTCTTCAACGCGGTCACGGCTGATTTCGGAGGCTTTCAGTGTGGCTTCGATGCCATCGGCCAGGGTGATGATCGCGCCCTTGGCGTCAACTTCTTTAACGATGCCGCGCACGATGGTGCCTTTATCGTTAACAGCAACGTAGTCGGAGAACGGATCTTCTTCCAGCTGCTTGATGCCGAGGGAAATGCGCTCACGCTCCGGATCAACGGAGAGGATAACG
>JAUYKV010000071.1 GCA_030699825.1 Pseudomonas sp. | reverse complement strand
CGTTGTTCGTGCACTGGCATGTCTTTGGAAATGCGGCTCGACTGGGCAACGGGAGCCGTATGAGTTGAGAGGCTCACGTACGGTTCTGCGAGAGGCTGAAGGTGAAACTCCTTCGGCCTACTCACCATGGGCCGGGCGGCGTTCCGTTTCATCCGCGAAAATCTGCGAAACACTGACAATGTTTCGCGGCTAAAGCCCCTCCCACGAGGTTGCGATCTGGCTCAACAGATAACGGGGACATCGCCTTTTTCATAGGTGGCATGCTTAACTCTGCATTCGTTTTCATTCCCAGACAGAAAGAGGACTCTTCAATGACTCAAGTAACTCTGCATGGCACCCCGGTACAAGTCGATGGTCAGCTGCCACAGGTCGGTCAGCAAGCCCCGGCTTTCACTCTGGTCGGCGCCGATCTGGCCGATCTCAGCCTGGCCAGCCTGACCGGCAAGCGCAAAGTGCTGAATATTTTCCCCAGCGTCGACACCCCGACCTGCGCGACCTCGGTACGCACCTTCAATGCCGGTGCCAGCAAGCTGGATAACACTGTGGTGCTGTGCATTTCCGCCGACCTGCCGTTCGCCCAGGCGCGTTTTTGCGGTGCCGAAGGCCTGGATAACGTAATTAATCTGTCGACCATGCGCGGTGCCGAGTTTCTCAAGAACTACGGCGTAGCCATCGCCGACGGTCCGCTGACCGGCGTTGCCGCCCGCGCCGTGGTGGTGCTGGACGAGGACGACAAGGTGCTGCACAACGAATTGGTCGCCGAGATTGGCGACGAGCCGAACTACGAGGCAGCCCTGGCGGTGCTCAAGTAATACCCGGCAACATAGCCGACGGCCTCCCTTGCGGTCGTGTGAAAACTACTGCGTTCGGTCATGCGGCGTTGAAAGCTGCTCATTTACAGCTCGTAAACCCTGCTTTCTCGCCTGTTTTCGTCTGGCTGCCTCAGCTTCGCTCGCTACGTTTTCGCACGGTCTCCCTTGGAGGCCGTTTTCATTTGTGGCTCATGGGCTTAGCCACGTCAGTCAGAGGTAAATAGCCGGTAAAGAGGCTTTGCTTCCGGCCTGACACTGCTTATCGTTCAGGCATTCCAAGGAAGTGACCCCGCCATGCCTGAAACAACTGCAATACCCGGTACTTCGAAGCAGTCACGCCAATGGCTGATCGGCCTGATTCTGTTGGCGCTGCTGCTTGCCCTGATCTGGTGGTTCTGGCCCGCCAAGCCGCAGGCACAGGCCGGCGGTCGCTGGGGCGATGGCGGACCGGTGCCGGTGCGGGTGGCGACTGTCACGCAGGGCGATTTCCCGATCGAGCTGAAGGCCCTGGGCACGGTGACCGCCTACAACACGGTCCATGTGCGTGGCCGGGTGGACGGCGAGTTGGTCAAGCTGCTGTTCGAGGACGGTCAGCGGGTCGAGGCCGGCGATCTGCTCGCGGTGATCGACCCGCGGCCCTATGAAGTGGCCCTGCAACAGGCTCTGGGGATGCAGCAGGAGAATCAGGCGCAGTTGCACAATGCCGAGTCGGACCTGGCGCGTTACCGTGGCCTGTACGCCGAAGATTCGATCGCCAGACAGACCCTGGACACCCAGCAGGCCCTGGTCAATCAGTACCGTGGCACCCTCAAGAGCAATCAGGCGGCGGTGGCCGAGGCGCGCCTGAACCTCGACTTCACCCAGGTGCGCGCACCCATCGGTGGGCGTCTCGGCCTGCGTCAGGTGGATCTCGGCAACCTGGTCAGTGCCGCCGACGCCCTGCCGCTGGTGGTAATTACCCAGACTCTGCCGATTTCCCTGATGTTCACCTTGCCCGAGGCCGAGCTGCCGGCGGTGTTGCGCCCGTTCAGGGCGGGGCAGACCTTGCGCGTCGAAGCCTGGGACCGCAACGAGAAACTCAAGCTGGCCGAGGGGCAGCTCGAGAGCCTGGATAACCTGATCGATACTGCCACCGGCACGGTCAAGCTCAAGGCGCGCTTCGAGAATGCCGAAGAGCTGCTGTTCCCCAATCAGTTCGTCAACGTCCGCCTGCTGGTAGAAACCCGCGAAGAGGCCCTGCTGATTCCTGCCGCGGCCCTGCAATTCGGGGCGCGCGGCACCTTCGTCTATGTGATCGATGAGCAAGACAAGGTACAGCTGCGAGCGATCGTGGCGGGGCCGAGCAATGGCCGGATGACCCTGGTCGAGGAGGGCGTCGCTGTCGGCGAGCGCCTGGTGCTGGAGGGCACCGACCGCCTGCGTGATGGCAGCGCCGTCGAGGTGGTCGGCGAAGGCCAGGCACCAACGGCCAAGCAAACCAGCGTGCGGACACCGGCAGACGCATGAACGCTTCCCGCCTGTTCATCCTGCGCCCGGTCGCCACCACCCTGATTATGTTGGCAATCTTCCTTAGTGGCCTGATCGCCTACCGCCTGCTGCCGGTGTCGGCCTTGCCCGAGGTGGACTACCCGACCATTCGCGTGATGACCCTCTATCCCGGCGCCAGCCCGGACGTGATGACCAGTGCGGTGACCGCGCCGCTGGAGCGCCAGTTCGGCCAGATGGCCGGCTTGCAGCAGATGTCTTCGAGCAGTTCCGGGGGCGCCTCGGTGATCACCCTGCGCTTCAGCCTGGACGTGAAACTGGATGTCGCCGAGCAGGAAGTGCAGGCGGCGATCAACGGCGCGAGCAACCTGCTGCCCGGCGATCTGCCGGGACCGCCGGTGTACAACAAGGTCAATCCGGCGGACACCCCGGTGCTGACCCTGGCGATTCGTTCGGACAGCCTGCCGTTGCCGCAGGTCTTCGATCTGGTCGATACCCGTCTGGCGCAGAAGCTGGCGCAAACCAGCGGCGTCGGCCTGGTCACCCTGGCCGGTGGCCAGCGTCCGGCGGTGCGCATCCGGGTCAATCCGCAAGCCCTGGCTGCCTATGGCCTGAATCTCGCGGATGTGCGCAGCCTGATCACCGCCAGCAACGTCAACCAGCCGAAGGGCAACTTCGATGGTCCTACCCGGGTCTCGCAACTGGATGCCAACGACCAGCTGAAATCCCCGGAGGAATACCGCGAACTGATCTTGAGCTATCAGGACGGCGCGGCGCTGCGCCTGAAGGATGTCGCCGAGATCGTCGACGGCGCGGAAAACAATCGTCTGGCGGCCTGGGCCAACCGCAACGAAGCGGTGCTTGTCAATGTGCAGCGCCAGCCCGGCGCCAACGTGATCGAGGTGGTCGAGCGCATCCAGGCCTTGCTGCCCAACCTCAGCCAAGGCCTGCCGGCCAGCGTCGAGGTCAGCGTGCTGACCGACCGCACCCAGACCATCCGCGCCGCGGTGACTGACGTGCAGCACGAGTTGCTGCTGGCGGTAGTGCTGGTGGTGCTGGTGACCTTCCTGTTCCTGCGCAAGCTGGCGGCGACGATCATTCCGTCGATCGTCGTGCCGCTGTCGCTGATCGGCACTTTCGGCGTGATGTACCTGGCCGGCTTCACCATCAACAACCTGACCCTGATGGCCCTGACCATCGCCACCGGTTTCGTGGTCGACGACGCCATCGTCATGCTGGAAAACATCGCCCGCCACCTGGAAGCCGGCGAAACCCCGCTGAATGCGGCGCTCAAGGGCGCCAAGCAGATCGGCTTCACCTTGATCTCGCTGACCCTCTCGCTGATCGCGGTGCTGATTCCGCTGCTGTTCATGGCCGACGTGGTCGGCCGGCTGTTCCGCGAGTTCGCCATCACCCTGGCGGTGGCGATCCTGATTTCCCTGGTGATCTCGCTGACGCTGACGCCGATGATGTGCGCGCGCCTGCTCAAGCATGAGCCGCAGGCGCAGCAGGGGCGCTTCTACAAGGCCAGCGGTGCGATTATCGACGGCATGATCGCGCGCTATGGCATCTGGCTGCAGTGGGTGCTCAAGCGTCAGCCGCTGACCCTGCTGGTCGCCATCGCCACTCTGGCCCTGACCGTGCTGCTCTACCTGGCCGTGCCCAAGGGCTTTTTCCCGGTGCAGGACACCGGGGTGATCCAGGGGATTTCCGAGGCGCCGCAGTCGATTTCCTTCGGCGCCATGAGCGAGCGTCAGCAGCGCCTGGCCGAGGTGATCCTGCAGGACCCGGCGGTGGTCAGCCTGTCCTCCTATATCGGCGTGGATGGCGACAACCCGACCCTCAACAGC
>JAUYKV010000024.1 GCA_030699825.1 Pseudomonas sp. | reverse complement strand
CTGAGAAGTTCATGAAGATCGTCTCGCTCGCCCCTGAAGTGCTCTAAGGAGATCCGACATGCAAAAGATTCGTCGTGACGACGAGATCATCGTGATCGCCGGTAAAGACAAAGGTAAGCGTGGCAAGGTGCTCAAGGTTCTCGCTGACGACCGTCTGGTCGTTGGTGGGATCAACCTGGTGAAGCGCCATACCAAGCCGAACCCGATGTCGGGCGTTCAGGGCGGTATCATCGAGAAAGAAGCGCCTCTGCACGCTTCCAACGTGGCCATCTTCAACGGTGAAACCAACAAGGCTGACCGCGTTGGTTTTAAAGTTGAAGAAGGTAAAAAAATTCGTGTCTTCAAGTCGACCCAAAAAGCGGTTGATGCTTGAACACTGCTAGGTAGAAGACCATGGCACGACTAAAAGAGATTTACCGGAAAGAAATCGCGCCGAAGCTTAAGGAAGAACTTAAGCTCGCCAACGTGATGGAAGTTCCGCGCATCACCAAGATCACCCTGAACATGGGCTTGGGCGAAGCGATCGGTGACAAGAAAGTCATCGAGAACGCTGTAGCCGATCTGGAAAAGATCACCGGTCAGAAAGTCGTAGTGACTCATGCCCGTAAATCGATTGCAGGTTTCAAGCTGCGTGAAGGTTGGCCGATTGGCGTCAAGGTAACCCTGCGCCGCGATCGCATGTACGAATTCCTCGATCGTCTGCTGTCCATCTCCCTGCCGCGCGTGCGTGACTTCCGCGGCCTGAATGCCAAGTCCTTCGATGGTCGTGGCAACTACAGCATGGGCGTGAAAGAGCAGATCATCTTCCCGGAAATCGACTACGACAAGATCGATGCCCTGCGTGGTCTGGACATTACCCTGACTACCACTGCGCGTACGGATGATGAGGGGCGTGCTTTGCTGCGGGCCTTCAAATTCCCGTTCCGCACCTGATTGGAGTTGGACCATGGCTAAAATGAGCATGAAAAACCGTGAGCTGAAGCGTCAGCAAACGGTAGCCAAGTACGCGAAGAAGCGTGCTGCGCTGAAGGCTGTCATCGCCGATCTGGACGCCAGTCCGGAAGCGCGTTGGGAGGCTCAGGTAGCTCTGCAGAAGCAGCCGCGTGACGCTAGCGCCTCGCGCCTGCGTAATCGCTGCCGCATCACCGGTCGTCCGCACGGCGTCTATCGCAAGTTCGGTCTGTCGCGTATCAAGCTGCGTGAAGCGGCAATGCGCGGTGACGTACCAGGTCTGGTCAAGGCTAGCTGGTAAGTCTCCGTTGCATCCTGGGTCTGTCCGGTCGAAAGGCTTGGCAGATTCAGACAGGCAAAATGAAACAAGCCCCTATTGGGGCTTGCTTCATTTTTGATCAGTCTCTAGAATGTTCGGCTCGCCTGAGCCAGGGCTTTTGATTTGCCCGGCGTTTTGGTGACTCTAGCCGTAAGGCTAATTCTTTTTGTGTCAGGAGCGTCTAGCCCATGAGTATGCAGGACCCGTTAGCGGACATGCTAACTCGTATCCGTAATGCCCAGATGGCTGAAAAGTCCGTCGTAAGCATGCCGTCTTCCACGTTGAAGGTGGCTGTAGCCAAAGTCTTGAAAGACGAAGGTTATATCGCGGGATATCAGATCAGCGGCGAAGTTAAGCCGCAGCTGTCCATCGAGCTGAAATACTTCGAGGGCCGTCCGGTCATTGAAGAAGTGAAGCGCGTAAGCCGTCCAGGCCTTCGCCAGTACAAGTCCGTCGATGATCTGCCGAAAGTTCGTGGCGGTCTTGGCGTTTCCATCGTCTCCACCAACAAAGGTGTGATGACGGACCGCGCGGCGCGCGCTGCCGGTGTCGGCGGCGAAGTGCTCTGTACAGTGTTCTAAGGGGGGATAAGCATGTCACGCGTCGCTAAGAACCCCGTCACGTTGCCCGCTGGTGTAGAGATCAGTCTCGCCGGTCAGCAGCTTTCGGTTAAGGGTGCCAAGGGTGCTCTAGAGCTGAATATTCATTCGTCCGTTGAAGTGGTCCAGGAATCCGGTGAGCTGCGTTTTGCTGCTCGCAACGGTGACCAGCAGACCCGCGCAATGGCCGGTACCACTCGTGCATTGGTCAACAACATGGTGATCGGCGTCAGCACTGGCTTCGAGCGCAAGCTGCAGCTGGTAGGCGTTGGTTACAAGGCGCAAGCCAAAGGTCAGGTCTTGTCCCTGGCTCTGGGCTTCTCCCACCCGATCGACTACGAGCTGCCGGAAGGCGTTGTTGCTGAAACCCCTAGCCAGACCGAAATCCTGATCAAGGGCGTCGATAAACAACTGGTTGGTCAGGTTGCTGCGGAAATCCGTGATTTCCGTCGCCCTGAACCTTATAAGGGCAAAGGTGTTCGTTACGCAGACGAAGTCGTCCGTCGTAAAGAAGCCAAGAAGAAGTAGGGCCTAGCAAATGACCGACAAAAAAGTTACTCGACTGCGTCGCGCTCGCAAAGCACGCCTGAAAATGCACGAGCTCGAAGCCGTGCGTCTCTGCGTGTACCGCTCTTCGCAGCACATCTATGCCCAGGTCATTTCGGCCGACGGCAGCAAGGTTCTGGCCAGCGCCTCTACCTTGGACAAAGCATTGCGTGATGGCGCCACTGGCAACGTCGACGCAGCCAAGAAAGTTGGCGAGCTGGTTGCCGAGCGTGCGAAAGCCGCTGGTGTGACTCAGGTTGCATTCGACCGTTCTGGCTTCAAGTACCACGGCCGCGTCAAGGCGCTGGCTGATGCTGCTCGTGAAGGCGGGCTGGAGTTCTAAGTTATGGCAAATAACGACCAAAAGCGCGACGAAGGCTATATCGAGAAGCTGGTACAGGTTAACCGCGTAGCCAAAACCGTAAAGGGTGGCCGTATCTTCACTTTCACTGCGTTGACCGTAGTGGGTGATGGTAAGGGTCGCGTCGGTTTCGGCCGTGGCAAATCCCGTGAAGTGCCGGCTGCCATCCAGAAAGCTATGGAAGCGGCTCGTCGCAACATGATTCAGGTGGACCTGAACGGCACCACTCTGCAGTACGCGATGAAGTCTGCCCATGGCGCCTCCAAGGTGTACATGCAGCCTGCTTCTGAAGGTACCGGTATCATTGCCGGCGGCGCCATGCGTGCCGTACTGGAAGTGGCTGGTGTGCAGAACGTTCTGGCCAAGTGCTACGGCTCGACTAACCAGGTGAACGTGGTGCATGCCACTTTCAAGGGTTTGAAAGCCATGCAGTCGCCTGATTCCGTTGCGGCCAAGCGTGGCAAGAGCGTCGAGGAGATTCTCTAATCATGGCTAATACCGTAAAAGTCACGCTGATCAAAAGCATGACCGGCCGTATCCCCAACCATAAGCTCTGCGTTAAGGGTCTGGGGCTGCGTCGCATCGGTCACACCGTAGAAGTACTGGATACTCCCGAGAATCGCGGGATGATCAATAAGGCTTACTACATGCTGCGAGTCGAGGGTTAATACATGTACCTGAACGATTTGAGTCCTGCGCCGGGTTCCCGCCGCGAGAAGCACCGCCCGGGCCGTGGTATCGGTAGTGGTTTGGGTAAGACCGGTGGCCGTGGCCACAAGGGTCAATCCTCCCGCTCCGGTGGCACCATTGCTCCGGGTTTCGAAGGCGGCCAGCAGCCTCTGCACCGTCGTTTGCCCAAGTTCGGTTTCGTGTCTTTGAAGGCTATGGATCGCGCAGAAGTGCGTACCTCCGAGCTGAACAAGGTCGAAGGCGGCGTTATTACTCTGCAAGCGCTGAAGGATGCCAATCTGATTAACCAACATGTACGGCGTGTGAAAGTCATGCTGTCCGGTGAGGTTACTCGTGCGGTCACCCTTAAAGGTATCGCTGCCACCAAAGGTGCGCGTGCGGCTATCGAAGCAGCTGGCGGTAAGTTCGAGGAATAAATGGCTAAGCAAGGTGCTCTCTCAGCGCTCAGCAATGGCGGGTTATCCGAGCTCTGGGCTCGTCTGCGCTTTCTTCTTATGGCGATTATCGTCTACCGGATTGGCGCACACATCCCAGTTCCTGGCATAAACCCGGACCGGTTGGCGGACCTGTTTCGACAGAATGAGGGGACCATTCTTAGCTTGTTCAACATGTTTTCCGGTGGCGCGCTGGAGCGCATGAGCATCTTTGCACTGGGGATCATGCCGTACATTTCGGCATCGATCATCATGCAGCTCATGACCGCTGTCAGTCCGCAGCTGGAGCAGTTGAAGAAGGAAGGTGAGGCTGGTCGTCGTAAGATCAGCCAATACACCCGCTACGGCACTCTTGTCCTGGCGTTCGTTCAAGCAATCGGCATGTCCGTGGGTTTGGCGAGTCAGGGCGTAGCGTTTTCGGGCGATTTCGGCTTCCACTTCGTTGCAGTCACCACCTTTGTGGCGGGTGCGATGTTCATGATGTGGTTGGGCGAGCAAATCACCGAGCGTGGTGTCGGCAACGGTATTTCGATGCTGATTTTTGCAGGCATCGTGGCCGGTCTGCCGTCGGCGATTGGGCAGTCTTTCGAGTCTGCCCGGCAGGGCGATATCAATATCTTCGCCCTGATCGCCATCGGTTTGCTGGCAGTAGCGATCATCGGTTTCGTGGTGTTCATTGAGCGTGGGCAGCGCCGCATTGCGGTGCACTACGCCAAGCGTCAGCAGGGCCGCAAGGTTTTTGCTGCGCAGACCAGCCACTTGCCGTTGAAGGTGAATATGGCGGGGGTTATCCCGGCTATTTTCGCCAGCAGCCTTCTGTTGTTCCCGGCCTCGCTGGGTGCCTGGTTTGGCCAGTCCGAAGGTCTGGGCTGGCTGCAGGAT
>JAUYKV010000062.1 GCA_030699825.1 Pseudomonas sp. | reverse complement strand
TTCTGGTGTCCGGCTTCAACGTCTACCCCAACGAGCTGGAAGACGTGCTGGCGACCCTGCCGGGCGTGCTGCAGTGCGCGGCCATCGGCATCCCGGACGAGAAGTCGGGCGAAGCGATCAAGCTGTTCGTGGTCGCCAAGCCGGGCGTGACCCTGACCAAGGAACAGGTCATGCAGCACATGCGCGCCAACGTCACCGGCTACAAGGTGCCGAAGGCCGTGGAGTTCCGCGATACGCTGCCGACCACCAACGTCGGCAAGATCCTGCGCCGTGAGCTGCGCGACGAGGAACTGAAAAAGCTGGGCAAGAAGTGAACGACTATGCAAAAACGCTCGCCTGCTGCGCCTGATATTTTTACAACCGCCAGCGCGGCTGTTTGACGAAAACCCGCCGCGGCGGGTTTTTTCTTGTCAGCGGTTCAGCAAATCGTAGAATTGCCGATAAAGCAATGTGTGGATCGCTGGTCAGACCATTTTGGCCGGCTGTTCGTGTGCACATAATTCTCACTGTTGTCCGATCTGCGAAGGTACCGCTTTATGCTCGCCACACTTCGGTTACGCTCAAAAGTCCTGTTGTTGGCCCTGGTTCCGGTGCTGCTGTTGACTCTGCTGCTCAGCACCCTGGCGGTGCTCACTCTGCAGCAGTTGGCCGACCAGCAGGAGGCCGGCACCCGCGAAAAGCTGACTCAGGATCGACGGACCGAAATCAAGCAGTATGCGGATCTGGCGATGAATGCCATTGCGCCGCTCTATCAGGCCTCGGCCGATGGCGACATGGCGGCGCGCGAGCAGGCGGTGGCCGTACTCAAGCGTTTGTCCTACGGCGTGGATGGTTACTTCTGGGGCTACGACGGCGAATCTGTGCGGGTTTTGCAGGGCGGCACCGATGATCGCATCGGCCAGAGCTTCGCCGACTACCGTGACCCCAACGGGGTCTATGCGATTCGCGAACTGGTGCGCGCCGGCAAGGATGGCAGTCACTACGTCGATTACAGCTTCGTCCTCGGCGGCGGCGATGTGCTGGTGCCCAAGGTCGGTTATGCGCAGTACCTGCCCAAGTGGGATCTGGCCTTCGGCACCTCGGTCAATCTCGATGGCGTCGAGCGCGATGTGCAGCTGGCGCGGGCCGAGTTTCAGGGGCGCATCGACAACTTGCTGTTGATCATGATCGGCTCGGCGTTTGCCCTGTTGCTGCTTATGGGGGGAATCGCCGTGGTCATGAGCAACTCCATTCTCCGCCCGCTGTTGCATATCAAGACCAGTCTCGATGACATGGCCGCGGGCAACGGCAACCTGACCTATCGCCTGCCAGTGACCACTCAGGATGAGCTGGGAGAGCTGGCCCTATCGTTCAACCTGTTCGTCGAGAAAATCCACGGCCTGGTGTGCCAGGTGGCCACTACCACCACCCAGCTCTCCACTCTGGTTGGTGCGGTATCCAGCCAGGCACAACGTTCGGAACAGGCCATGGAAGGACAGCGCCAGGAAACCGACCAGGTGGCCACGGCGATCAATGAGATGTCCGCCGCCGCCCAGGAAGTCGCCGAGAGCGCCCAGCGTGCCGCCGAAGCGGCGCGCGAGACTGACCAGGAAGGCCAGTCCGCCAAACGTGTGGTGGATCAGAGTATCGAGAGCATTCACGATCTGGTGGGCGAGGTGCGTAGCAGCAGCACCTCGCTGGAAAATCTGCGCCAGGATGTGCAAGGTATCGTCGGCGTACTCGAGGTGATTCGCTCGATTGCCGATCAAACCAATTTGCTGGCGCTCAATGCGGCGATCGAGGCGGCACGCGCTGGCGAGGCGGGTCGCGGTTTTGCCGTGGTCGCCGACGAAGTTCGCGCCCTGGCCAGTCGCACCCAGCAGAGCACCGGCGAGATCCAGAGCATGATCAACCGCCTGCAGAGCGCCACCAACGAGTCGGTGAAGGCCATGCAGCGTGCCAGTGAGATGGGCGATGAAACCCGTCAGCAGGCCACCTGTGCCGGTGTCTCGCTGCAAGCGATCGCCACCCTTATCGGCACCATCAACTCGATGAATGCGCAGATCGCCAGTGCGGCCGAAGAACAGACTGCGGTGGCCGAAGAGATCAACCGCAGCGTGCATCTAATCGCGGTGGGCGTGGACGAGGTTGCCAGTGAAGCCGCTCAAGGTGCACACACCTCGCGCGAGCTCAACCAGCTCGGCGAGCGCCTGCAGCGCCTGGTCGAACAGTTCCATATCTGAGCGTCTGAGAAAAAATCGGTTGCCTGCTGCGACCGGCGTCGGACGGCGGCAATTGCATTGCGCTCGCCCGACGCTCCCTCTGCTTCTGGCGCCATGAGCCCCGGCTGATGTAGTGCAGCGGATTGGGCGACGCCTGCCAGAGCCAGGCAGCCGTGACGAGGCCAAGGCTGTGGTTCGGTATGTCGACTTGGGGCGGTTCTTGCGCGCCTTGGCGGCGATCCTGAGCCCGGCAGGCCGCCAGCCTCACGCCGACGATCAGGCTGGCCGCCATTCCGGCTGGGGCGGTGACGGGTGAAATCTGCGACAATCGCGCCCTTTGCCGCCATCCGCCCAAGTTGCCTGATGACCGATCCGATTACCGCCTCCGACCACCTGCTGAACAACCTCGACCAGGCCCTGCTGGCCGATCGTCATCGCCTGCGCCGCCAGTTGCTTGAGCTGCGCAAGCAGAGTCCGGTGGACCAGGCGAGGCTGGCGCAGTGGCTGGAGCGCTTCCAGGCATCAACGGCCAAGGTCGAGGCGCGGCGCCTCAGCGTGCCGCTCATGCGTTACGACGATGCCTTGCCGATCGCCGCCAAACGCGACGAGATCAAGGCTGCCATCGCCAAGCATCAGGTGGTGGTGATCGCCGGCGAGACCGGCTCGGGCAAGACCACCCAGTTGCCGAAGATCTGCC
This sequence comes from Pseudomonas sp., assembly GCA_030699825.1. GTDB lineage: Bacteria > Pseudomonadota > Gammaproteobacteria > Pseudomonadales > Pseudomonadaceae > Aquipseudomonas. Next base: position 149,931 of record JAUYKV010000062.1, on the reverse strand, counting down.
TGGAGCTGGGCCGCGGCGTGCATGGCCTGATCGGCCATACCCAGCCCCGGCGTCTGGCCGCGCGCAGTGTGGCCACCCGGGTGGCTGAGGAAATCGGCACACCGCTGGGCGAACTGGTCGGCTATCAGGTGCGCTTCGAGGATCAGAGCAGCGAGCGCAGCCTGATCAAACTGATGACCGACGGCATCCTGCTGGCCGAGACCCAGCACGACCGTTATCTGGAAAAGTACGACACCCTGATCGTCGACGAAGCCCACGAACGCAGCCTGAATATCGACTTCTTGTTGGGTTTTCTGAAAACCCTGCTGGTGCGTCGGCCGGATCTGAAGCTGATCATCACTTCGGCGACCATCGACCTGCAGCGTTTTTCCGAGCACTTCGGTGGGGCGCCCATCGTCGAGGTGTCCGGGCGCACCTACCCGGTCGACACCTGGTACCGGCCGCTGACGTCCGAGCAGGACGAAGAAGGCAACCGGGTCGAGGAAGACCTCTCGGTCGATCAGGCGATTCTTGCAACCCTGGATGAAATTGGCGCGTTCGAGAAAGCCGAAGGCAAGCGCCCCGGCGATGTGCTGGTATTCCTCCCTGGCGAGCGCGAGATCCGCGACTGCGCCGAGGTGTTGCGCAAGGCCAACCTGCGGTTCACCGAAGTGCTGCCGCTGTATGCGCGCCTGAGCCCGGCCGAGCAACAGAAGATTTTTGCACCCATGGGCGCGCGCAAGATCGTCCTGGCCACCAACGTCGCCGAAACCTCGCTGACGGTGCCGGGCATTCGCTACGTGATCGACAGTGGCACGGCGCGGATCAGCCGCTACAGCTACCGCGCCAAGGTCCAGCGCCTGCCCATCGAGGCCGTGTCCCAGGCCAGCGCCAACCAGCGCAAGGGTCGCTGCGGCCGGGTCGAGCCAGGCATCTGCGTGCGCCTGTACAGCGAGGACGACTTCAACGGCAGGCCGGCCTTCACCGATCCGGAGATCCTGCGCACCAACCTGGCGGCGGTGATCCTGCAGATGCTCCATCTGCGTCTCGGCGAGATCGAGGACTTTCCCTTTATCGAGCCGCCGGACGGCAAGGCCATCAGCGACGGCTTCAACCTGTTGCAGGAACTTTCGGCGGTCAGCCGCGAAGGCCAGTTGACCGCGCTGGGCCGCCAGCTGGCGCGCCTGCCGGTCGATCCGCGGCTCGGCCGCATGGTCCTGGAAGGTGCCAGCCAGGGCAGCCTCGAGGAAGTGCTGATCATCGCCAGCAGCCTGTCGGTGCAGGATCCGCGCGAACGCCCCTCGGACCGCCAGCAGGCCGCCGACCAGGCCCACGCGCAATGGAAGGACGTTGATTCCGACTTCGCCGCGCTGATCAACCTGTGGCGCGGCTTCGAGGAACAGCGCCAGGCCTTGGGTTCCGGTGCGCTGCGCAGCTGGTGCCGGAAGAACTTCCTCAACTATTTGCGCCTGCGCGAGTGGCGCGATGCGCACCGCCAGCTGGTGCTGATTGCCCGTGAGTTGAAGCTTGCTGAAGGTAGCGGCAACGCTGATGGGTATCGCTCCGCTCAACGCCATCCTACGAAAGGCGGTTCGGCGCAGCAGGCGATCGACCCGGCGAATAGCACCGACAAGGACGAAGCCGCCCAGCGCGCCAAGGGCTACGCCGCGGTACACAAGGCGATCCTCTCAGGCCTGCTTAGCCAGATCGGCCAGAAGACCGAAGACGGTGACTACCTCGGCGCGCGCCAGCGGCGCTTCTGGGTGCACCCCACGAGCGTGATCGGACGCAAGAAACCCACCTGGATCATGGCCTCCGAACTGGTCGAGACCACCAAGCTGTTCGCCCGCATGGTGGCCAGGATCGAGCCGGACTGGATCGAGCCGCTGGCGCCGCACCTGATCAAGAAGAACCACCTGGAACCGCACTGGGAGAAGAAGCGCGGCCAGGTGGTGGCCTTTGAACAGATCAGCCTCTACGGCCTGATCGTGGTCGGTCGCCGGCCGGTGCATTACGGCCCCATCGACCCGCTGGTATCGCGTGAGCTGTTTATCCGCGAGGGCCTGGTCGGCGGCGAAATCCTCTCCCGGGCCAAATGCCTGAGCGCCAACCGGCAACTGCTGGAACAGCTCGACGAGCTGGAAGCCAAGGCCCGTCGGCGCGACATCCTCGCCGACGAGGAAACCCTGTTCGCCTACTACCAGGCGCGCCTGCCGGCCGAGATCCACCAGGCCGCGACCTTCGACAGCTGGTACAAGCTCGAGAGCCAGAAAGACCCGCAGCTGCTGATCATGCGCGAGGAAGACGTGCTGGCCCGCGACGCCAAGGAAATCACCGCCGCGCAGTACCCGGACAGCCTGCGCCTGGGCGAGCTGACCCTGCCGCTGAGCTACCACTTCGAGCCCAACCACCCGCGCGACGGCGTCACCCTGCGCGTGCCGGCGCCGCTGCTGCCGCAACTGCCGGCCGAGCGCCTGCAATGGCTGGTGCCCGGCCTGCTGGAAGCCAAGTGCATCGCCCTGGTGCGCAACCTGCCCAAGGCCCTGCGCAAGAACTTCGTGCCGGTGCCGGATTTCGTCGGCGCCGCGCTGAGCAAGTTGAGCGTCGGCCAGGGCAGCCTGCCCGCCGCCCTGGGCCGCGAACTGCAACGCATGACCGGGGTACGGGTGAGCGAGGAGGCCTGGGCCGAGGCCGAAGCGCAGCTCGACAGCCACCTGAAGATGAATCTGGAGGTGGTCGATACCCACGGCAAGCTGCTCGGCGAGGGCCGCGATCTGGCCGAACTGTGCGCGCGCTTCAGTGAGGCCAGCCAGGCCGCGCTGGCCTTGCCGCAGACCGAGAAGAATCAACAGTCGGTAGAAGCCAAGGCCTTCGTCGCCGTGGCCGAGAAAACCCAGCAGCAGATCGCCGGCCTGTCGCTGACGGTCTACCCGGCGCTGGTGGAGGAGGCCGGAACGGTCAAGGAGGGCCGCTTCCCGACCCAGGCCGAAGCCGAATTCCAGCACCGCCGCGCCCTGCAGCGCCTGCTTCTGCAACAGCTGGCCGAGCAAGCCAAGTTCCTCCGCGGCAAGTTGCCGGGGCTGACCGAACTGAGCCTGTTGCATCGCGAACTGGGTCGGGTCGAGGCGCTGGTCGAAGACATCCTCCTGGCCAGCCTGGACAGCTGCATCCTCGACGGCGAAGCCACGCTGCCCCGCGACGGCGCCGCCCTCGCTGCCCTGGCCGAGAAGAAGCGCGGCGACTGGACCAGCCACGCCGAGCGCCTGGCCAGACTGACTCTGGAAATACTCAAACTCTGGCACGGCCTGCAGAAGCGCTTCAAGGGCAAGATCGACCTGGCCCAGGCCATCGCGTTGAACGACATCAAGTTGCAGCTGAGCAACCTGGTCTATCCCGGCTTCGTCCGCGAAACCCCGGGCGAATGGCTCAAGGAACTGCCCAGGTACCTCAAAACCATCGAACAACGCCTGGACAAGATCGGCGCCCAGCTGCAACGCGACCGGGTCTGGAGCGGCGAGCTGGCCGGCTACTGGGAGCAGTACCAGGCGCGCCTGGGCAAACACCGCCAGGAAGGCAAGCGCGACCCGCAGCTGACCCTGTACCGCTGGATGCTCGAGGAATACCGGGTGTCGCTGTTCGCCCAGCAGTTGGGGACTAAACTGGCGGTGTCGGACAAACGCCTGGGCAAACAGTGGAGCCAGGTCGAAGGCTGACCCTGTGGCCCCACGCCATTAGCGCGGCGGTCCGGGCAGCGTTCCGTTCGAAAGCAGGGCGGTTTCGGAGCGCAGCGACAACCCGCCGGATTGGGCTGCGCCGCGTCGCTGATGAGGATTGTCCCCGCGTAAGATGTGGCGGGCCGCGTAGGTTTGAGCGAAGCGATACCCATCGGCCGTTGATCAGCGCGTCACTTCTGGCCAACGCTCGAACAACCGATCAATCATCGTCATCGCACTTGACCTCCTTCTTGTACTCGTCGTGTTTGGCCTCGATCTTGACCTTGCAGCCGTGCTCCCAGAACTCGTCCTTCCACTCGCCCCGCGGCCAGCTGGCGCCGTGGCCGTGCGGGCACTTGATCTCTTCCTTGTATTCACCGTCGTCAGACTCGATCTTGACTCGGCAAGGCCCGTCCCAGTACTCCTCCTCCCATTCGTCATCCTCGTAGCGATGGTCGGCCGCCGCCGGGCTCAGCCAGGCGGAGGCCATTGCGCACAGTAGCCACAGGCCCAGCATGGGCTTCACACTCATCTCACCATCTCCACAGTAGAAGACACCGGTTGGGCATTGCGCTTGATCGTAATTTGATCGAAGCCGCCTACCTACCTGGCCATACGACAACGCGCGGCGGCGACTTTATCCGCGCCACGGGAGGAAGTCGGCGAAGGCAGAGGGGGAGGGTATGCCGGTCAGGCGTCGACGCCCTGGTCATCGCCACGCCGACTATTTGTAGGAGCAGCGGGGACGCCTAGCCGGGGACTCCAGTCGGTCGGCCAGGAGCGGACGGTGATGAAGGGGCTGCTTTCGGCCAAAAGCGGACGCTCAAGCTATCTGCGTGTCCTATACGTCGTGAGAAACTAATCCGAAATCAGATAGTATTCTCGGCCAGTGATCATTGTTTGCGGAACATTTGCATGAGAGATCTCCAACAAGAATCCAATAGGTGTCCGATGGAGGCACTAATAGAGCATTGTCTGGCGTTGGCCGCCGAGATCGCGAACACACCCACGCCGCCCACCTCCTTCAAGCCGCCCTCAAAGAAGACTTTGCCCCCGCCTCGACCAACGGCTGACCAATGATCAACTTCACCAAAAACGGCGATCATTTGCTCATGCGTTACGTGCCTGAGAGAGGGGCGGATGATTGGCTGGTGAAGCCCTTGGAGTCGAAAAAAGACATCCCGCTTTCAGGCCGCACCTTACACGTCCGCCAGGAAATCCATCGTCCTGAGATCGACAATGACGACTACGGAATGGATGCCTGCTACCGCTTCCTCGTTGGACATCTCGTTGACGATTACTACCAGATGGACCGTCGTTTCCTTGGCATTGAGTATGACTTGTTCATGCATCGCTCTCTTAAGTTCAGGCGTCCGATGTTTGTGGCCGAAACAAATATCCCGATTTTCCGAGGCTTTAACGATTACGGTTTCAGCTCCCTGTACGTCGGCGGAGAACATCCTGATGCGCTGCCTGAGGAAGTCTTCGAGGAAATGCTTCGCCAGTTCCCTAACACCTACGAGCTGAAGAAATACGCCAGGGCGCGGGTCAGCAGCATGATCCGAAACTACGTCCCCATCCAAGCAGACCACGAGGCTGAGTATCTCAAATACCGGAAACGCAAGGCCTCCGCCAAGGGCACCCAACCCAAGAGAATGTTTGGTGCATACGAAACCGATAAATTCGCTGCACTGGTCGAGAAAATCGAAGGCATGCTCGATAGAGCGGACACCTACAGCGAAGCACAATGGCAGCAGGAGATTCTGCAAGTCATCCAATTCCTCTATCCCAAATACGTGTGCGCATTCCCCGAAGCCCCTGTCCGTGACACCTTGGCGGGCAAGGACAGGAAGATAGATTTCCTGCTCGTGGATGCCTCTGGATACGTCGATGCTATCGAAATCAAGAAACCGTTCGCCGAATGCATGGTCACCAGCAATCGCTACCGCGACAACCATGTCCCCATGCGGGAGCTAACCGGTACGATCATGCAGTTGGAGAAATACCTCTATCACCTCAACCGCTGGGGGCAGACAGGAGAAGAAAAACTCAACGAGTGCTATGCGGCCCAACTTCCCGGTGGCCTGTGCATTAAGATCGTGAATCCCTCTGGAATGATCATCATGGGCCGCGATGCCACTTTCACGCCGGATCAACGCACAGACTTCGAAGTCATCCGGAGGAAATACCGGCATGTCGTTGAAATCATGACCTACGACGACTTGCTCCGCCGCTTGAAAGTTATCCGCGCTCAATTTGAAAGCAGCGTAGCTCCATGAAAGCCCGCTCCAAGGAACTACTTGATCGCGCCGTCGCCGCCACCGTCGCTGCAATTGGACAAGCTAAAGGGGACAGGGGCAAGGGGTCTTGCCTTTTGCCTTCACGAGAACAATACGCAAAAGGCAAGACCTGAAGAGGTTTCAGCACCAGCAGATAATCTGGCAGAACACCTGCCACCCTCCTTCCTGGCAAATCACTTGCCACCGCAGCACGAAGCAGCCCCTCCCCTCGTAAATCCAGCCAAAGCCCACACGGCCAGCTCCCAGGCTCAAAGAATCATTATTCAGCCCCATGGGGTCTGGGGGGCTGCCAGGTTGCTGGGGGGTATCCCTTATCCCTTGCTCGCACAATTCCCCAAGAAAATTTCCGGGCGTATCAATCTGTCCGCTTGTCGGCTGTAGGCCGCTGTCCGGGGAAAATATTTGCGCATCACGCAATATGCGTTACATTGTAAATGCACTGTGTTACGAGGCACTGAATGAAAACGGCGACACTGAATCTACGCATTGATCCGGTTTTGAAAGAGGCTGTGCGCATCGCTGCCAGCCTCGAGCATCGCAGCGTTGCGAATTTGGTCGAGGTGCTGATTCGTCAGCATTGCGAACGCGTGGGGGTTTCCATACCCGACCAGGCCGAGCTTTTCCCGCACGAGGACAACGACGATGAATGAGCGCGAATTAAAGCTGCTTCTGGAGGCTGGGGCGGTCAAGTCGATCCTCATCACAGCGCAGGGCAGCCTATTTCACGTTGAGGCGAAAACTGCGGGAGTTGCTAAGGTCTTAATGACTGGGCGCGGCGATGTACGCCAATGGCGGTCGATTGACTCCTGCGCCAAATGGCTCAGAAAGGCGGGTATAGGTAATGCAAGTCTTGATTTTCAGAATTGGCAGATAGGGCAGAGAAACTTAACTGCTATTTAGAAAATCCATGACGGAATAGAGAGTTCTAAATGTTCGGAAAAATCAGAACTTGGCACAAGATAGCAGCAGTCTCTAGTAAATGGGCATCGACTACCGGAATTGATGCAGGCGACCGAGGGCAAGTTGTTAATGCAGCATGTGACTACGTTAAAAATCTCGGTTTTCATCCAGAAGATGCATGGCTTACTGCCTTGGTAAACTGGATGGACGGAATGCCATGGCAAGACTGCAAGGAGGTTATCGCGCATGGGATTTTTATATTTCTTGAAGCACATGAAGGAAAGGTAGCGCTCTCTGCAGGCGCAATTATCAACGCACGTGAACATGCTTATAGCGTTCTCTCAAATGGATGTGTTGATACACCCCATCCTAACGGCAAAAAAACCACTCCTAACATGAGCAGAATAGAGCCAAATACTAAGCCCAAGGGGCACGATAACCCTCTCAGGAATCTTCCGCCAGGCGCACGCGTGAGCCTTGCATCAGATACAGGGCAGGAAAATCAGAAAGCGCTTTCGGGGTTAGCCAAAGAACTTTACGACAAAATGCTAGAGGACGATCTTCCTGAGGGCTCCCTGCCGGAAGAGCAAGGCCGTCTAGATAAAAATTTAATCTACGCTATTGCTGTTACCCACGTATGCTCCGAATTAATTTCTAAAGGTTATGAGATAGTTTTCCGTGGTAATTCACGTGGCGACTCAGTAAGCATCATAGCCAACTATGGATATCATTCAGCTTACATTCTTGTTGCGGCCGCCCAGCATCCTCAAGAACCTTTAACTCCAGACTTTATGAAAAACAGGTTAATCAAGGATGCAACTGAAGATGGTGCAGAATATTATATAGCCCGAGTAACCCTTAGAAATTCTAAAGGAGTCAGTGAAGATGAGAAATCGAAAATTTTCGACAAGGGCTCTATTGAATATATATATGGCGGCCTAAGGAAGTCATAACAATTCAGCCCCCCTTCCTCCAGTGACTGGACTGCTGATGTAACTCTCGACGCAGGGCGAGTTCTACCTCGACAAAAACAATCAGGGACACCCACGATATTGGTGCTGTTGAGAGCCTGCTCCTGACCGGCTGCTGCCGGTCGCAAGAGGCTGCTACCGACCCATGGCGGACGTTCGCCACAGAGCGTAATCGGCCAGAGCACCACAAGGTTGGGGTAAGCTGGCCTCACCTACAATGGCTGGGAGTGTACGCACGTGGCGGACAAGGAAAGCAAAGAAAAGCAGCTACTGATGGATGTGGCCACTTTGGATGATTTTGCCCACATCAATCCCGCATCGATTCTCGCCATGAGCAACTCGCTGGATTTCCATACGCTCGAACGAGTGTTCCAGGAAGCCACACACGCAGCAGAAGAAGCTGAAGATTTCTCAGCTGTAAGAGCCTATAAAGTTCTCGCTGTTATATGCAGCTATCACTTCAACCCCGATAGAGCCGACGTTTTTACACCTCAAATCATAATGGAAGGAAGAAGATCGCTCATACCTAGCGACTATCTCGGCGAGCAACAGGAAATACTCACAAAAATAGCCAAAAAAGTCGATCATCCTCTATTGCGAGCCCGGATTTCTGATAGTTGCTGGTATAGCAAAAGAAAACTTCACTTGATGGCTGAACTAGCCTCAAGCTCTTATCTAGCTGCCGCCAAATCATTTTTCAACAAAGAACTACTATACCAATACGAATCTGATTTTGAAGTACCATCTAAGGTTGTAGGCATTATTGAGAGAGCCTTCACCATATATTCTTCGATAGGGAAAAGTAAGCAGATTCCAGAAACCGCAAAGGAAGTCTTCACACTTGCCCACCAAACAGCTAGAAACAACAGCAATTTAGTAGCATTTTATAGGCTTTCAGTTTTAGGCCAGTCATATGGGTTGCTGGAGTGGAACAGCATAGCCCACGAAGCTGAAGCTATGGCTGCCGCTAACAAAGATAAACAATATGCTGAAGCTGTTAAGAAAGTATGGAATTTAGCAGCACACGCCTACTCTAAGATAGGCGATAAAGAATCCTCAAAGCAGTGCAAAGTGAATGCCATAGACCAAACATTGCGAATGCGTGACGGTGTGAACTCCGCCTTGGCAAAAGCGTCTTGGACAAGAGATATTATTGGCGAGCTCCGTGCCATCGGGGGCATGCACGAGAGGATCGAAATACTAAAAAAAGAACTACAACGATATGAGGGCGACTCACTATCAGAGTTCGGCGAGTTCAGCATACCTATTGACTTTACTGAAGAACGTCAAGCTACCATCGAAGAATTCCAAGAGCTTGAAGTCCACGAAATGCTTTTCCGCTTGGCTTTCATTACTCGCAATCCTGAAAGGATCGCCCTCCATACTCAGTGTCTAGCAAAGAGAGACAAGTATTTCTTATCATCGATGTTTGGAAAAAGTTATTCAGATGAAAAAGGGAAAGTGATTGCCTCTGCCCCTTCAGCAGCTTTGGGCGACAAACCGTCTGAAGAATGGTTCGACCATGAAAGTCTTACTGAGATGAGCTTTCACTATCACATCTCAGTTGGGGGATTCATAAAGCCAGCCTGCATCACAATGTCTCGTTGCCAAGCTATTGATGAACGATATCTGGAACCAATTGTAGGCCATAGTGCATTCGTACCTCCTGGACATGAATCGATTTTTGCTCTTGGCTTCGCCAGATTTATCCAAGGTGACATGATTTCCGCAGCCCACCTTCTTGTTCCTCAGCTAGAAAACTCTCTTAGATACGTGCTAAATAACCGGGGCTCAAGTACAGCAAAGATGAATGTTGATCTTACCCAGGAAGATCAATCTTTGAGCCAGATGTACTCAAATCGCAAGGAAGAGCTCGAGCAAGCGTTTGGCGTGGATATTACTTACGCTTTCCATCTACTGTTCAACCTTAAAGGTGGCCCCATGCTGAGGCACGAGATTGCTCACGGGAAACTCACTGACGGCCAGTCCTATCAGAGTGCATGCATCTACGCTTGCTGGCTTATGTACCACCTTACATGTGCGCCTCTTTACAAATACTGGGAGACACATATATCAAAAGCAATTCAGGAAGTAACCCATTAACTCACTTAAAGGCAGCTCGAACTCAAAAAAGGAGCCTGGTTATTTACTACTGAATCGGCCTGGGTTTCGTAGACGCATTTGAATGACCGCTCTTGGCCGAAAGCAGACCTTCATGACCGTCCGCATTTGGCCGATTTCGGCCCGTCACGCAGGGCAGCAATGGGTCGCTATGCAGAGGTTACATAGCGGCCATCGCAACGCTCACGCTTCCGGTGCAAGCCTACGAGTGGTTTACGGTGGATCAAGCGGTAGGGGACTTACGGAACAAGGGGGCGGGGCATTGATCACCTCCGCCGCTGGCTAATCCTCGTCCTCCCAAGCACCCCCTAAGAACCCACTGCCTAATCGACGTGGCCAGTCAGGGGTTCACTCGGTGCGTCGAGATTGAAAGATCGGAGTCAGGCAATTTCGCCTGAAGCTTGGCGAATGAACACGGCTCATCGGCGAAGAAGGCACGCACATTGGCGAACGCATCGCCAAAGTAGAGCTCGTAGCCTTGGCGCTCGACGTAGCCCAGGTGCGGCGTGCAGAGCACCCTTGGGTGACGCAGCACTGGATGGTCAGGGGCGAACAGCGGTTCCTGCTCGAACACATCCAGCGAGGCAAATCCCGGCCGCTCGAGATCGAGCGCCTGGAGCAGCGCACCGGGAGGCGATCAGCTCGGCGCGGCTGATGTTGAGCAACAGCGCGCTCGGTTTCACCCGCGCCAGATCCTCGGTAGTCACGATGTACCGTGTGGCCTCCACCAGGCGCAGGTTGAGACTGAGTACATCCGCCTCGGCGAAGAAGGCTTAGCGGCTCACAGCCGCACGGTGCCCGTCACGCTCGGCCGCCTCACGCGAGGCCTCGCTGCCCCACACCAGTACCGGCATTTCGAACGCCTGGGCATAGCGCGCCAGCCGCTTTCCGATCTTGCCGTAACCCCAGATGCCCAGGGTATGGCCACACAGCCGCTCCCCGAGATTGACCTGCTACTGACCGGCATACAGCTCCTCGATCGCTGGCAGCGACTGCCGCCGCGACATCAGCATCAGGTTCCAGGCCAGTTTCGCCGGCGCAATCGGCGAGCCGCGTCCTTCCATTACCGCCCCCTTGCCGGTTTGGCTGATCAGCTTGAGACGCGGCAACCGGGCCAGCAGCGTCTCGTCGATGCGGGTGCGTTCGCGGGTCAGTACCAGCGCATCCGCATCGGCGAAGCGGACGGCCAACTCCGCAAGATCACTTTGCGCATCGTGGTAGACGCTGACGCGGTGCCCTTCCAGCAAGGCGAAGCAGTCCAGCGAGCGGACGACGTTCTGGTAGTCGTCGGGGATGACGATATGCATGTGCGCTCCTTCGGGTCCTCGGCGGGGGGGCGGCTTCGCGAGCGCCCCGCCTGCCGAACAGGTTTACTCGCTCCCCAGCTTGAGGCGGTCGGGCTGGCGCTTCTCGATCGAGTGCTTGAGCAGCGCGGCACTGCGGAAGATGCCGTGAGCGAACTTGCCGTAGGGCATGGTCAGGAAGAAGGCCATCACCACCCCCAGGTGCACCGCCAGCAGGATCGCCATGGCGCCGGAGTCGCGACCGATCAGCAATGCGAAGCCGGTCAGGCTGATCAGCAGCAGCAAGGCGATGAAGCCGCGGTCCATCGGTCGCTGGGCCACGTCGCCATGGGCCGGATCGCGGCGATAGTTGAGCACCAGCAGACCGGCCGGGCCGATGATCAGGCCGATACCGCCGGCGATGCCGAGCAGCACGGGCAGGCTCAGCACCGGATAGGGCGCCGCGGCGCCGAGCAGGTAGTGATACAGCGTCGCCACGCTGGTGGCCGCGAAGCAGAGCATGAAGCCGTAGAAGGTCAGGTGGTGGAAACGGCGGCGCCACAGGGTGAAGCGGTCGCTCTCGTTGTTGCAGCCCTGACCGTGGCCGCCGCCCAGGTACTTCAACGTAAGCACCGCGCCCGAGGCCTCGAGCGCTGCCTCGCCGGTCGCCACTGCCTCGGTCTCGGCCGGTGTGATGCCCTTCCAGAAGCGTCGCACGCCGATACCCAGCGCCAGCACCGCGAAGCCGAAGGCGCCGCCGAACATCAGCGCCAGGGTGTTGTGCGGGAATATGGCGTAGAAGTCACCGGCCAGGCGCCCCGGAAGCAGAGTACCGCTGACCAGCAGCGTCAGCAGCAGGAACAGGGCCAGCCCGAACGCCGTTGCCATCGCCATGGTCAGGCCGTTGCGCCGGTAGAGGCTGCCGAGAGTTGCCGGCCAGGCGTAATCGACGTAGGTGTCGACGCGGACCTTGGCCATCGCCTGCGGCACGTTGACGGCAAACTCATGCGGCGCAGCGTACTGGCAGGCGTGCAGGCAGGCACCGCAGTTGTGACAGAGGTTGGCCAGGTAGTGGATGTCTGCCTTGGCGAACTCCAGGCGCCGGGTCATGGCCGGGAACACCGCGCAGAACCCTTCGCAGTAGCGGCAGGCATTGCAGATGGTCATCTGGCGTTCGACTTCGACCTCATCGAGGCTCAGCACGGAAATTAGTTGGAAAGGCTCGCACTGCCCGGCACTAGCGTCTACGGGGATGGGTTCACGCAATTGCATGTTCTTTTCCTTCATTCATGGCAGAAGTGTGATGGCCTGCGGCAGCGGCGGCCCGGGTGCCGGCAATGCGGCCGAAAGCGGTGCCGATGCTCATCCCAACGCCTGCGGTGTAGCCCTTGCCGAGCACGTTGCCGGCCATCATTTCGCCGGCGACGAAGAGATTCGGGCACGGATTGCCGCCGAAATGCACGGCTGCGTTCTCATCGGTCTTAAGGCCCAGATAGGTGAAGGTCACCCCCGGCTTGAGCGCGTAGCCGTAGAACGGCGGCTTATCCAGCGGCCGCGCCCAATGGGTCTTGGCGGGTTCGACGCCCTCGGTGTGGCAGTCGTCCAGGCTCGTGTGGTCGAACTGGCCGACCCGGCAGGCACGGTTGTAGGCCTCGACGGTCTCGACGAAAGCTGCCTCGGGCAGCTCCAGCTTGCGCGCCAGTTCGGCGAGGCTGTTGGCTTTGGTGCCCGGAAACACCGGTGGCATGAAGCGACCTATGGCTTTCTGGTCGATGATGGAAAAGGCGATCTGCCCCGGTTGCTGCGCCACCAGACGGCCCCAGATGGCATAGCGCTTGGGCCAGAAGTCCTCACCCTCGTCGTAGAAGCGCTGCCCCTCGCGATTGACCACCACACCCAGCGACACGCAGTCGATCCGCGTGCAGATGCCTCCGTCATAGAGCGGCGCCCGCGCGTCGATGGCAACCATGTGCGCCTGGGTCGGATCGCCGATCACATCGGCACCGGCCTCGATCACGCTGCGCAGCAGCACTCCCTTGTTGAAGCGGGTACCACGGATGAGGAAGTTGTCGGCCGGCCACTCGCCGCGCTCGTTCTGCCCCCAGGCTTCGCGCAGCCATTCGCGGTTGGATTCGAAACCGCCTGCCGCGAGCACGCAGCTACGCGCCTCGATACGTTCGGCCGGCAGGGCACGGCCGTTCACCTCGCGCGCTGGAACCTGTGCGGCGATGAAGCGGCCGTCCTGCATCTCGATGGAATCGACCGGCGTGTCGTAGCGAACCTGCACGCCCAGCGCCTCGGCGCTGCGGTAATAGGCATTGACCAGCGCCTTGCCGCCGCCCATGAAGAAGGCATTGGTGCGGGCTACGTGAAGCGCGCCGGAGAGCGGCGGCTGGAAGTGCACACCATGGCGACGCATCCAGCTTCGGCAATTGGACGAGGCACGAATGGCGATGCGCGCCAGCCGTTCGTCGGTGATTCCCCCGGTCACGCGCAGGAGGTCCTGCCAGTACTCTTCCTCGGGATAGGCCTCGACCAGAACGTCCTGAGGCTCGTCATGCATGCAGCGCAGGTTGCGTGTGTGCTGCGAGTTTCCACCCCGCCATTCGCGCGGCGAGGCCTCCAGCAGCAGGACGCTGGCACCTGCCTCCCGCGCCATCAGCGCCGCACAGAGGGCCGCGTTGCCGCCGCCCACAACTAGAACATCAATCATCACCCACTCCTCTTGCAAGGAGACCAGACTGTGCCTCCCTCCTCTTCGCAGCGATTCTGAGGTGCGGCTTGATTTGCCGAAAGGAGGCATGCGGCAAAGGGTGTTTAGTTTTACTAAAGGGTCAGGGCAGCGAATCAGCTCTGCGTTTCGTGCAGCTGGGCACCGGGCCAAAGGCCCTGGCGGACAAGCGTGCAGGCCACATCCGCAATCACCACCCTTGCGGCCAGCGCGGCGGGCGATAACTCTTCTTCGGGCAGGGTCACCAGCAGATTGCGTCGGGTCACGTGGACATCCTCGATCCGAATCACGCGAAGCCCGGTTTCGTCGGAATGCGCGGCCGCTGCGCCCGGCTGGATGGTCGCTGCATAACCGCCGCGTACAGCCTGCATCAGCAGCGCTAGACCATCGATTTCCATTATGACGTTCGGCTCGATGCCGGAGCGCTCGAAGGTGGCCATGAGCGTCGTGCGCAGGCCGTGGTGCTGGCTGGGTAGTACCAGAGGGAGCCGCCCAAGTTCGGCGAGCCGCACGCTTTCACTCGTTGGCGCGCCTTCGAGCGTGGAGGAGGTGATGACGAACAGCTGCTCGTCAAGCAGCGGTCTGATGCCCCAGCGCTTGCTGCTGTCGGCCTGAAACAGAACGGCGAGGTCGAGCTGGCGGGCGCTCAACTGATTGGCCAGATAGCCCGAGAGCATCTCTACTAAGTGCAACTGGATATCCGGGTACCGCTCGCGCATCGCATTGATCAGTGGCAAGGCGAGAACCGAAGCAGTGGTCGGAGGCAGCCCGACGCTGACGTAGCCGCTCATCCGCCCACGTTGTGCCGCCTGTATCGCATTCTCCGCTTGGCGCAGAGTCAGCCGCGCGTGGTGCTGAAAGGCGATACCAGCACTGGTCAGCACCACACCGGTGCTGGTGCGGCTAAGCAAGCGGGTACACAACTCGCTTTCCAGCTTGCTGATCTGCTGGCTAAGCGCAGATGTGCCGATGCCCAGCTCCAGCGCAGCTCGCCCGAGGCTTTTGTGCTCGACTGTGGCCAGAAAATATCGCAGCTGTCTCAGCTCCATGATGGTGCCGTTCCTTTCGAGTCAGCCGGCCACCCTATGCGACCGACACGCCGGACTTGTAGCGACCGGCTCTGAGCGAAGGGTAAGTGAGCCTTTGGCAGGTTCCAACCCATAAGAGCCACAGCACGACGTTCGTCCACCGAGCGGGCGACCTGTTT
Source organism: Pseudomonas sp. (assembly GCA_030699825.1). Taxonomy (GTDB): domain Bacteria; phylum Pseudomonadota; class Gammaproteobacteria; order Pseudomonadales; family Pseudomonadaceae; genus Aquipseudomonas. The sequence goes on along the minus strand of JAUYKV010000062.1, from coordinate 134,726 downwards.
CCATGCCAGGGCTTAATTAAAACGACGAAAGGTGCGCATCGCGCACCTTGGTACCGCATCGCCTGGCTTAGCGTGCCAAGCCGAACTCCGCCGCCAGCAGTTTGTACTGCTCGACCTGCTTGTACACATAGGCCTGCAGCTCTTCGCCGGTGATGGCCAGAGGCTGAAGATCGCGCTGCTCGCGCATCGTGGCGAAATCGTCGTTAGCCAGCAGCGCGTCGAACTGCTGTTTCCACCAGGCGTAATCCTCGTCGCTGACCTCCGGCCCGACGTAGAAGCCGCGAGCGATCGGCCAACTGATATCGAATCCCTGCTCCTTGGCTGTGGGAAGGTTGCCAAGGCCTCCGGGCAAGCGCTCGTCCGCGAGCACCGCCAGAATCCTTACCTTGCCAGCAGCCAACTGAGCCGTCGCCTCACCAATGCCGCTAGTGATCAATTGAACGTGCCCACCCAGCAGCGCCATCATGGGCTCGCCGCCTCCCTCGAACGCTACGTAGCGCAGCTTCTGCGGGTCGACCCCGGCGGTGCGCGCAATCATGGCTGCCTGCATCCAGTCCTGGCTGCCGATGGTGCCACCGGCACCGATTACCATGCCGGCGGGGTCCTTGCGCAGCGCGTCGACCAGATCGCCGAAATCCTTCAGCGGCGAATCCGCAGGCACGATCACGGCGCCGTAGTCTGTGCCGATCGCAGCCAGCCAGCGCACAGCAGTCTCGTCGTAACGGCCGAACTTGCCCTGCGCCAAGTTGAGCAGCGAGCCGCTGGACCACGCCGTGATCGTATTCGAGTCGCCTGCACGCTGCGCTACAACTGCGTTGTATGCCACTGCACCAATACCGCCGGGCATGTAGGTGACGCGCATCGGCGCTTTCAGCAACCCGGCGTCTCGCAAGCCGCCCTGAGCGAGCTTGCAGGTGATGTCGAAGCCGCCGCCCGGCTTGGCAGGGGCGAGGCATTCGGGACGCTTGGGTTCGGCCCATAGCTGAGCTGAGATCAACAGGCTAGTAGTAACTAGCAGAAACCGGCCGAGTTTACGTTTCATGAGAGTTATCCTTGAAGGAATCTTATTTTTGGGTGGGCCTTGGGGGTGACGTTGCATCCTGCTTCGGCTATCAGAACAGGCATAGCCCGCCGTGATAGGACGCGACTAACCTTAGAGCGTATGAAAGGGTTGTCGAAAGGTCGGTTCACCATTGGGGTCTTCATTTTTATTAAAAAGGAGCTTATCTGGCCTGCCCAGAGCGATACTCCTTCTGTACAAACTCCCATGAGATACGATCACCACCGTGATGAAGCCGAATGTCCTCTTCTGGCCGATAGCCGCCTATCACGACGGCCGGTTTGGTTCGGTTGCGGTCGGTCGTGACAGTCCGCTGCCAGCTCGTGGAAAGCCGCAACGCCTCTTCCTCCCATGACAGCCCAGGTTGCCTGAAAGCGAGTTGGGTCAGTTCAGCCGTGGCCGGCCAGCTCCTCGACCGCGACCCTGGCTGGTGATCGAGCACAGCGCCGCGGCTCAGAGCAGGGCGGCAGGTTAGAAGGGGCGCATGGTGCTGCTGGTTCATGGCTGGCTAGGAAGGTGCACAGCCGATACCCGCGGCCCCGGTTCTGCGCACCTTGCCGGGTCTTCGATCAGTCGCGCTGGGGAATGGCAAGCCCGCGGATTACCGCCGGGCGCGAGAGGAAGGCGTCCAGCACGCGGGTGACGTTGGCGAAGCGCTCGATCTGCACCAGCTCGCCGGCGTCGTAGAAGCCAATCAGATTGCGCACCCAGGGCAAGATGGCGATGTCGGCGATGCTGTAGCTGTCACCCAGGATCCACTGGCGGTCGCTCAGACGCCGCTCGAGCACGCCAAGCAGGCGCTTGGACTCCTCGACGTAGCGCTCGAGCGGGCGCTTGTCCTGGTAGTCCTTGCCGGCGAATTTGTGGAAGAAGCCGACCTGGCCAAACATCGGGCCGATGCCGCCCATCTGGAACATCAGCCACTGGATGGCCTGGTAGCGGCCGGCGGCATCTTCGGGAATCAACTGACCGGTCTTCTCCGCCAGATACAGCAGGATCGCGCCGGACTCGAACAGCGCCAGCGCCTGGCCGTCCGGGCCGTTGGGGTCGAGGATGGCCGGGATCTTGTTGTTCGGGTTGAGCGAGAGGAACTCGGGCGACAGCTGTTCGTTGTCGGCGAAGCTGATCAGGTGCGGCTCGTAGGGCAGGCCGGTTTCTTCCAGCATGATCGACACCTTGACCCCGTTGGGCGTGGGTAGCGAATACAGCTGCAGGCGCTCGGGGTGCTGGGCGGGCCATTTGCGGGTGATGGGGTAGGCGGAGAGGTCTGGCATAAGGCTTCCTGTCATCAGTCGATTGGAAAAAAACCAGACCAGGCACTGTGCGGCGCCGATCGGGCGTTATTGCGGCGGCCTGTGGGCGCCGGCAGCCAGTGTGTCGCTCGGAATATTGAGGGCGGGGCGCTGCAGCGGACGCTGGTAGTGGACCTTGCCTGAAGAATGAGATCACTATCGACCCCCTTCGCGGAAATCGATAGTTGCAGTAGTGGGCATCAACCCGGTTGATGGACGGCGTGCCATGGTTCCCTGCGTTGGTGCGAGCCGGTATGGTTCAGCCCCATCGACCACCGTTAACGGAGAATCCCGATGAGCCTGCATGGCGTTTACGACCCGCAGAACATCTTTGCCCAGATCATTCGCGGCGAGGCCCCCTGCTACAAGCTGTACGAGGACGATGACGTGCTCGCCTTCCTCGACCTGTTTCCGCAGTCCTGCGGCCATACCCTGGTGATCCCCAAGCGTGCGGCGGCACGCAATATCCTGGATATCGATGCGGACGAGTTGTGCAAGCTGATGCGGGTGACCCAGCGGCTGACCCGGGTGCTGGTGGACGAACTGCAGCCGGAGGGCGTGCAGGTGGCGCAATTCAACGGTGCGCCGGCCGGGCAGACGGTGTTCCACATCCATATGCACATCATCCCGCGCTTCGCCGAACAGGGCCTGGGCGTTCACGCCAGCAGCAAGGCCGATCCGGCCGAGCTGCAACAGCTGCAGGCGCGGCTGGTGCAGCGCCTTCGCGGCTGAAGGCCGTACGACGACCTGCTGCAACTGCGATCCGTAGGGTCACTCGCCGCAGGCAGTGCACCATGGCCGATCGACGCGACGAGAATCCGGCGGGGACGCCGCACGGGCGTCGCCAACACCTGGAGGCGGGCTGGCGACGGCGCTCGATATGTTCATCGCCTCTGCGCGCATCAATCCGGCCGCCACAGCTGCAGGTAGCTGGCCTCATGACTGGTATTCGGCTCGATGCTGATGGCCTCCATGGATCGCCAGGCTGTGGGTCCAGGCCGCAGCAAAGCTTTGCTGCAGTTGCGTGACCCGGCCGGCGATTTCCTCGGAAACCCGGGCGACCGGCAGCCGACCTCAAACGACCGATCGCGGTTAGTTTCCAGGCCCATAGTTTTTCGCAAAAACTCCAGAGCTTTCAGCAAGAAGCTGTCATGGCTATGCCACTAAATTCCACTACCCACTGTTAATTTGGTGAGTTTGCCATGCGTGGGTAGTCATACCGGCGCATCTGAACTAGACCCATAGAAGCAGTTCTTACAACAACAGTCTCCATAAGAGGATGGGCGTGATGTTTAAAGCCAGTCACGTCTTGCAGGACGAGTTCCTTAACCGGATCTCTGCCGCCAAGGCCGCCGATTTTTTCCCTGTCATCAGCGCCAACTACAGCGTTGACGAGGCAGCCTATCTCACTGAGCTCCTTGAGCTCGCCGACCCCGGTGAGACCGGCATCGAGGCTATCCGCCATGGTGCCCGTACCCTGATTCAGGACGTACGCAGCCGGGACAATGCCGTCGATACCCTCGACGCACTGCTTCGTCAGTACAGCCTCGATACCCAGGAAGGGCTGATGCTCATGTGCCTGGCCGAGGCTTTGCTGCGTGTACCCGACGCCACCACCGCCGATGCGCTGATCCGCGACAAGCTGAGCGCTGCCGAGTGGGAACGCCACCTCGGCCAGAGCGACAACGTGCTGGTCAATTTCGCCGCCTGGGGCCTGGTCATGACCGGCAAGGTGGTCGATCCGCAAAGCGCCGATGGCCGCCCGAAGAACGTCCTCGGCAAGCTGATCAAACGTTCCGGCGAGCCGGTGATCCGCGCGGCGATGAACCAGGCGATGAAGATGATGGGCAAGCAGTTCGTGCTTGGTCGCAACATCGCCGAGGCGCTGAAGAACGGTCGTTCGGAACGTGAAAAAGGCTACACCTATTCCTTCGACATGCTTGGCGAAGCGGCGCTGACCGCACAGGACGCCGAGAAGTACATGGCCGATTACCGCAAGGCCATCGACACCGTGGGTGCCGAGGCGCAGGTCGGTCCTGGGCCCAAGCCATCGATCTCGATCAAGTTGTCGGCCCTGCACCCGCGCTACGAAGTGGCCCAGCGTGAGCGCGTGCTCACCGAGCTGTTTGCCAATGTGCTGGAGCTGGCCGTGCGGGCGCGCAAACTGGGCGTTGGTATCTCGGTGGACGCCGAAGAGGCCGACCGCCTGGAGCTGTCGCTGGAGCTTTACGAGAAGCTGATGCGTGACCCGGCGATTGCCGGCTGGGGCGAATTCGGCCTGGTGGTCCAGGCCTACTCCAAGCGCTGCCTGCCGGTACTGGTGTGGCTGTGCCTGCTGGGCAAGGAACTCGGTGCCAAGATGCCGCTGCGCCTGGTCAAGGGCGCCTACTGGGACACCGAGATCAAGCAGTGCCAGGTCCAGGGCCTGGACGGTTACCCGGTGTTCACCCGCAAGGAAGGCACCGACACCTCCTACCTGGCCTGTGCGCGCTTCCTGCTGTCGGAGTTCACCCGCGGGGTGATCTACCCGCAGTTCGCCAGCCACAACGCGCACACGGTGAGCTGCATCCTGTCGATGGCCGCCGAGCACCAGCAGCCGCGCGAGTTCGAGTTCCAGCGCCTGCACGGCATGGGCGACGCGCTCTACGACACGGTGCTGGAAAAGCATGGCAAGACCGTGCGCATCTATGCTCCGGTCGGCGCGCACAAGGATCTGCTGCCGTACCTGGTCCGCCGCTTGCTGGAAAACGGCGCGAACTCCTCGTTCGTCCACCAGTTGGTCGACCCGAGTACGCCGATCGAGTCACTTCTCGATCACCCGGTGACGCTCCTGCGCAAGTTCAAAACCCTCGCTAATGACAAAATCCCCCTTGCGCCTGCGCTGTTCGGTGCCGCGCGGAAAAACTCCCAGGGCCTCAACATGAACATCCAGCATTCCTTCGCTGAGCTTGAGCTCGCCTATAAACCGCACCTCAACCGTCAATGGCACGCCACACCGGTGATCAACGGGCAGACGCTGCCTGGCGCCGTGCAGGACGTGCACTGCCCCTATGAGCTGAGCAAGCTGGTCGGCACCGCCCAGTTCGCCAGCGCCGCCCAGGCTGCTCAGGCGCTGGACGGGCTCAGCGCTGCCTGGCCGCGCTGGAATGCCACGCCGGTCGATCAGCGCGCGAGCATCCTCGAGCGTCTGGCCGATCTGCTCGAAGCCAACCGCGGCGAGCTGATGGCGCTGTGCACCCTGGAAGCCGGCAAGTCCATGCAGGACGGCATCGACGAGGTGCGCGAGGCCGTCGATTTCTGCCACTACTACGCCATGCAGGCGCGCCTGCGTCTGGGCCGCGAAGAGCTGAAAGGGCCGACCGGCGAGCGTAATGAGTTGTTCCATGAAGGCCGCGGCATCTTCGTCTGCGTCAGCCCGTGGAACTTCCCGCTGGCCATCTACCTGGGCCAGATCGCTGCCGCCCTGGTGTCTGGCAACTGCGTGCTGGCCAAGCCGGCCGAGCAAACCAGCCTGATTGCCGCCCGTGCCCTGGAGCTGATGTTCGAAGCCGGCCTGCCGGCGGACGTGATCGCCTTCCTGCCGGGTGACGGCGCCACCCTCGGTGGCGTGTTCTGCCGCGATGCCCGGGTCGCCGGAGTGTGCTTCACCGGCTCGACCGACACGGCGCGGATCATCAACCGCCAGCTGGCCGAGAAAGCCGGCCCGATCGCCGCGCTGATCGCCGAAACCGGCGGGCAGAACGCGATGATCGTCGACTCCACCGCGCTGCCGGAACAGGTGATTAAGGATGCCGTGCAGTCGGCCTTCACCAGTGCCGGCCAGCGTTGCTCTGCCCTGCGCGTGCTCTATGTGCAGGCCGACATCGCCGAGCGCGTGCTCGACCTGCTCAAGGGCGCCATGGCCGAACTGAAAGTCGGCCCGACCCACCTGCGCGAAAGCGACGTCGGCCCGGTGATCGATGCCGAGGCGCGCGAAGGTTTGCTGGCGCACATCGCCCAGCTCAAGGGCGAGGGCAAGCTGATTGCCGAAACGCCGCTGCCGGCTGATCTGAACGGTCACTTCGTCGCCCCGGTAGCCTTCGAAATCGGCGGCATCGCCGAGCTGCAGAAAGAAAATTTCGGCCCCATCCTGCACGTCGTGCGTTACCAGGCCAGCGAGCTGGAGCAGGTGATCGCCGCGATCAACGGCACCGGTTATGGCCTGACTCTCGGCGTGCATACGCGCAACGAGGAAACCGCAGAACGCATCGAGGCGCTGGCGCGCGTCGGCAACCTCTACGTCAACCGCAACCAGATCGGGGCCGTGGTGGGTGTGCAGCCGTTCGGTGGTTGTGGTCTGTCGGGTACCGGACCAAAAGCCGGTGGCCCGAGCTACCTGTTGCGCTTCGTCAACGAACGTGCGACCTCGGTCAACACCACCGCAGTGGGCGGCAACGCTTCGCTGCTGTCGCTGGTCGACGAGGAGTAAGGCATTCAGGGGCAGGCTCACAAGGCCTGTCCCGCCCCGGAGCAGGCTTGTGCGTGTGCACCTGCTCCGTGGTTTTCAAGCAGTGGCCGCATACGGTGGTCGCTTTAAAACTAGAGTCACGGCCCGAGCTGTGCCAATAAGAGAACAACAAGATGAACGAGCAGAACGTTTTTGTTGTAGGGGTGACCTTCGTGGTCTACCTGGTGATGATGTTGTGGCTGGGCCTGGTGGCCTACAAACGCACCAGCAATTTGTCCGACTATATCCTCGGCGGCCGTTCCATCGGCCCGACCACCGCGGCGCTGTCGGCTGGCGCTTCCGATATGAGTGGCTGGCTGCTGCTGGGTCTGCCTGGCTATGCCCTGGCAGCTGGTTTCGAAGCCACCTGGATCGCCGTCGGCCTGCTGGCCGGTACCTGGCTGAACTGGTTGTTCGTTGCCCAGCGCCTGCGCGTGTATTCGCACACGGCCAATGATTCGGTGACCATGCCGTCCTACTTCGAGAACCGCTTCAACGACAAATCCCGTGCCCTGCGCGTGGTATCGGCGTTGATCATCCTGACCTTCTTCCTCTTCTACACCAGCTCCGGTCTGGTGGCGTCCGGCAAGTTGTTCGAAACCGTGTTCGGCTTCGACTACCAGATTGCCGTAGTCGTCGGCACCCTGGCCGTGGTGTCCTACACCCTGTTCGGCGGCTTCCTCGCCGTGGCCTGGACCGACGTGGTGCAAGGCCTGTTGATGGCCGCCGCGCTGGTGCTGGTGCCGGTATTCGCGCTCAATGCCGTGGGCGGCGTGGATGCCGCGCATCTGGCCATTCAGGCGAAAAACCCGGAATTGCTGACCTTCTTCAACGATGCCAAGGGCGAGCCGCTGGGCATTATCGCGATCCTCTCGCTGCTCGGTTGGGGCCTGGGCTACTTCGGCCAGCCGCACATCCTCGCGCGTTTCAAGGCGATCTCCGACGACAAGGACATCCCGACCGCGCGGCGCATCGCGGTGAGCTGGACTGCCCTGACCCTGGTCGCCGCCCTGGCCATCGGCTGGATTGGTGTTGGCTATCTGGAAACTGACCTGGCTGACGCCGAAACCATCTTCATGGTCCTGGTCAACAGCCTGTTCCACCCGGTAGTGGCCGGTATCCTGATGGCCGCCGTGCTGGCTGCGATCATGTCCACCGCCGATTCGCAACTGCTGGTCAGTTCCTCGGCCCTGGCCGAGGACTTCTACAAGGCCATCCTCAAGAAAGATGCCGGCGATGCCGAGCTGGTATGGATCGGTCGTGGCGCCGTGGTGCTGATTGCCGTCATCGCCCTGGTCCTGGCATTGAACCCGGATAACACCGTATTGGGCCTGGTGTCCTACGCCTGGGCTGGTTTCGGTGCCGCCTTCGGCCCGGCCATCCTGCTGTCGCTGTACTGGAGTCGCATGAACCGCAATGGCGCCCTGGCCGGCATCATTCTGGGCGGCCTGACCGTGGTGATCTGGAAGCAACTGTCCGGCGGGATTTTCGACCTGTACGAAATCATCCCCGGCTTCATCCTGGCGACCATTGCCATCATTGTGGTCAGCCTCCTGACCAAAGAGCCGGAAGCTGCACTGCAAGCCCAGTTCGACGAGGTCGGGCGCAAGCTGGCCTGACGTGTTTCATCCCCGCCTGCAGCCGGTCGTCTGCAGGCGGGACGCCCGAGTCAGGATTTCAATGCTGAGCCCGACTCGGGCCCCACGACGACCCGATAGTGCTTTGCCGGCCCACACCTCGTTGTGTTGGGCCGGTTTTTTTTGCCTGAGTAGATCAGCGGTCATGCGGGTGCTGCAGCGGCCTGCTATTCCTGACAAGACCCACTGCCGGAGCGGAGCAGTTGCTTCAGTTCGTGCAGTGCTGCGCAAGTGACAGGTAATCGATGGTCGGATTCGCGGATGTGGAAGAATGGCGGCCCTCTTCCAGGTAATCGCGGCCGGCCCTGTGACCGCCATTGAGCAACCCTGACAGGGGTGTAATCATGGCAACCTTCATTTCGTTGGTTAATTTCACCGATCAGGGCATCCGGGCGGTCAAAGACTCACCGGATCGCTTCCAGGCATTCAAGGCGCTGGGAGAAGCGCTGGGCATAGAGGTCAAGGCCGTCTATTGGACCGTCGGCAGTTACGACCTGGTGCTGATCGTCGAGGGTGACGAGGCGGCCGCAACCTCCCTGCTGCTGAAAGTAGGTTCGCTCGGCAATACGCGCACGCAGACCTTGCGCGGTTTCTCGGAGCAAGAGATACGCAAGATCATCGGCAACATGCCTTAGCTCCTGCCGGCACGTTTTGCCGCAACTGCAGTCGATTCGCTGGTGTTGTAGCGGCCCATACCCTTGGTTATGGGCCGCTTTTTTGTCGGGGGGGTGTTGGTCGCTGAGTTCCCGCAGCATGGTTGCACTTTGCGCATAGCGGCGCTTTTGCGCTGGAGCTGGCCGGGGAGTCAGGTCAGAATATGCCCCTTCGCGTGCCCCGAGCCTGTCAGCCGGTGCGCCGCGCCACGCTGTCGACACAGGTTCCGCATGACTCAATCGCCGAAAGACCCGCTGCATGGCGTCACCCTGGAAGCCATCCTCAACGAGCTGGTGGCCAAGCTGGGCTGGGACGGCCTGGCGGCGCGCATCGATATCCGTTGTTTCAAGAGCGACCCGAGCATCAAATCCAGCCTGACCTTCCTGCGCAAGACCCCCTGGGCACGGGAAAAGGTCGAGGCGCTGTATATCCGCCTGCAGAAGAAGGGCTGAACAGCGCAACAGGACAGGGCTCCTCCGTAGGCGATCCCTGTCGTCCAAACGCCTTGCTGTCGCGCAGCAAACTGGAGGCAATTCGTGGATACCTGTGGGAGGGGCTTTAGCCGCGATGTTTTTTGTGCGGACTTCGAAAGCTTTCGCGGCTAAAGCCCCTCCCACAAGAACAACGCGGTACCCGTGAGAGCGGCCTCTCCCGCAAATCCCGATTGCCTACTTCCAACTAACCTGCACCGGCGCCAGCGGGGGGAGGCATTGGCTGTAGCTGCCCGGCTGCAGATAGGGTGCAAGGATCGGCGCCATGCCTTTGAGTACCTGCACCGGCAGCGCCGAGGTGAAGGTGAATTTCTCCGCGGCGCTACCGGGGACGAAGGCGGTGAGGGTGCCGTAATGGCGTGGGCCGATGAAGAAAACGAAGGTGGCGGTGCGGTTAATCGTCCGTGAGCTGAGTACGCGGCCGCCGCGGCCGACGGTTTCTACTCGGTTGTCGCCGGTGCCGGTTTTGCCGCCGAGGGTCAGCAGCCGGCCGTCGGGCAGGCTGAAGCTGCCTTGCAGGCGTCGGGCGGTGCCGCCTTCGACCACTTGCGAGAGTGCGCCACGCAGGGTCGCGGCCACTTCGCTGGGCATTACCCGTTTGCCGTTCAGGGCGTTGCGTGCGACCCGGGTGTCGTAGGGCGTATCGGCGGCGAAGTGCAGGCTGTCGATGCGCACCGTGGGTTGGCGGATGCCGTCGTTCTGGATGATGCCCATCAGCTCGGCCAGCGCCGCCGGGCGGTCGCCGGAACTGCCGATGGCGGTGGCCAGCGACGGCACCAGGTACTCGAAGGGGTAGCCGTGCTTCTGCCAGCGCTGGTGGATATCGAGGAAGGCTTCGACTTCCAGCATGATGCGGATACGGCTGTCGCGGGCGCTCTTGTGCCGGCTGCGGAACAGCCAGCCGTAGACTTCCTGGCGTTGGTCGCGGCTGGCGAGCACGGCATCGCTGAAGCTGGCCTCGGGCTTCTCCAGCAGGTAACCGAGCAGCCACAGTTCCAGTGGATGGACGCGGGCGATATAGCCCTGATCGGGCAGGCTGTAGGCACCGGGGCCGTAGTTCAGGTACAGCTCGCGGATGCGCTTGTCGCTGAGTTTTTCGCCAGGCGCATGGGCGCGCAGGAAGGCGGCGAAGGTCGCCTCGTCGACTTCAGGCATCAGGTAGCGGTGCACGGCGGCGAGGCGGACCGAGGTGTGGCGCAGGCCGCTGAGGAAGGTGTCGAGGCGCTGTTGCGCCGGCTGGCCCTGGTATTTGCGCCAGAAACGCAGGAGGAAGGTCGTGCCCTCGCGGTCGGCGAAGCGGCTGAGGTAGGCCTGGCGCCGCGGGTCCTTGTCGTCTTTCATCAATTCGGCGCTGTTGCCCGGCGCCTGGTAGGTGCTGTAGCGCACCAGGTCGCGCATCAGGCGGATGAACGGCAGGTTGATCGACTCGCGCAGCGCTTCGCGCAGGGTCGGGTTGCGGCCGTTGTCTTCGCGGCGGAAGTTGCCGAAGGTGTGCAGCCCGCCACCGGTGAAGAAGCGCTCATAGGGGCTGGCGGAATACGTGCGCTCCAGCGCGGCCTCGAGCATGGCCGACAGGGCCGCGTCGGGGTCGCGGCGCAGGTAGTCGATGGCCCAGCGGCTCAGGTAGTCCTGCTCGGCGATCTCCACGGTGCGCAGCTCGGCAGCGCTTTGTCCGGCATGGCGCTGGTGCAATTCGGCGATGATTTCCAGGTAGGTGGCCAGCACCCGCAGTTTGGCGGTGGAGCCGAGTTCCAGTTTGCTGCCTTCGTTGATGTCGAAAGGCTGGTCGGTGTTGTCGGTCTGCACGCGCACCCGGCCGCCATTGGCCGTGCGTTCGAACAGGGTGAAGCTGTAGCGCACTTCGCCGGTTTTTTCGGCAGACAGCAAGCGCTCACCGAACAGGCCGATCTGCTCGGCAAAGACAGGGTCGGCGAGTTGCTCCAGGTAGGCGCTGACCGCTTGTTGCAGTTCGTCGTTGAGGGTGGTGCTGGCGGCGAGGTCCAGGCGGTCGAGGTCATACAGCGGCATGTTGAGCAGGTTGGAGAGGCGCGTGCGGGCCACGCTGATGCCCTTGTTGCCGTCCACCGTTTGCAGGTTCGGCTGCAGTACCCAGTCGCGGTAGCGCAACGGCTGGGCCAGGGCCGCATCGCGCAATGCCGGATCGATCAGGCCGCCACCCGCCAGCAGGCGGATATGGCTGTCGACCAGTGCGGCCAGTGCATGCCGGCCCTGAGCCAGGTAATAAGAGGGCCGGCGCTGGGCGATCATCATGGCCAGCACCTGGCGCAGGGCCAGGCCGCGTTCGGCAGTGCTCGCCTCCGGCGAGCGTGCGGGGTCGAGCAGGCGATTGACCTTGGCGAAGTCGGCACCGAACCAGATGCGCAAGCCATCGGCCAGTCCGTGCACCTCGCCATGCCCGGGCGCGGCGGAGAGCGGCACGCTGTTGAGGTAGTCACGCACGACGTTTTCCCGCACCGCCTGGGTTTGCGCGCCGCCTTGGTAGGCGCGCACGCTGGCCGAGACCATCTGCCGCAGTTTCTCCGCGGCCGAGTGGGTCAGACCATCCGGTGAGTGGCGGTATTTTTCCAGCTGGGTGGCCAGGGTGCTGCCGCCAGCAGACTGGTCCTGCACGTCCAGCACCTTGCCGACCTGCGAGATGGCCGCCATGGCGAAACGCGGCCAGTCCACCGCCGGGTTGGCCTGTGGTTGTTCGGGGTCGAGCAGGTGGCGGTTCTCGATAAACAGCAGGCTGGCGACCACCAACGGCGGGATGTCGCTGAAACTCGGGTAGTGCTGTTGCGGGTAGCGGAACTGGTAAAAAGGTGTGCCGCGGCAGTCGCTGATGAGCAGCCCGGTCTGGGTTTTCTCCGCAAAGGGCGCAAAGAAGCCGCGTTGCGTGTAGTCGAGCAGCGCCGGGGAGAACTGTGCCTGTTGGCTAATCTGGAAGTCGCGCTGTTGCAGGCGCTCCAGCATCTGCGGCAGGTAGGCGTAACCCTGGCGTTTGTCGAAGGGGCCGTCCTGCGGGTAGACGATCGCCGGGCTGGGGCCAGGCTGCACGCGGTAACTCAGGGTATTGCCGTAGCGGCTGAGGTAGTGGGCCTGGAAATGCGCGGTACGTATCTCGAAAACGACCAGCAGCGCAGCCGCCACTACCAGCAATGCCAGCAGCAGCCAGACGGCGATGCGTAGCTTGCTCGCGTGTTTAACCGGCTTCAGCTGGAACACCGGCTGTTTGCTGGTCGATGGTACCTTCTCTGGCGCCTCGGATTTCCATAGTACGCCCATAATTGCTTGGTCTGACCTCTAGTAGCCTTTCACAACAGCGTAGTCACTGCCTGCTGAGTTAGACGCTGTTGCTATTGGCCAAGTCAAAAAATATTCCAGTAGTGGCGTTTTTCCGTCAACGGCAAGCCGTTTATGCAACTGAGCCGACGACTATTCACCATCGGAACTGTGGCGCTCCACGGCCCGTAGTGCGGGCGGCGACCCGTCGGGCCGGATAGGATGGTGTTGAGCGCAGCGATACCCATCAGGCGATAGGCCTGCGTTGCACCGATGATGGATACGGCGTCACGGATCTTGCGGGTTCATCGTGCTCGGCAACCGGCGCCTAACCCATCTACGGGGCTAACCCACCCGGAGCGTAGCGTGCCGGACAGCTGGGCTGCCGGTTGGCCGTACCGCTGATGTCGGCATGTTCGCTGCGCTCGCTGCAGCGTCAGTCACTGGTGCAGAGGATGCCGCGGAGGTCCAACGAGGACTCCTCAAGTGTCCTGGGTGCTGCTGGCGCGGGCCTTGGCCGGTTGCGACGCGAGGAGCTGTTCCGGCAGGTCGAGCAGGTCGTCGTCGAAGCTTTCCAGCGGCGCTGGGCGGCGTTCGAAACGCGCGCCCAGCACCAGCAGGCAGGGGGTCAGCAACAGGGTCAGCACGGTGGCGAAGCTCAGGCCACCGGCGATGGCGCTGGACAGCTGGGTCCACCACTGGGTCGAGGGAGCGCCCAGGCCCAGGCTCGGGGCCAGCAGGTCGACGTTGACGCTGAGCACCATGGGCACCAGGCCGAGCACCGTGGTCACGGCGGTCAGCAGCACCGGACGCAGGCGCAGGCTGCCGGTTTCCAGCGCTGCCGCGCGCGGCTCCAGGCCCTGGCGGCGCAGCTGGTTGTAGGTGTCGATGAGGATGATGTTGTTGTTGACCACGATGCCGGCCAGGGCGATCAGGCCCATGCCGACCATGACGATGCCGAACGACTGGCCGTTGACCAGCAGGCCCATCAGCACCCCGGCGGTGGACAGGACTATGGCTGAAAGTACCAGGATGGCCTGGTAGATGCTGTTGAACTGGGTCACCAGGATCAGCGCCATGAGGAAGATCGCCACGCCGAAGGCGGTGGCCAAAAAGACCGCGGCCTCGCGCTGGTCGGCATCCTCGCCGGCGAAGGTCAGCTGCACGTCCGTCGGCGGCTCGCCCATGGCCTCGCGCAGCGCCTGCAGGCGTTCGTCCAGGCGCGCGCCCTCGGCCAGATCGGCCTGCAGGGTGATGGTGCGGTTGCCGTCGACTCGGCGCAGGGTGCCGACCTTGGGCGCCGGAACGAGCTCGACGAAGTTGCCCAGCGGTACCTGGCCACTGGGCGTATTCAGGGTCAGGCGGCCGAGTTGGTCGAGCGAACGCCAGTCGGCGGGCAGGCGCACGCGGATGTCCACCTCGTCGGTGGCGTCTTCCGGCCGGTAGGTCGCCAGTTTCAGGCCATTGCTGACCATCTGCACGGCGTTGCCGACGCTCAGCACATCGGCGCCGAAGCGCGCGGCGGCCTCGCGGTCGACCTTGATCCGCCACTCGATGCCGGGCAGGGCGCGGTCATCCTCGATGTCCTTGAAACCGCCGATGCTGAGCATGCTGGCGCGCAGCTGCTCGACGAAGCGATCGGCCTTGAGCGGGTCGAGGGCGCTGATTTGCAGCTTGACCGGCTTGCCGCCGCTGGGGCCTTGTTCCTGTCCACGGAACTCGAGGACCACCCCGGGAATGTCGGCACTGCGCTCGCGCATGTCGTCAAGAATCTGTCGGGCCGGGCGCCGCTCATGCCAGTCGACGAACTGGAACTGCAGGGTGCCGATCACGTCGACCCCGAGCTGGCCGTCCGGCTGGGCCAGGGAACGGGCGTACAGCGCCTTGACCTCGGACATGCCGAGCAGGCGGCGTTCGACCTGTTGCAGCAGGGCGTCCTTTTCCTGCACCGACAGATCGCCGCGGGCGCGCAGCCAGATCTGCGCATTTTCCGGCTCGACCTCGGGGAAGAACTCCACCCCATGGTTGAAACGGCCGTAGCCGGCATAGATCAGGGCAACCAGCGCGAGTATGCCGAGCAGGGTCAGGCCCGGCCGGCGCAGCAGTTTGTCGAGCAGTTTGCGGTAGGCCTGGGCGCCGCGGCTGGGCGTGCTCGGCAGCGGCTGCGGGCGGCCGCCGGTCACCGCGCCCAGTACCGGCAGGAACACCAGGGCCATGGCCAGGGAGGCGAGCAGGCAGACGATCACCGTGGCCGGCAGGTATTTCATGAACTGGCCGACCACTCCGGGCCAGAACAGCAGCGGCAGGAATACCACCAGGGTGGTGGCGGTGGAGGCGATCACCGGCCAGGCCATTCGCGTCGCCGCATTGGCCCAGGCCTGGCGCGGGTTCTGGCCCTGGTGAAGGTTGCGGTCGGCCAGCTCGGAGACCACGATGGCGCCATCCACCAGCATGCCGGCGACCAGGATCAGGCTGAACAGCACGACGATATTGAGGGTGAAGCCGAGCATCCAGATCAGCAGGATGCCGGTCAGAAAAGCGCCGGGAATGGTCAGGCCGACCAGCAGCGCCGAGCGCAGGCCCATGCTCGCCACCACCAGGATCAGCACCAGGACGATGGCGGTCATCACGTTGTTGAGCAGGTCGCCGAGCAGGCTCTCGACTTCCTGCGACTGATCCATGATGTAGCTGACCTGCAGGCCTGCGGGCAGCAGCGGCTGGGCCTGGACCATCAGGGCCTTGACCTGCTCGATGGTGGCGATGATGTTGGCGCCGCTGCGCTTGGCCACTTCCAGGACGATGGCGGGCTGGCCGTTGATCCGGGCGAAGCCGGTCGGGTCCTTGAAGGTGCGCTGGATGCTGGCGACGTCGCCGAAGGTCACCACGCTGCCGCCGACCACCTTGATCGGCATGGCCAGCACGTCTTCCAGGTTCTCGATCACCCCGGGCACCTTCAGGCTCATGCGCCCGGCGCCGGTGTCCAGGCTGCCGGCGGCCACCAGGCGGTTGTTGCGGCTGACCAGGCTGAACAGCTCGGTGTAGTCGATGCCGTAGCTGTCGAGCACCTGCGGGTCGACGACGATTTCCAGCAGGTCTTCGCGGTCGCCGCCGATCTCCACCGAGAGCACCTCGGCGATGCCCTCGATGTTCTCCTTCAGCTGGCGGGCGATATACACCAGCTGCGCTTCGGCGATCGGCCCGGACAGGCCGATCGACAGCACCGGAAACAGCGCCACGTTGACTTCGGTGACCGTCGGTTCCTCGGCTTCCTCCGGCAGTTTGCTGCGCGCGCTGTCGACTTTTTCGCGCACGTCGATCAGGGCTGCCTTGGCGTCGAAACCGGCATCGAATTCCAGAGTTACCGAGGCATGCCCCTCGCTGGCCATCGAGCGCATTTCCTTGACCGCTTCGAGGCTGCGCAGCTCCTGTTCCAGCGGGCGCACCAGCAGGCGTTCGGCGTCTTCCGGGCTGATGCCTTCCAGTGCCACCGAGACATAGATGATCGGGATGCTGACGTCCGGGTTGGCTTCCTTGGGGATGGCCACATAGGCGGCCAGGCCGCCGATCAGCAGAAAGGCCAGCAGCAGCAGGCTGGTGCGGCTGCGGTCCAGCGCCGCGGCGATCAGGGCGTGCATTTCAGCTGCCCTCTTTGGCGAGTTGGCTGAGCACCTGCTGGCCTGGGACAACGAAGCCCTGGCCGAGGGTGATCAGCGCGACCCGCGGCGGCAGGCCGCTGACCCAGGCGCCCTGATTGTCGACGCTGATCAGCGTAACCGGGGTGAACTCGACCCGTTGCTGCTGGTTGACCCACTTCACCCCATGCCGGCCGGCCGCATCCAGGCTGAGCAGGGCCGGGGAGAGGCGGTGAGCCATGGCCTCGCCGGTCTGGATGTGCAGGGTGGCGCTGGCACCGGCCAGGCGTAGCCGCTCGGGGTTATCGACCCGGACCTCGATGCGGAAGCTGCGCGAGTCGGGATCGGCGGCGGCGGCGATGAAGTGCAGCTCACCGGCAAGCTCGCGGCCGTCGAGCAGCTGCACGCGTACCGGCTGGCCGAGGGTCAGCTGGATCACTTGCTGCTGGGCGATCTGCGCGCTGACCTTGAGCTGGCTGATATCCACCAGGGTCAGCAGGCTCTGCCCGGGCTGGACGAAGTCGCCCAGCTCGACCTGGCGCGCGTCGTAGACTCCGGCGAAGGGCGCCTCGATGCGGGTGTTGCGCAATTGCAGGCGGGCGCTTGCCAGCTCGGCGCGGGCCTTGGCCAGCTCGCTGTCCAGGCGCAGCAGTTCGTTGGCGGAAAACAGGTTGCGCTCGCGCAGGCGTTTGGCCGAACTGACGTCGGTCTCGCGCTGGCGCACCTCGGCTTCGCTGCGCGCCACCTGGGCGGTGCGGTCGTCCGGCGACAGGCTGAGGAGCAACTCACCCTGTTCGACCGGCTGGCCCTTGTCCCGATCCAGGCGCAGCACGCTGGCGCTGATCTGCGCGCGCAACTCGACCCGGCGCCAGGCTTCGACCTGGCCCTGGACCACATGCTGGCGCTGCATCGGCTGGGCCTCCAGCCACTGGATCTCGACTTTCGCCAGCCCCTGCTCCACGACGGGTTGGTCGGCGCTGGCGGTTTTCTGCGCCTTGAACAGCGAGCCGCTGAGCAACCACAGCAGCAGCAAGACGCTGATGGCGACGGCGATCAACCACGGACGTTTGGATACTTGACTGAACATGAGCGGTTACTCGCGGCTGGCGGATGGGGCGCAAAGAAGGTTGGCGGCCTGGCCACGCAGGCCGGCGATGATGAAATCGCTGACGCGGTCGAAGTAGTCGCTCAGGGCGATGGGTTCGGCCCAGTGCTCGAAGCCGCCGGAGGCGATGCGCGCCATCACCCCGTTGACGCAGGCCTCCACGCCCCACAGCAGGTACTGGCAGTCGGCGGGGGTGAGCGCGCGATCATCGAAAGTGTCATGCAGCAGCTGGCCGAAGAAGTCGACGTAGTCGCGCTCCAGCTGCAGGAACTGCTCGCGGTAGGGCGCCTCCAGACGCTCCTGAAAGGCCGGGCGGTCGCAGTGCTGGCAAAGTTGCGCGAGGATCGGATCGGCGAGCATCAACTCGAAGTGGTGGCGGATCACCTGGCGCATCGCCTGTTGCGGCGGCTGCGCGGCATGCAGGGCGAGTAGCTCGTTGAGATTGGCCCGGCTCATGTCCAGGGCCAGGCGGGCAAACAGCGCTTCCTTGCTGGGGAAATGCTTGTACACCGTGCCCTTGCCGATGCCGGCCTGGGTCGCCACCTCGGCGATGGTCACCCGATCCCAGGGCTGCTGGCGAAACAGCAGGCGCGCGGCGTCGAGGAGGGCGCTTTCGCGCTGCAGGAAGAGTCGGTCTTGAAGGCGCATGGGCTGGAACTTGTCTGGCTGTGACTGGCAGTCATGCTATGACTGCCGGTCACGTCGAGCAAGTGGGCAGTTGTAACAGTGCTTGGCGTAGATGGGGTTATCGGCGAGGCGCTGCTGGTGCCGGTGCCGGTGCCGGTGCCGGTGCCCGTAGCCTGTAGGAGATCCCCCGTCGTCCAGACGCCGCGCTGTCGCGCAGCAAACTGGGGAGTTAACGTGTCTGTCGGCTTGTGGATACCTGTGGCAGGGGTCGGGCGGCGTTCCGCTTTAGCCGCGAGAATGTGCCAGTCCAGTCGCGGCTAAAGCCCCTCCCACAAAGAGCCTCCTGAATCAATGACATACAGGTTGTTTGATAAGAGCTGTCGTCTATCCACTTATGGAAGTGCAGGGGGCCTCGGTGGTTTCGGTGCTGAAGTCGGAGGCTTCGTCGCCAATGCGGATGGTCATGGTCTGCTCCTCTTGCGCTTGTGTGGGCGACTCGCCGCCCGCTCCACAGTGTTGCTGGAGCAAAAAGTATAGGCCCGCGGCACTATCTGATCAGGCTCCGGTCATCGGCGGTTCGCCAGGGCGGCGCAACCTGATCCAGCTCAACAGACCCGGTCAATTGATTCTTATCAATTGCCCCTTGCCGGCCGTGAGGCTAGACTTCCCCGCATGAACGCCTTCCGTCACCTCTGTCTGGTATTGCTCCTGGCCCTGGTTCTGCCCTTGCAGAGCCTGGCGGGTTCGCTGCTGGTCGGCGAATCTTGCCCGATGAGCCAGGACGCACCGACGGCGAGCGACTGCTGTGACGAGGCGGCGATGCAACTCAGCGGCAGTCAGCTGTGCCCGGACATGAGCAAATGCCCCAGCGCCAGCCTGCCCTTGGCCGATGGCTATCGATTGAAGCTCAAGCTGCTGCCGGCCGCTTCCGACGCCGCCTTGTATAGCCAAGCCGAACCCCTGTCCCAACCCTCGCTTGCCCCCTGGCGCCCCCCCCGCGCCTGATTCCTGTCCCGTTGCGAACCCCATCGTGTAGCCCAGGCGACTCGGTGGCCGTTGCGCGCCCATAGCGCGCGATATCGACAGGAATCACCGGTATGTCCCGTTTGTTTTTCTTCCCCGGCCGTTTGGCGGTCGGTGCGCTGGCCGCTGCCTTGCTCAGCCTGCCGGCCGCGGCGCTGACCCTCGATCAGGCGCTGGAACTGGCCGAGCGCGAGGCGCCTTCGCTGGCGGCTCAGGCAGCCAATGTCCAGGCCGCGCGCCATGCCGCGGTGCCGGCGGGTGAGTTGCCCGACCCGAAATTGACCCTAGGCGTGCAGAACCTGCCGATCGAGGGCGACAACCGTGGTCGTCTCGACCGCGAGCCGATGACCATGCAGATGATCGGGCTGATGCAGGAGGTGCCCAGCCGCGCCAAGCGCCGCGCCCGGGTCGAGACTGCCGAGGCCGGGGTCCTTAGCGCCGCCGCCCAGGAGCGGGTCGAGCGCCTGCGGGTACGGCGGCAAACCGCGCTGGCGTGGATTGCGGCGCGCGCCGTCGAGCAGAAGCTGAGCCTGTTCGCAGACCTTTACTCGGAGAACGATCTGCTGGCCAAGGCGGTGCGTGCCAGCATCTCCGGCGGCCGTGGCCAGGCCGCCGACAGCGTTGCACCGAAGCAGGAGGCGGCGTTGCTCGCCGAGGCCGAGGACCAGCTGCTGCAGCTCCGCGCGCAACAGCGTGCGGCCCTGCGCCGTTGGATCGGCTCGCGTGCCGCTGAGACCCTGTCCGGCCGCTTGCCGAACTGGCCGGTGGATGCCGAGCACTATCAGCACAACCTGCAACGCCATCCCGAACTGGCGCTGTTCGATCCCATGACCGAGGCGGCCCAAGCCGAGGTGCGCCAGGCCGTGGCGGATAAGCAATCCGACTGGAGCTGGGAGCTGGCCTACCAGAAGCGCGACCCGGCCTTCGGCGATATGGTTTCGCTGCAGTTCAGCTTCGATCTGCCGCTGTTTCCGGGCTCGCGGCAAAACCCCAGGATCGCCGCCAAACAGGCCACGCTCAGCCAACTGCACGCCGAACGCGAAGCGGCTGAGCGCGAGCATGCGCAGCAATTGGCCGACGACCTGGCTGAGTATCAGCGGTTCGATCGCGCGCTGCGCCGCAGTCAGGATCTGCTGCTGCCGCTGGCCAAGGAAAAGGTTGCGCTGACCCTGGCCGGTTATCGATCTGGCGCAAGTGAACTGGCCAGCGTAATCGCCGCCAGGCGCGAGCTGATCGAGGCACGCCTGAAACACATCGACTTCGAACAAGCGCGGGCGCTGACCAGCGCCCGCCTGCATTTCGCTTATGAAGGGGTGAACCAATGAGCGCTCGACTAGTAAAAACTACGCTGTTGGCCACGCTGGTACTGGGTATAGGTGCGGCGGGTGGCTACTGGTTCGCCCAGCAATCGGTGAGTCTGGCCCCTGAGATGGCCATGGCCGCGGAGAAAACCGAAGCGGCAGATGAGCGCAAGGTGCTCTATTGGTATGACCCCATGATGCCGCAGCAAAAGTTCGACCAGCCGGGCAAGTCGCCGTTTATGGACATGCAGCTGGTGCCGCGCTATGCCGACGAGGGCGGCGACAGCGCCGCCGTCAGCATCGATGCGAGCATCACCCAGAACCTCGGCATGCGCCTGGCCCCGGTGACCCGTGGGGCGCTGGCCAGCAGCCTGGAAGTGGTCGGCAACCTGACCTTCAACAGCCGCGATATCGCCGTGGTCCAGGCGCGTACTGGCGGTTTCGTCGAGCGGGTCTACGCCCGCGCCGCGGAGGATCTGCTCGAGGCCGGTGCGCCCCTGGCCGACTTGCTGGTGCCCGCGTGGGTGAGTGCCCAGGAAGACTATCTGGCCCTGCGCGAAGCCGGCGATCCCGCCCTGTTGGCCGCGGCGCGTCAACGCTTGCGTCTGGCCGGGATGCCGGCGGCCCTGATCGCCCGCTTCGAGCGCAGCGGCAAGGTGCAGGCGCTATGGACCGTGACCAGCCCGATCGCCGGGGTGCTACAGGATTTGAATGTGCGCGAGGGCATGAACCTGATGGCGGGTGACACCCTGGCGACCATCAATGGCCTGCGCAGCGTCTGGCTCGATGTGGCGGTGCCCGAGGCCGAAGCCCTGGGCCTGCATCCAGGCCAGGTGGTAGAAGCGCGGCTGCCGGCTTTCCCCGGCGAAGTGCTCGGCGGCAGTATCGAGGCCATTCTGCCCCAGGCCAACCTCGACAGCCGCACCTTGCGCGTGCGGGTCGTATTGGATAACCCCGATGGCCGCCTGCGCCCGGGGCTGACCGCCCAGGTGAGGCTGGCCCGCCCGGCCGAAGGCGATGCGCTGTTGGTGCCGAGCGAGGCAGTGATCCGTAGCGGTCGCCGCGCCCTGGTGATGCTCGCCGAGGGCGAGGGGCGTTACCGTCCGGTGGAAGTGCGTCTGGGCCAGGAGGCCCAGGGCAATACCCAGATCCTCGAGGGGTTGGAGGAGGGCCAGCAGGTGGTCGCCTCCGGGCAGTTCCTGCTCGATTCCGAGGCCAGCCTGCGCGGCATCATGGCCCAGGAACTGGGCGCGCCGGCGGCCGAGGTTAAACTGGAAGAGGCACTGCACGAGGCCGAGGGACAGATCGACGCCATCGAAGACGATGGCGTGATGCTCACCCATGGCCCGTTCAAGACCCTGGGCATGCCGGGCATGAGTATGCTCTTCCCGGTCGCCGATTTGGCGCTGCTGGAGCGCTTCGAGGCCGGCGATCGGGTGCGGGTCGGCGTGCGTGCCGACGACGAGGGTATGCTGATCGAACGCATCGAGCACCTGACGGCCACGCCCCAGGAAAGTAGCAGCCATGACGGCCATCAGGAGGTGCAGCCATGATCGCCGCCCTGATCCGCTGGTCGGTGGCCAACCGTTTCCTGGTGCTGCTGGCGACCCTGTTCGCCACTGCCTGGGGCGTCTGGTCGGTGCAAAACACACCGATCGATGCGTTGCCGGACCTGTCCGACGTGCAGGTGATTATCCGCACGCCCTATCCGGGCCAGGCGCCGCAGATCGTCGAGAACCAGGTGACCTACCCGCTGGCCACCACCATGCTCTCGGTGCCTGGGGCGAAGACGGTGCGCGGCTACTCGTTCTTTGGCGACAGCTTCGTCTATGTGCTGTTCGAGGACGACACCGACCTCTATTGGGCGCGTTCGCGGGTGCTGGAATACCTCAGCCAGATCCAGAGCCGCTTGCCGGCCAGCGCCAAACCATCGCTGGGGCCGGATGCCACCGGGGTCGGCTGGATCTACCAGTACGCCCTGGTCGACCGCACCGGCAAGCACGACCTGGCGCAGCTGAGGGCGCTGCAGGACTGGTTTCTCAAGTTCGAGCTGAAGACCCTGGCCAATGTCGCTGAGGTGGCAACCATCGGCGGCATGGTCAAGCAGTACCAGGTGCAACTCGACCCGATCAAGCTGGCCAGCCTGGGCATCACCCAGGCCGAGGTGACGGACGCCATCGGCCGGGCCAACCAGGAAACCGGCGGCGCGGTGCTGGAGCTGGCGGAAACCGAATTTATGGTGCGCGCCTCGGGGTATCTGAAAACCCTCAACGATTTTCGCGCCATCCCGCTACGCCTGGATGCCGGCGGCGTGCCGGTGACCTTGGGCGAGGTAGCGCATATCCAGCTGGGACCGGAAATGCGCCGCGGCATCGCCGAACTGGATGGCGAGGGCGAGGTGGTCGGCGGCGTGGTGATCCTGCGCAGCGGCAAGAACGCGCGCAGCACCATCGACGCGGTCAAGGCCAAACTCGAGGAGCTGAAAAGCAGCTTGCCCGAGGGGGTGGAGATCGTCACCACCTACGACCGCAGCAAGTTGATCGACCGCGCGGTGCGCAACCTCGGCGAGAAACTGGTGGAGGAATTCATCGTCGTCGCGCTGGTTTGCGCGGCCTTCCTCTGGCACCTGCGTTCCTCGCTGGTGGCGATTGTGTCCTTGCCGGTCGGTGTACTGATCGCTTTTGCCGTGATGCAGCAGCAGGGCATCAACGCCAATATCATGTCGCTTGGTGGCATCGCCATCGCCATCGGTGCAATGGTCGACGCCGCGGTGGTGATGATCGAAAACGCGCACAAGAAGATTGAGGCCTGGCGTGAGCAACATCCAGGCGAGGAACTCAAAGGCGAAACGCATTGGCGGGTGATTACCGATGCGGCGGTGGAAGTCGGCCCGGCGCTGTTCTTCTGCCTGCTGATCATCACCCTGTCGTTCATTCCGGTGTTCACCCTGCAGGCCCAGGAGGGCCGGCTGTTCGGCCCGCTGGCCTTCACCAAGACCTATGCCATGGCGGCAGCGGCGGGGCTGTCGGTGACCCTGGTGCCGGTGTTGATGGGCTACTGGATTCGCGGGCGGATTCCCGATGAAGCACGCAACCCGCTGAACCGTTGGTTGATCAGGATCTACCAGCCGGCATTGGATGCGGTATTGCGTTGGCCCAAGACCACTCTGCTGGTCGCGCTGCTGGTATTTCTCAGCACGCTGTGGCCGCTGTCGCAGTTGGGCGGCGAGTTCCTGCCACCGCTGGACGAGGGCGATCTGCTCTATATGCCCTCGGCCCTGCCCGGCTTGTCCGCGCAGAAGGCCGCGCAGCTGTTGCAACAGACCGACCGCATGATCAAGACGCTGCCGGAAGTCGCCCATGTGCTCGGCAAGGCCGGCCGCGCCGAGACCGCCACCGACCCGGCGCCGCTGGAGATGTTCGAGACCACCATCCAGTTCAAGCCGCGCGAGCAGTGGCGCGCCGGCATGACCGCGGAAAAATTGGTGGAAGAACTGGACCGGCTGGTGCAGGTGCCGGGGCTGACCAATATCTGGATTCCGCCGATCCGCAATCGCATCGACATGCTCGCCACCGGAATCAAAAGCCCGATCGGGGTCAAGGTCGCCGGCACCGATCTGGCGCAGATCGACGAGGCCACCCTGGCCATTGAAAAAGTCGCCAAAAACGTGCCCGGAGTGAGTTCTGCCCTGGCCGAACGCTTGACCGGCGGGCGCTATATCGACGTCGATATCGACCGGGCGGCGGCGGCGCGTTACGGCCTGAATATCGCCGATGTGCAGTCGATCGTCTCCAGCGCCATCGGCGGCGAGAATGTCGGCGAGACCATCGAGGGCCTGGCGCGCTTTCCCATCAGCGTGCGTTATCCGCGCGAATGGCGCGACTCGCTGGGCAGGCTTGAGCAGTTGCCAATCTACACCCCCCAAGGCAGCCAGATCACTCTGGGCACGGTGGCGCGGATCAAGGTCAGCGACGGCCCACCGATGCTCAAGAGCGAGAATGCGCGGCCCACGGGCTGGGTCTATGTGGATGTGCGTGGCCGCGACCTGGCCTCGGTGGTGGCCGATCTGCGCGCCGCCATCGACGAGCAGGTCACCCTGCAACCGGGCATCAGCCTGAGCTATTCGGGGCAATTCGAGTTTCTCGAACGGGCCAACGCGCGGCTCAAGCTGGTGGTGCCGGCTACCCTGCTGATCATCTTCGTCCTGCTCTACCTGTGCTTCGGCCGCTTCAGCGAGGCGCTGCTGATCATGGCCACGCTGCCGTTCGCCCTGACCGGCGGGATTTGGTTCCTCTATCTGCTCGGTTATCACATGTCGGTGGCCACCGGGGTCGGCTTCATCGCCCTGGCCGGAGTGGCGGCCGAGTTCGGCGTGATCATGCTGCTCTACCTGAAGAACGCCTGGGCCGAACGCGAGGCAGCCGGTGACAACAGCGAACAGGCGCTGGTCGAGGCGATCCGTGAAGGCGCGGTACAACGGGTGCGACCCAAGGCCATGACCGTGGCGGTGATCATCGCCGGCTTGCTGCCGATTCTCCTCGGTAGCGGCACCGGCAGCGAAGTGATGAGCCGCATCGCCGCACCCATGGTCGGCGGCATGCTCAGCGCGCCGCTGCTGTCGCTGTTCGTGTTGCCGGCGGCCTATAGGTTGATGCGTCGTCGGCGCATCCCTGCTGCGGCCAGTATTCCTCTGGGAGAAAACGCATGAAGAGCATCTTCAATGCACGGGGAGAATTGACCCTGTACCTCGGACAGGCTTTGCGGCGGGTGGCGCCACTCGGCTTGCTGGCTGCTTTCGCCCTCCTGGCCGCCTGTGGCGACCCGGCGCTAACCCTTACCCATGTGCACGGGCTGGCGTTCAGCCCGGATGGCCAGCGGCTGTCGATACCCAGTCATCACGGACTGGCCGTCTATAGCGAAGGGCGCTGGCGCAAGGCCGCAGGGCCGGAACACGACTACATGGGCTATACCGTGACGCGCCAGGCGATCTACAGCAGTGGCCACCCGGCCCCTGGCAGCGACCTCGCCAACCCCCTGGGCCTGATCAAGAGCAGCGATGACGGACGCAGCTGGCAGCCGCTGGGTTTGCAGGGCGAAGCAGACTTTCACCTGCTGGCCAGCGGCTTCGACAGCGCCACCTTGTATCTCTACAGCGCGCAAGCGAATTCGCGGATGAGCGCTCCCGGCCTGTATTCCAGCCGCGACGACGGCGCCACCTGGCGGCGCGCTGCCGCGCAGGGGGTCAGCGAGGTGCCGAGTGCCCTGGCGGTGCATCCGCGTGACGGTCGGATAGTTGCGGTGACGACCGCTGCCGGCCTCTACCTGTCGCGCGACGGGGGCCAGCGCTTCCAGCCGCTCAGCCAGGGCGAGCAAGTGCTGAGCGCCGCCTTCAGCCTCGACGGTAACAGCCTATGGTTCGGCAGTTATGGCCGCGCGGCGGCGCTATCCCGGCTGGATTTGCAGACGCGCGAAGTCACCGCACTTGGCGTGCCCGAACTGAACGATGATGCTGTCGCCTACCTCGCGCAGAACCCGGCCAAACCGCAGGAGTGGGCAATGGCCACCTTCAAGCGCGACGTCTACTTGTCGCCGGACGCCGGCACGACCTGGCGTGCGATCGCCAAGGCCGGTCAACCGCAGGAATGAGAGGTGGTGAACAAACGCCCGCCCACTGCCTGTAGGGCGGGTGAAACGCGAAACGGATGCAATCCGTGAGAGCGGTCCCGGATTGCGCTGGGGCTTATCCGAGCTACGGACTGTAGCCCGGATGCGATCCGGGGAAATTTTGTGTCCGTTCCCGAGCCTGTGCTGACTACCCTCTGTAGGACGGGTGGAACCCGCCACGGGCGCAAGGGTATAAGCGGTTTGGCGGTTGCCGGCTCCCGTAGCCTGGATAAGCCTTGGCGCAATCCGGGGGGATGATCCCGGATTGCGCTTTGCTCCTCCCTGCTCCGAACCGCGCGGGGCTGGGCGTTACACCAGGCTCACTGGCCGTTCGGTACGGACTGGCTTTCCAGCATCTGTTCCATCATCTGCATCATGCCCTGCATATTCTCGTGCATGTCCTTCATGCACTGCTGCTGGGTGGAAGCGTCCTTGGCCATGGGGCACTGACTCTGTTGCATGCGCTCACGCATCATGCCCATTTGCGACTGCATGGCCTCGCGGTGCTCGCTGCGAATCTTCTGGCGTTCCTCCGGGGTCTTGGCGGCGTGCATCTGTTGCATCATTTCCTGCATCTTGGTCATGTCCATGCCGTCCATCATGCCCATGCCTTGTCCCATGCCCTGGCCCATGGGAGCTTTTTGCTCGTTCTGCGCCAGCTTCTCGGGATGGTGCGCGTCCTCGGCGAACGCCGGGGCGCTCAGTAGTGCGCCGGTCAGGGCGAGGGCGGTCAGGGCTTTGTAGGTGAAAGTGCTCATGGTGTTTCTCCTGCTTGGTTTCAATGGGTTTTGCGGATAGCGCTCAAGGTGGCTCTCTTGAGCAGTAGGGAATTGGCGATCACCGACAGCGAGCTGGCGGTCATGGCGATCACGCCGATCATTGGGTGGAGCAGACCGACAGCAGCGATGGGGATCGCGGCGACGTTGTAGGCCGAGGCCCAGATCAGGTTCTCGACGATCTTGCGGAAGGTCAGGCGCGACAGCTGCGCCGCTTCCACCAGGCCGCCCAGGTGTCCACCGATGAGAATCACATCGGCGGCCTCCATGGCCACATCGGCACCGGTGCCGATGGCGATGCCGACATTGGCCTGCTTGAGTGCCGGGGCGTCGTTGATGCCGTCGCCGACCATCGCCACCCATTGGCCGTATTCGGCCTGCAGCTGGCGAATGACCTCGACCTTGCCGCTGGGCAGCACACCTGCGTGGACGCTGTCGATGCCCACTTGCGCGGCGATATGCGCAGCGGCGCGCGGGTTGTCGCCGGTCAGCATCACGGTATGGATACCCATGGCGCGCAGTTCGGTGATGGCTGCCTGGGCGTCCTCCTTGAGGCTGTCGGCTACCGCTACCACGCCAATCAGTTGCGCCTCGCGGGCGACATAGAGCGCGGTCTTGCCCTGGTTCTCCAGGGCTTCCAGCTGGCTGGCCAGGGTTGTGGTGTCCACCTGGCATTCCTGCATCCAGCGCGCATTGCCGACGCGGATCAATTGACCGTCCACCTGGCCCTGCACGCCCAGGCCGTTGAGCGCCTGGAATTCGCCAAGGCCCCCCAGTTCCAGACCGAGTTCCTTGATGCGTTCGACCATGGCCTGGGCAATCGGGTGCTCGGAGCCGTATTCGACGCTGCTGGCCAGACGCAGCAGCTCCTGCTCGTTGATCCCGGCGCTGGGCAGGCAATCGGTGACCACCGGTTTGCCCAGGGTCAGGGTGCCGGTCTTGTCGAGCACCATCACCTTGATGTCCTTGAACATCTGAATGGCGGTGCCGGAGCGATAGAGGATGCCCAGCTCGGCGCCACGGCCGGCACCTACCATCAGTGCGGTCGGGGTGGCCAGGCCGAGAGCACAGGGGCAGGCGATCACCAGTACCGCAACAGCGGAAAGCAGCCCGACCAAGCCCGGCGATAGCTCGGCGTCGACCCAGGGCAGCCAGTTTGCGCCCCACACCAGGATGCCGCGCAAGGATTCGCCGGCGATCAGCCAGACGACCAGACTCAACAGGCTGATGACGATCACAATGGGCACGAAGCGCCCGGTCATGCGGTCGGCGAATTCCTGGATCGGCACCTTGGTGCTTTGCGCGTGCTCGACCAGGTCGATTACCTGGGCGAGAAAGGTGTCCTGGCCAACCTTGGTCGCGCGCACGGTCAGTAGGCCTTCCTTGTTCAGGGTGGCGCCGATCACCGGATCGCCCGGCCCCTTTTCTTTCGGCAAGGATTCGCCGGTGGCCAGGGATTCGTCGATATGGCTGTTACCCTCGACCACTTCGCCGTCACTGGGGATTTTTTCGCCGGGGCGCACCAGCATCAGGTCGCCGACCACCACGGCTTCGATCGGCACCTGCACCTCGACGCCATCGCGCAGCAGCACTGCACTCTTGGCGCCCAGTTCGAGCATCTTGCGGATCGCCTGGGAGGCGCGGCCTTTGGCACGGGCCTCCAGGTAACGGCCGATCAGGTGGAAGGTCATGATGGTGGCGGCCATCTCGACGAAGGAGGTCATGGGGTAGAAGAACCCCACCAGGCCGATAAAGTAGGGCGGCAGGCTGCCCAGGCTGATCAGCACATCCATATTGGCGGTGCGATTGCGCAGCGCTTTCCAGGCCGACACATGAGTGCTGGCGCCGGCGATAAACACCGGGATGGCGGCGAGTATCACCACCATCGCCAGATATCCCGGCAGCATGAACCAGAACATATGCACGGCCATCAGCAGCATGATCAGGGTCGTGGGTACGCCGGCTATCCACATGCGCCGCCAGGCGTCGTGCAGGTAGTGTTCTTCCTCCGCGGCGCCGGTGGGCTCGCTGCCAGCACCGGCGAGGGCTGCCTTGGCCACTTCATAACCGGCCTGTTCCACGGCTTTTTGCAGGGTCGCCAGGTCCGTTTGGCTCGCATCGAACTCGATACGGACCTTATGGCTGGCGATGCTGGTGCTCAGCTCGGCAATGCCGGGCAGGCGCTTGAGCGATTGGCTGACCAGGCCGGCGCAATGGTCGCTGCCCATGCCGGGGACTATCAGCACCGCGTTCTGCCGATTACCTCTCGGCTCGACTGCATTCATGGCTTGGGCTCCTGGGGTGTGGCGGGCTGATCGCTGGCGTTACCCAGCCGCGGAATAAAGGCCGGCACCCACGCCCGGTAATGCTGCCAGTGGTCGCCGAAGTGGCTGGCGGCCCAGCGATCTTCCTGGCGCGCCAGGTGCACGTACATCAGCAGCAGTACCGGGAACATCAACAGGGTCAGCAACGTCGGCCACTGCAGCAGGAAGCCGAACATGATCAGACTGAAGGCCACGTACTGCGGATGGCGGATGCGCGCGTAGGGGCCGCTTTCGGCCAGGGAGCCCGCCTGCTGGGCGCGGTAGAGCACGCGCCAGGCCGTGGCCAGCAGCCAGAAACCGGCGAAGATAAACAGGCTGCTGAGGAAATGCAGCACGCCGAAATGCGGATCGCCCTCCAGCCCCAGCAGGCTGTGCCACAGGTGCCCGGCATCGTGGGACAGCGGGTCGAGTTGCGGATAGCGGCTCTGCAGCCAACCGGCCAGCAGGTAGAGGGTCAGCGGCACGCCGTACATCTCGACGAACAGGGCGACGATGAAGGCGGCGAAGGTGCCGAAGGTGCGCCAGTCCCGCGGGCTGTTCGGCTTGAAGAAGCTGAAGGCGAAAATAATGAACACCAGCGAGTTGACGATCACCAGGCCCCAGAGGCCATAGGCCGACATGGTCTGTTCCATAGTTGTTGCCTCCTGATCAGCGGTGATCGTGCGGGCCGTCTTTATCCCGGCCATGGCCGCGGTGCATGAACACATGCATCAGCGGGCAGAGCAGCAGGATCAGATAAGGCAGGGCGCCGAGTAGATGGGCCTGATGCTCTTCCCAGAGGAGGAACAGGGCGATGGCGGCGAAAACCACCAGTGCAGGCCAGAAGCGCCGGGGATTGTTGGCTGCCGGGGCGCTATGCGGGTCATGGGGCATGTTGGCACTCTCCAAAAAACCGAGGGGCATAGCGCTATGCACGGCGTGGGGCCGGCGCAGCGCGACTGCGGGTTTTAGCGGGGAAGAGTGGCGCTATTCGTTATAGCGATGCAGTTGCTTGCGAATGGGGGGTGGCAAGCCGGGGCGGAATAACGGTATGACCTGCAAGCTACTGATGCGGCGCTGCAGATCGGGGAGCAGGCCAAGGCTGCCGGCCAGGACGAACAGGGCGGTCAATGCCAGGAGCGTGAGCAGTTGCTGGTTGAACGGAGCGTTCTGCACGGCGCTGCAGCTATCCGCTGCGCTTTGCTCAGGGGCGGCATGCTCGTGGCTGCTGTAGGTGGGGACACCGATGTCGTCAGTTACCTGGGCGCTGGCGGCCTGAATATGGGCGAAGGCGCAGGCGATAAGCAGCACACACCAGAGCACCAGCAGATTTCTGCTGAGTGCTCTATGGCGACTGCGCATCGCTTGGATCATGGGGTTCGGTTTCCGCGGCTATTGAATTGCGTCTTTTGAAGTGACGCTGTGATTAAAGCGCAGTGGCGCTCAGGTGCAATTGATCCAGGTCATGGGTGTCGCGAGCGATCTTAGCGCTGGTGCGCTGGGACGGGATGCTCTGCGTAGGGCGCGCCATGCGCACCGGGGTGGCTGCTAGGGGATCAGGTCAATGCGCGGCGGCGGCCAGTGGTGCGCACGGCGGCCCCGAGCAGATTTGCAGCAGCCGGCGCATTCAGCGCGCCACGCTGACCCCTTCCAGGTTGGCGAATGAGGTGTCCTTGGCGGTGAGCAGGAAGTCGCGCATAAACGGCGAGTCGAGCATATCGGTGCGGATGCCGGCATACAGGGTGGCGAACAGGCCCTTGTCGCCCAAGCGTTTGGCCGTGACGTAGCCGCGCGAGCTGTATTCGTGCAGCGCCCAGTTGGGCAGGCCGCAGACGCCACGGCCGCTGGCCACCAGCTGCATCATCATCACCGTCAGTTCCGAGGTGCGCACCTGAGCGGGTTCGACGTCGGCCGGTTCGAGGAAGCGCGTGAATATGTCCAGGCGGTCGCGCTCGACCGGGTAGGTGATCAGGGTTTCAGTCGCCAGGTCTTCGGGCTGGATAAACGGCTTGCTGGCCAACGGGTGCTGGTTGGCCACCGCGAGCATGGCCTCGTAGGTGAACAGCGGCACATAGGTGATCCCGGCCAGCTCCAGCGGATCCGAGGTCACCACCAGGTCCAGGTCGCCACGGGCCAGGGCCGGCAGCGGGGCGAAGGAGAAGCCCGAGGCCAGGTCCAGCTCCACCTCCGGCCAGGCGTCGCGGAACTGGTCGATGGTCGGCATCAGCCACTGGAAGCAGCTGTGGCATTCGATGGCCATATGCAGGCGGCCGGCGGTGCCGCCGGCCAGCCGCGCCAGATCGCGCTCGGCGCCGCGCAGCAGCGGCAGCACCGCATCGGTCAGTTGCAGCAAACGCAGGCCGGCGCTGGTGAAGCGTACCGGCTTGGTCTTGCGCACGAACAGCTGCATGCCGAGGCGCTCCTCCAGCTCCTTGAACTGGTGCGACAGCGCCGACTGGGTCAGGTGCAGGCGTTCGGCGGCGTCGACCAGGCTCTCGCTTTCGCGCAGGGCGTGGAGGGTTTTCAAGTGGCGCAATTCGAGCATGGGAACCTCTCGATCCAGGGTATCTCGCAGATTAGCTTTGTGTAGGTCAGCTGAACATGAGTGAAATTATAGATCAATACGAATATGTTGAGTTTGTCTCACGATGGCCGGTTGCCGAGAATACGCCCCATCTTGTTTATCTATGGAGCGTTTTGACATGGCCCTGTCCCATTCCCTGGGTTTCCCGCGTATCGGCGCCGACCGCGAACTGAAGAAGGCCCTGGAGGCTCACTGGAAAGGCGAACTGGACGAATCCGGCTTGCAGGCGGTTGGCCGCCAGTTGCGCGCCGCCCACTGGCAGTTGCAGAAGGACGCCGGTATCGACCTGCTACCGGTCGGCGATTTCGCCTGGTACGACCAGGTCCTCACCCACTCGCTGACCTTCGGCGTGATCCCCGAGCGCTTCCGTCCGCACAGTGGCAAGCCGAGCCTGGAAACCCTGTTCGGCATGGCGCGTGGCGCCGTTGCAAACAATAGCGGCGTCGGTTGTTGCGGTGGCGGCCACGCACAAGAGCTGACCAAGTGGTTCGACAGCAACTACCACTACCTGGTCCCCGAGTTCAGTGCCGACCAGCAGTTCCAGCTGAGCTGGCAACAGCTGTTCGAAGAAGTCGACGAGGCCCATGCGTTGGGGCACAGCGTCAAGCCGGTGCTGATCGGCCCGCGGACCTACCTGTGGCTGGGCAAGGTCAAGGGTGACGCGAGCTTCGACAAGCTCGAGCTGCTCGAACGGCTGCTGCCGGTGTACGGCGAGATCCTCCAGCGCCTGGCTGCCCAGGGCGTGGAGTGGGTGCAGATCGACGAACCGATCCTGGCGCTCGACCTGCCGCAAGCCTGGAAGAACGCCTTCGAGCGTGCCTACAACCTGCTGCAGCGTGACCCCGGCAAGAAGCTGATCGCCACCTACTTCGCCGGCCTGGAAGACAACCTCGGCCTGGCCGCCAACCTGCCGGTGGATGGTCTGCATATCGACCTGGTCCGCGCACCCGAGCAGTTCTCGAGCATTCTCGACCGCTTGCCGGCATACAAGGTGCTGTCGCTCGGCGTGGTCAACGGGCGCAACGTCTGGCGCACCGATCTGCAGCAGACCCTGGCCATCCTGCAACAGGCGCAGGAGCGCCTGGGCGAGCGCCTGTGGGTGGCGCCGAGCTGCTCGCTGCTGCACAGTCCGGTCGACCTGAACCGTGAAGACCAGCTGGATAGCGAGCT
Source organism: Pseudomonas sp. (assembly GCA_030699825.1). Lineage (GTDB taxonomy): Bacteria > Pseudomonadota > Gammaproteobacteria > Pseudomonadales > Pseudomonadaceae > Aquipseudomonas. The sequence continues at coordinate 101,639 of JAUYKV010000062.1, read as the reverse complement.
GAAAAGCTGGCTGGCCTTCGCCGTGCAGAAATGCGAGGAAGTCGCCCTGCTGACGACGGCCCTGAATGACCCACAGAACGCCAAGGTGCAGGCCGCGTTGGCGCAGAGCCGCGCCGTACAGGCCAGGCGCGCGCAGTCGCCGCGTATCCACAAACCGGCCGTACAGGCCCGGCTGGCGGCGATTACCGCGGCCGACAGCCAGCGCCAGTCGCCATTCGTGCAGCGCATCGAGCAGCAGCGCGCACGCCTGCAGCTGCCGGCATTGCCGACCACCACCATCGGCTCCTTCCCGCAGACCGCGGCGATCCGCCTGGCGCGTCAGGCGTTCAAGGCCGGCAAGCTGTCCGCCGACGAGTACACCGCGGCCATGCACGGCGAGATCCGCCACGCCGTCGCGGTCCAGGAAAACCTCGGCCTGGATGTGCTGGTGCACGGCGAGGCCGAGCGTAACGACATGGTCGAGTACTTCGCCGAGCAACTCGACGGCTATGCCTTCAGCCGTTTCGGCTGGGTGCAGAGCTACGGTTCGCGTTGCGTCAAACCGGCGCTGATCTATGGCGACCTGAGCCGGCCGCGGCCGATGACCGTGGAGTGGAGCCGCTACGCCCAGACCCTCACCAGTAAGGTGATGAAGGGCATGCTGACCGGCCCGGTGACCATGCTGATGTGGTCCTTCCCGCGCGAGGATATTTCCCGCGAGCAGCAGGCCCGGCAACTGGCCCTGGCGATTCGCGACGAGGTGGTCGATCTGGAAGCCGCCGGGATCAAGATCGTGCAGATCGACGAGGCGGCGTTCCGCGAGGGCCTGCCGTTGCGCCAGGCGCAGTGGCAGGGCTACCTGGACTGGGCCACCGAGTCGTTCCGCCTTGCTGCCTGCGGCGTGCGCGACGAAACCCAGATCCACACCCACATGTGCTACAGCGAGTTCAACGATGTGATCGAGTCGATCGCCGCCATGGACGCCGACGTCATCACCATCGAGACCTCGCGCTCGGACATGCAGCTGCTGCAGGCCTTCGAGGCGTTCGATTACCCCAGCGACATCGGTCCCGGGGTCTACGACATCCATTCGCCGCGGGTGCCGGACAGCGCCGAGATGCTCAAGCTGCTGCGCAAGGCGGCCCGGCGCATCCCCGCCGAGCGCCTGTGGGTCAACCCGGACTGCGGCCTGAAGACCCGCGCCTGGCCGGAAACCGAGGCGGCGCTGGTCAATATGGTGGCGGCGGCGCGGCAGTTGCGCGCGGAGTTGGCTTGAGTGATGGGGATGAGGGATGAGGGATGAGGCGGGTCGGGCTGCAGGGCTGTGGTTTCTTCCCCATTCCCCATTCCCCATTCCCCATTCCCAGTAAGATTCATCAAATTGTCATGGTTGTGTGGCAGCGCGCTCGACTGAATGTCAGCAAACTCGCGTCTCAATGGGGTTCTGCGTTCTGGTGTTTCTATGCGTGTGTTAATTCTTCTTGCCGTGCTCCTTTGCGGCGGGCCTGTTTTGGCCAGCGAGCGCTGCGATGTTCAGACGCCGACCTTGAAGGTCGAACTGGGTGATGTGCGACTGGCCTATCAAAGTATCGGCCGTAGCAGCGACCCGGTGTTGCTGATGGTCATGGGCCTCGGTGGCCAACTGATCCACTGGCCGGACGAGGTGGTCGCGCGCCTGTGCGGGCAGGGCTTCCGGGTGATCCGCTTCGATAACCGCGATGTCGGCCTGAGTAGCTGGGTTCAGGCTGCGCCGCCGGCCAGCCTCGCCTATGAAGCGTTGCGCTATCGCCTGGGGCTGACGGTGTCGGCGCCATACCGGCTGCGCGACATGGCCGGCGATGCCCTCGGCCTGATGGATGCCCTCGGTGTGCGCCAGTTTCATGTGCTCGGCGCCAGCATGGGCGGGATGATCGCCCAGCACCTGGCCGACCTGGTGCCGGCACGGGTGCAGAGCCTGACCCTGATCATGACCAGCTCCGGCGCCCAGGGCCTGCCGGCGCCCAGTCCGGCATTGCTGGCCTTGTTGGCCGAGCGCGAGGCGCCAAGCCGCGAGCTGGCCCTCGAACAGCAGGCCGATCTGCTCGCCGCCCTCGGCAGTCCATTGGTCCGCGACGATCGTCAAGCGCTCCTGCAACAGGCCGAGATCGCCTACGAGCGCGCCTTCAACCCCGAGGGCGTGCAGCGCCAGCTGCTGGCCATCCTCGCCGAGACCAGTCGGGTCGAGCTGCTCAACCGTTTGCAGGTACCTACCCTGGTGGTGCATGGCACCGCCGACCCGCTGCTGCCGGTGATGCACGGCGTACATGTGGCCGCGCATATCCAGGGCAGCGCGCTGAAGCTGATTCCCGGTTTGGCCCATCGTTTTCAGGAGGCGTTCAAGGAGCCGTTGCTGGCGGCGGTGCTGCCGCATCTCCAGGCGCATCGTCAGAACGGGCACTGGGCGCAGCTATAGAAAGGCAGGGCGTACTCACGAAGTAGTGCGCCAGCTTCTGCTGCACACCTTAGACACGGTGGACTGTTCGCTGCGGGCGTCTCTACCCGCTCTGGCCAGTCATCGGCAGCAAAAAAAGCCCCGCGTCTCGGGCGATCGGCGGGGCGAAGGGATAGCCAGAGTTAGTCAGGCCGCGTGGGCGTCTTGCGGGCTGTTAGGCGAATGCACGCGCAAGTAGCGGGCCAGCCGCGCCTGCTGTGAGGGCGTCATGAACAATCCCAGCTTGGTCCGCCGCCAAAGGATATCGGCGCTTTGCATGGCCCATTCGTGCTGGCACAGGTAATCCACTTCGCGCGCATAGAGGCCGCCACCCAGGTGTTCGCCGAGGTCACTCAATTCCTGCACGCCCTCGAGCAGGACCCAGCTGCGGCTGCCATAACAACTGGCCCAGCGCCGGGCGAGGGCGGTCGGCAGCCAGCCGAAGCGTGCGCACAGGGCTGCGACCATGGCGCTTTGGCTTTCCAGGTTTTCCGCGCCGGGGAGCAGGGCGCTGGCGGTCCAGCGCGGTTTCATCTGCGGGAAGTGCGGCGCCAAGTGCGCCAGCGCCGCTTCCGCCAGCTTGCGGTAGGTGGTCAGCTTGCCGCCGAACACCGAGAGCAGCGGCGCCTCGCCCGGCTGGCCGGACAGGGCCAGGGTGTAGTCGCGGGTGATGGCGGAGGGCTGGTCGGACTCGTCGTCGCACAGTGGGCGCACACCGGCATAGGTATGCAGGATGTCCGTGCGCTGCAGTTGCTGCTTGAAATGGGTGTTGACCACGCTCAGCAGGTAGTCGATTTCTTCCTCGTTGATCGCCACCTTGGCCGGATCACCGGTGTATTCGCGGTCGGTGGTGCCGATCAGGGTGAAGCGTTCCAGGTAGGGGATGGCGAAGACGATACGGCGGTCTTCGTTCTGCAGGATATAGGCCTGCTCACCGTCGAACAGCTTCGGCACGATGATGTGGCTGCCCTGGATCAGGCGGATGCCATAGGGCGAGGCCTGCTTGAGATCGTCGCGGATAAAGCGCGCCACCCAGGGGCCGGCGGCATTGGCCAGGGCGCGGGCGCGGATCGAGAACAGGCTGCCATCGACGCGCTCCATGTGCATATGCCACAAGCCCTTGCTGCGCCGTGCGCTGACGCAACGGGTGCGAGTGTGCACATGGGCCCCCTGTTCGCGGGCGGCCATGGCGTTGAGCACCACCAGGCGGGCGTCGTCGACCCAGCAGTCGGAGTATTCGAAACCGCGGGTTATCTCCGTCTTCAGCGGGCTGCCGGGGCCGAAGCGCAGGCTGCGTGAGGCGGGCAGTTTCTCGCGCTTGCCGAGGTGGTCGTAGAGGAACAGGCCGGCACGGATCATCCAGGCCGGGCGCAGGTGCGGGCGGTGCGGCAGGATGAAGCGCAGCGGCTTGACGATATGCGGTGCCTTGGCCAGCAGCACCTCGCGTTCGGCCAGGGCTTCGCGCACCAGGCGGAACTCGTAGTGTTCCAGGTAGCGCAGGCCGCCGTGGATCAGCTTGCTGCTGGCCGAGGAGGTGTGTTCGGCCAGGTCGTCCTTTTCGCAAAGGAATACCGACAGGCCGCGACCGGCTGCATCGGCGGCGATGCCGACGCCATTGATGCCGCCACCGACGACCGCCAGATCGTAGACTTCGGCGACAGGGGCAATGTGCTTGGGGCGAGGAGGCATGGCGGCACCGTAAAGTCGAAAGTGAACTTGGTTATGTTCGGTTTCGAAAATATGCTAGTCGAATATGCCCGGCTTCGCCAGCCCGCCGCACGATTTTGCTGCCGAGTGGTTGTTGAATGTTCCCGGGATGGTTTGCCGCTTGGCGCTGGTGAAGCCACTGGTCGCAGCCGCCGAGCGTTTTTTACACGCCCGGCGGTTGTAAAAATATCGAGCGCAACGCCGCAGCCGGCGTTTTTGGCGATCCGTAGGGTGTCACTCGCCGCAGGCAGTGCACCATGGCTCAGCGGCGCGGCATAAAGCTGGCGGGTTGTCGCTGCGCTCCGAACGGACGGCGCCCCGGCCGCCCTACGTTCCGAACGGACTACCGATGTTTGCAGCGGTCGCAGTAGGCGAGAGTTTTTTCACAGCCGTTCAGACCAGATCCAGCTGCACCTCGTGCTCGGCCAGCAGGCGGCTGATCGTCACTGAGGGCGGTGCGTCGGTGAACACGCGGTCGACCAGGGTGATCGAGCCCAGACGCACCACGGCATTGCGCCCGAATTTGCTCGAGTCGGCGGCGAGAAAAACCTGACGGGCATTGTCGATGATCGCCTGGGACACCCGCACCTCCTGGTAGTCGAAGTCGAGCAGGCTGCCGTCCTCGTCGATGCCGCTGATGCCGACCAGAGCGAAGTCGACCTTGAACTGCTGGATGAAATCCACCGTCGCCTGGCCGACGATACCGCCGTCGCTGCGCACCGTGCCGCCGGCCACCAGCACCTCGAAATCTGCCTTGGCGCTAAGCTGAGCAGCGACGTGCAGGTTGTTGGTGATGATCTTCAGGCTCTTGCGCTTGAGCAATTCGCGGGCGATCGCTTCGGTGGTGGTACCGATGTTGATGAACAACGAGGCGTGGTCGGGAATGTGCGTGGCGATGGCCTCGGCGATGCGCTGCTTCTCCTCGCGCATCTGTCCGGCGCGCATAGCGTAGGCGGTGTTCTGGGTGCTCGAGGCTTCGCTCGCCGCGCCGCCATGGGTGCGCCGCAGCAGGCCCTGCTCGGCCAGCTGGTTGATGTCGCGGCGGATGGTCTGCGGAGTGACGGCAAAGGCCTGGGCCAGTTCGTCGATGCTGACGTAGCCACGCTCGCGGGCGAGGTTGAGAATGTCGTGTTGGCGCGGTGCCAGGGTCATGGGGAGCGATCCTTGTTGTGCACGGCATTATAGGCTGCCGTTCGGCAAATTTTATGGCCTGCCATCCATGGCGGCCACCCTCGGGCCGTCGCTGCGCGACGTTAAAAACTGCTCCTGGCAGTTTTTTCGGCTAAGGTACGCAGACTTCATCAATTGTTTTCACATTCGAACATGACTCCCGCTATCGATCTACTGAAAAAACATAAGGCTGCCCATCGGGTGCACAGCTACAGCCATGATCCCAAGGCCGCTTCCTATGGCCTGGAGGCGGCTGAAAAACTCGATCTCGAGCCGCTGCGGGTGTTCAAGACCCTACTCGCGGCCAGCGAAAAAGGCGAATTGCTGGTGGCCGTGGTGCCGGTGGCCGGCAGCCTCGACCTGAAGGCCCTGGCCCAGGCCGCCGGGGTGAAGAAGGCCGACATGGCCGACCCCGCGGCGGCGCAACGCGCCACCGGCTATCTGCTCGGCGGCATCAGCCCGCTGGGGCAGAAGAAGCGGCTGCGCACCTATATCGACGCCTCGGCGCAACAGTATCCAACCATTTTCGTCAGCGCCGGGCGGCGTGGGCTGGAGGTGGAACTGGCGGCCGAGGTGCTGGCGCAACTGACCCAGGCCGGTTTCGCCGTCATCGGCCGGCAATGAGCCGCGCGTCCCGGCCCACTATGGCGCTACTTGATCTATCCGCATAACAACAAGGAATCCACATGTCCGACTACCTGCTCGCCATCGACCAAGGTACCACCAGCAGCCGCGCCATCGTCTTCAATACCCAGGGCCAGCCGCTGGCGCGAGCGCAGCAGGAGTTCAAACAGTACTTTCCGCAGGACGGCTGGGTCGAGCACGACGGCGAGGAAATCTGGCAGAGCACCCTCGAGGTCTGCCGTGCGGCGTTGAAACAGGGCGGCCTGGCGGCCAGCCAGATCGCCGCCATCGGCATCACCAACCAGCGTGAGACTACCCTGGTGTGGGACGCTGCGACCGGCATCCCGATTCATCCGGCCATCGTCTGGCAGGACCGGCGCACCGCCGATTACTGTGCCGAGCTCAAGGCCGCCGGCCACGAGGCGACAGTGGCGGCCAATACCGGCCTGCTGATCGACCCCTATTTCTCCGGCACCAAGTTGCGCTGGATCCTCGATAACGTCGCCGGCGCGCGGGTGCGGGCCGAGCGTGGCGAACTGCGCTTCGGCACCGTGGACAGCTTCCTGCTGTGGCGCCTGACCGGCGGCAAGTCGCACAAGACCGACGCGACCAATGCCTCGCGCACCCTGCTGTTCAATATCCATACCCAGCAGTGGGATGCAGAGATGCTGGCGTTGCTGGACATTCCGCCCAGTCTGTTGCCCGAGGTGCTGGATTGCGCCGCCGACTTCGGCATCATCGAGGCCGAGCTGCTCGGTGCGCCGATTCCGGTGCTGGGCATGGCCGGCGATCAGCAGGCCGCGCTGATCGGTCAGACCTGTTTCCAGCCGGGCATGGTCAAGAGCACCTACGGCACCGGCTGCTTCATGATCCAGAACACCGGCGCGACTCCGGTGGCCTCGAAAAACCGTCTGCTCACCACCGTCGGTTACCGCCTGGACGGCAAGGTCACCTATGCGGTGGAGGGCAGCATCTTCGTTGCCGGCGCGGCGGTGCAGTGGCTGCGTGACGGCATCAAGTTGATCAGCCATGCGCGCGACAGCGAGGCCCTGGCCGAGCAGACCGGCGATGCCTGCGGGGTCTACCTGGTGCCGGCGTTTACCGGCCTGGGCGCGCCTTACTGGGATCCGAAGGCGCGCGGCGCGATCTTCGGCCTGACCCGCGACACCGGGATCAAGGAAATCGTCACCGCCGGCCTGCAGTCGGTCTGCTACCAGACCCGCGACCTGCTCGAGGCCATGCGTCAGGACGGCGCCGCCGAGCCGAGCGCGCTGCGGGTGGATGGCGGCATGGTGGAGAACAACTGGGTCATGCAGTTTCTCGCCGACATCCTCGGGGTGCCGGTCGAGCGCCCCGAGGTCACTGAAACCACTGCCCTCGGCGTGGCCTACCTGGCCGGGCTCAAGGCGGGCGTCTACCGCGATCTCGACGAGATCGCCGGGCATTGGCAGCGCCAGCAGCGCTTCGAGCCGCGGATGAGTGCGGAGCACCGCAGCAAGCTTTACCACGGCTGGCTGGATGCCGTGCAGCGGGTGCGTAGCGAGGGTTGAGAGATGGGGAAAGAAGGATGAGCCAACATCGCGAAAAAACCTCACAGTGCCCGCAGGGTGTCACTCGCCGCAGGCAGTGCACCATGGATTATCGGCGCGACCCAAAAGCTGGCGGGTTGTCGCTGCGCGCCGAAGCCGCCCTATGGCCTGGCAGTCCACAATTCATATCAGGGTGTCACTCGCCGCAGACAGTGCAGCGTTGATCTCCGACATTCATCCTGCGCCCGGACTCAGCTGGCGCTGCTGTAGCGGCGCACGCCGGAATCGCCCAGCTTGACCTGGGCGGCGATGCTACCGGGGGCGGGGAACACCACCAGGTGATCGGCAGCCACGCGGATGCCGACGTTGGTCCCGGGCTGGAGGTCGGCATGGCTGGGGAACAGCGATTCCAGCAGGCTGCCGGTGGCCAGTTGCAGGCGATACAGGGTGGCGGCGCCGAGGAAGGTCTTGCCGACAATCAGCGCTTTCAGTTCGCTGTTGGGGTCGTAGACGATATCGTCCGGGCGCAGCAGCACATCCACCGCGCTGCCGCTGGCCCAAGTGTAGGCGCGGTTACCGCGAATCAGGCCGAGTTCGGTCTGCACTGAATCGGGGCTGAGCAACTGGCCGCGGATGAAGTAGCCCTGGCCGATGAAGCTGGCGACGAATGGCGTCAGCGGCTCGTGGTAGAGGTTGTACGGGGTGTCCCACTGCTGCAGTCGCCCCTCATGAAAGACCCCGACATGATCGCTGACGGCGAAGGCCTCTTCCTGATCGTGAGTCACCAGGATGGCGCTGGTGCCGCGGGCCTTGAGGATGTCGCGGACCTCGTGACTCAGGCGTCGACGCAACTCGCCATCGAGGTTGGAGAAAGGTTCGTCGAGCAGCAGCAGGCGCGGCTCCGGGGCCAGGGCGCGGGCCAGGGCCACGCGTTGTTGCTGGCCGCCGGACAGCTCGTGGGGATGGCGCTTGCCCAGGTGGCCGAGTTTGACCAGTTCCAGCAGTTCGTCGGTGATGCGTTGGCAGTTGGCCTGCTGGCGAATACCGAAGGCGACGTTCTCGGCCACGCTCAGGTGCGGAAACAGCGCGTAATCCTGGAACACCATGCCGATCCGGCGCTTCTCCGGGGCCAGGGTAAAACCGGCGCGGGAGATCACTTCGTCGGCCAACTGGATCTCGCCTTCGGCCACCGGTTCGAAGCCGGCGATGGCGCGCAGGGTGGTGGTCTTGCCACAACCGGACGGGCCGAGCAGGCAGCCGATGTCGCCGGCATTGAGGTGCAGGTTGAGGTCCTGCACCACCTTGTGTTCGTTGTAACCACAGCTCAGGTCGCGCAGGTTCAGCAGCAGGGGTTGGCTCATGCGTGGTGGTACGCCGGCTCGACCAGAAACTCGAGCAAGGCCTTCTGCGCATGCAGGCGGTTTTCCGCTTGATCCCAGGCCGCTGAGCGCGGGTCGTCGAGTAGATCCTGACTGATTTCCTCGCCACGGTGGGCTGGCAGGCAGTGCAGGAACAGCACGTCTGCGGCGGCGGCATCGAGCAGGGCACGGTTGACCTGATAGGGGGCGAACAGCTTGAGGCGCTCGGCGATCTCTTCCTCCTGGCCCATCGAGGCCCAGACATCGGTGCTCACCAGGTGTGCGCCGGCCACCGCCTCGCGCGGGTCGCGCAGGACTTGCACCCGATCGCCGGCAGTGGCCAGGAACCCGGCGGGCGGTTCGTAGCCCTCGGGGCAGGCGACGCGCAGTCGGAAGTCGAATTGCTCGGCCGCTTCTATATAAGAGTTGCACATGTTGTTGCCATCGCCGATCCAGGCCACGGTCTTGCCTTTGATGCTGCCGCGCTGCTCGTGGAAGGTCTGCATGTCGGCCAGTAGCTGGCAGGGGTGCAGGTCGTCGGACAGGCCGTTGATCACCGGTACCCGCGAATTCGCCGCGAACTCGGTCAGGGTGCTGTGGGCAAAGGTGCGGATCATCACCGCATCGAGCATGCGCGACATGACGATGGCGGCATCGCCGATCGGTTCGCCGCGGCCGAGCTGGGTGTCGCGTGGCGAAAGGAAGATCGCCTGGCCACCCAGTTGGATCATGCCCGCCTCGAACGACAGGCGGGTACGGGTCGAGGCTTTCTCGAAAATCATTCCCAGCACGCGGTTCTTCAGCGGCTCGAACAGCACGCCACGGTTGCGCAAGTCCTTCAGCTCCATGCCGCGGCGGATCAGGCTCACCAGTTCTTGCGGTGTGCAGTCCTTCAGCGAGAGAAAGTGTCTTGCGCTCATCGTTAACTACCTTTTGACAACAGGGCGCAGGTTCAAGGGCCGGGTTTAACAGGGAAAACGGCAGAACCTACGGCTGGGAGCCGCACAGTGCGACGAAACGGGGAAGGCGCGATCTTATAAGGAAATGCCGAGCAGGCGCAAATTGTCCGGATGTTCATGTCTGTTCAGAACCGCGGCGTGGCTGTGTCGAATCGGCCGGCATGATGCCGGTCGATTCACCAGGCGAACGCTGCTGGTGCCGTCCCCCGCCAGTCTCCATAGTCATGTGCGTGCCGACCATCGCGGTCGTTTTGAACAAGAAGATGAGGCCAGGCCATGACCAAGACCCTCCACCACCGTGCGTGCCATCTGTGCGAGGCCATCTGTGGCCTGACCATCGTGACCGAGCTGCAGGCTGACGGCTCGACCCGGATCCATTCGATCAAGGGCGACGTCCTGGACAGCTTCAGTCGCGGTCATATCTGCCCCAAGGCCGTGGCCCTGCAGGATATCCAGAACGATCCCGACCGTTTGCGCCAGCCCATGCGCCGGGTCGGCAGCCAGTGGCAGGCGATCGAGTGGGATGAAGCCTTTGCTCTGGTTGCCGAGCGCCTCGGCGATATCCAGGCGCGGCATGGCGCCAATGCCGTGGCCAGCTACCAGGGCAACCCCAGCGTGCATAACTATGGGTTGTTGACCCACAGCAACTACTTCCTCGGCCTGCTCAAAACCCGCAGCCGCTTTTCCGCCACCTCGGTGGATCAACTGCCCCATCACCTGGTCAGCCTGCAGATGTACGGCCACGGCTTCCTGCTGCCGATCTGCGATATCGACCACACCGACTTCATGCTGATCCTCGGCGGCAACCCGCTGGCCTCCAACGGCAGCATCATGACCGTGCCGGATGTGGAGAAGCGCCTGAAGGCGATCAAGGCGCGCGGCGGCAAGGTGGTGGTGGTCGATCCGCGCCGCAGCGAGACCGCGGCGATTGCCGATCAGCACCTGTTCGTGCGTCCGGGCGAGGATGCCGCGCTGCTGTTCGGCCTGCTCAATACCCTGTTCGAAGAAGGCCTGACCCGCGCCAGCCATCTGCCGGTCACCGGCCTGGACGAGGCCCGCCAAGCCATCGCTGGCTTCACCGCCGAGGCCATGGCCGAACGCTGCGGTGTTCCGGCGGCAACCATTCGTCAGTTGGCTCGCGACTTCGCCGCCGCCGACAAGGCGGTGTGCTATGGCCGCATGGGCGTGTCCACCCAGGCCTTCGGCACGCTCTGCCATTGGCTGATCCAGTTGATCAACCTGGTCAGCGGCAACCTCGACCGCGAGGGCGGGGTGCTGTGCACCGAGGCGGCCATCGACCTGACCACCGGCAGCTCCGGCACCCACTTCGACCGCTGGCGCAGCCGCGTCTCCGGCCTGCCGGAATACGGCGGCGAACTGCCGGTCGCGGCCCTGGCCGAGGAGATGCTGACGCCGGGCGAGGGGCAGATTCGTGCCCTGGTCACGGTCGCCGGCAACCCGGTGCTCTCGACCCCCAACGGCCGCCAGCTGGAGCAGGCACTGGACGGCCTGGAGTTCATGCTCAGCATCGACACCTATATCAACGAAACCACCCGTTACGCCGACCTGATCCTGCCGCCCACCGGGCCGCTGGAGCATGATCACTACGACATGACCTTCAACAGCTTCGCCGTGCGCAACGTCGCCCGCTTCAACCTGCCGGTGCTGGATAAGCCGGCCGGCACGCTGCACGACTGGGAAATCTTCGTCGGCCTGGCCAAGGCCTTCGCCGGCAAGCTCGGCGTCGAACTGAAGCCGACCATGGCGCCGGCGCAAATCATCGACATGGGCCTGCGCATGGGCCGCTATGGCGACCAGTCCGAGCATAAGTTGTCGGTGGCCACGCTGTTGGAACATCCCCATGGCATCGACCTGGGTGCGCTCAAGCCCAACCTGGCAGCGCGTTTGCGCACCCCGGGCCAGCACGTCCAGGCCGCTCCGGCTCTGCTCCTGAGCGATCTGCCGCGCTTCGCCGCGCAGCCGCTGCCTGAGGCCGGTGGCCTGCTGCTGATCGGTCGTCGCCATGTGCGCAGCAACAACTCCTGGATGCACAACTACCACCGCCTGGTGAAGGGCAAGCCGCGCCATCAACTGCTGATGAATCCGGCCGATCTGGATCGGCGCGGCCTGATCGACGGTCAACTGGTGCGGGTACGCTCACGGGTCGGGATGATCGAAGTGGAGGTGGTCGCCAGCGATGAGATGATGGCCGGTGTGGTCAGTCTGCCCCACGGCTGGGGCCATGCGCGCCCCGGTGTACAACTGGCCATTGCCGCTGCGCAGCCCGGCGCCAGCGCCAACGACCTGACCGACGAGCGTCAGCTCGATGCCCTGTCCGGCAATGCCGCGCTCAATGGCGTACCGGTCGAAGTGGAGGCCGCCTGACTGCGGTAGATCCTATGTCCATGTGCAAGGTATGCGGCATCGTAGGCCCAGCCAGGGCTTGAGAGGAATGGCGGATGAGGCATGAGGTTGTGCTGGCCTCGATGGCGGGGCTCAATCCCCTCATTCCCCCATAGCCTGGCTAAGCGCCAGCGCAACCCGCGATCGCCCTCCCGGATTGCATTCGGGTTACGGGTTGACCGTGCCTCGCCAAGGCCGAGCATTACGCTCGGCTTTTCGCTACAATGCCGCCACCGTGCCGACCCGTGAGTCGGGAAGTTTAGACCTGAGGTGCCCCATGGATATCATCGAAACCATCAAAGAACAGATCACCAGCAACACCGTGTTGTTGTACATGAAAGGCTCGCCGAATGCCCCGCAGTGCGGCTTTTCCTCCAAAGCCGCACAAGCCGTGATGGCCTGTGGTGAAAAATTTGCCTATGTCGACATCCTGCAGAATCCGGAAATCCGCGCCAATCTGCCGAAGTACGGCAACTGGCCGACCTTCCCGCAGCTCTGGGTTGGCGGCGAACTGGTCGGCGGCAGCGACATCGTCGCCGAGATGTTCGAGAAGGGTGAACTGCAGACCCTGATCAAGGATGCCGTGCAGAAAACTGACGCCTGAGTCGGCTTTCTGTCGGGAAACCCCGCTGCGGCGGGGTTTTTTTTGCGTGCAGAATACAGCGTAATGCGTATTTAGTTCCGCTGCGTATACGTATGTTTATTAAATGCGTTTGAGAACGATTGTGGTTTGAACTAGGATGCCCGCCAATTTGCAACGTAACTGTCATTTTTGGGGGATCAACCATGCGCTATTCGTTCCTGACCCTGGCCGTCGCACTGGCCAGCGGAGCAAGCTGGGTCCAGGCGGCCGAGCCGGTCAAGCTGGGTTCCAGCGAGATCATCGGTAGCAAGGCCAAGGCAGCCGAGCTGCCCGGTTCCGGCACCGTGCTGACCCAGGAAGACCTGGATCAATTCAAGTACACCGATATCAACCGGGTACTGGCCGAGGTGCCTGGGGTCTATCTGCGCAGCGAGGAAGGTTACGGTCTGCGCCCGAACATCGGCATCCGCGGCGCGGCGGGCGAGCGTTCGCAGCGCATCACCCTGATGGAGGATGGCATTCTGATCGCTCCGGCACCCTATGCCGCATCCTCCGCCTACTATTTCCCGACCACGGGCCGTATCGCCGGGGTCGAGGTGCTCAAGGGCCCGGCAGCCATCGCCAACGGTCCCTACACCATCGGCGGCGCCATCAACCTGCTGTCCACGCCGATCCCGCTCGAGTCCTTCGCCGGGCGCTTCACCCAGGAGTTGGGCAGCGACAATATGTACCGCACCCACGCCCATGTGGGTGGCTCCAGCACGAACTTCGGCTGGTTGGTGGAGGGCCACACCCATGCCGCCGACGGCTTCGCCGAAACCGACCGCGCTGCCGATAAAACCGGCTTCGACAAAGACGACCTGATGGTCAAGCTGCGCCTCAATTCCGACCCGGGCGCCGAGGTCTATCACCAGCTGGACCTGAAGCTGCAGTACGCCCAGGAAGATTCCGACCAGACCTATGTCGGTCTCACCGATCGCGACTTCAAGCGCGACAGCGAACGTCGCTACGGCCTGAGCAAGCTGGACAACATGCGCAACAACTTCAAGGGCACCACCCTGGGCTATCTGGTCGACACCGGCGATCTGCGGATCAGTAGCCAGGCCTACTACCACGAGTTCCAGCGCAACTGGTACAAAGTCGGCAAGATCGGCGGCTTGAGCCTGGGCAGCTTCTTCAACTGCGCCAACTTCGGCGGCAACTGTGGTGCTGTGGGCAATCAGGCCAACGCCCAGGCCATCCTCGATGGCACTGCGGCCGGGCAAGTGGACGTCAAGGGCAACTTCCGCAAGTACCAGTCCAAGGGTATCCAGACCAAGGTCAACAAGGACCTGCAACTGGGCAGCATCGAGCACGGCCTGGAGCTGGGTGCGCGTTACCACGAGGATCAGGAGTTTCGCGACCAGTACAGCGACCGGTTCCAGCAGGACGCCGATGGCAACCTGGGCTTCGTCTCGCGCAGCCACGAGGCCAAGCGCACCCAGCGGGCCAAGGCGCTGTCCTACTACGTCACCGATGCGATCCAGCTAGGCGACCTGACCCTGACCCCGGGCATGCGCGTGGAGGACTACAAGATCGGCCGGCGCAACGATGGCAAGCAGGATCAACATGACCGCGAGACCCTGTTCGGTCTGGGCGCCCTGTACAAGCTGAACCAACAGTGGAGTCTGCTGGCCGGTGTGCATGAGGGCTTCAGCCCTACATCCAGCGTCGGCGCCGACGTGGAAGAGGCGCTGAACTACGAGCTGGGCGCGCGCTACAACGACGGTCGCCTGTCCGCCGAAGTGGTCGGCTTCTACAGCGATTACGACAACCTGCTGGGCCCCTGCACGGCCTCCACGGGTGCCAACTGCGATCCGGGCGATCAGTTCAACGGCGGCGAAGTCGAGGTCTATGGCATCGAGTCGCGCTTGGGCTATGAGCTGGTGCGTGGCAATGGGTTCACCATCCCGGTGGCGCTGACCTACACCTGGACCGAGAGCGAGTTCCAGACCTCGTTCAGCAACGAGTTCTTCGGTTCAGTGGAGAAGGGCGATGCCCTGCCCAACCTGCCGGAACACCAGGCCGTGCTGAGCGTCGGCTACCGCAACGAGCAGGGCTTCGCCACGGATCTGCGCACCAACTGGTACGACAGCACCTGCAGCTTCGCCACATGCGATACCTACGAGAAGATCGACAGCTATTACACCGTCGACCTGGCCACCCGCTATGCGCTGGACAAGCAGACCGAGGTCTACCTCAACCTGCTCAATCTGACCAACAACGACGACGATATCATCGCCCGTCAACCGGCCGGTGCCCGTGGCCAGATGCCGCGCAGTGCCATCGTCGGGGTCAGTTACAGCTTCTAAAATCGCTTATCGGCAGGCAAGAAAACGGGAGCCATTGGCTCCCGTCTTCATATCCGTCGAAAATTAGTCATCCATCTGCGACTGCAGGTAGTTCTGCAAACCGACGGCTTCGAGCAGGCTCAGCTGGGTTTCCAGCCAGTCGATGTGCTCTTCTTCCGAGCAGAGAATCTCTTCCAGTAGCTCGCGGCTGGCGTAGTCGCCGATGCTCTCGCAGTAGGCGATAGCCGCCTTCAGGTCGACGTGGGCCTTGTGCTCGATCTTCAGGTCGCACTCGAGCATTTCCTGGGTGTTTTCACCGATCAGCAGCTTGCCGATGTCTTGCACGTTCGGCAGGCCCTCGAGGAAGAGGATGCGCTTGATCAGCTTGTCCGCATGCTTCATCTCGTCTATGGATTCGTGGTACTCGTGCTCGCCGAGTTTCTTCAGGCCCCAGTCTTCGTACATCCGTGCGTGCAGGAAGTACTGGTTGATGGCGACCAACTCGTTACCGAGAACCTTGTTCAGATGCTGGATGACTTTCTTATCGCCTTTCATGGTCTGAGTCGCCTTGCTGGGGAAGTAGATGGGAAATTCTGGGCCGGGTAATACCCGCTGTCAAACCTAAGCGTTTGAAATTTCGATAGAAATAAATGCCGACAAGAGCGGTTTGCTTCCGCGCCAGGAGGCTAAGTTATTGAATTTTGGGTATAAAAAACCGGACGCGAGGCCCGGTTGTTTTACATCGCCTGACTCAGGCCGCGACAAAACTCGCTGGATAGGCCAGGGCGGCCTGACTGCTCTGCACTTCGCTGAGGGTGTCACGAACCACTTGCTTGGCCAGGCAGGCGCATTTGCCACATTGGCTGGCGACCCCGAGGCTGGCGCGCACATCACGGTAGCTACAGCAACCTTCAAAGATTGCGTCGCGGATCTGGCTGTCGGTGACACCTTCGCAGAGGCAGACGTACATAGACTAAGACTCGTTGCAGGGCAGTGGTTGGTTGCGCTCGATACTAATGCTAATGAGAATGCTTGTCAAAGCTCTATTGCGCACAGGCGACCGAAATCGAGTGCAACGGATGACCGGTCGAGGCAGGGTGGGCCAGACGGCCTGCTTCGACGGTCTCACTACGACGGTGCTCTTGTGGGAGGGGCTTTAGCCGCGAATATTTGATCGGCTGCGGCCCTTCGCGGCCATGGGCCGTTCCTACGAATGAATACAGGCTTCAGTCGTCGAAGTCGTGCCAGCCGCCCATTTCCTTCCAGCGGTTGACGATGCCGCAGAACAGTTCGGCGGTTTTTTCGGTGTCGTAGCGTGCCGAGTGGGCTTCGCGGCCGTCGAAGTCGACGCCGGCAGCCTGGCAGGCTTTGGCCAGTACGGTCTGACCGTAGGCGAGGCCGGCGAGGGTGGCGGTGTCGAAGCTGGAGAAGGGGTGGAAGGGGTTGCGCTTGAGGTCGCAGCGCATGACGGCGGCATTGAGGAAGCCGAGGTCGAAGCTGCTGTTGTGCCCGACCAGGATCGCCCGCTTGCAGCCGTTGGCTTTCAGCGACTTGCGCAGGCTGCGGAAGATCTCGGTCAGGGCGTGCTCCTCGCTGACCGCCATGCGCAGCGGGTGATCGAGCTTGATCCCGGTGAAGTCCAGGGCTGCCTGTTCGATATTGGCGCCGGCGAAGGGTTCGACGCGGAAGAACAGGGTGTGCTCGGGGTAGAGGAAACCGCCTTCATCCATGCCGATGGTGGTGGCGGCGATTTCCAGCAGTGCATCGGTGGCGCAGTTGAAACCGCCGGTTTCCACATCCACCACGACCGGCAGATAGCCGCGAAAGCGTTCCGCCATCGGATGGCGCGAGCCGCTGCCGGCATTCGGGTGATCCAGTTCGTTGTTGAAATGTTCGCCGCTCACGCGTTGTGCTCCAGCAGGCGCCAGCGCAGTTTTTCACCGGCGCGCAGCGGGATTACGGTTTGATCGCCCAGCGGTAATTCGCCAGGTACGACCCAGTCTTGACGAACCAGGGTGATGCTCTCGCTGTTGCGCGGCAGGCCGTAGAAGTCGGGGCCATAGTGGCTGGCGAAGGCTTCGAGCTTGTCCAGCGCATGGCGCTGCTCGAACGCCTCGGCATACAGCTCGATGGCGGCATAGGCGCTGTAGCAGCCGGCACAACCGCAGGCGGCCTCCTTGGCGTGGCGAGCATGCGGCGCCGAGTCGGTGCCGAGGAAGAACTTGGCGCTGGCGCTGGTGGCGGCGTCGAGCAGGGCTTCCTGGTGCAGGTTGCGCTTGAGAATCGGCAGGCAGTAGAAGTGCGGACGGATGCCGCCGACCAGCATGTGGTTGCGGTTGTACAGCAGGTGGTGGGCGGTGATGGTCGCGCCGACGTTGGCCGGTGCGGCATTGACGAATTCGACCGCGTCACGGGTGGTGATGTGCTCGAACACCACCTTGAGGGTCGGGAAGCGCTCGACCACCCGGCTCAGTTGCTCGTCGATAAAGTACTTTTCGCGGTCGAATACATCGACTTCGCTGCGTGTCACTTCCCCGTGCACCAGCAGCGGCAGGCCGATTTCGGCCATGACCTCGAGAGTCGGGAAGATCTTGTCGATGCTGGTCACGCCGGAGTCGGAGTTGGTGGTGGCGCCGGCCGGGTAGAGCTTGGCGGCATGCACAAAACCCGAGGCCTTGGCCGCGCGCACATCGGCCGGGCTGCTCAGGTCGGTGAGATAGAGCACCATCAATGGCTCGAAACGACTGCCGGCCGGGCGTGCGGCGAGAATCCGCTGGCGGTAGGCATCGGCCTCGCTGGCATTGCGTACCGGCGGCACCAGATTGGGCATGATGATGGCGCGGGCGAAAGTCCGGGCGGCGTCGGCGACTGTGTGCGGCAGCACGGCGCCATCGCGCAGGTGAATATGCCAGTCGTCGGGACGCAGCAAAGTGAGGCGGTCGGTCATGGAGGTTTCCAGGCGGGCATTACGTGCCGGGAATGCTACCGGAAAAGCCCCGTCAGGGCACGCCGAAAGCGGCTCGTGGGCGATCAGCTGTCGCGCTAAAAACCAGGCTGGGCAAGCGATCAAGCGGACGTCCAGGCAATCGCCGGCTCAAGTTTTGCCCGTCGGTACCGATAGTCAGAGGGTACGTGGTATTTTCTGGAGTCTTCCGTGCGTCCGCCGTCACTCGTCCTCCTGTGCCTGTTGGCCAGTCAGTCAGCGTCAGCCATCACCTTTCAGACCCGTCTGGAGAAGGTCGAGTGGGCGGTTGCCGGTGACCAGTTCGAGTGTCGCCTGAGCCAGCCGATCACCGACTTCGGCGCGGGCATCTTCGTGCGCCGGGCAGGCGAGCAGGCGACCTTCAATCTGCAGGTGCCCGAGCGCTGGCTGGGCGCCGGTTCGGCTACGCTGCTGGCGGCGGCTGCGCCCTGGCAACCGGGGCGCGGCGATATCAACCTGGGTTCTGTCAGGGTCGGCAACGGCGAGATGCCTTTCAGCAGCACGCAGGAGCAGGCCAGTCGTCTGCTCACCGGCTTGCTCGAGGGCCGTAGTCCGCTGATTCGCCATCGCTCCCGGCATGCTGGCGACAGCCTCGAAGTGCGCTTGCTGCCGGTCAGGTTTCGCCAGGCCTACAACGATTATCTGGCCTGTACGGCCAAGCTGTTGCCGGTCAATTTCGAGCAGATCCGTCAGTCCCATGTCGGCTTCCCGGACGGTGGCGTGGACCTGGCGCCGCTGGCCCAGGCCAAGCTGGACATCATTCTCAGCTACCTCAAGGCCGACCCCAGCGTCAATCGCATCGAGCTCGACGGGCATGCCGACAACAGTGGCAATCGCCTGACCAATCGCGACCTGTCGCGGCGCCGCGCCCTGGCGGTGATGGAGTATCTGCAAGCCAATGGCGTGTCGGCCGAGCAGATCACCCTGCGCTTTCATGGCGAACGTTACCCGCTGGCGCCGAATACCAGCCAAGCCAATCGCGCCAAGAACCGCCGGGTGACCGTGGCGTTGGCCCGTGTCGCCGAACCCGCGGCAGCGCCTGAAACCCCGCTGTAGCGCTGCCTGCAACGGCGTCCTCAAGCGAGACGAGTAGGGCGGGCCGCTGCCCGGCGTTGCCGCTTCGTCGTCACAGGTTGTCGCGGCGCTGTAAATCATCCTGCGCGACCAGTAGAATCACGGGTTTTCCCGAACAACCCCGTGGAGTTGATTGGCATGGCCGACGTAAACAAGGTAGTCCTGGCATATTCCGGTGGCCTGGACACCTCCGTGATCCTCAAGTGGCTGCAAGACACCTATAACTGCGAAGTGGTGACCTTCACCGCCGACCTCGGTCAGGGCGAAGAAGTCGAGCCGGCCCGCGCCAAGGCCAAGGCCATGGGCGTCAAGGAAATCTACATCGACGACCTGCGCGAAGAGTTCGTGCGCGATTTCGTCTACCCGATGTTCCGCGCCAACACCGTCTACGAAGGCGAGTACCTGCTGGGTACCTCCATCGCCCGTCCGCTGATCGCCAAGCGCCTGATCGAGATCGCCAACGAGACCGGCGCCGACGCCATCTCCCACGGTGCCACCGGCAAGGGCAACGACCAGGTGCGTTTCGAGCTGGGCGCCTACGCGCTCAAGCCCGGCGTGAAAGTCATCGCCCCGTGGCGCGAGTGGGATTTGCTGTCGCGCGAGAAACTGATGGACTACGCCGCCAAGCACGAGATCCCGATCGAACGTCACGGCAAGAAGAAGTCGCCGTACTCCATGGATGCCAACCTGTTGCACATCTCCTATGAAGGCGGCGTGCTGGAAGACACCTGGACCGAGCACGAAGAAGACATGTGGAAGTGGACCGTCTCCCCTGAGGCGGCGCCGGACACTGCAACTTATATCGAGCTGACCTACCGTGCCGGCGACATCGTCGCCATCGACGGCAAGGACATGAGCCCGGCCACCGTATTGGCCGAGCTCAACCGCATCGGCGGCGAGAACGGCATCGGTCGTCTGGATATCGTCGAGAACCGCTTCGTCGGCATGAAGTCGCGCGGCTGCTACGAAACCCCCGGCGGCACCATCATGCTCAAGGGCCACCGCGCCATCGAGTCGATCACCCTGGACCGCGAAGTCGCTCACCTGAAAGACGAGCTGATGCCCAAGTACGCCAGCCTGATCTATAACGGCTTCTGGTGGAGCCCCGAGCGCCTGATGCTGCAACAGATGATCGACGCTTCCCAGGCCAACGTGAACGGCGTGGTACGCATGAAGCTGTACAAGGGCAACGTGATCATCACCGGGCGCAAGTCCGACGATTCGCTGTTCGATGCCAATATCGCCACCTTCGAGGACGATGCCGGCGCCTACAATCAGGCTGACGCCGGTGGCTTTATCAAGCTCAACGCGCTGCGCATGCGCATCGCGGCGGGCAAGGGGCGCAAGCTGCTCTGAGCGGCAGCGCCAAGCTGTACGTTCTAAGCTTCAAGCTCAGCCAACCCCGGCCATAAGCCGGGGTTTGTTTTTTCAGGCTGCTAAATTTGGCCTGTCGACCAGGAGAAAGCTGATGAGACTGTTGCACACCATGCTGCGAGTCGGCGATCTGGATAAATCCATCGCCTTCTACACCGACGTGCTGGGCATGACCCTGTTGCGCCGCAAGGACTACCCGGACGGCCAGTTCACCCTGGCCTTCGTCGGCTACGGCGACGAGGCGCACAACAGCGTGATCGAGCTGACCCATAACTGGGGCGTGAACAGCTACGAGCTGGGCAGCGGCTACGGCCACATCGCCCTGGAAGTGGCGGATGTGTACAAGGCCTGTGACGACATCCGTGCCCGCGGCGGCAAGATCACCCGCGAGCCGGGGCCGATGAAGCACGGCAGCAGCATCCTGGCCTTCGTCGAAGACCCGGACGGCTACAAGATCGAGTTGCTGTCGCCGGCACGCAAGGATTGAGGTTCCCTGGCTGGCACCTGCAGGTGCGGCCGATAAAAACGAAAAAGCCCTGCTGATCAGCAGGTTTTTTTTAGGCTATGTAGCCATTATCTGTTGCATGAGAGATAACGTTTTTTGTGGGAGGGGCCGGGCGGCGTTGCGTCTCATCCGCGAAAATCTTCGAAACACTGACAATTTTTTTCGCGGCTAAAGCCCCTCCCACGAGGTTGTGATCAGGCTCAACAGTTAACAGGTACATAGCCTTTTTTATCCAGTTCAGGCTTACAGGTCGAAGTCATATTCGGCCAGCTGTTTGTGCAAGCGCCGCTCTTCGAGGAAGTTGTCGATGACGCGCCGTTTGGTCAGATTGGTTTTGGCAACTTCCACAGGGGCATCGCCATCGTCCGCATCTTCTGCGACAAAGTCTTCGTCGAGCTCGAGGTCTTCTTTACCAGTGCTCATGTTTTCCACTCCCGGCTGCAAGGGCCATTTGCGCACCTTATAGCGGCAAAACCGGGGCGGGTAAAAAAGATTTTTTCAATCGATCAGATGTAAAACTATTGAAAGCTCAATCGTCCGAGGTTTTGTGCTGGTATTCGCACAGGTCTTCGATGCGACAACTGCCGCAGCGCGGCTTGCGCGCCTGGCACACATAGCGGCCATGGAGGATCAGCCAGTGGTGTGAATCGAGGAGAAATTCCTTGGGCACGAACTTCAGCAGCTTCTTTTCCACCTCGAGCACATTCTTGCCGGGGGCGATGCCGGTGCGGTTACTGACCCGGAAAATATGCGTATCCACCGCCATGGTCAGCTGGCGAAAGGCAGTATTGAGCACCACGTTGGCGGTCTTGCGGCCGACTCCGGGCAAGGCTTCGAGGGCTTCGCGGCTCTGTGGCACCTGGCTGCCGTGCTGCTCGACCAGGATGCGGCAGGTCTCGATGATGTTTTTCGCCTTGCCGTTGTACAGGCCGATGGTCTTGATGTACTCGGACAGGCCGGCCACGCCCAGGGCATGGATCGCCTCGGGGGTATTGGCGAGCGGGAACAGTTTGGCGGTGGCCTTGTTCACCCCGACGTCGGTGGCCTGGGCCGAGAGGATCACCGCGATCAGCAACTCGAAAGGCGAGCTGTAGGCCAGTTCGGTCTTCGGCTCGGGGTTGTCTTCGTGCAAGCGCCGGAAGATTTCGTGGCGCTTGGCCGCGTTCACTCGATGACTCCGGTGACCCGCACCCGACGGCTTTGCACCGGCACATCGACCTGTTGGGCCTTGGCCCGTTCGGCCAGCACTTCATCGATGCGATTTTTTCCGGCGATCAGCAGGCCCAGAACGATAAAGGCCCCCGGTGGCAGGATGGCCAGGAGGAAGCCTTTGTAGTCGGCGAAAAGGGTCAGTTGCCAGTCGGCGGCGATCGGGCCGAACAGCAGGTGCATGTTGGCAAACAGCGAGCCGGTACCGAGCAGTTCGCGGACGGCGCCGATCATGACCAGCACCACGCCGAAGCCGATACCCATCACCAGGCCGTCATAGGCGGCGCGGCCGGGATCGTTCTTCGCCGCAAAACCGTCGGCGCGGCCGAGGATCACGCAGTTGGTGGTGATCAGCGGGATGAAGATGCCGAGAATCTGGTACAGCTCGTAGGTGAAGGCCTGCATCAATAGCTCGATGCAGGTGGTCAGGGCGGCGATGATCATCACGAAGGCCGGCAGGCGCACGGCGGTATTGACCACGCCGCGCACCAGCGACACGGCGGTGTTGGAGCAGACCAGCACCACAGCGCTGGCCAGCGCCAGGCCCAGGGCGTTGACCGTGGAGTTGCTGACGCCGAGCAGCGGGCAGAGGCCGAGCAGCTGAACCAGCGCCGGGTTGTTCTTCCACAGACCGTTAAGGGTGATATCGCGATAGCTGGGGCTGCTCATGGCGCGGTTCCTCGATCGTCAGGGGCGCTGCTGTCGCGCTCGCTGGCCGGCAGGCCGACGGCGCTAGCGGCGGGTGCATGGCGGGCTGCGGAGTCGAGCACGGCGTTATCGCTGGCAGCCTCCGTGTTGCCGACGACCAGCAGTTCGGCGCGATGCTGATCGAAATACAACAGCGCGTTGTGCACCGCTTTGACCACTGCGCGCGGGGTGATGGTGGCGCCGGCGAACTGATCGAACTCGCCGCGATCCTTCTTCACTGCCCAGCCGGCTTCACCGGGATCGCTCAGTGACTTGCCGACGAAGCCCAGGACCCAGCTGCTTTTGCTCAGTTCGACCTTGTCGCCCAGGCCGGGGGTTTCTCGGTGGCTGAGTACGCGCACGCCGGCCAGGCGGCCATCGGCACGAATGCCGACCATCAAGCGGATTGCGCCGCTGTACCCGTCCGGCGCGGTGGCCTGGAGGATCACTGCGCTGGGCTGGCCGTCCTTCAGGCCGATATAGGCGGTTTGCGCCAGCTTGTTGCCGAGCAGCAGGGGATCGTGCACCTGGATGGTGTTGTCCAGCAGATGATTGTCGTAGCTGTCCACCGGCAGGACTTCCTCCAGGGTGCGCATTTGCGCCTGGTGCTGGGACGCCGCGATCTGCTTGGCGGTGGCGAGCTGCACCAGCGCCACCAGGCCGACCGTGACCACGGCAAAGAGGCCGAGTACCAGACTGTTTTTCAGCATCGAACGGCTGATTTCCGGGAGCATTCTCTATTCTCCCAATTTGAAGCCGCGAGTCGGCTTGCGATGACCGTAGGTGCGCGGCCTGGTGTAGTAATCGATGGTCGGCGCGGCCAGGTTCATCAGCAGCACGGCGAAGGCCACGGCATCCGGGTAGCCGCCCCAGGCGCGGATCACATAGACCAGCACACCGACCCCGGCGCCGAAAATCAGCCGGCCGAGGTTGCTGGTGGCGCCGGATACCGGGTCGGTGACGATAAAGAAGGCGCCGAGCATGGTCGCGCCAGTGAGCAGGTGAAATAGCGGTGAACCGTTGGAGTCCGAACCCGAGCCGTTCCAGAACAATAGGCTCATGAGCGCCAGGGCGGCGAGCATGCCCGCGGGCGCGTGCCAGGTGAACAGGCGTTTGTAGAGCAGATAGAGGCCACCGGCGAGAAAGGCCAGATTGACCGCCTCGACCGCGTTACCACCGAAGCGGCCAAACGCCGGGCTCTGTGCCCAGAGTTCGTCCATGGTCAGACTTTTATTGATCTTGATGGCATCCAGGGCGGTGGCCTGGGTCCAGCCATCGGGCAGGGCGGCCAGGCCGAAAATGTGCTGCAGGCCATCGAGCAGGCCGACCCTGTGCGGCGCTGGCCAACTGGTCATTTCCACCGGGAAGGAAATCAGCACCACCACATAACCGAGCATCGCCGGGTTGAACGGGTTCTGTCCGAGGCCGCCGTACAGTTGCTTGCCGAAGACGATGGCGAAGCCGGTGGCGATCAGGGTCAGCCACCAGGGCGAGTAGGGCGGCAGGGCCAGGGCCAGCAGCACTGCGGTGACCAGGGCGCTGTAGTCCTTGAGGAAGAAGCCCAGGGGGCGCTGGCGCAGGGCCAGGATCGCCGCCTCGAAGCCCAGGACGCAGGCGCCGGCCCAGAGCAGGTTGATCAGGGTGCCGAAGCCGAACAGCCAGGTCAGCGCCAGGATGCCGGGCACGGTGGCCAGCAGTACCTGCAGCATCACCTGCTGGGTGCGATTGCGGCCCTTGGCGTGGGGCGATGTGATACGGGGCAGGGCCATTGGCGCTCCGGTTGGTGTCTTGCGTCGGCTGCGCGGTGCGCAGTTTTAACGGCTGTTCAGAATCGTAGCCCGGATGCACATCTCCAGCGGGCATGCCCGGGATTGCAGCCGGCTACAGGGTGTCGATTAGTCGGCGTGTTCCTGTAATTTCTGTTCGGCTTCTGCCAGGCGTTGCCGGGCTGCGGTCAGGGTATCGGTGGCGCTGCTCTCGTCGCGTTCCAGCTTGCGCAGGTCGGCGCGGGCGAAGGCTACTTCGGTTTTCAGGCTGCGGGTGGCGTCGTCGGTCGGCTGCTTATCCGTGCGCAGCAGTGTCGGCGCGGGCTTGCCGGCCGCCGCTTCGGCGGCGGTTAGAGCCGTTTCGGCGGCTTCGAGCTGCTGGCGCAAGCGGGCCAGTTCGGCCTGCTGGTCGTCGTCCGGGGCCTCGAGTTTCTCCAGCTTGCGCAACTGGGCGCGGAGCATGGCGGCATCGATCTTGGCCTTCTTCAGGGCGCTGTCGTCGGCCGCTTTTGCCGTTGGAGCTGTTTGGCTTTGCAGGTCGATGAGGGCCTTTTCGGCCGTTTCGAGCTGCTGGCGCAAGCGTGCCAGCTCGGCCTGCTGATCGTCGTCCGGGGCTTCGAGTTTCTCCAGCTTGCGCAGCTGGGCGCGGAGCATGGCGGCGTCGATCTTGGCCTTCTTCAATGCGCCGTCGTCCGCCGCAGGCGCTGCTGCTGGCGGGCTGGCCGCCATGGCGGCATCCAGGGCCTGTTGTGCGGCTGTTGCGGCATTGCGCAGCTGGTCGACCTGGGTCTGCAGCTCGGGCGTGGTGTGGGCCGCCAGTTGCTTCTCGGCCTTCTTCAGTGCGACCTGGGCCATGCTGGCTTCGATCTTGAGTTTCTTCAGTTCATCGCTGAGGCCGGCCGGTTTGGCAGTCTGCGCGCCGTCAGTGCTGGCTGGCGCTTCGGCCTGGGCGGCCTTGGCGCGCGCGGCCTTCTCGGCGCGGGCCTTGCGCTCGGCTTCTTTCTGCTCTTCGGCGCGGCGCAGGCGCTCCTGGCGCAGCTCGAAGCGCTGCTTGGACTGTTCGGCCTTGAGCTGTTTCTGTTCCAGGTCGCGAATTTCGCCTTTGGCCGCACGGTAGTACTGCACCAGGGGAATGCTCGACGGGCAGACATAGGCGCAGGCGCCGCATTCGATGCAGTCGAACAGGTTGTGCGCCTTGAGCTGCTCGTGTTCCTGGCCGATGGCGAAGAAGTGCAGCTGCTGCGGCAGCAGGCTGGCCGGGCAGGCCTCGGCGCACTCGCCGCAGCGGATGCACGGCATGGCCGGCGGCGGTGGCGGCAATTCGGCGCTGGTCGCGGCGAGCAGGCAGTTGGTGGTCTTGATCAGCGGCACGTCGAAGTCGGGCAGGGTAAAGCCCATCATCGGTCCGCCCATGATCAGGCGGTTGAGCTTGCCGCGGTCGAGGCCGGCAAACTCCAGCAGTTCACCCACCGGGGTGCCGAGCAGCACCTCGACGTTCATCGGTCGGGCCAGGGCTTCGCCGGTGAGGGTGGTGATGCGCGAAATCAGCGGTTTGCCGAGGACCACCGCGTCGTGGATGGCTTTGCAAGTGCCGACGTTCTGGCAGAGGATGCCGATATCCGCCGGCAGGCCACCGCTGGGGACTTCGACGCCGGTGAGGATCTGGATCAGCTGCTTCTCGCCGCCCGAGGGGTATTTGGTCGGGAACACCCGCAGTTGATAGCTGCGCTCGTTCAAGGCCGCGCGCAGGGCTGCTATGGCTTCGGGTTTGTTGTCTTCGACGCCGATCAGCACCTGATCGGGCTGGATCAGCTGGGCGAGGATGTCGATGCCGGAGATCAGTTGTTCGGTCCGTTCGCGCATCAACAGGTCGTCGGCGGTGATGTAGGGCTCGCACTCGGTGCCGTTGATCACCAGGGTGTGGATCTTCTGGGTTGGCCGGGCGTTGAGCTTGACCGCCGCGGGGAAGCCGGCGCCGCCCAGGCCGCTGATCCCGGCCTGGCGGATCATTTCCAGCAGGCGGCTGTTTTCCAGGTGGCGGTAGTCCGGGCAGGGCGTCAGTTCGCACCACTGATCCAGACCGTCGCTGTCGATGACGATGGCCGGGGCGAGCATGCCGGAGACATGCGGGTAAGGCTGCGGTCCGATAAAGCTGACGGTGCCGGAGGTCGGTGCATGCAGCGCCGCGCTGACGAAACCATTGGCCGCGGCAATCAGTTGCCCCTTGAGTACCCGTTGGCCCAGCTCAACCAGCGGCTCGGCCGCGGCGCCGATGTGCTGGTTGAACGGCAATACCAGGCGCTTGGGCAGCGGCGCGGACTGGATCGACGTACGATTGGAGAGTTGTTTGCGCTCCGGCGGATGAATGCCGCCGGGGATATCCCAAACCAGGGGTTGCATCGCCGTCATGCTGCCTGCTCCCGATCGCTGGCGATCAACTGGCCGGGGGGCAGGGGTTTGCTCCACTTCCAGCTTTGCACGCTGCTGCCCAGCGGGATCATGTCGATGCAGTCCACCGGACAGGGTTCGACGCAGAGGTCGCAGCCGGTGCATTCGGAGACGATCACCGTATGCATCTGCTTGGCCGCGCCGACAATGGCGTCCACCGGGCAGGCCTGAATGCATTTGGTGCAGCCGATGCACTCGGCTTCGCGGATATAGGCGACCATCTGCGGCTTTTCGCCTTCCACCGCGTCCAGCGGTTCGGCCTCGACATCCAGCAGATCGGCGAGGGCTTGAATCGTTGCTTCGCCACCCGGCGGGCATTTGTTGATCTTGTCGCCGCCGGCAATCGCCTCGGCATAGGGCTTGCAGCCGGGGTAGCCGCACTGGCCGCACTGGGTCTGTGGCAGCAGGGCATTGATCTGCTCGGCGATCGGGTTGCCTTGGACCCTGAAGCGCACCGCGGCGAAACCGAGGATGGCGCCACATACCAGGCACAGTGCGAGCAATGCCAGAACGGCGATCAGGACCATGCTCATAACTTGATCAGCCCGGTAAAGCCCATGAACGCCAGCGACATCAGCCCAGCCGTGACCATGCCGATGGCCGCGCCCTGGAAGGTCTTCGGTACGTCGGCGATGGCGATGCGCTCGCGCATGGCGGCGAACAGCACCAGCACCAGGGAGAAGCCAAGGCCGGCGGCAAAGCCGTTGGCGGTGGCCGTGATGAAAGAGAATTCGGCCTTGTTGGCGTTGAGCAGGGCCACGCCGAGGACGATGCAGTTGGTGGTGATCAGCGGCAGGAATATGCCGAGCACGCGATACAGCAGCGGGCTGGTCTTGTTCACCACCATCTCGGTGAACTGCACCACCACGGCGATCACCAGGATAAAGCTGATGGTGCGCAGAAATTCCAGGTCCAGGGGCCTCAGCACGTACTGCTGGACCAGGTAGCTGCACATGGCCGCCAGGGTCAGGACGAAGGTGGTGGCGAGGGACAGGCCGATGGCCGTCTCGATCTTCTTCGACACACCCATGAACGGGCACAGGCCGAGGAATTGCACCAGCACGAAGTTGTTGACCAGGATGGCGCTGACCATGATCAAGGCGAGTTCGGTCATTACGGGTTCCGTTGGTGGACAGGCAAGGCCCGTTTCCCTCATCCGGCGCTGCGCGCCACCTTCTCCCTGCGGGAGGAGGGCATAAGGATGGCGTCGCTGCGCGACTCATATATTCAAGGGTGTCTATTATCGGGAAGCCGGTCCAGCCACACAAGCCGGATCACTGTGCCTCAGGGGCCGGCATAAGGCTGGCGCAGCGTATTGGGGCACGCTGCGCCAATCCGCCGCAGTTGCTTACTTGACCCGCTGGCCCGGCTTGGCGCCGCTGTCCGGGCTGAGCAGGTAGATGTCCTCGCCGCCCGGGCCGGCAGCCAGGACCATGCCTTCGCTGACGCCGAACTTCATCTTGCGCGCCGCCAGGTTGGCCACGTACAGGGTCAGGCGGCCTTCAAGCTGGCTCGGGTCGGGGTAAGCGCTCTTGATTCCGGAGAACACGTTGCGCTTGGCACCGCCGATGTCCAGGGTCAGGCGCAGCAGCTTGTCGGCGCCTTCGACGAACTCGCATTTCTCGATCAGGGCGATGCGCAGATCGACCGCGGCAAAGGCGTCGAAGGCGATCTCGGCGGCCAGCGGGTCTTTTGCCAGCTCGCCATTGCCGACAGGTACGGCCGGGGTGTCGCTGGCGGCGAGGTCTTCTTTGGAGGCTTCGATCATGGCGTCTATTTTCGCGGGTTCGATCCGGGTCAGCAGGGCGCTGAACGGGTTCAGTTGGTGGTTCGCCAGCAGGCTCTGGTGGTCGTCCCAGGTCAGCGGCGCGACATTGAGGAAGGCCTCGGCATCGGCGGCCAGTTTCGGCAGCACCGGCTTGAGGAAGATCAGCAACTGGCGGAACAGGTTGATGCCCAGGGCGCAGATGGCCTGCACCTCGTCCTGCTTACCGTCCTGTTTGGCCAAGGCCCAGGGCGCCTTGTCGGCGATCCAGGCGTTGGCGCGGTCGGCCAGGCCCATGATCTCGCGCATGGCGCGGGCAAAGTCGCGCGCCTCGTAGGCCTCGGCAATGCTCGGCGCGGCGGCCTGGAAGGCCTCGGTCAGTTCGGGCGCGGCGTTGCCGGCGACCAGCACACCGGCATTACCCTTGTGGATAAAGCCGGCGCAGCGGCTGGCGATATTGACCACCTTGCCGACCAGATCGGAGTTGACCTTCTGCACGAAGTCTTCGAGGTTGAGGTCGAGGTCTTCAATGCCGCGACCTAGCTTGGCCGCGTAGTAGTAGCGCAGGTATTCCGGATTGAGGTGGTCCAGGTAAGTGCGCGCCTTGATAAAGGTGCCGCGCGACTTGGACATCTTCTGCCCGTTGACGGTCAGGTAGCCATGCACGGCGACCGCGGTTGGCTTGCGGAAACCGGCGCCTTCGAGCATCGCCGGCCAGAACAGGGCGTGGAAGTTGACGATGTCCTTGCCGATGAAGTGGTACAGCTCGGCGCTGGAGTCCTTGCCCCAGAAGGCATCGAAATCCAGCTCGGGAGTGCGTGCGCAGAGGTTCTTGAAGCTGGCCATGTAGCCGACGGGTGCGTCCAGCCAGACGTAGAAGTATTTGCCCGGCTGGTCGGGAATCTCGAAGCCGAAGTAGGGCGCATCGCGACTGATGTCCCATTCCTGCAGGCCGGCATCCAGCCATTCGGCGATCTTGTTGGCCACCGCATCCTGCAGGGCGCCGCCACGGGTCCAGCTTTTCAGCATGGCGTCGAAGTCCGGCAGCTTGAAGAAGAAGTGCTTGGAGTCGCGCAGTTCGGGCACGGCGCCGGAGATGGCCGAGCGCGGGTTCTTCAGCTCGGTGGGCTCGTAGGTGGCGCCACATTTCTCGCAATTGTCGCCGTACTGGTCTTCGGCCGCGCATTTCGGGCAGGTGCCCTTGATGAAGCGGTCGGCGAGGAACATGCCCTTTTCCGGGTCGAAGTACTGGGTCACCGAGCGGGTGGCGATATGCCCGGCGTCGCGCAGCTTCAGGTAGATGGCCGCCGACAGCTCGCGGTTTTCCTCGGAATGGGTTGAGTGGTAGTTGTCGAAGTTCACCAGGAAATCGCCGAAGTCGGCCGTGTGCTCGGCCTTGACGTTGGCGATCAGCTGTTCCGGGGTGATGCCTTCCTTCTCGGCGCGCAGCATGATCGCCGAACCATGGGCGTCGTCGGCGCAGACGTAGATGGCCTGGTTGCCGCGCAGTTTCTGGAAGCGCACCCACATGTCGGTCTGGATGTACTCGAGCATATGGCCAAGGTGGATCGAACCGTTGGCATAGGGCAGGGCGCTGGTAACGAGAATCTTGCGGGCTTCGCTCATGGGAATCGGCTGCACTGGTAACTCAGGGAAGCCGGCAACTATATAGGTGCAGCGACTTTTTTTCATCCTCGCGCAGGCAAACCCTGCCGTCGATTGCACCTCGGGATGCATGTCGGCCGATCGATCGGCAGTAGGCTCGCGCCTACAGGTGCTGCCCTGGGGTAATATGTCCGCCTGATTTACTCAGTCTTTCGGAGCCCACCATGAGTGTTGTTACCCGCGCGGCGGTCGAAGCCGCATTGTCCCAATACATCGACCCCCATTTGAATCAGGACCCGGTCAGTGCGGGTTGCCTGCGTGAGGTGGACATCCAGGGCGGCAAGGTCCGCGTACGCCTGCAACTGGGCTACGCCGCCGGCCTGTTCAAGAGTGGCTGGGCGCAGATGCTGCAAATGGCCCTGGAAAACCTCGATGGCGTCGACAGTGCGCAGGTGCAGGTCGATTGCGTGATCGAGGCGCACAAGGCGCAAACCCAGGTGCCGGCCCTGGCCAATGTGAAGAACGTGATTGCGGTGGCCTCGGGCAAGGGCGGGGTGGGCAAGTCCACCACCGCCGCCAACCTGGCCCTGGCACTGATGCGTGAGGGCGCCAAGGTCGGCATTCTCGATGCGGATATCTATGGTCCGAGCCAGGGCATCATGTTCGGTATCGCCGAGGGCACGCGGCCTGAAATCAGGGATCAGAAATGGTTCGTGCCGCTCAAGGCCCATGGTGTCGAGGTCATGTCGATGGCTTTTCTGACCGACGAAAACACCCCGGTGGTATGGCGCGGGCCAATGGTCTCTGGCGCGTTGATCCAGCTAATCACCCAAACCGCCTGGGATGATCTGGATTATCTGGTGGTCGACATGCCGCCAGGCACTGGCGACATCCAGCTGACTCTGGCGCAGAAGGTGCCGGTGGCCGGTGCGGTGATCGTCACTACGCCACAGGATCTGGCGTTGCTGGATGCCAAGAAGGGCGTGGAGATGTTCCGCAAGGTGAATATCCCGGTGCTCGGCGTGGTGGAAAACATGGCGGTGCACATTTGCTCGAACTGCGGGCATGCCGAGCACCTGTTCGGTGAAGGCGGAGGCGAGAAGCTGGCGGCGCAGTTCGATGTCGACCTGCTGGCGTCCTTGCCCCTGTCGATGGCCATTCGCATGCAGTCCGATGGCGGCAAGCCGACCACCATCGCCGACCCGCAAAGCCAGATCGCCATGATCTACCAGGAAATCGCCCGCAATGTCGGCGCGCGTATCGCCCGGGGTGAGCTGCAGGCGCAGGCCATGCCGAGCATCGTGGTCAGCGAGGACTGAGAGGGTGTGAAAAAGGTTATGTACCCGTTATCTGTTGAACCAGAGCACAATCTCGTGGGAGGGGCTTTAGCCGCGAAACATTGCCAGTGTTTCGAATATTTTCGCGGATGAAACGGAACGCCGCCCGGCCGCTCCCACAAAAACGTTATCTCTCATGCAACAGATAACGGGTACATAGCCGTGAAAAAACTCCCGCCTACTGCGACCGCCTCCAGACGCCCGCTGCTGACGTAGCCTGTACAAATCGGTGCGACACCAATCCGGCGGGTTCGGAGCGAAGCGACAACCCGCCAGCTTTGTGCCGCGCCGATCAATCCTGGTGCACTGCCTGCGGCGAGTGTCGACGATTCGCGCCAATTCGCGCCCACAAAAAAGCCCCGCACAAGGCGGGGCTTTTTCTCAAGCGAGGTTAGATCAGGTTATACAACCTGAACTTCCTCAGCTTGCATGCCTTTCTGACCACGGGTGGCCACGAAAGTCACTGCTTGGCCTTCTTTCAGGCTCTTGAAGCCATCGCTCTGGATAGCTTTGAAGTGTACGAACAGGTCGTCACCGGATTGCGGAGTGATAAAGCCGTAGCCTTTCTCATCGTTAAACCACTTGACGGTACCATTCTGACGATTCGACATGTTATGTCTCCTAACAATTTTTAATAACAGCCCTGGAAAAGCCCAGGCCGGGACTGAGTGCAACGAGTACTAGGAGTCGGACGATGTTTGGATCGAAATCTAGGCATCAAGTAGCGATTCGCGGTGACACATGCAGCACAGTGGCGCTACTGTACGCGCTTTTAACGCTAAGCGCGAACGCTCTGTAGGCCTTTCTGTTATTTAGCGATGAATGCAGTAAAACCAGGCGGGTGGGCTGACGTTGGTCGACAGCCTTTGAACCCTGTCGCTGGCCCCGGTAAGATGCGCTCACTTTTTCATCACCCGCTTATTCAGGACACCCGCCATGAGCATCAAATCGGATAAATGGATTCGCCGCATGGCTCAAGAGCACGGCATGATCGAGCCTTTCGTCGAGCGCCAGGTGCGCGTAGAAGGCAGTCAGCCGCTGATCTCCTACGGTGTTTCCAGCTATGGCTACGATGTGCGCTGTGCCGATGAGTTCAAGGTATTCACCAACATCAATTCGGCCACCGTCGACCCGAAGAACTTCGATGAAAAGAGCTTCGTCGACGTCAAGAGCGACGTGTGCATCATTCCGCCAAACTCCTTCGCGCTGGCCCGTACCGTCGAATACTTCCGGATCCCGCGCAATGTGCTGACCATCTGCCTGGGCAAGAGCACCTACGCGCGCTGCGGCATCATCGTCAACGTCACTCCGCTGGAACCCGAGTGGGAAGGCCATGTGACGCTGGAGTTCTCCAACACCACGACTTTGCCGGCGAAGATCTATGCCAACGAAGGCGTGGCGCAGATGCTCTTTCTCGAGTCCGACGAGGAATGCGAGGTGTCCTACAAGGATCGCGGCGGTAAATACCAGGGGCAACTGGGCGTGACCTTGCCGAAAGCCTGATCGATTTGCCGGATCAAAAAAGCCGGTTTCCGCATTGAGTGGAAACCGGCTTTTTCTTGCCTGTAATTTCGCGGTCAGGGTGCCAGTGGCAGTTCGCGCTTATGCCGGCTGTTGTCGTAGGTGCGGGTGATGATGGCGTACGCCTCGTCGCGCACCGGCTGGCCATGCAAAAAGGCGTCGATCTCGGCGTAGCTGACGCCATGTGCTTCTTCGTCCGGCTTGCCGGGACGCAGTTCTTCCAGGTCGGCGGTAGGCACCTTGAACACCAGGTTCTGCGGTGCGCCAAGCTGCTTGGCGATGGCGCGCACCTGGCCTTTGACCAGGCCGCTGAGCGGGGCCAGGTCGCAAGCGCCATCGCCGAACTTGGTGAAAAAGCCCATCACTGCCTCGGCCGCATGGTCGGTGCCGATGACCAGGCCATTATTGGCGTTGGCGATGGCGAACTGGGCGACCATGCGCACGCGCGCCTTGATGTTGCCGACGACGAAGTCGCGGCGTGCCGGCGTGAGTTTCTGCAGGTGAGTGACCTGCTCGCCGAGGCCGTACACGCTGTCGGCGATGTTGACCGTGTCTTCTTCGTCCGCGCGGATAAATTGCAGCGACGCCTGGGCGTCGTGCTCGTCGTGCTGGGTGCCGTGCGGCAGGCGCACGGCAATGAAGCGATACTCGGTGTCGTTGGTCTCGTTGCGCAGTTCTTCCACGCTCAGTTGCGCGAGACGCCCGGCGGTCAGCGAGTCGACCCCGCCGCTGATGCCCAGCACCAGCACTTTAAGCCCCGCGTTTCGCAGGCAATCCTTGATAAAGGTTTTGCGTCGCTCGATCTCTGCCAGCAGGACGGCTTCGTCGGCGAAGGGAGGGACCACGTTCAGGGCGGTGGCGATCTCGGCTTGGCGGCTGCTCATGGTGGTTCCTTAGGGCAAGTCGGTACGCAGTTGATGGTGGTCGGCAAGCGACGGCCTGCTGGTTGTGGCATGGTCGCCAGTCGGGATGGCTTGGCGCAGGCACTGCAGGATCATAAGCTAACTATGGCCTCGAGTTAATCGGCAAAGTCGCGCGTGGGGGGCTGAAATTCAAGTGAACAACAGGCCCCATGGGTTCCGCAGAACGCTGGTGCAGTGCCGTTCACATCAAGGATGGAAGCCGTCCCGTGGCTTCAGCCGCGGTACGGTTGGTCGGTGCCGGATTGCCCCGGATTCCATCCGGGCTACAAAAACCTGCTCGCTTGGCTTAAATGAACAGCATTGCAGTTTGGCGAGTTAGTGCGCTGAAACATCTGGAAAGGCTGTCCGGGAAGGTATGGCCTGCGATGAGCGAATTGCTTTGGTAGGGTAGGCCTAGGGCCGTGTCCGTCAGTGTGCGGACGATCGAATATTTTAGTGCTGGAGGAATCCGTCATGACAACGTGGAAGATCACATACAGCAAAGATGAGCGCACCGAGGTGTTCGAGCTGCAGTCCAGCAGCAAGCCGAGCATGGAACAGGCCGTATTGCAGCTGCTCAAAATGGCCGAGAAGGTCTACGAGCGCGACGAGCCAACAGACCTTCCCAATGAAATCCAGACCCCGGCCGTGCGTCTGGCCGAGCGTTACGGCATCACCATCACCGGGATTACTCGCGACTGACCATGCTCGGCTGCCCGGCAGGCTAGGGGCGATCGCACGGCTAAATCAGGCACAAAAAAAGGGCACCCAAAGGGCGCCCGAAAATGATGATCTATGGAGTAAGTCCGCTAATTCAGAGTGAGGCCGGGCAAATTGGTTCAGCAGTCGCCGACCAGCGGTAATTATCTTCCGGGTGTCAGGATCAGTCGCTTAGTGCCATAGACCTTGTCGAGGTTCTGCGGCTGAAACGGAAAGCTCATGTACTGGCCCTTGCGCCAGGCCTCGATGCCGTCGGCGTAATGCGCACTCGCCGGGTTGCCGGACTGGCCGGAGCTGTTCAGGCCGATCAGCGGCTCTTCGCGGCCGAAGTCGACGACGATGCGCATGGCCGGAATCAGCCAGGTGTCGAAGTCCTGTCCCCAGTGGTAGGCCGATGCATTGAGGGTGCTGTGGTCGCCGCCGGCCGGGTAGGGGCCGCGATCGAGATAACCCTTTAGCGCGTTGATCCCGCTGCGCTGGCTGGCGCTCATGTAGGGCGCCAGTTTGCTGGGCTCGCTGATCCACTCGTAGCTGTGCAGCTTGCCCCACTGCCAGGCGCTGCGTTCACTGCCGAGTTTGCTTTCGGCGAAGGTCACGGCGGCGGCCAGGCTGCGGGCGAGAATGGCCGGCTTGTCTTCTTGCTGGGCGCTGCCGATATCGTTCCAGAACGGGCTGTCGTCGCGGCCCAGCAGGTGGTCGGCCTGGGCCGAATAGGAGGTGTTGGCGGTTTCCACCAGGGCCAGCCAGGCCGGGCTGGTATCGGGGCCCAGTTCGTCGAGGAAGATCTGCCGTGCGCTTTCATGCAGGAAGGCGCCATAGAGTGCGGCATCCGCCGAGGTGGCGGCGAGGTTGCCGTCGAAGGCCATCAGCCGGCTGTGGGCTTCGCGTGCTTTGCTGCGCTCCTGCGCGGGCAGGGCGTCGATGGCTTTTTGCAGTGGCTCAGCCATGCCGGGTGCTGCGAACATGCCTTGCAGCTTGCCGACGAAGGGCGTGGTCTGGTCGTACTGCATGGCGATCATGCTGCGGGTGTCGTGCTTGCCGCTGCCAGCCAGTTGCGCCAGGCGCTCGTAGCGCTCCGGGTAGTACCAGGAGTTGGACAGCTGCATGCCGTAGCCGCGCGGTACGGTGCGCTGGTTGGCGGTGCCCAGCCAGCCTTGCTGCGGATCCTGGTCGTAGGGATGGAGCATCGGCTCGGCGAAACCATCCCAGTCGTAACGGCTATCCCAGCCAGGCGAAGGCAGCAGGCCAAGGCCTTCGCGGCGATTGGGAAAGCGCCCGGTGACTTGCCAGCCGATGTGCCGGGCGTCGGCGAAGACGATATTCAAGGGTATGGCCCGCACTTCGCGGGTGGCCTCGAAGGCTTGCTCCACCGATTGCGCACGGGACAGATCGAACAGCGCATCGAGGGACTGGTCCGCCTCGAATTGCGTGGTTTGCAGAGCCAGGCCGTAGCCGCTGGCCAGTTGCAGGGGCTGCAAGGGGTGTTTGCGCTCGCCCAGCACCGAATTGAGCAGCGGGCCGTGGCGGGTCTCGTAGATGGTTTCGCGGATTGGTCGCTCACCCTTGATGAAGAAGGTTTCCTGGCGCTCGCGGGTGGGCAGCCATTTGCCGTCGGCCTGGTAATAGAGGCGGGTGCCTTGACGTCGGATTTTCTCCAGGAACAGGTCCTGATTGTCGCCCATGACCATGGTCATGCCCCAGCCGAGCTTGCCGTTGAACCCGGCGACGATGGCGGGTACGCCGGCAATCGACACGCCGGCGGCCTGGAATTTCGGCGAGCGGATCTGCACGAAGTTCCAGGCCGAGGGCATCGACAGCGGCAGGTGGGTGTCGTTGGCCAGCAGGCTCTTGCCGCTGCGGCTGTGCTGTGGGGCGATGGCCCAGTTGTTGGAGGCGGCGACGCCTAACATGTGGGTGCTGGCGAGTTGGCTGGCCGCATTGTTGACGGCAGCCAGGCCGGGAATTTGTCCGCTGAGGGTCAGACCCTTGAGTTTTTCGGCCTCCTCGAACGGCAGCGGTTCGTCCGGGTAGGTGGGCAGCAGCCAGGTGAGGTGTTCGCTGCCGACTTTCTGCGCCAGCACCAGGGCGGCGATTTCTTCCTGCAGATTGACCGACAGACCGAAGTTCAGCAGGCAGAACACCAGCACCGAGTCTTCGGCTTTCCAGTAGGGCGGACGATAGCCGGATTGGGCCAGGTCCATCGGCAGCTTGTCGCGATAGCGGAACAGGTAGGCATTGACGCCGCGGGCGTACACCTCGAAGAACTTCTTCAGTCGCGGCGAGGCGTTGGCATGGAGCACTTCGGCACTTTTCTTCAGGTTGACCGCGCGCATCAGGCGATCGATTTCCAGGACGCCGGGGCCGGCCATCTCCGCCAATCGGCCTTCGGCCATCAGGCGCAGGCCGACCATCTGGCTGAGGCGGTCGCTGGCATGCACATAGCCCAAGGCGAACAGCGCGTCGTGGAAGGTGTTGGTTTCGATCAGCGGCATGCCCAGGGCATTGCGCCGAACCACAACGCTTTGCGCCAGGCCCTGGACACGCACGCTGCCCTGGTCCGGGTGCAGGCTGTCGCGGTAACGGCTGTCGAGAAACGACTGGCAGCCGCTTGTGGCCAGGCCGGCAACCAGAGTAGCGGCGAGGCCCAACAGGGCCAGGGGACGGAATGCGCGCGGTAGCATGCAGCGAGCTCCTTGCAGAACGCGGGGCTGGAAAGAGCGGTGGATGAAAGTGCTGCCCAGCCTGCCGCCAGGGTCAGTGGCTGGGTTGCTTCAGGCCTTCGTCGAGCAGCCAGCGTGCGGCTGTGCGAACGGCGGCCTTGTGCTGCAGTTCCAGTTCGTTGAAGTGCTTTTCGTGCTGGCGTCGCTCGGTCTGGTCCAGTGCCTTCCAGTTTGCATGGGTCGGCACCTGGGCGGTG
The DNA here is from genome assembly GCA_030699825.1 of Pseudomonas sp. Taxonomy (GTDB): domain Bacteria; phylum Pseudomonadota; class Gammaproteobacteria; order Pseudomonadales; family Pseudomonadaceae; genus Aquipseudomonas. The sequence continues at coordinate 63,714 of JAUYKV010000062.1, read as the reverse complement.
GCGTCGAACAACAGGTGGAACACCTGGCAGCGGGTGTTCTGGCTCAGCGCGGTGTTGTAGTTGTCCAGCAGCACCTTGATCCGTATGGCGCCCTCGATCAATGGCAGTTGGCCGTCGAGCAGGCTGCCGGCGAGTATCTGCAGGTCGCCAGCCAGACGCTCACGGCGCTGGCTTTCAGCCTGCGCCAGGTTGCGCCGTTGCGCCCAGACCCGGCGCCACAGGAGCAAGGCGTACAGGGCAAGGGCCGTCACCACCAGGGCGCCGGCCAACAGAAGGAGCAGATTCAAGGTGCTCATGGACAGATCAGGCACCGTGGCATTTCTTGAATTTTTTCTGGCTGCCGCATGGGCAGGGGTCGTTGCGACCGACGTCTTTGAGGGCGTTGCGCACAGGCTCCTGGTGAGTATGGTTGCAGTCCGGGCCATGTACGTGACCGTGGTCGTGATCATGCTGGTGATCGTGCTCGGCGTGGTTGCAGTCGGGGCCGTGTACGTGGGGTTCTTGGTTCATGGGTGCTTACTCGGGAATGAAATCGCCGGGGATTATCTCGCCATTACGCGACATATGCACGTTGCGGCCGAACAACAAACCGGTTTTTACCTGGCCTTCGAGGCGATAGCGAATCGGCGCTTCAGGTCGTTCAAGCAATTTGACGATTTGCCGCAGGTGCCGCCAGAGGTTGGTGCGCACCGGGATATCGAATACATGGTGGCCATTGGCCGGAACCGTGAACCAGGTGGAGGATTGGCCTTCTGCCAGTTTCACCTCGTTGAGGTGCACCCGGTAATCCAGGCCGCGCACCGGCAAGCTCATGCTGTTGGGGTTGTCGATGCGAAAGCGCAGGACGAACTGCTGCTCCAGCAGCTTGGCCTTGATGACTTCGACCTTGACCAGGCGGACATCCGGATCCTTGAGCTCCCCGGTCATCCAGGAGGAGCAACCGCCGAGGCCGCCAAGCAGGCCGAAAAACATCACTAGGCTGAGAATTCTTATAGTTAGCGCCTGGGAAAACATTTCATACTCCAAAGGACGCGTCAGTGTATCAAGCGCGTGCCCGGCTGCAACGTGTTGTGAAGGTTGTGAAAACACCTTGCCGCGAACGCCAGGTGTCGGTTTCGTGACGGCGCTCGATATTTTCAGCGCATCCGAGGGGAAAAACCTGCGCCATACTGGGCGCCGATGAAGACAGGAGTGTGACTATGGTTCGTTACGAGATCGCCTTTGCCGGCCAGCTAGTGCCGGGGGCGCAGCTGGAGTCGGTCAAGGCCAATCTGGCCAAGTTGTTCCAGGCCGATGCTCCGCGTATTGCCTTGCTGTTTTCCGGGCGGCGCATCGTGATCAAGAACAACCTGGATGCGGCCGGCGCGGAAAAATATCGCAGCACCTTGCTGCGTGCCGGCGCTCTGGTCGAAGTGCGGGTCATGGCAGAGGACATCGAGGAAATCGAGCTGGCGCCGCCGCCTGCCGTTGCAGAGCCCGAAGCTGTGTCTGTGGTAACCTCGCCGGCGCCGGCCGGCAAACGCCTGCAGGTGCTGCCGCGCGATGAATATATGGCGGCGTTTGCGGACGTCGATGCGCCGGACTTTGCCATCGCCCCACTGGGTGAGGACTTGCAGGACGGCAAGCCCGAGCCGCAAGCGCCGCCTCTCGATCTGTCGCAATTCAGCCTGGCGCCTGCCGGCAGCGATATGGGCGAGATCAAGGCTGCACCTGCTGCGCCGCCGCCGGATATTTCCCATCTGAAATTACAGGAATAGGCTGAGGTCGGGTTTGCACCCGGTCCGGTGCATGGCGTTTCAGACGAAGCCCGAGCAGCATTTCTTGAATTTCTGTCCGCTGCCGCAAGGGCAGGGGTCATTGCGCCCGGCCTGCAACGCGATCGTGGGGTCGATAAAGTACCAATGCCCCCGGTGCTGGACGAAGGCGGAGCGTTCGCGATGGGCATGTTCGCCGCTGCCATCGTGCCAGCGCGCGGTAAAGGTCACGAACGCATGTTCCGGCTGACCGCCCAGCACTTCGCAGCTTTCGACGTCCAGGCCAAGCCAGGTGCTGTGCAAGCTCCACGCGCTGATGGCGGCGCGATCCAGTCCAGGCTGTTGCGCCTCCAGGGTGGTCGCCAGCAGGTAATCGACCAGTCCCAGCGCATAGGCGCTGTAGCGTGAACGCATCAGCGTTTCGGCGCTCGGCGCCGGCAGCCCGGCATGGTAGCGGCCGCAGCACGCGCTGAGTGAGTCGCCACTGCCGCAAGGGCAGCTTGGCGTGGCGGCGCTAACTGTCGTCATGTGCTTCACCACCAGTATTTGCCAAAGTTTTCCGGGTTGGCCCAGAACTTGGCATTCAGCCAGTCGGGGACCTGTTTGTAGTCAAGCAGGTCGTAGGTGAACAGGCTCAGGGTCTGTTCGCCGCGCTGAAAGCGCTCGCTGGTTTGCAGGGCCAGGGCAAAGAAATCGGTGTCCTGCCAGGCGCAGGCCTGCAGGTCGACCAGCACTGCCAGACGGCTGGCGTTGAGGTTGCGGATGCCGCCGAGCAGCTCCAGTCCCGTGCGCTTGGGCAGGTGTTCGAGGCAGTCGACCACCAGCGCCAGGTCGAATCGTTGTGCGGCCAGCTCGGCCGGCAAGGCGCCTGCGGCGGCGTGTGCGACCTGGCAATCGGCATGCGCGGCTTGAAAAGCGGCCAGCGCCGGCAACTCGCTGGCGCCTATCAATAACAGGCGGTTGGGCGCGTAACGCTCCAGCAGAGCGGCCAGCGCTTGCTGTGGCGTGCGGGAAGAAATGCTCTCGGTCATCGATAATCCTCGATCGGTTGCGAAAAGACTAACGCGCGGCTGCGTGAAGGCCTAGAGCCGATGAGTCTTAACAAGTAGGTAAATCCTGTCTGGCGGATTCTAAAGGACAGGTCTTTAATCCATAAGTGTCGGTTTATGTCCGATTCTCACTGGAGATATGCATATGAATATTGTATGGAAAGCTGTACCCCTGATTCTGACGACCAGTTTCTTGACGGGGTGCGCCGGCTTACAGAAAACCGATTGGCCGATGTGTGCGGCTGTCGGTGGTGTGGGCGGCGCAGCACTGGGCGCGATTGAGAGCTCTACCTGGGCGGGTGGTGGTGCACTGGTCGGTGCCGGTATGGCAGCAGCCTATTGCTGGGTGCATGGCGCCGGAGCGGTAGAAGAAGTGGCGATGGTCGAGGAGGTGATGGTCGAGGAACCGGTCATGCCTGAACCGGTCGCAGAAGCCGTGCGTGTCGAGCTGGATGTGAAGTTCGATTTCGACAAGTCGGTAGTCAAGGAAGACAGTTTTGCCGACATCAAGAACCTTGCAGATTTCATGGCGCAATACCCGCAAACCGCCACCGTGGTTGAAGGGCATACCGACTCCGTCGGTACCGATGCTTACAACCAGGGCTTGTCCGAGCGTCGTGCCAACGCCGTTCGCGATGTACTGGTCAATCAGTACGGTCTGGCTGGTGAGCGCGTCAACTCCGTAGGTTATGGCGAAACCCGCCCGGTTGCCGACAACTCGACCGCGGAAGGCCGGGCAATCAACCGTCGAGTCGAGGCTGAAGTCGAGGCGCGGCCTTAATTTCCGCCACGCGCCCTCAGCGGGCGCACTTGTACTATCCAGAGGGGGCGGCTTAACTTCTGTGTTACTGGCAACTCGCCAGTGACACAGGAGATCCGCCATGAGAACCAGACTCTTCAGAGTTGCTTTGCCCCTTCTCTTGGCCAGCAGTGTTCTTTCTGGTTGCGTCACGACTTCCAGTACGGGAGACGCGGTACTCAACCAAGGGAACTGGCCCTTGTGCAGTGCGATTGGTGGCCTGGCCGGTGGTGGCCTGGGCGCAATCGAAAGTTCGGCTTGGGCAGCCGGTGGTGCCGTGGCCGGAGCGGTCATAGGCGGCATTATTTGCTATGCCCAGGATGGTGACAAAGACGGTGACGGCGTGTTCGATCGTCGCGACCGCTGCCCCGATACACCGCCCAATACGCCGGTGCGTCACAATGGCTGCCCCTTCCCGGAGTATGCGAGCCCAGCGCAAGCGATGGAGCCTGATGCGCCAGATGAGCCCGCCGTGCCGGTTCGGGTCGAGCTGGACGTCAAGTTCGACTTCGACAAATCGGTCGTCAAGGAAGGCAGTCACGCCGATATCAAGAGTCTCGCCGACTTCATGCAGCAGTATCCGCAGACCACCACCATTGTCGAGGGACACACCGATGCCATTGGCTCCGATGCCTATAACCAAGGCTTGTCCGAGCGGCGTGCCAATGCCGTGCGCGATGTACTGGTCGAGCAGCATGGTGTCGAAACCAGCCGGGTATCGGCTGTAGGTTACGGCGAATCACGCCCGGTTGCCGACAACGATAGTGAGTCCGGACGTGCGATCAACCGAAGGGTCGAGGCAGCGGTCGAAGCGTTGCCCTAGCGCGTTGCCCTAGCCGACGTCAGCCGATGCGGACCGGTCATTGATCGGTCATGTGTCTGGCTGGCGGGAGGCATAGGGCCGTTTTTTGCTAGCCCGACGCAAAGCAGTTAAGGTGCGGCGGAACAAAAAACTGCCAGGGGCGGACATGAATATCTTGTTGGGGCTGGGGAAAGTGTTGACTGCGTTATTTTGGGGCGTGGTCTTGGCCAATCTGCTCGATCCGTTCGCGCAACCTTTCGCACTGCTGCTGAATCTGGCGGGCGCTTTGCTTGTACTGATCCATGGACTGGAGTTGTGGCTATTCAATGAGCGCGTGCTCGGGCGTACTCGGCCGGGGTTCGAACGCGTACAGATTCTACTGTTCGGCATTTTTCACTTGCAGGCTTTGTCCTTGGCGCCGGTGCACGCGCTGAGCACGGTGCCTGTGCAGGTGGAGGTCGAGCATGCGTAGCCTGATGCTGCTGGCGGCACTCTGCAGTCCGCTGGCCCTGGCGCAGAGCCTGATCGAGGTGCAGTCGCATGTCTTGCTGCGCTTGCCGGCGACAAACGCGGTGTTGCGGGTGGTGCGCTTTTAAATCTGCGGCTTCAAGGTCGGGAGCGCCATGCGCTCCTGGTTCATCCTCAGAAGCCTGGGCGGGCGGCCGCGATACTGATCAGGACCAGACCCAGAATCAGGTTGATCCCCACCAGGCGGCGAATGCGCCCGAGCACGGCGCCGCCGCTCGGCCAGTCTTCGGCCGCCACCGCGCGGCGCAGTTCGGGCAGTTGCAGCGCCTGCACCCGGAGAAACAGCGCGAGCATGGCGATATACAGGCCGATCATGATGTGGACGTAGCGCGGCGCGGTCTCGAAACCGGAAAAGCGCAGGTTGAGCAGGCCCACGCCGGTAATCGGCAGCACTATCACTGCTGCCCAGACCCAGTAGAAGAAGCGCTGAAAGACCTCGAGCCACAGCTTCAAACGGGCCGGCGCCTCCAGTGCGCTAACCGCGGCGGGACGCAGGATCATCCAGGCGAAGAACATGCCGCCGACCCAAACGAGTGCGGCGAGCAGATGCAGGGCGTAGGTCACAGCGTAAGGTGTCATGTAAAACTCCAGTCCGGGTTCTGCGCATTATCGATTAGCGCGCTATGATAGCCGCCGCTGCCAGACACTGAAAATTTATCCAGCCTTTTCGCGCCCAGACCCCACGTCCAGATCCCATGCTCAGTACTGAACTCAAGTCCCAGATCCAGGGCGCCTACACGCGTTTTCTCGAAGCCAAGTCGCTCAAGCCGCGCTATGGTCAGCGGCTGATGATCGCCGACATCGCCAGGGTGCTGGGGGCGATCGAGGTCGACGGCGAAGGACGGCGTGACGGTGAACCCGCCGTGGTGGCGGTCGAGGCCGGTACCGGCACCGGCAAGACGGTGGCCTACTGCCTGGCGGCGATTCCCGTGGCCAAGGCCGCCGGCAAGCGTCTGGTGATCGCCACCGCGACCGTGGCCCTGCAGGAGCAGATCGTGCACAAGGATCTGCCCGATCTGATGCGCAACAGCGGCTTGAGCTTCAGCTTCGCCCTGGCCAAGGGCCGTGGCCGCTACCTGTGCCTGTCCAAACTCGACATGCTGTTGCAGGAAGGCCAGGCGCAAAGCGCCACCGCCCAGCTGTTCGAGGAAGAAGGCTTCAGGATCGACGTCGACGAGCAGAGTCAGAAGCTGTTCGTCGCCATGATGGAGAAGCTCGCCGGCAACAAATGGGACGGCGATCGCGACAGCTGGCCCGAGGAGCTGGAGGACACGCGCTGGTCGCAACTGACCACCGATCACAGCCAGTGCACCAGCCGGCATTGCCCGAACTTCCAGCAGTGCGCCTTCTACAAGGCGCGCGAAGGCATGGGCAAGGTCGATGTGATCGTCACCAACCATGACATGGTCCTGGCCGATCTGGCCCTGGGCGGTGGTGCGGTGCTGCCCGACCCGCGGGAAACCCTCTATGTGTTCGACGAAGGCCATCATCTGCCGGACAAGGCGATCGGCCACTTCGCCCATTTCACTCGTTTGCGTTCGACCGCCGATTGGTTGGAACAGACCGCCAAGAACCTCAGCAAGCTGCTGGCCCAGCATCCTCTGCCAGGCGACCTGGGGCGCTTGATCGAGCAGGTCCCGGAGCTGGCGCGGGAGATCAAGACCCAGCAGCAGTTCATGTTCAGCGCCTGCGAACAGGTGGCCGAATTCAAGCCCGGCGAAGACATGCAGGGCCGCGAACGACCGCGTCATCGTTTCGTTGGCGGCCAGGTGCCCGAGCACCTGCGTGAGCTGGGTACGGAGTTGAAGAAAGGTTTTTCCAAGCTGTCCGACCTGTTCACCGGGGTGACCGAGAAACTCAAGGAAGCCATGGATGGCGAGGCCACCATCGGCATTGCCAGTCATCAGGCCGAGGAGTGGTACCCGCTGTTCGGCAGCCTGCTGGCGCGGGCCCATGGCAGTTGGGAGCTGTGGCTGGCCTTCACCGCCGACGACCCCGAAGACAGCCCGCCGATGGCGCGCTGGCTGACCCTGGCCGACAGCGGCGCGTTGTTCGACATCGAGGTCAACGCCAGCCCGATCCTCGCCGCCGAAACCCTGCGCCGCAGCCTGTGGAACGTGGCCTATGGCGCCCTGGTGACCTCGGCGACGCTGACCGCGCTGGGCACCTTCGACCGCTACCGGATGCGCGCCGGCCTGCCCAAGGTGGCGGTGACCTCCGTGGTGCCGAGCCCCTTCCATCATGCCGATGCCGGCGTCTTGCGGGTGCCGAACCTGAATGCCGATCCGCGCGATGCGGTGGCGCACACCGCGGCGATCATTCGCGATCTGCCGGCGTTGGTGGCCGGTTCGCGCGGCACCCTGGTGCTATTCTCCTCGCGCAAACAGATGCAGGACGTGTTCGAGGGCCTGGAGCGCGATTGGCGCAAGCGGGTGTTTATCCAGGGCAACCTGTCCAAGCAGGAAACCCTCAACAAGCACAAGGCGCGGGTCGACAGCGGCGAGGACAGCGTGCTGTTCGGCCTGGCCAGCTTCGCCGAAGGCGTCGACCTGCCTGGCGCCTATTGCGAGCATGTGGTGATCGCCAAGATCCCTTTCGCCGTGCCGGACGACCCGGTGGAGGCGGCGCTCGCCGAGTGGATCGAGGCGCGCGGCGGCAACCCCTTCATGGAAATCGCCGTGCCCGATGCCTCGCTGCGCCTGGTCCAAGCCTGCGGTCGGTTGCTGCGCACCGAAGAGGATCGCGGCACCATCACCTTGCTCGACCGGCGCGTGGTGACCCAGCGTTATGGCAAGGCGATCCTCAATGCACTGCCGCCTTTTCGCCGGGAAATCGGCTAACCGTCGCTCGCTACATTTTTCAAGGCTATGTACCCATTATCTGTTGCATGAGAAATAACGTTTTTTGTGGGAGGGGCCGGGCGGCGTTGCGTTTCATCCGCGGAAATCTTCGAAACACTGACAATGTTTCGCGGCTAAAGCCTCTCCCACGAGGTTGCGATCAGGCTCAACAGTTAACAGGTGCATAGCCTTTTTCAACGACCTGCCAGCCGGCCGCGCGGGTTCCCAAGTGCGGCGCGGGCTGGAACAATGCGCGGCCGATCATCCATTCCCCCGACCAAGGAGCTGCCTGTGCAGATTCAGGGCTATTTCGACCTCAAGTTTGAGGCGCTCAAGGACGCCTTTGCCGCCTTGTTCGAAGACCCGCAGGAGCGTGGTGCGGCGCTCTGCGTGCAAGTCGGCGGCGAAACCGTGCTGGACATCTGGGCCGGGGTGGCCGACAAGGACGGCCAGCAGGCCTGGCACAGCGACACCATCCTCAACCTGTTTTCCTGCACCAAGACCTTTACCGCCGTGACGGCCTTGCAGCTGGTCGGCGAGGGCAAGCTCGAGCTGGATGCACCCGTGGCCCGCTACTGGCCGGAGTTCGCCGCCGTCGGCAAGGAAAAAATCACCCTGCGGCATTTGCTCTGCCATCAGGCCGGGCTGCCGGCGCTGCACCAGCTGCTGCCGGCTGAGGCCTTGTACGACTGGCAGACGATGACCACGGCACTGGCGGCCGAACAACCCTGGTGGCCACTCGGCGAGGGTCATGGTTATGCGCCCATCACCTACGGCTGGCTGGTAGGCGAATTGCTGCGGCGCATCGAGGGTCGCGGCCCGGGTGAGTCGATAGCCGCGCGCGTTGCCAAACCCCTGGGCCTGGATTTTCATGTCGGCCTGGCCGATGAAGAATTCGACCGGGTGGCGCATATCTCCCGCGGCAAGGGCAACCTGGGCGACGCCGCCGCCCAACGCCTGCTCAAAGTGATGATGAGCGAGCCGGCGGCCATGAGCACGCGCGCCTTCAGCAACCCGCCGTCGATCATGACCAGCACCAACAAGCCGCAATGGCGGCGCATGCAACAGCCGGCGGCCAACGGTCACGGCAATGCGCGCAGTCTGGCCGGTTTTTACAGTGGTTTGCTCGATGGTCGTCTGCTGGAAAGCGAGCTGCTCGACGAACTGACCCGAGAGCATGCAGTCGGTGACGACAAGACCCTGCTGACCCGCACGCGCTTCGGTCTGGGCTGCATGCTCGACCAGCCCGGGGTGGCCAACGCCACCTATGGCATGGGCGCGCGAGCATTCGGCCATCCGGGGGCGGGGGGCTCCAGCGGTTTTGCCGATCCGGAACGCGATGTGGCGTTTGGCTTCGTGGTCAACAATCTGGGACCGTTCGTCTTGATGGACCCTCGCGCGCAGAAACTTGCGCGTGTTTTGGCAGATTGTTTGTAGAAAGCTCGGCTAAACTTCCAATGTATTAGGGTTGTTTTAATTGTTCATACCGGCCGTCGCCGGTTTCTTTTGACTGTCTTCGTATGTGGATAACCAATGCTCGCCAATAAATCTCTCGCCTTCGCCTTGTGTCTGCTCCTCGCCGGTTGCGCCGGCACTGAGAAGAGCAAGCAGCCACCGGCGGTTGCCATGCCGGATCCGAAGGTCATCCAGGCCTGGCTGGACGATAACGAACCGCGCGTGCGTGAAGCGATCAAGGACAGTCATTTCGAAATGGAGCGGGGTGAGAATGTGCTGGTGGTAACGGCACCGGTGCAGGGTACCTTCAACCCGGATCGTCCATCCATGCTGCTGCCGGTGACCCTTGGGCCGATCAGCCGGATTGCCAAATTGCTGGAAAGCGACCAGGGCGGTGCCGTGTTGGTGATCGGTCATGCCGACAGCAGTGGCGCCGCTGCGACCAACCGCGAGCTCAGCCATGAGCGGGCGCGGGCCTTTACCGCGATCTTCCGGCTCAGCGGGCTGAAGCAGAATCGTCTGATGGTCAAAGGCATGGGCTCGGACATGCCGCGTGCCGCCAATGACAGCGTCGAGGGCCGCGCACTCAATCGACGGGTGGAAATCCTCCTGACCTCAAAGGACACCATGCAAGCGCTGGTTGCCAAGTACAGCCAGCCGGCTCCGGCCGCTGCGCTGGTCGCCGTCAGCGCCAAGCCGCAAGGCAGCGCCGATACGGCGGCAGGCAAGTAGATCCTTGCCCTGGATCAAGCCAAATCGGGTGTGTCCGGGTAAGCTAGGTGGCTTCCATTCTCAAGGGCTTTGTCATGACCCAGACCTTGGCCGATATGCGCCGCGACTATATCCGTGATGGTTTGAGCGAGGCGCAGGCGCCCGCCGAGCCATTCAGCCTGTTCAAGCAATGGTTTGCCGATGCGGTGAAAACCGAGCAACCGCCGGTCGAGCCCAATACCATGTCCCTGGCCACCGTAGATGCCGAGGGCCGCCCGCATTGCCGGGTGCTGCTGCTCAAGGGGCTGGACGCGCGCGGGTTCACCTTCTTCGGCAACTACGACAGCGCCAAGGGCAAGCAATTGGCTGCCAGGCCCTATGCGGCCATGACCTTCTTCTGGCCGAGCCTGGAACGTCAGGTGCGCATCGAAGGGCGGGTCGAACGGGTTACTGCGGCCGAATCCGATGCCTATTTCCAGGTGCGGCCGCTGGGCAGTCGCCTGGGCGCCTGGGCTTCGCCGCAGAGCCAGGTGATCAAGGATCGCGCCGAGCTGGAAACTCTGCTGGCGCAAGTTGGGGAACGCTTTCTCGACCAGGCGCCACACTGCCCGCCGCATTGGGGCGGTTATCGTCTGCTGGCCGATCGCATGGAGTTCTGGCAGGGCCGCACCAATCGCCTGCATGACCGCCTCGACTATCGCCTGCACGACGATGTCTGGAGTCGCGAGCGGCTGGCGCCCTGATTACCCCGGGGCCGCCCGGCCGCCAACCGGTAGGATGGTGCGGGCCGCATAGGCTGAGCGAAGCGATACCCATCACGACGATCTGCGGCAAACCAATAAACCCCGGTGGCTGGGCAGTCGGTTGATGGGTATCGCTGCGCTCAACCACATCCTACAAAAAAATCTACGGCCGCCAACCCTACAAAAGCTTAGATCGCGCTGCCCCGGACGCCTGGAGACTACCTCGCGAGGGCGTTCGCTATTCTCGCGGGCTCTCAGGGCGCTCGGTAATCGGCGGCCGCGCGTTCCAGCCAGGTGTGCAGTTCGCGGCGTTTGACCTTGCCGGCCTGGGCTTCGGCCAGGCGCTGGAGCATATAAGCCTTCTTCGCGGCGTCCTTGCCGGCCATCGACAAGGCCAGGTCGCGGTCGGCCCAGCGTTTGATGCGCACGAACAGCCACCAGTGGAAGTAGAGTCCGGCGCAGGTCAGGCTGGCAATGATGAAATAATCCATGGAACTTCCTCCTGCGACGAAGCCTAACCGATAGCCTAAGCTGACTAAAGCAGGCAGGTTGTCGTGCGCGGTTTTTCCTAGGACAGGATGACAGTTGCGGACTTTGCCGGTCTAATGAGCCCCATATTGCAAACGGAGGCGGTTCTCATGCGTAAGCCAGTTGCGTTGGTTACAGTTTTTACGGCATTGGCTCTGATCCTGGGTGGTTGTGCGTCCAGCCTTACAGGCGACACCTATACGCGCGATGAAGCCCGCGCGGTGCAAACCGTGCGCATGGGGACCATCGAAGCGCTGCGGCCGGTGAAGATCGAGGGCACCAAGACGCCGATCGGCGCTGGTGCCGGTGCGGTGGTGGGTGGCGTGGCCGGTAGTGGTGTCGGTGGCGGTCGCGGCAGTGCTGTCGCGGCAGTCATCGGTGCGGTGGCCGGTGGCTTGATCGGCGCCGCAACCGAAGAGGGCTTCACCCGCACCCAGGGCGTGGAAATCACCGTGCGAGAAGACGACGGCACGATGCGCGCCTATGTCCAGGCCGTCGAAGAAAATCAGGTCTTCCAGGTTGGTCAGCGTGTACGGATCATGACCGTTAACGGCACCAGCCGCGTCGCCCTGTAATCCATGCTCAAGCCGGATCGGCGTCAGCTGATCCGGCTTTTTCGTGTGCGGCATTCAAGGAAATTTACCCTGTTGCCTGGCGACCGCTAACAGGCTGTTGAAAAACTACCTGCGTTGCCCCTCTTGATAAAAGAGAGGGGCGTTAAAACGGCCTGCTAGAGTCAGACAATCTCGCGGGTTGCTATTTTTAGTAATACTTCTATTCATGATGCTGCATCGATAGGCATGGCTAATCGTGGAATAATCCTGTGTCGACAAAGGCTTAGCAGGTTCTAGTCGAAGTAGATGAGCGCCGGTTGAGCCATGCTCCGGGTAAGGATCGTTGGCCTTTCAGGTCATGCAGCAGGCGTAGACCTGCCAATACAAGTAAGGCGCGTCAGTCCCATGACGGTGAATCCACGTCATGGGGCTGGCGTAGCAGTTTGGACGCTAAGCGTCGGTCATGACCTGGCCGGCGGACATGCAAAAAAGGGGTTTTGTGTATGGCGCTTGCGCTAATTGTCGCCTTGCCATTCTTGGGGATGATCCTGCCGTTGCTGGCGGATCGACTGGGCCGGTCGGCCTGTTCGGTGGCGGCGGGGCTGGCGCCGTTGGCGGCCTTGATCCTGTTGTTGTCGCAACAGTCGTCGGTGTTTGCCGGTGAGCTGGTCAAAGTCAAGCTGAACTGGTTGCCGTCGCTGGGGCTGAATTTGAGCCTGCGCCTGGATGGCCTTGGGTTCTTGTTCGCCTTGCTGATTATCGGCATCGGTCTGCTGGTGATTCTCTACGCCCGTTACTACCTGGCGAAGCAGGAGCCGATGGGGCGTTTTTTCGCATTCCTGCTGCTGTTCATGGGTTCCATGCTCGGCGTGGTGCTGTCGGAAAACCTGCTGCTGATGCTGATGTTCTGGGAGCTGACCAGTCTCTCGTCGTTTCTCTTGATCGGCTTCTGGAGTGGTCGCTCGGATGCCCGCACTGGCGCGCGCATGGCCCTGGCGGTCACCGGCGGCGGCGGCTTGGCGCTGCTCGCGGGGATCCTGCTGATCGGCCATATCGCCGGCAGCTTCGAACTGTCGCAGGTGTTGGCGGCCGGTTACGCGATTCGCGCCCATGCGCTGTATCCCCTGGCCCTGGTGCTGGTGCTGCTCGGGGTGTTCACCAAGTCGGCGCAGTTTCCCTTCCACTTCTGGTTGCCCCATGCGATGGCGGCGCCGACCCCGGTTTCGGCTTACCTGCACTCGGCGACCATGGTCAAGGCCGGGGTGTTTCTGCTGGCGCGGCTGTACCCGGCGCTGGCCGGCTCCGAGTGGTGGTTCTACCTGGTCAGCATCACCGGTCTGGTGACTCTGCTGGTCGGCGCCTGCATGGCCCTGTTTCAGCATGACCTCAAGGGGCTGCTGGCTTACTCGACCATCAGCCACCTGGGCCTGATCACCCTGCTGTTCGGCCTGGATACCCGTCTGGCGACGGTGGCGGCGGTGTTTCATATCATCAACCACGCGACCTTCAAGGCCTCGCTGTTCATGGCCGCGGGGATCATCGATCACGAGACCGGCAGCCGCGATATGCGCCGAATCAACGGTATGTGGAAGTACATGCCGCATACGGCCATGCTGGCGATGGTGGCGGCCTCGGCGATGGCCGGGGTGCCCTTGCTCAATGGCTTCCTGAGCAAGGAGATGTTCTTCAGCGAGACCCTCAACCAGCACCTGCTCGGCAGCTTCAACTGGGTGATTCCGGCGGTGGCAACCCTGGCCGGGGTGTTCTCGGTGGCCTATTCGCTGCGCTTTATCCACGACGTGTTCTTCAACGGCGAGCCGATCAACCTGCCGAAGTTTCCGCCCCACGAGCCGCCGCGCTACATGAAGGTGCCGGTGGAAATCCTGGTGTTCCTCTGCCTGCTGGTCGGCATCGTGCCGGCTTACACGGTGGCGCCGCTGCTCGCCGTGGCGGCGACGTCGACCCTGGGCGGTAGTCTGCCCGAGTACAGCCTGGCGATCTGGCATGGTTTCAACCTGCCGCTGCTGATGAGCTTCATCGCCCTGTTTGGCGGGGTGCTCGTCTACTTCTTCCGCCAGCCGCTGTTCCGCTGGTATGCAGGATTGCCGAGCATGGATGCCCGCTTGCTGTTCGAGCAGGGCATGTTGCTGCTGGTGCGGGTCTGCGTAGCGATCACCAAGCGCCTGGAAAACGGGTCGTTGCAACATTATCTGGCGCTGCTGCTGGGCGCCGCGCTGGTGGTGGTGACTGTCGCTCTCAGCCCCTTGCCGCAAGTTACCGGCACGCTGGCGCTGACCCCGATCGACGGCATCACCGCGCTGGGCCTGGGCATTCTGGCCCTGGCCGCGTTGACCACGGTGGTATTCCATCGTCAGCGCCTGGTGTCGCTGTTGATGCTCAGCGTGGTCGGCTTGATGGTGGCGCTGGCCTTTGCCCGCTTCTCGGCGCCGGACCTGGCCCTGACCCAACTGTCGGTGGAGGTGGTGACCATCGTCCTGCTGATGCTGGCGCTGTACTTCCTGCCGGCCCACACGCGTGTCGAATCGAGCAGTATCCGGGGCCTGCGCGATTTTACTCTGGCGGTGGGCACAGGCGTGATGGTGGCGATTCTGGTGTTCGCCGTACTGACCCGGCCCTATGACAGCATCTCCAGTTTCTTCCTGGAGAACAGCCTGTCGGGCGGCGGTGGCAGCAACGTGGTCAACGTGATTCTGGTGGACTTCCGCGGCTTCGATACCCTGGGTGAAATCAGCGTGCTGGCGATTGCCGGTGTTGGCATCTACGCCATGCTCGATGGCCTGCGTCTGTTCCAGCCGCGCGCCGACGCGCAAGGTCGTAGCTGGGCACGTGATCGCCATCCGCTGATCCTCGCTACTCTGTCGCGGGTGTTGTTGCCGATGGCCCTGCTGATCTCGGTGTTTATCTTCCTGCGCGGTCATAACCTGCCGGGCGGCGGTTTCATCGCCGGCCTGGTTACTGCCGTAGCGCTGATCCTGCAATATGTCGCCAGCGGCGTGCGCTGGACCCAGTCGCGGCTGCCGCTCAACTATCACCGCATGGCCGGCGCCGGGGTACTGATCGCCGGCCTTACCGGGATCGGCAGCTGGCTGTTCGATCGGCCGTTCCTGACCTCGACATTCGGTCATTTCGAGATCCCGCTGGTCGGTGAGATCGAACTGGCCAGTGCCATGCTGTTTGACCTTGGGGTGTACTTGACCGTAGTCGGTGCGACCCTGCTGATTCTCGCCAACCTGGGCAAGCTGACCCAGGAAAAGGCCGGACAAGAGGTACTTTGAGATGGAAGCTTTGTTTGCCGTAGCCCTCGGCATCCTCACCGCCAGCGGTGTCTACCTGCTGCTGCGGGCGCGCACTTTTCCGGTGGTGATGGGCCTGACGCTGATTTCCTACGCGGTCAACCTGTTCCTGTTCGCCATGGGCCGCCTGCAAACCGGAGTGACCACGGTGATCGGCGCCAACGCCGAGTACGCCGATCCGCTGCCGCAGGCACTGGTGCTGACCGCCATCGTGATTGGCTTTGCCATGACCGCCTTCGTGGTGGTGCTGGCGTTGCGCAGTGTCGGTGAAATGCAAACCGACCACGTCGATGGCCGGGAGTCTGCACGATGAATCACGGCTTGATCCTGCCGATATTGCTGCCGATGTTGATCGGCTGCCTGCTGCTGTTCGGTGCCCGGCTGAGCATGCCGGTCAAACGCAGCCTGTCGTTGACCAGCGCCGCTGTGCTGGTGCCGCTGAGCCTGTGGCTGATGTGGCAGGCCGACCAGGGTGTGCTGCAGGTCTATGCCCTGGGCAACTGGCAGCCGCCGTTCGGCATCATCCTGCTGCTCGATCGGCTCAGTGCGCTGCTGCTGGTGGCGACCGCGGTGCTGGCATTTTTCGCCCTGCTTTATGCGACGCGTGGCGATGACCAGCGCGGGCGCAACTTCCATGCGCTGTTCCAGTTCCAGTTGATGGGTATCAATGGCGCCTTTCTCACCGGCGACCTGTTCAACCTGTTCGTGTTCTTCGAGATCCTGCTGATCGCCTCCTATTCGTTGCTGCTGCATGGCGGCGGCCCGGACCGGGTGCGCGCCGGCTTGCACTACGTGATCCTCAATCTGGTCGGTTCGGCCTTGTTCCTGTTGGCGGTCGGTGTGCTCTACGGCATCACTGGCACCCTGAACATGGCCGACATGGCCGTACGGGTGGCCGCGGCCAATGCCGATCAGGCGCCATTGCTGGGCGCCGCCGGCTTGCTGCTGCTGCTGGTGTTCGGCCTGAAGGCGGCGTTCCTGCCGCTGTATTTCTGGCTGCCCAGGGCGTACGCCTCGGCTACGGCGCCGGTGGCGGCGCTGTTCGCGATCATGACCAAGGTCGGTCTGTACTCGATCCTGCGCGTGTATACGCTGATCTTCGGCGACGATGCCGGCATGCTGGCCAACATGGCCCAGGAATGGCTCTGGCCGCTGGCGCTGCTGACCATCGGCCTGGGCGTCATCGGTGCGCTGGCGGCGAGCAGCCTGCACGGCCTGCTCGCCTACCTGGTGGTGGCCTCGGTCGGCACCTTGCTCGCGGGGATTGCCCTGGGCACGCCGCAAGCCCTGGCTGCCGTGCTGTATTACCTGCTGCACAGCACCTGGATTGCCGGTGGCCTGTTCCTCCTGGCCGACCTGATCGCGCGCCAGCGCGGGGACAAGGCCGCCCGGCTGATCCAGGGGCCGGCATTGCAGAACCCGCATCTGCTGGGGATTCTGTTCTTCGTCGGGGCGATCAGTGTGGCCGGCTTGCCGCCGCTGTCCGGCTTCATCGGCAAGCTGCTGTTGTTGCGTGCGGTCGAACCAGGCCTGCAGGCATTGTTCCTCTGGCCGGTGCTGCTGGGCGGAGGGCTGGCCACCTTGATCGCCCTCAGCCGCGCCGGCAGCACCCTGTTCTGGCGAGTTGGCCTGAGCCAGCTGGACAGCGCCGAACTGGACGGCGGCCGCTTGCTGGCCTGCATCGGCCTGCTGCTGCTCAGCCCGCTGCTGGTCGGCCTGGCCGCGCCGCTGCTGGCCTATGTCGAGGCCACGGCCAGCCAGTTGCTTGACCTGCAGCTGTATCGTCAGATCGTATTGCCGGGAGGTGCGTCATGAAGGCCCGTCGCTGGCTGCCCCAACCGTTGCTGAGCCTGACCCTGCTGCTGGTCTGGCTGCTGCTGGTGAACGACATGAGCGTTGGCCACTGGTTGCTTGGTGCTCTGCTCGGCTGGCTGATTCCGCTGTTGACCCAGGTGTTCTGGATCAACCCGCCACGTGTGTATAAACCGCTGAAACTGTGCCTGTTCTTCCTGCGGGTGCTGGGCGATATCGTCATCGCCAACCTGCAGGTGGCCAAACTGATCCTTGGCCCCAGTTCCAGATTGCGTCCGGCCTTCGTCGAGATTCCCATGCTGCTGGAGGACGAACTGGCCCTGACCATGCTCGCCAGCATTATTTCCCTGACCCCGGGGACGGTGTCCGCCGACTTGAGCGACGACCGCAAGATCCTCTTGGTGCATGGCCTGGATGTGGACGACGAGGCGGCGCTGGTCGAGCAGATCAAGCACCGCTACGAAGCACCGCTGCTGGAGGTATTCGCATGCTCGCCTACGTGATTCCATTGTGTCTGGCGATCATGGGCCTGGCCCTGATGCTGACCCTGGCGCGCCTGATCAAGGGGCCCGATATGCCGGACCGGATCCTGGCCCTGGACACCCTGTACATCAACGCCATTGCCTTGCTGGTGCTGTTCGGTATCTGGCTGGGCTCGGATCTGTATTTCGAGGCGGCGCTGCTGATCGCCGTGATGGGCTTTATCGGCACGGTGGCGGTGGCGAAATACCTGCTGCGCGGCGACATCATCGAGTGAGGAATTGTCATGCATAGCTGGATCGAAGCGTTGGTCGCCCTGTTTCTGCTGCTTGGTAGCCTGTTTGCCCTGGTTGGCGCCATAGGCCTGTACCGTCTGCCGGACTTCTTCATGCGCCTGCACGGGCCGACCAAGTCGACCACCCTGGGCGTGGGCGGCATGGTCATCGCCTCGCTGATCTACTTCGGCAGCCGTGGCGATGGCATCAGCCTGCACGAGCTGCTGATCACCCTGTTCCTGTTCATCACCGCGCCGGTCAGCGCCCACATGCTGGCCAAGGCCGCCTTGCAGCAGAAACTGCGCCTGAGCGACAAGACCCGCGGCCGGCCCTGGGAGCAGTAGGGCGATTGGATGGCGTTGCGCTCGGAGCGCAGCGACAGCCTGCCAGCTTGTGTGCCGAGCCGATAATCCATGGTGCACTGTCTGCGGGTAGGGCGGCTTCGGAGCGTAGCGACAACCCGCCAGTTCTTGTGCCGCACCGCCGGATCAATGGTGCACTGCCTGCGGCGAGTGACACCCTACGGATCGCGGGTTGCTCCAGACCATAGGGCTGCTCGGGAGTGCGGTCGCCGCTAACCTGCACGGCCCGAGCCGGCCTGCGAACCACGCCCCCGTCACCCACCCGACCATCGCCAGGCGCACAGTTCGCGTGCCTGACTGTACCTGTCCGCGCTGCACTGGCCTGGCTACACTCCAGCTTTTGCATGGAGCGGCATATGAGCGGTCAGGGCAGGGCGCTGGCAGTGGCCTGCCTGATCGTGGCCATGGCGCTGTGGGGCAGTTCCTTTATCGCCCTGAAATGGGCCTTCGCCGAGTTGCCGGCGCTGTGGGTGATCTTCGCTCGCATGGCCTTGGGCAGCCTGGTGTTCCTGCTGGCCTGGCGCTGGCGCGGGCGCATGCAATATCGCCAGGGCGACTGGAAGTACCTGCTCGGTCTGGCGGCCTGCGAGCCCTGTCTGTACTTCATCTTCGAGGCCCTGGCCCTGCAGAACACCAGCGCCTCGCAGGCCGGGATGATCACCGCGCTGCTGCCGTTGCTGGTGGCCATGGGTGCCTTCGTCTTCCTGCGTGAGCGGATCAGCCGGACCACCCTGGCCGGCTTTCTGCTGGCGCTTGTGGGGGCGGTCTGGCTGAGCCTGGCCGGCGATGCCGACCAGCACGCGCCCAACCCTCTGCTCGGCAACTTCTACGAACTGCTCGCCATGCTCTGCGCCATGGGCTACACCCTGCTGCTCAAGCACCTGTCCACGCGCTATTCGGCCTTTATCCTCACGGCGATGCAGGCGTTTATCGGCAGCCTGTTCTTCCTGCCGCTGGCGCTGCTCAGCGCGCCCATGCCCGTCAGCATTTCGCCGCAGGGGCTGGCGGCCGTGGCCTACCTGGGCGTGGTGGTCACGGTCGGCGCCTATGGCCTGTACAACTATGGTGTCAGCCAGTTGCCGGCCAGTCAGGCGTCGGGCTACACCAACCTGATACCGCTGTTCACCCTGGTGTTCGCCATGCTGCTGCTCGGCGAGCGGCTGAATACCATGCAACTGTTCGCCGCGGAGCTGGTGTTCGGCGGGGTAGCCCTGAGCCAATGGCGCACTGCGCCAGCCGTGCCGGTTGGCGTGCTGGATTGAGGCGGCAGTGATGAGAGGTTGTGAAAAAACGCTCGCCTACTGCGGCCGCCTCCAGACGCCCGCTGCTGACGTTGTGCTACGGCGCTCGATATTTTCACAACCTCTGGCCCTCGCCGGAAAAACGAGTGCCACCCGTAGCCTGGATAAGCCTTGGCGCAATCCGGGATGGCAACGGTCCCGCTGCGCCTGCTCGCTGAATCCAGGCGGCTACGCAAGCGCATCCAGCGGGCCGTTCATGACGCCGTATCGGTGATGCCCAGCATATCCCGCGCCAGTGCCTCGGCCACGCGAATGCCGTCGACCCCGGCGGAGAGGATGCCGCCGGCATAGCCCGCGCCTTCGCCGGCCGGGTACAGGCCCTTGACGTTGAGGCTCTGCATATCCGCGCCGCGGGTGATGCGCAGCGGCGAGGAGGTGCGGGTTTCGATGCCGGTGAGTACCGCGTCGTGCAGGGCGAAGCCCTTGATCTGTTTGTCGAAGGCCGGCAGTGCCTCGCGGATCGCCGCTATGGCGAAGTCCGGCAGCGCCAGGGCCAGGTCGCCGAGTTTGACCCCCGGCTTGTAGGACGGCTCGACGCTGCCCAGGGCAGTCGACGGCTTGCCGGCGATGAAGTCGCCGACCAGTTGTCCCGGCGCCTCGTAGTTGCTGCCGCCGAGCAGATAGGCCTGGGATTCCAGGCGCTCCTGCAACTCGATACCGGCCAGCGGGCCACCCGGATAGTCCTGCTCCGGGGTGATGCCGACGACGATGCCGGCATTGGCATTGCGTTCGTTGCGCGAATACTGGCTCATGCCGTTGGTCACCACGCGCCCCGCTTCCGAGGTGGCGGCGACCACGGTGCCGCCCGGGCACATGCAGAAGCTGTAGACCGAGCGGCCGTTGCTGGCGTGGTGCACCAGCTTGTAGTCGGCGGCGCCGAGCTTGGGGTGGCCGGCGTACTTGCCAAGGCGTGCGCGGTCGATCAGCGACTGCGGGTGCTCGATGCGAAAACCCACCGAGAACGGCTTGGCTTCCATGTACACGCCACGATCATGCAGCATGCGGAAGGTGTCGCGCGAGCTGTGGCCGAGGGCGAGCAGCACATGGCGGCTGCGGATCTGCTCGCCGCTGTCGAGGACCACGCCGAGCAGTTGACCGCCCAACTGGCCGCCCAACTGGTCGTCCAACTGGCCGTCCTCGATCAGCAGATCGCTGACCCGCTGCTGGAAGCGCACTTCGCCGCCCAGGGCCTTGATCTCCTCGCGCATGCTGGCGACCACGCCGGTCAGGCGGAAGGTGCCGATATGCGGTTTGCTGACGTAGAGGATTTCCTCGGGCGCGCCGGCCTTGACGAACTCGTGCAGTACCTTGCGGCCCAGGTGCTTGGGGTCCTTGATCTGGCTGTACAGCTTGCCGTCGGAGAAGGTGCCGGCGCCGCCTTCGCCGAACTGCACATTGGACTCGGGGTTGAGCACGTTCTTGCGCCACAGGCCCCAGGTGTCCTTGGTGCGCTGGCGCACCTCGGTGCCGCGTTCGAGCACGATCGGCTTGAATCCGGCCTGGGCCAGAATCAGCGCGGCGAAGATCCCGCAGGGGCCGAAGCCGACCACCAGCGGGCGCTCGTCGAGGTCGGCCGGCGCCTGGCCGACCGGCTGGTAGGCGATGTCCGGGGCGGGGCCGATGTGGCGGTCGTCTTTGAGCCTGGCCAACAGCGCCGCTTCGTCGCGCACGCTGCAGTCGATGGTGTAGATGAACTGCAGCTCGCTGGATTTCTTGCGCGCGTCGTAGCTGCGCTTGAACAGGCTGAAGCCGAGTAAATCGTCAGGGCCGATCCCCAGGCGCAGGACTATGGCCGGGCGCAGGGCCTCGATGGGGTGATCGAGCGGCAGCTTGAGTTCGGTGATACGCAGCATGAGGCAATCCAGGATC
Organism: Pseudomonas sp.; assembly: GCA_030699825.1. Taxonomy (GTDB): domain Bacteria; phylum Pseudomonadota; class Gammaproteobacteria; order Pseudomonadales; family Pseudomonadaceae; genus Aquipseudomonas. Next base: position 42,538 of record JAUYKV010000062.1, on the reverse strand, counting down.
AGGGCCGGAGGCAACCCGGCAGCTTTGGGAAGAGAGCGATTATAGGCGCTATTGGGCCTGGAGGGAGGCGGTTGCAGTGGCCTGGATCCAGCAGTGCCTGCTGCGCGGGTTCTGTTGGTGGGCTGAAGCCCACCCTACGTCGCACCTCATGCTGGTGGGGCTATTGGGTAGGGTGGCCCGGGCGGCGTTCCGCTTCAGCCCACCACAAGCAACAGGTGGTTCAATCGTCGCGCGCACCGCCGAAGTAGGCGCAGCCGCGCATCACTTCGCCGTTCAGGCGCAGTTCGGCAGACATGTGTTGCAGCGCGCCGCTCATGCTGTCGACGCAGCGTTGCGGCGCCGCCCACAGCACCAGGCGCTGGCCGTTGGCTTCGCTGCTCAGGTTGAGGCGGCCTTCCGGCAGCTGTTCTTCCAGATAAGGCAAGGCCTGCGGCTCCTGGCCCGCGCGGTTGAGAACCAATCCCTGGCTGCCGACCACCACGCTCCAGCCTGGCTCCTGGCCGCTGGCATGCAGGATGGTGCGCTTGAAGTTGGCGTCATCGCAGCCCTGGCCTTCGCGTTGCAGGCGGTACACCCGGCTGAGCGTCAATTGGCCATCGATACCGGCGCGCTGGCTGGTCGCCAGCTGGCCGCGCAGATCGGCAAACAGCGGGCCGGGGCCGTCGGCCAGCAGTTCGGCCGCGTCGCGCACGATGCCGGTTGCGCCGTCATTGGCGATGAGAAAACGTCGCTGCTCCTGGCAGGGGCGAAACAGCAGTTGCCCGGCGTCCAGGCTCAGTTCGCCTTGCAGACGGCTATGCTTCACCGAATCGACCTGGGGTTTTTCGCTGAACACCTGGCAGCTGGCAAATAGCGGCAACAGGGTAAACAATAAAATACGACTGGCGTGCATCGGGGCTCTCCTGACAAGAGCGGCCACGGTACTCAGGCAGATGAGCGATCACAAGGGCAGAGACCGATGATTCAGTGCAAACGGGTATACGAGGCGGCGGCCGCAACCGATGGCCGGCGGGTATTGGTCGACCGCTTATGGCCGCGCGGGTGCAGCAAGGCAACCTTGCAACTGGACGCCTGGCTGCGCGAGGTGGCGCCCTCTGCTGAGCTGCGCCGCCAGTTTAATCATGTGCCCGAGCGGTTCGACGAGTTTCGCCAGCTCTACCGGCGCGAACTGGCCGGCCATCCGGAATACTGGCAAGGGCTGCTGGAGAGCGCCGGGAAAGGCACCCTGACCCTGTTGTTCGCCGCGCGCGAGCAACAGTTGAACAACGCCCAGGTGCTGGCCGAGTTTCTCGAGGAGGAGCTGGACCGCCGAGCCGAACCCAGCTCGGCGGTGTGTTATATGGGCAAACTTTAAGGCTATGTACCCGTTATCTGTTGCATGAGAGATAACGTTTTTGTAGGAGCGGCCGGGCGGCGTTGCGTTTCATCCGCGAAAATCTTCGAAACACTGACAATGTTTCGCGGCTAAAGCCCCTCCCACAAGATTGCTATCTGGCTCAACAGATAACCGGAACATCGCCAACTCTAAGCCCTGAGACTAGCTGGCCAGGCCGACATAGACATTCTGCACATCGTCGTGGCCGTCGATGGCCTCGAGAAAGGCTTCGACTTCTTCCATTTCGGCGTCTGTCAGGCTGGTGACCGGGTTCTTCGGGCGATAGCCCAGGGTGGCCGAGTTGACTGTGAAACCCTGGTCGGGCAGGGCGCGGCACACCGCGTCGAGATCGGTCAGTTCGGTGATGAACAGGGTGTTGCCCTCATCGGACGGCTCGAAATCCTGGGCGCCGGCTTCGATGGCGGCCAGCTCCGGGTCGGCGCCGCTGTCGCTGGAGGCTTCGATCAGGCCAACGTGGTCGAAGTCCCAGGTGACCGAGCCGGAAGCGCCCATCTGGCCCTTGCGGAACAGCACGCGGATCTCGGCTACGGTGCGGTTGATGTTGTCGGTCAGGCATTCGACGATCACCGGCACCTGATGCGGGGCGAAGCCTTCATAGGTGGTGCGCTCGAAGTGGACGGTTTCCCCGCTCAGGCCCGCGCCTTTCTTGATCGCCCGCTCCAGGGTGTCCTTGGGCATCGAGGCTTTTTTCGCCTGATGCACCGCCAGACGCAGCTTGGGGTTCATGTCCGGGTCGGCGCCATTACGCGCGGCGATCATGATTTCCTTCACCAGCCGGCCGAAGATCTTGCCTCTGGCGTTGGCGGCGGCTTCTTTAGGTTTGGCTTTCCATTGTGCGCCCATGCGGATTCTCTTGGTCTGTGCGGGTGGATTAAGTAGCCGGCCGTGGGGTTTTAGCTGTTGTGATGCCCCACCCAGACGAGCGGCGGCCAACAGAAAACCAGGCTACGGAGTTAGGCGCCCGATTTTAATCGCTCCGCCTGCGCCTGGCACCCTTTGATTGGCCAGGTCGCATTCGCCCGCCCCATTACCTCGAGCAACCCGCGGTCCGTAGGGAGTCACTCGCCGCAGGCAGTGCACCGTGGTTCAGCGGCGCGGCACACAAGCTGGCGGGTTGTCGCTGCGCTCCGAAGCCGCCCTACGGAACGTCGCCGAACGCACGACCTGGAATAACCCGCGATCCGTAGGGTGTCACTCGCCGCAGGCAGTGCACCGTGGTTCAGCGGCGCGGTATAAAGCTTGGCGGGTTGTCGCTTCGCTCCGAAGCCGCCCTACCCGCAGGTAGTGCACCGTGGTTGATCGGCGCGGCACGAAGCTGGCGGGCTGTCGCTGCGCTCCGAACGGATCGCCGCCCGGACCGCCCTACCTCGAAGCTGCCTGCGATATTTTCCACAACCTCTGACGGCTCGATGCACTGGTCTATGCTTGTCGTGAATGTAGAGGAGACAGGTTATGCGCAAGGTATTGGTTGCATTCGATGGTTCGGACAGTTCGAAGCGTGCGTTGCAGTACGTCATCGACTTCGCCCGTGATCATGCGGCGACGCTGGAGGTGCATCTGCTCAATGTGCAGCAGGAGCCGGTGTTGTATGGCGAGTACGTGACCGGGACAGTTATCGATCAAATGCAGCAGTCACTGGTTGCCAGCGCAGAGCAGGCCCTTGAATGGCCGAGCGACCAGTTAAAGGCGGCTGGTATCGGCTACAAGACGCACACCGCGCTTGGCAACGTGGCGGCCAAGGTGAGTGAGTTCGCCGATCAACTGGGCTGTGACACCGTGGTGATGGGCACGCGCGGCCTGGGCAGTTTCACCGGCATGCTGCTGGGCTCGGTGGCCACGCGGGTGATTCATGAGGTGTCGGTGCCGGTGCTGCTGGTGAAATAGCCGGCCAGCCTCGCGGAGGTGATCGTCGGGCTGTTGAGTAGTACCAAGCAGTCTTGCCGAAATAAGCCTTGAACCCCACCACATCGGCCAGGCAGAGACTCTGCAGTATCACGGCCGAAGCCGCCTGTGGCGTGCCCGGTGCGGAACTCGGCCGGAAGGGCAAACAGGAGAAGATCGGGCAGGCTCATTAAGCAAGGCCGGCGCGCAAAGGCGTGCAAGAGCGCAGAGGGCGGGCCGTTGCTGAACGGCGTGTACCGGGTTTGCCGCTGGTCGTTCCGCGCTCGGCTGGATGTGTGCGGCAGAGTGCGTGGCAGATTGTGTGGCAGTTTTGTCGAGTGGCTGTATATGGAGACGATCTGCCGTTGCTGCTCTAATCACCGCTCACCGGTAATGATGAGGAAGCGCCATGTCTCCCAAGGATTTGCTGTTGGCGCTGGTCGTGATCATCGTCTGGGGGCTGAACTTCGTGGTGATCAAGATCGGCCTGCACGACATGCCGCCGATGCTGCTGGGGGCGTTGCGCTTCATGCTCGCGGCCTTTCCGGCGGTCCTGTTGGTCAAGCGCCCGCAGATCCCGCTGCGCTGGCTGCTGCTCTACGGCCTGACCATCTCACTGGGTCAGTTCGCCTTCCTGTTCTATGCCATGTCGGTGGGTATGCCGGCAGGTCTGGCTTCGCTGGTGCTGCAATCCCAGGCGTTCTTCACCCTGTTGTTCGCCGCGCTGTTTCTCGGCGAACGCCTGCGCCTGGCCAACCTGCTCGGGTTGTTGGTGGCGGCGGCGGGCTTGCTGCTGATCGGCCTGCAGGGCGACGGACTGATGACCATGGCCGGGTTCGCCCTGACCATTGGCGCAGCCTCGATGTGGGCGCTGGGCAATATCGTCACGCGCAAGCTGGGCAAGGTGAACCTGGTCGGCCTGGTGGTCTGGGGCAGCCTGGTGCCGCCGCTGCCATTTCTGGTCCTGTCCTGGTCGCTGGAAGGGCCCGAGGCGATCGAGGCCGCGCTACGTGGCATCAACCTGGATTCGATCCTGGTGCTGATCTACCTGGCTTTCGGTGCGACTATTCTCGGCTATGGTCTGTGGAGCCACCTGCTGTCGCGCTACCCGGCCAGCCAGGTGGCGCCGTTCTCGCTGCTGGTGCCGGTGGTAGGGCTGACGTCTTCGGCGCTGCTGCTCGACGAGCGCCTCGGCCCGCTGCAAGTGCTGGGCGCGCTCCTGGTCATGTGCGGATTGCTGATCAACGTCTGCGGCGGCTGGCTGTATGGGCGTTTGCGCCTGGCCTGAGAAGTTGTGAAAAAACTCCCGCCTACTGCGAGCGCTCGATGTTTTTCCAACCTTTGATGACGCCTGCTGCGTCAGCTCGTTAGCGCTTGCCCATGGAACGGCGGGTGCCATTCGGTGCCGGGCCGATCTTCTTTTCGTGAGCGGACTTGTTGCCCTTCAGGTGCCAGGCCTGGTTCTCGTTCTTGGCCGAGGCGCCCGCAGCGGCGGAAAACAGCGAGGCAAAGCCCGGCAGGCCGGCTTGCTTGGCCGGGGCCGGTTCGCTGGTGGCGGCGGTGCCGGGTGCAGCGTCGGTAGCCTCAGCGGCGAGCGTTGGGTCGGGCGAGTGAGTGCTGGTCATGGAAGGTCCGCGGCTGCCAAGGGAAAAGTGGGGCGCGAGTATACCTGCCTATCAAGCGCCGCCCTATTCCGTTGATCGAGCCGGGCGCGGCGCTGGCCACGACCCTGATGGCGCGTGGGCACGTTCAGCCAATCCAGTCGGTGACGCTCCGCGTCGTGCGGGGGCGTTGCCTCCATCAAGCAATCTTTACCAGCGGCTTACTCACGGCTGACCTCAGCTGACGGGTACCTGTTGTTTGATGGACGTAGGGGAATACGTCCCCTTGGATACCCGGAGGTGCTTATGCTTAGTCGAATTTACAAGGTTGTACTGTTGGCTGGATGCCTGGTGGCGGCCAGCGGTGCTTCCGCTTTCGAGCGAAGCGACGTCGTCCCTGTGATAGCAGGCGTTGCAGTTGGCGCGCTGCTGGTCTCTACGTTGAATAACTCGCATGACGACCGCCATCGCCATGATTACCGTCAGCCGCAACGGGTGGTGCATTACGCCCCACGACCCAGCCGGCATCATCGCTATCGCCATGCGCCACGACAGATCCGTTACGTGGCCGTGCCGGTCCGCGAGGCCCGCGGGCATTACCGCAATGACCGTGGCCACCGCAACCAGCGTGAATATCGCCGCAATTGAGGGCAAGCCTTGCAATGCTGTTCTTGCGTTACTGAAGAAGTACCGATGACTCCCACGCTCCAGCGTGGGAGTCCGGCGGTGGCGCTTCGCGTCATGCTGTTGCGCTAATGACCGGCTATTCCAAGGTCGCCCCGCCAGGATCTGTTGTCGGGCAGGCCGTCTGGCCGTAACCCGTCACCCTTCGTGCCAGGCGACTATCCTGAATGAAACCGTCCTGCCTGAGCCGAAGGGCAAACTCGGGCGCACGCCCAACATGAGGAGAGTCGCATGGAAAAGAAAAGTGAGCTTGAGACCTATCAACGCCTGAGGAAGCAGCACCCGGATTATTTCGATGCCGTGGAGGCGCTGGGCAAGGCCGTACGCCTTGCCGGCCCACTGGAGGCGCAGGTCATTCAACTGGTGCAACTGGGCGCCGCGGCAGCCATTCGTTCCGAGGGCGCAGTGCACAGCCATGTGCGGCGGGCACTGGAAGCAGGCGCCACTGCCGAGCAGGTCCATCACGCGCTGCTCTCGCTCACCAGCACCATCGGTTTTCCGACTGTGGTTGCGGCGTTGAGCTGGGCGGACGATGTGATCGGCAAGGCTATGCTTGATGGCTAACGGCAATCTGCGATTCGTGATTGATCTGCGCGGTACCAAGCTGGCGGGCTGTCGCTTCGCTCCGAGGCCGCCCTACGATTTGTAGCCCCCGATCTGGGGTAATCCGCAATCCGTAGGGTGTCACTCGCCGCAGGCAGTGCACCATGGGTTCACCGGCACGGCACAGAAGCCGGCGGGTCGCCCTGCCTCCGAACGCATCGCCGACCGGACCGCACTATGCTCCGAGCAGCTGCGCCTTGCGAACACTTGGAGTCGCTCTGGCGACGGCACTCGATATGTTTACAGTCGATGAGTTCAGCAAGCCCGACAGGTTGATGTCGTTGGGCTTCGCTCCTCGGCGCCAACCTGCAATAGGACTCTGCAGCGGGGAGGGCGTTGATCGTACCTGTGCCTGGCACAGGTACGATCCAGACAGTCAGTCCTGGCGGCTGGTGACTTCCAGCAGGTGGTAGCCGAACTGGGTTTTCACCGGGCCTTGCACGACATTGATCGGGGCGCTGAACACCACGGTGTCGAATTCCTTGACCATCTGGCCCGGGCCGAACGAACCGAGGTCGCCGCCGCTGCGGCTGGACGGGCAGGTGGAGTTGTCTTTGGCGACCTGGGCGAAGTCGGCACCGCCTTCGATAGCGGCTTTCAGTTCGAGGCACTTGACTTCGGATGCAACCAGGATGTGACGGGCAGTGGCTTTGGCCATGGGGGATGACTCCTTTTCAAATAAGCTGCAAAGACTACCGCAATCACTGCGGTATTCAAACGCCGGGCAACCCTAGTGGCGGATACGGCTGCCGTCTCGATCATTGCTCTGCAGCCTTCGCCCCGGCCTGCTGGCAACGGATCAAAGCTCCCTTCCCGGTTGTCTAAAAATCTAATGAGAGGGCGTGACGACTCCCAGACAGCCACTTCAGGAGGTCTTGCCATGAACACCTTGACTATTGAGGGCTGGTGCAAAGCCCGCGGCGCCGCAACGTCCACGTCGATGGGCCAATTCCAGTTTCATGTCAGCGAACCCGAGCATTTGCGCCTGGAGCGGGCCGAAGAGCGCCTGCAGAAGACCCGTGAGCCAGAAATCATGGTCGATGCCGATGTCACCACGATGGCGTTGAGTACGCCGGATGAATGCGGTCCGTTGGCTGATATCCAGTGGCGCGTGTATCTGGATGCGGACGAGCGCGGCCAATTCCATTTGGTCGGGCATCGGGCGAGTGACGGCAGTCTGGTTTATACCAACGCGGTCATGGTCGATCAGTTGGGTTAAGCCGGGGACGGCGCAGGGCGCCTATCCTGCCTATGCATGGACGACCTTGCATGGGCAAAGTAAGGACGCCGCTCGATTCGCTGAGCGGCTGTGTCAGTGTGCGTCTTCAGACCGTATCCAGGCGCAGGACGTTGTCACCGAACAAACCGTCGATCATTCGCGTGGTATCCACGCCGCTGCTGATCATGCCGCCCGGGCCGGTAGTGATCTCGTAGTGCGCGGCCAGGTCGACGCCGGACAGCTCGATCATCTGGCTCGGCGGGCCACCGGCGTCGGCGCTGATCGAGATCAGGGTGCTGACTGATCCGCCGCTACCGAGCACGGAGAAATTCAGGTAATCGGCCAGCACGCCGGATTCCTCTGTGCCCAGCAGGTCATGCAGATTCAGGGCATCGCCCTCGGGGCCGCCCACGGTGAAGTCGAGGATGCGGTCGTGGCCCTGCTCGCCGGCATTCCAGACAAAGACATCCTGGCCGCTGCCGCCAAGCAGGAGGTCGTCACCTTGCCCACCGATGAGCCTGTCGTTGCCGCCCTGGCCGAACAGGATGTCGTTGCCGTCGCCGCCGTTGAGCAGATCGCTGCCGCCACCTGGGACGCTGGTCAGGCTCAGGGCGAAGGCCTGATCGACAACAAATTCGCGCACCTGGGTCAGGCTCGGTGCGGCGCCGTCATTGCCGGCTTGCAGGTAGTCGAGCAGTGCCTGATAACCCTGGCCGTCGTGACTGCCGGCAGGGTGCCCGGGCCAGGCGAGAAAGTCGGTGTTCAAACTATCGCCGAACAGAATGTCGTCACCCGCACCGCCGGACAGCTGATCATCGCCCAGCGCTAGCGCGCCAGCACTGGTCGAGCCGCTAGTGAGCAAGGCCTGCAGCTCTTCGGCGCTGTGGACGATCTGCGAGCTGCCGGCCGGGGCGGTCACTACCGTGCCATCGGGCAGGTTCACCGAACTCGTGCCGTTCGGCGCGGTATTGTCGAAAAGGTCCAGCACCGCCGAGGTACTGGCCGAGCCGATACTGATGCTGTGCAGTTGGATCTGCTCACCGCCAATGCCTTCGTGCAACAGGCCGCTACCGGCCTGCAGGGCTTCGTCGATGTCACGGAAATTGGTGATGTTGGCCGTGTCGAACACCGGATTGCCCTGTTCATCCAGGTACATGGTGGGCTGTCCGTCGGAGAGCAGGAAGGCCAGTTGTTCGAAATTGCCGGCACTGTCTGCGCCGGCGCCGATGATCTGCTGGTTGAACCACTGGCTGGCCTCAGTCATGGCCGCCTCGTAATTGGTGTGCCCGGTCAGGCTCAGGGCGTCGATGGCGGCCAGCAGGATGCCGATGTTGGCCGTATTCAGACCGTAGAGCGTAGTGACCGCGCCGACATCACTGTTGAACGGCAGCAGTTGCACGTTGATCACACCATCATGACTCTTGAGCTGGTTGGCCAGATGGCTCAAGGCATCCTTGGTCAGCTGGATGCGCGACACACCCGAGCCCGAGTCGCGGCCCATGCTGCCCGAGGTGTCCACCAGCAGGGCGATGTTGTAGTTCTTGCCGGGCAGGGTCAGGCTCTGCGTGCCGCCGCCATCACCGATCAGCACATCGTTGCCTGAGCCGCCCTCGAGCATACCGGCAGGGGCCGAGTTCAGCGGGTTTGGCTGCAGATGGGGAGTAGTCGTGCCCGGTACATCGTCGGCGTTGCTACCGACCACCAGCACGGGCGGTTCAGCGACCGGAGGCACTGGCGGCACGCTCGGATCAACCGGATCAACCGGATCGACGGGCACGACTGGTTCGCCGGGCACAATCGGCTCGTCCGATTCGGCGGCCGGCAGTAGGTTGTGCAAGTCGATATCAAGGTTGGCAAACGCCAGCGGCCCGGTGTCGAAACCGACTTGCGCCTCCAACTGGCCGGCCGTCTCCTGCAACAGGACGAACGAGTGACCACCGTTGCCACTAGCGCCGCTGCCTGCCTGAGCGCCTGCCGCCGGGGCTTCGGTAGTTGTGCTGGGGTCTTCACCCGCCTCGATGGCGCGCTGCAGTTCCTCGATTTCGCGCAGCTGCGCGTTGCTGGTCAGCGGATCCACGGGTTCGATGGCAACATCGCCGGCGAGCAATGCCGGGCTGAGCAGCAGACTGCTGGTGCGGCCCATGGTCAATTCGCCGCCCTGGTCGAGAGTGATCGCCACCGAGCCATCACTCCCGGAAACCAGCTGGTCACCGAGAAACACCCGATCGCCTTCAGCCAGACGGCGCTGGACGCCGTCGTTACCGACTACCGAAACCTCACCGATAACCTGTCGTACCACACCTATGGATAGGCTCATGCCTTCTCTCCTTGAAACCGTCATACCCATGTCGGGGGTGGAAATCGCGCGAGCCTTTCAGCCCTGCGCAATAGACAGACCCGCTCCGAGCGGTAGTGCCTGGGCAATGCGAACTGCTTGTTGGGCAAGCAAATTGACCAATTGGTTTAGAAAATTTTCAAGAAACGTTCATTTATAACCGTTGGAGGGCTATCGATATTGCGCTTGGCCGCGCGTTTGGCTGCCTGCCCGCGGCGCCGCCGGGCGCAGGCTGGCGCGCGTTTTTTCGCGCAATTATCCCGGCCGGGTCAGGCCTTTGTGCCAGTCGCGTTGTCTACACTTGGCTTGTTCAGGGCGAGCAGCAGGCATACACGCAACGTGATGACAGAAGCCATGGCCGCGATACGAAAATCCTTGTCCGAGCCCCGGCGCCTCCCCGGGCTCAGCCTTCTGCGGGTAATTGTCCTGCTGTTGGTCGCTTTGCTGTTCGTCCCTGCGGCGCAGGCCTCTGAGGCACGAACCCTGCTGAAACTGATCAACCTGTATCGCCAGGCCTCGCCACTCTGCGACGGCCGGCAAGCACCGTCACTGGGCGCGCTGGCGGCGGACGGCAGGTTGGCGCGGGTGCTGGTGGCTTCCGAAGTGCAATTGCAGCGCGAACTGAAACGGGCCGGTTATCAGGCCGCCAGGGTGCAGGTGATTAGCCTGGCGGGGTCCACCAACGTCAATGCCGTGATGTCTGCGCTCAAACAACGCTACTGCGGCCCCTTGCTGGATCCGCACTACAGCGAGATCGGCGTTTTGCGCAGGGGCAAGACCTGGCAGCTGATACTCGCACAACCTCTGCTATCCCCAAGCCTGGGCGACTGGCAGCAGGCGGGGCGGGCGATCCTGCAACAGGTCAACCAGGCTCGCGCCATCCCCAGAAACTGCGGCGGCCAGGCGTTTGCGGCGGCAGCGCCGCTAACCTGGAATGCGCGACTCGCCCGCTCCGCACTGGCGCACAGCCGCGACATGGCCGCGCGCAATTACTTCAGCCATACCGACAAAGGCGGCAGCGATGCGGGGGTGCGCGCCCAGCATGCCGGCTACCGCTGGCGGCGCATCGGCGAAAACCTCGCCGCCGGCCAGGGCAGCGCGAAACAGGCGGTAGTCGGCTGGCTGGCCAGCCCCACCCACTGCCCCAACATCATGAACCCGCACTTCACCGAGATGGGGGCCGCCTACGCGGTGAATCCCGAGAGCGATGCGCTCATCTACTGGACCCAGGTGTTCGGCACGCCGCGTTAGACCCTGACAACCGGCGAGGCATCGAGCAAAAAATCCACCGGGTCCAGGGTTCGAGTCGGGACGCGCGACAGGCTCGCCAGGTTCGCGCAGCCGGCGCCAGCCGCGGCGGTCAATGGACTGCCAGCAACGTCTGCGAACCCGACAGGTATGTAGCGCGATCTATGTGTGCTGCCGAACAGATGGGGGCGTCTCTCGTCCGTATGATTACTTGTATCCTGGAATGCCAAGGGCATTTAGCAGCATGAACGATATGGGGCGCTATCCAAGGTTCGTCATCTGCTGACTCGCCATCCGCTGAACAGTAGGCAGGCAGCAGGTGGGGTTAGCGGCGCAGACGGCGTGCTTGCCAATGATGCGTTTGCCGAGCGCCGCGTAACCCAGCGCAGCGGCCACGAGCGCCTTGCCCATGCCGGGTTATGCCGTCGCAAAACTGCACACTACGCACAATGCAACGCAGGTGGCTAACCCAGCCTACGGGGCGGCGCTACTCCAAGGCATCACAGCAGGTTGCGCCGATAGCGTCCGCTTGCAACATTCGAAACTTAACCGACATTTCAATGCAGTTGTGACACCAGCCATCCGCTGGACAACCATCCGTACTTACGCCGCTCGTAGAGTTTTGCGCCCTTGCCGCACCCTGTATCAGTGCACGATGCACTGCTGTTGGCATTGGCAGTCCCGAATGATGGTGCAAAAACGCACCTGACTAATTCTCCATTGACGAGGGCCGCCGCATGTTCGATTTGCGCAGTTGTGGGCTGTACACCGCGTTGCTGGGCGGTTTTTTCATGTGTTTGGGCTTCTCTGGTCTGACGCTCGCACAATCCGGGGAAGGGAAATGGTTGTACACCATAGAACCGCAGGTGCAACTTGCCGAGACCTCCTCCAGTAGCGTGCTGGAAGTCCAGCGCGAACTGAACCATCGCGGTTACAGCGCCGGATTGGCAGATGGTTTGATGGGCGCCCGCACGCGTGCGGCAATCCTGGCCTATCAGCGCTCGCATGGCCTGCTCGACGACGGCAACGTCAGTTCGACCCTGCTGACCCATCTGCGTGCCCCGATCCTCCGCCAGGATCCCGCGCCACAGCATGTCGCCGATATCCAGCAAGAGCTGCGCAGTCTCGGCTACCGCGTGGGACGTCCGTCTGACCAGCTCACGGACGAGATCTACACGGCTATCCACAGTTACGAGAGCGATCACGGATTGCTCAGGTCCGGTGAGCCGAGTGCCGACCTGCTTCGGCACATGCGCGCACGTTGATGCCGCAGCGGGCGCCGTCAAGCTGGATGCCATCCCTGCGGCCCCGTTGCAGGCCGAGCTGCGCCTGCACGGCTAAGCGATACGGCTGATCGCCGTTGTCGCGCACAGCCGCAGCGGCGCTGGCAACGACTTGCCGTCGATCAATCTTGAGAGCCTGGCCCGGCATGCGCTGATTCGCCTGCTGGCCGGTCGCCGAAGCGAGTGGGGCAGGGCGGGTCTTGTGCAGGGTCGCAGCGCTGCTTGGTCTTCCAGCCTTTGCTTCTGGTGCTGCTAACGCTGCAGCCAGGCTTCGGCTTCCGCCTCCTGGCCCAGGTCGAATGCCTTGATCTGCAGGCCCGGGATCAGCGCGCCCTCGAACTCGCTGGCTTTCCTCACCCATGCCTTGTCGGCAACCACGGCCATGCGGTCGAAGCGCCGAACAAAACGGAACAGTTGCGGAATACGCGACAACTCGACGCCCATCGCGCCCAGGGTCGGCAGCGCACAATCGCCGATTCGATAAAGCATCAGGCCGTGCTCGATGCCCTCGGATGTTTGGCTCAGCTCATCCAGAGCGGCGCGCATTTGTTCGCTATCGAGCTTGCCGGAAAATTCGACGTCGATGCGGTTCTCGCCGTTGCGCAATACCTTGAACATAGCGACTTCTCCTCGGGGCATGTGAATCCCACCATACGCCTCCTGCCTGCGCAGGTTAATGGGCAATCGGCTTGCTGGCGCGATCAAGCGCCAGTGCCCGAGCCGGTTCAGTCGCGCCGCTGCGAGCCTTATGCTCGCTGGCGTACAGACGGCTCGCCGCCAGCCCCGGAACAATGCAGCGTTGCCCACGCGTGAGCAAATCGAACGCCAGGGGTTTCCATAAGGTCCTGCACTGGAGTATCTCCCATGGACATTTTCAAGCTTGTTTCCACCGCCATCCTGCTCTCCACCATAGTGCTGAGCGGCTGCTCCGGCATGAGTCATCAACAGAAGGGCACTGCCGCAGGGGCCGCCGTTGGTGGTGTGGCGGGCAACCTGCTCTGTGGTGGCGTGCTCTGCACCGGTGCCGGCGCCGTGGTGGGTGGCGTGATTGGCCACGAGGTCAGCAAAGACGATGAGGACAAGAGATAGACCAATCTGCATCAAGCGCCTGGCACGTACGCTATATCTGCATCGGGCCGGCGCAGGACGGAATCACGCCGATAGCGGCGCTCGGTCGATACAGTGCAAAGGGGCTTTGGCCGCGAAGCCCAGGTTCGGTTTACCCCTGATCGGGCATCTTGATGCTGCTGCCGAGTGACGGGCCATCCCAGAGTTAACCTGTACCAAAGCTTTACGTGCGAAAAGGCGACAGATCGACGTCTGCGCTGGCCGGGCTTAGGGTGGTGTGCACATCCGTCCGGTTTGGAGGTACGCACCATGTGGATCATCGGTTCCCCGCTCGATAACGCCCTGGCCGTCCTGGCCCTCGGCATCGTTTGCCTGCTGCTGGCCCGCGTGGCTTATGGCCCGGCAGAGAGGTCGTGAAAAAAACCGCCTACTGCGGCCGTCCCTGCTGTTCGCGCCTTGCCGCTCTCATCAGGCAAGAAATAACTCTTTGTTTTATATATATAAATTAAACCAGTGCGAAGTCTTGTCGGAGCCGGGACCGTAGGATGGCGTTGAGCGCAGCGATACCCATCGAGCGATTTATACCTGTATCCGGTTGTCGTGGCTGAAATCCATGATGGGTTACGGCACGGTTATTCTGCTGGCAGCAGGTCAATTTCTGGACGCCTAGCCTACGCGGCCCGACCTAGGCGGCCCCACCTATCCTACGGTCTTGCTCCTTGAGCCTCCAGTTTGCTGCGCGACAGCGCGCCGTCGAAGACGGGGCGGCGTTCCTGCAGGGAGATTTTCCGTCACCATCAACAGCTACCGAACCAAGGATGCCCCGGTTGCGCACGACCGCTGGTGCAGGCTTCAGGCGCGGCTCGGGTGCAATCATCAGCGCCGGCCTGGTCGGCTACGGGGCCGGGCTGACCAGGCTTGGTTCGCCAGTGGTGGCCATGCCCAGACAATATTGATTGTTGCCGCTGCGCTTGGCCGCATACATCGCCTGGTCGGCGATGTGGATGAGGCTGTCGATGTTCGGGCCGTGTTCCGGATACAGGGCGATGCCCAGGCTGGCGCCGACCTGATGGCTGGCATTGCCGAGGCTGAGCGGCTGGGACAGTGGCTGCAGAATCTTCTCGCTGATCATTTGCGCCTCGTCGTGCGGGCTCTTGCTGCGTGTCAGGCCCTCGATTACCACCACAAATTCATCGCCGCCCAGCCGCGCCACCATGTCGGCTTCGCGCAACGACTGCAGTAAGCGCTGAGCCGTGCTGACCAATACCTGGTCACCAACGGCATGGCCGTGGTTGTCGTTGATTTGCTTGAAACCATTGAGGTCGATAAAGACCAAGGCCACCCGGGTTGCATTGCTGCGTGCGCGCGCCAGTGCCTGGGTTAAAAACTCTTCAAGCAGCAAGCGATTGGGCAGTCCGGTCAGCGGATCGTGCCGGGCGATTTTTTTCAGCTGGCTGACCGAGGCTTTCTCTTCGCTGATGTCGCGCACGACGCCCATCATCCTTATCGGTCGGCCGTTGGCGTCCGTGACCACGTTGCCAGTCTCGCGCAGCCAGTGGATGCTGCCGTCAGGCCAGATCACCCGATACTCTTCGTCATGGTTATGGCCGGTTTCAATGCAGCGCAGCTCCCCGGCCCGCACCTGCTCGCGGTCATCCGGGTGGATGCAGGAACAGAACAGCTCATAGCTCGGGGTGACTTCGCCGACCTTGAAACCGAACATGCCGTAGATGGCCTCCGACCAATACAGGGTGTCGCTATCGATCGACCAGTCCCAGGTACCGATGCAGGCGAAGTACTGACTGCGCTTGAAGCGTTCGACAGCTGCGACGGGGTCGTCGTGCACGGATGTTGCCTGGGTCAGGACGACGGCATGGCCGTGAGCGGCCGCCGGTACCCGGCTTGCATCCAGCAGCGGCTGCTTGCCATCCGCCGCCAGCCAGCGTTGCAGCGGCGTGCCTTGCAGCGTTGTGCTGGGATGGCCCAGCAGCCTTGCCGCCGCGGCGTTATGCGCATCGATGCGGCCGTCGCGGTTCACCAGCAACAGCCCCTCGGGGAGGGCGTCGAGCAAGGCGCGATGCTGTGCCAGCTGTTGTTTTGCCCGACGCAGGCGCTGCAGCAACACCAGCGTAACGAGCAGTAGCGCAGCGATGATGGCGAGGCTGGTGGCAAGCATTGGCTTCCGTGCACAAGAGTGAGGGAGGTGCCGCTGAAAACGGCTAATGGCGGTCAGTATGCCCGGTAACTAGGGCGTTAAGTACATGACAGATATTGTCCGGCTTGGCTGCCCCACGCATGTTGCTTGCCCGTCATGTCGTGCCCTGGCGCCGCGATCCATATCAGAGTGTATATGGACTCGTCGCAGGCAGTGCACCGTGGGTTATTGGCATGGCACAAGAGCTGGCGGGTTGTCGCTTCGCTCCGAAGCCGCCCTACCTTCGAATGGAACGCCGCCCGGACCGTCCTGGATTCTGCTCCGCACTGAACTGCCGGTGATCTGTGATGGGTATCGCTGCGCTCAACCGCGCTGCGCTCATCCTACAAAAACCGCGATCGCGCTGCCCCGACCGATCAACTCGAGCAAGCCGCGGTCCGTAGGGTGCCACTCGCCGCAGGCAGTGCATCAGAGATTATCGGCGCGGCACAAAAGCTGGCGGCTATCGCTGCGCGGCACGGCGTGGGGCGCTTACTTGGCTACATTCAGGCGCTGGTCGGTGAACACGCAGAGCACGCCGGCGCGGTTGTGCATCACCGGATGGTTGAAATCGCAATAGGCCGCCGCCACGCTCAGGGCCATTTCCTCGCTGATCAACGCTCCCTGATCCGGACGGAACCAGGCCATCTGGCCGGGCTTGCAGCGCTCTGCCTGGGGATCGGTGTTGTAGGTGCACAGACCGCTCAGATCGATGGACGGGGCATCATTGAAGCAGGCGGACAACGACAGGGTAGCGGTGCTCAGCAGGAGCAGGCGGACGATGGTGCGCATGGCAGGGTATCCCGGCTTATAGAGGAAAGGCTGCAGGATTAGTGCCGGCACTGCCGCGAAGGTTCCCTTGCCAGCGGCTGCTGTGTCATGCCCGAGCGCCTTGGCGGGCGCTTGGAACGGCCGCAGTAGGCGAGCGTTTTTCCACAGCCTCTCAGGGACAGTCGTGCCATTCACCCGTCAAATAAAACAGAACGATTGCGCCGTACAAGGTTCCACTCTTTGTAACCCAGCGAACTGAGGTGTGGCATGAGCAGCACGAAAGACAAAATCACCGGCAACGCCAACGAAGTCATCGGTAAAGTGAAAGAAAGTATCGGCAAGGCCACCGACAATCCCGGCCTTGAAGGCGAAGGTGTTGGCCAGCAAGTGAAGGGCAAGGGCCAGCAACTCAAGGGCGACGTCAAGGACGCGATCAAGCGCGGCGTCGACAAGGCCTGATCGAGCCGCGACCGACCAAGCTGTGCCCGGCCGCCCGCGCCGAGCGGGCGCAGGTGGGCGGTTGCAGAGAGTGGTGGACAGGCTGCGCGTTGTCCGCCGCAAATATCCGTGCGACCCACTAGACTGAATTCATACACGCCAGGCTCTTCACCTGCGCCGCTGCGCCCGACGTGCAGTCATGGCTACGACCGGGGCATGCCCCGGCCAGGAGGCGGAGATGGACAAGCGGCAAATGGCAGGCGCCGGCCTTTCGCGGCGTCACTTTCTCTATGGCGGCGTCATCCTCGGCGGTGGCCTGCTGGCCTCGCCGGCCCTGGCGCGGCAGATCTGTCGGCCTACCGAGGGCGACATCCTCGGGCCCTACTATCGTTTCGGCGCGCCTTTCCTGGCGAAACTGGCCGGCCCGGAGGAGCCCGGCGAGCGACTGGTGGTGAGTGGCACGGTGCTGAGCGCGGACTGCCGCACGCCGATTGCCAACGCCCTGGTCGAGGTCTGGCAGGCCAACAGCAGCGGCCTGTACGACACCCAAACGCCGGGCAACTTCACCGACAAGGGCAATTTCCACCTGCGCGGGATGCTCTACACCGACCCCCAGGGCCGTTACCGCATCGAGACGGTGATGCCCGGCCGCTACCCGGTACCACCGAATCTGCCGGGGCTGGAACGCTACGCCGGGATCACGCGCCCGGCGCATATCCACTTGCGGGTGATGGAGTCGCTGCATGTGCCGGTGACCCTGCAACTGTACTTCGAGGGCGACCCCTACATCGCCAAGGATCCCTGGGCCAGCGGCCACCCGGACAGCGTGATTGCGCTGCAGGCGGACGGTGAGGGACGCAGCGGGGTGCTCGATATCGTACTGGCGCGGGGCGTCTAGCGACACCTGCCGCCCGCCAGTCGAGCAACTCCGGAGCGAGCTCACCGCGTGCCCGTCCTGGCGCCTGCCCGGCGGCCTTGCGCATTGTGGGGGCAGCAGGGCGGAAAACCGCGAAGCGTTTTCCGCCCTTTGGCATTCCCGTTCGGCTTTTGGTTGCGTCCCGTTCCCTGCTGGACATTCGGAGGCTGACCAACCAACTGAAATGCATAGACATCAATGCAGGACAAGACGCTCGCGGACCAGCGCTTGAGCTTGATAGGCCATTTGGTCGAGCTGGCGGTCGCGCTGTTTTTCCGCCTCGCTCATGGCCTTTTTGCCGTGCTGCTTGACCAGGTAGGCGTGGATCTGCCGGACTTCCTGGGATTGGAAGATCGGCGCCAGGTCTTGCACCGCCAGCAGGCCGTCCGAGCCATGGTCCCGGGTGCTCATCAGCACTTGTGGCCCCCGCGCAGCCAGTACCTGAAAACCCATGGCCTCGAAATACGGCACTTTGCCTGCTACACAAGCCAGTTCGGCATGGGGCTGGCGAGTGATTATTCGTTGCAGCATGGCCCGGGCAATACCGCGCCGGCGATGACTGGCTTGTACGGCCATATAGGCCAGGGTGCAGGCCTCGGGGTCATCCTTGGCTGGCAGGTAAAGGGCAAAGCCCAGCACCTGAGCGGGATCCAGATCGTCGAGGGCCAGGATCAACTGCGCGCTGGTATCCAGGGCACTGTCCATGGCCTGTAGATACAGGTGCACCTCGTAGCCAATCACGTACTGGTACAGCTGGTAGAGGGGATTGCTCGGCGTCAGCGACACCGGGCTGATATCGCTGAGGTAGGCCACCACCATTTGCAGGATCTGGCCTTTCAGCGACTCGGGTGGTGGGTTGTCCAGGTGTACAAGGGTGAACATCGTGAGTCTGGCTCCGAAGGGCGTGCCCGATTGGGGGAATCGGCGTTGGCGCCATTGTAACGCCCGCCTGGTTTGATCGTTTCCATACGCTTCGACGCTTCGACGCCCCGACGTGGCAACGATCAAACTCTGTGCAGGGTAGCGTGGAGTGGCCCCTGCGCAGAGTCATCGCGGCGTCAGAGCCAGGTCAAACCGATGCTAATGATGATTCCGGTAATCACCAGCAGCATCAGGCAGTAGCCCATGATGTCTTTTGCCTTCAACCCGGCGATAGCCAGTACGGGCAACGCCCAGAAGGGTTGCAGCAGATTGGTCCAGGCATCACCCCAGGCAACGGCCATCGCAACACGGGGTATGCTCGCCCCCAGTTCCTGAGCCGCAGGCAACATGACCGGTGCCTGTACAGCCCACTGGCCGCCGCCGGAGGGCACGAAGATATTCACCAGCCCGGCGCTGATGAAACTCCAGAACGGCAAGCTTTCGGCCGTAGCGATGGAGACAAATCCAGCAGAAATACTGGCTGCCAGTCCCGAGGCGGTCATTACCCCCATGATCCCGGCATAAAACGGAAACTGGATAACGATGCCGGAGCCGCCTTTCACCGCTTCGTTCAGGCTGTCCAGCAAGCGACGCGGGGTCTGGTGCAAAATGATCGCCAGAAACAGGAACATGAAGTTGACGATGTTCAGGTTCAGGCCACCGTCGTTGAGAAAATACTGAAAGATAAAGGCAAGGCCGCTGAAGCCCACAAGCCAGGCAAGAGTCCGGCTATTTTCCAGGTGCTCCGCAGGACGGGTAATAGTGAACTGGGTATCGGATTGATCATCCAGTACCTTCGGGTCGACATAGACACTGTCTTCTGCGCTGGGCAGCATCAGGCGATTGACTGTCGGCACCACAATAAACAGCGCGAGCACGATGGCCAGGTTAAAGAAAGCGAAAATGGTTTCGCCGGTGCCAATGACCCCAATCACGCTTTCGCTGAAGTGCCCATCGGTGGCGATGACCAGCGGAATCGACCCGGCCAGGCCGCCGTGCCAGACGATGAAGCCGGAGTAGGCGCTGGCAATCAGCAGCGGGTAATGCACGCGGATCTGGCGAGCCAGGGCCTTGGCAAACAACGCACCCACCACCAGGCCAAAACCCCAGTTGATCCAGCTGGCGATCAACGCCACAAAGGTGACCAGAACAATTGCCTGTCCCGGGGTTTTCGCGAGGGACGCCAGGCGGTTGAGGATGTTCCGAACCAGCGGTGTGCTGGCCAGCATAAAGCCGGTCACCAGCACCAGGAGCATCTGCATCGAGAAACTCAACAGGCTCCAGAATCCCTGGCCCCACATATCGATAACCGCCATCGGCCCATGGCCTTCAACAATAATCGCGGCAGCAAAAGCCACCAGAGTGAGTATCAGCACGAATATAAAAGGATCAGGCAGATATCGGTCTACCAGCTTCACTAAGGGTTTGGCTGCACGGTCAAGCATGTTGAGTTTCTCCATTATTATGAAATTGTCATTGGAGTGTTGCGGGTGACATGCGTCGGAGCAATGCCACGCGAAACCGAGCCTGACCTATCACAGACCCTGGATAGAACATAACTACTGCAGGATTGTTTGTCTCAGTAATACCCGGAATTAATGTTTCAACGCGCAGCTGTGCGGCTAGACAAACAGTGCCTGGGTGCGCAGCGTGACGACTCTCGCAACAGCGCCGGAGCGCAGAAACAGCCGCAGGCTGGCCCGAAGGGTGAGCGCAGCGAATCAAGTGGCTGGTCGTAAGGGCAAAAGATTTACTTCATGGCAGTGAAGATGCGGCGGCTACCACGTCGATAAAAAATCCAAGGCGTAAATCAACGGTAATCGTGGGCTGCCCGCTATGACGTCACGGGCTTCTCGACAACAACATAGCGCTTGCCCCCACTGCGTTTGGCCACGTACATGGCTTCATCCGCGTGGCGAATCAGATGCAGATCACTCTGGCCGTGCTCGGGGTATACCGCGATGCCCAGGCTTGGAGCACTGATCAAGGTTTTTCCTTCCAGGAGGTAGGGCGCGCTCAGGCTGGCAAGGATCTTCTCGGCCACCAGGGTGGCATCTTCCTGCCTGCCGATGCTGTCCAAAACAATGGCGAATTCGTCACCGCCCAAACGGCCAACCGTATCGGACTCGCGTACGCACTGCCTGAGGCGGTGAGCGACTTCCCGCAGCAGGTGGTCGCCTGTGGTGTGGCCAAAGGTATCGTTGATCTGCTTGAAGTTGTCCATGTCGAGATAAAGTACCGCCAGCCGCAAGGAGTCTCTCTGCGCCCTTTGCAGAGAACTGCGCAAGCGGTCCAGGAACAGCGCACGGTTTGGCAGTTCAGTCAGTTGGTCGTATTGCGCAAGAAACTCCAGGCGAGAGTGCGTGCGTTTGCGCTCTATCGCAGCCGCCAGCTGGCTCGAGACAAATTGCAGCAGCTCCTTGTCTTGTTCGTTGTAACGCAGAGTCCCGGAATAGCTCTGGAGCACCAGCGCACCGATGGTATTCGCGCCCGATATCAGCGGCACACCAAGCCAGTCCAGGGGATGCTCAGCTGTCACCGTGCCGGTCTTTGCAAGCCTCTGCCCGGCCGTTGACAACAGGGCTTCACCGTGGCGAATAACCTCGGCACTCAAGCTGCCTTCGCCCAGCGTCATGGGTGACGGCGGGGCGTCGAATTGATCGACGTAATAGGGGAAACTGAGCTGGTCATTCGCGGCGTCGTATAACGCCACAGAAAAATTCTCGGCGGGCAGCACCTGACTGATCACCTCATGCACCCGCTGATATAGCGTCTGCAGATCGCCAACCGAGTGGGCCGCTTCCGATATCGCATACAGCGCGGCTTGCATCGCCTCGGCACGTTTGCGCCGAGTGATATCCCGCGCCACACCCACCCGCACCTGCTCGGCCTCAAGCCATTGGGCAGACCACATGATGTGCACGATATGACCGTCTTTATGAAAGTAACGGTTCTCATGATCATGGGAGGGTTGGCCCAGATTAATGCGCTCTACCAGCGTCCGGCTGGCGGCGCGATCGTCCGGGTGCATCATCTCAAAAGTGGTCCGGCCCACCATCTCTTCGGGTCGGAAACCGAACACGCGCTCGCTGGCCGCGCTGACCGATAGAAAGCGACCCTCTTTATCCACTACGCAGACAACGTCCAGCAGCAGATCCAGCAGTTTGTCGTGGGGCAGGAGGGGGTTTTGTGTCATGGCGATGACTATACGTTTATGCCGGCAGGGTTCGCTAGCATGATGATTTTCTATGACAGTGTTTTATAACCCAATGGCCGCGGGGGATAAGTCGAACCTATTGCGCCACTGCAGACTCAGAGATTAATGGGCACGACGCAAGAGAAGCAGATGGACGTCACCGAACGTATTCTAATCACCCTGCAGTCCGAATTTTCCGACCTCGGCCAAGTGGAGCACCTGACTCGAGCCACCCTGCGTCTTGCCCTGGCCGTATTGATGGGCGGGTTGCTTGGCTATGAGCGTGAGGTAATGGGCAAGGCCGCTGGCGTACGTACGCACATGCTGGTGTGCCTGGGTGCCAGTGTCTTTGTCATGTTATTGGAGCTGGAAGGCGCGGGTCACGATGCCATGAGCCGAGTGATTCAGGGTGTAGTCGCCGGTATCGGCTTTCTCTGCGCGGGCACCATCCTCAAAGGCCAGCACATGTCCGATGTGCAAGGCCTGACTACTGCCGCCGGATTATGGGCTACTGCTGCCATAGGCGTGGCCGTGGGGCTGGGCCATGAAGCGACCGCTGTGCTCGGTACCCTGCTGGCTCTCCTGATACTGCATGTCATGCCCCTGCTGCTAGACCCCAGGCCCAACGGTAACGGTAATGAGGACAAGAAGGAGTAGTTTTGCCCTTGAGGGCATAACTGGAGGGCAGGAGAGTGGTGGGTAAATTGGTCCGGTCGTAGCTTTGTGGATGGTTGAGCATAGCGATACCCATGCGCCTGTCGGTGGTTGGGGCGCGCGCTGTGGACGGTGTTTGGCAGCATGGTGGCTGACGCGCTGGATCATGGGTTGGGGGGTTCGATCAGGCGATCAAACTGACTCTCAGGCCGCTTGAGCGATATGCAGCTCTACATGCAGCCCGGCGGTGGCCAGCATGTTGATCAGTGTGTCGATGCTGAATAGCGTGACCTTGCCGCGAAGCAGATCGGAAATGCGCGGCTGAGTGACGCCGAACAGCTTGGCGGCGTTCGCTTGCGACAAGCCTTCAGCCTCGATGCGTTCTTTCAGTGCGATCATCAAAGCGGAACGCACCTTCATGTTTTCGGCTTGAGCTGGGGTGTCCTCAATGGCGTCCCAGACGCTTTCGAAACGTTGGCTCATGGGCCTGACCCGAATTGTTCATAAACAGAGGCGAGTCCCGTTTAACCTTTTGATATAAAAGGAGTTACGCCAATAACGCTTCAGCTCCTCCAGGTTGGCCACCACGATCTGCTGGGCGCTGGCTTTGGATTGCACCTTGTGCGGGTCTATCTGGTAACGCTGCAGCACGTACTGCACCAGCGCGCCGCGGCTGGGCACCAGCAGTTGCCCGTCCTGCATGCCGTAATCGATCTCGATCGATCGCCGTCTGCGCCGGCTTCAGGCGCGGGTCGGGTTCGTCCAGCACCTCCGGCCCGGTCCAACCTACGATTTGGAGTCAATTGCCATTCTCGGACAGGCGCCTAGTGCAGGGCCGGATTGTGCGCCACGCCGAACCTTGCGGCCAATTCAGCAAGACGCTTATCAAACGTCCATAGTTCCGTGCCCGATGTCATGAGAGTGGAAGCAAGAAGGGCTATGTCCACAAGCCCACATCCAAGGCCATACAGTTTTTCGCGTTCGATGAACTCCATCACCTCGCTCAAACTCGCCTGCTTGCATTGCTGCAAAAGAGAAATGTTGTGCAATGTCCGGGCTCTTGGCGCTGGAGGTGTGCCGCAGGCAATTTCAACAATGACCATTGGATGAGTCATCGCAAGGTCAAGTCCAATCAGGTTAACCAGCCCTTCATTGCCGTTGCGGAAGTGGTCTATCCATACCGACGTGTCGATAAGCACGCCCATCGCTAAACCGACTCGCCACGACGACGTGGTACATCCTGAATCTCAGGCATCGTGCCCCCAAGGGCTGCAAGGCGCTTTCCTGCTTGCACTCGGACAAAGGTTTTGATGGCTTCGCGAAAAATATCCGCTTTATCCATGCCAGGATCGGCCATTTCAAGCGCCTGTTGGTAGAGGGCGTCATCAATGGTGACGGTGGTACGCATGGGGCAACTCCTCATCAATATTGATGACAATCTGCATCAGGCGCTACATCTTGGCAAGTGAGAAATACCCTCTGCCCCAGAGGTTGTGAAAATATCGAGCGCCGTAGCGAGACGGTCTCCTGGCGTTCGCGGCAAGGCGCGCTACGCCGCAACCGGTGTTTTTGGCGATCCGTAGGGTGTCACTCGCCGCAGGCAGTGCACCATGGTTCAGCGGCGCGGCATAAAGCTGGCGGGTTGTCGCTGCGCTCCGAACGGACGGCGCCCCGGCCGCCCTACGCCCTGGCGGACTACCGATGTTTGAAGCATTCGCAGTAGGCGAGAGTTTTTCACAAGCTCTCAGACCATGCGCCTCGTATTGGACACCAGCCCGGTGAAGTCGGTTAACCGCCAGGCTTGTG
This sequence comes from Pseudomonas sp., assembly GCA_030699825.1. Taxonomy (GTDB): domain Bacteria; phylum Pseudomonadota; class Gammaproteobacteria; order Pseudomonadales; family Pseudomonadaceae; genus Aquipseudomonas. Next base: position 18,324 of record JAUYKV010000062.1, on the reverse strand, counting down.
TAGGAGATCCCCCGTCGTCCAGACGCCGCGCTGTCGCGCAAAAACTGGGTGCTGGATCAAGACCGTAGGATGGGTTAGGCGCCTGCAAATTAACCTGCTATCAGCAGAACAAAGGCGCCGTAACCCATCATGGATTTCAGCCACTACAATCGGATACAGGTATAAAACGCTCGATGGGTATCGCTGCGCTCATCCTACGCGGCCCGCACCATCCTACGGTTACCAGCGCCTACAAGACTTCGTGCTGATTTAATTTCTATATATCAAACAACGAGTTGTTTTAGTTTGATAAGAGCCGTTGGCGAAGTAGAGCGATGGGCTGGCCAAGAGAACGTCCAGTCAGTAATTTGCAGTGAGGAAATCGTGGTCTGGCCCCCATCCCTCACTTTTCTTCCCATGTGAGTGACAGGGCAGTCGTTTTAACTCAGGACTCGTAATGTCTAGCTATCAGCCACCCTACCAACTCACCCCCCGCATCCTCCAACTGGTGGCCTCCATCTGCGAGCTGTTGGGGCGCTGGTCAGTGGTGGGCGCGGCTTCGCTGTCGCCCCATCTGCGCCGCGATAACCGTATCCGTACCATTCATGCCTCCCTGGCCATCGAGCACAACACATTGTCGCTGGAGCAGGTGACCGCTGTGCTCGCTGGCAAGCGTGTGCTGGGTTTACCGCGGGAAATCCAGGAAGTGCACAATGCTTTTGCTGCCTACGAGCAATTGGAACAGTGGCACCCCGGCCGGGTGGTCGATTTGCTCGCAGCGCATAAAACCCTGATGACGGCATTGGTGAACAACCCTGGTTGCTACCGCCAGGGCGGGGTGGGCATCTATCGGGGAGAGGCTCTGGTACACATGGCACCGCCAGCCGATCGGGTGTCTCCATTGATGGCGGATTTGCTGGACTGGCTGGACTCCACCGATGCTCATCCGTTGATTGCCAGTTGCGTGTTCCATTACGAGTTCGAATTTATCCACCCCTTCGACGACGGTAACGGCCGGATGGGGCGGCTGTGGCAAACGCTGATTCTCAGTCAATGGCAGCCGCTGTTGGCCTACCTGCCCGTGGAAAGCCTGGTGCATGCCCGGCAAACGGCCTATTACCAGGCGCTGAGTGAGTCGGACAGGTTGGCCGAGGCCACGCCCTTTATCGAATTTATGCTGCAGGTCTTGCTCGATGCCATGGCAGAGACCCAGGTGACAGGTTCGGAGAAAGGTTCGGAGGAAAGTTCGGAGAAAATCCTCGCACTGCTGCGCGCCGAACCGCGCTTGCCGGCCCGGTTGCTGGGCGAGCGCCTGGGTACCAGTCCGCGGGCGGTGGAAAAACAGATTGCCAAGCTGCGCAAGCAAGGCCGCTTGCGGCGCATCGGCCCGGCAAAGGGTGGCCATTGGGAGGTTATACAGTGACGGTTGCTGAGCATCTGATAAAGCAGGAGCAGCTCGCCAGCAAGTGGGAGGGCGGCTCTGCGCGTTTTAGCCGCGAAATTTATCGGCGTTTCAACGATTGTCGCGGCTGAAGCCCCTTCCACGCCGACCGGGGCCGATCACCCACCGGTGTACGGCTGCGGACCGTTGGTGGGAGGGGCTTCAGCCGCGAGACGCGCGGGCAGGCCATACACCTTTCGCGGCTAAAGCCGCTCAAAAAGCGCCAGCACGTCAAGCAACACATAACGAGTACAGAACCTTTTTAGAGCCATGTCCCGGTTACGTGTTGTACGACTTGCGCCGACAGCACCTCAGGAGAGATGACCAGTACAAAGGCACACACGATCTGTAGGATCCGGCTTGCTGGCGATCCGGCGGTCCGGCGATCCGGGCCCGCAAGCCGTGCAGCAGCATCGCCGGATTGCCGGACCACAGCAAGCTGGCTCCTACAGGGCATCGCTAGATGCAACACACGGCAGGTACATAGCCTTTTCTAAAGCGCCTCAGCTATACAGCCAGCGCCCCAGCTCCTCCAGGTTGGCCACCACGATCTGCTGGGCGCTGGCTTTGGATTGCACCTTGTGCGGGTCGATCTGGTAACGCTGCAACACGTACTGCACCAGCGCGCCGCGGCTGTGCACCAGCAGTTGCCCGTCCTGCATGCCGTAGTCGATCTCGATGATCGCCGCCTGCGCCGGCTTCAGGCGCGGGTCGGGTTCGATCACCACGACCACCTCGGTCGACCAGCCTGCATCGCCCTCGCGGCCGTGCTCGGATTCGTCCAGCACCTCCGGCTCGCCGCGAAAGCGGCTGAGGACGAAATCGCGGTAGTCGCGGTTCTTCTCGCAGTAGGCGCGCACATGCCAGCGCATGCCGGTGTAGATCAGCGTGTGCGGGGCGATCAGGCGGGTTTCGGCGAGCGGGTTGGCCAGCGACACGTACTCGCACTCCAGGCGCAGCCCTTCGCGGCAGGCGCGCAGCAGCGGGCGGAGAATCTGCGGGCGGATCGAACGGTCCGGCACCCGGAGGATCTCGGTGTGCGCATAGGCCAGGGCCAGGCCCTCGACATGGGTTGCCCGTTCGTGGTTCTGGTTGAGCAGGTGCAGGTAGGCGCTGGCGCTGTCATCGATGAACAGCGGCTCGAACTGCTTGCTCGGCACATAGCCCTTGAGGCGCTTGTCGTAGTCGAGGTTGCCGGGGGCGTACTCGCCCAGGTAACTGTTGATATCCTTCGAGGCCTGCTGGCGGCTGATGCCGAAACTCTGTATCAGGTGCCCGGTGGTCAGGCGGCCTTCCCACCAGGCCACGGTTTCGATCAGGCGATAGCGCAGGGCCAGATCCCAGCGAACGCCTGCCACCGATTGCTTGCGCTTCATGCCTGCTGCTCCTGTGCGAAAACTTTACCTGTACGAGTAAACACTCTAGATGCGTAAAGAAAGACTACATAGCATGAGTCCAGGGTTCAAGCGGCAACCCGGCGGCGGGAGAGACGGACATGGACGGCATGACAGCGAGTTGGGCACTTATGGGGATCGCCGCCTGCGGCCTGCTGGTACTGGGCCTGCTCGCCGCGCTGCTGCTGGTGCACGGCCAGCACCTGCAAGCGCTGCTGGTCGCGCAGTGTCGGCACAACGCCAGGCAACGCGACTGCCTGCAGCGGCTCGAGCGCGATGAGCGAGAGCTGCGCTCGGCCGTCCGCGCCGAGCGGGCGCAGGTGGCGCAGTTGCAGAGGAAGGTCGAGCTGTTGCAGGCGGTGTTGAGCGATGCGCTGTATCGGCAGAAGGTAGTATTGACTGAAGCCGGTGATGAGGATGTGCTATCTGAAAATTGACAGATGGATTAAAAATATGCGGATGCACTGCCAATCGTCTTTACCCATGCTATCAATATGGATACTGTGGCTAGCGTCGTAATATATTAGGCTAGGATGTCCTCTTGAGGAAATTATATGCAGCGTCGGGTTTGCACATATTGTGTGGTGAGCTTCCTGGGCGAAAAACCACGACATATTTCTTCCAATAGAGGGCCGGGGCGGTTGCCAGTCATGCTTGTAAATGCTTTGTTGCAATGTACGGTATATGTCTGATGAGGGAGATAGAGCATCCGCCCCACGCGGCGTCTTTGTTGGAATCAATGCGGTCAATTGGCTACTCGATAGATTCTGCCTTGGCGGATCTTATTGATAATAGTATTTCAGCCAAGGCTAAACACATAAGTATTGAGTTTCGACCTTTCGATGACCCTTATATTGCTGTTATTGATGACGGCGATGGGATGACAAGAGAAATTCTTCAAAGTGCCATGCGGCATGGTAGTACCAATCCTCTTCAAGAAAGGCATATCGATGACATGGGGCGATATGGCCTGGGCCTGAAAACTTCTTCATTGTCGCAGTGTCGGCGTATGACAGTTGTGTCACTTAGGGACGGTACGCTTAGTGCTTACTGCTGGGACCTCGATATTGTGGTGTCGCGAGGCTCTTGGGTAATGCTTGAGCTTGATGAAGAAGATATTTCTCGAATTCCGCATCTCGACGGACTGAAATCCCATGGTAAGGGTACGATAGTGCTCTGGCAAAACCTTGACCGGTTGACTGCTGGCGAGAGCTCGATAGATACGGCACTTGGCCAACAAATGGATCATGCTCGTGACCATCTTTCACTGGTCTTTCACCGATTCATCAGTCCTGATCCAGGGTGTTCTCGCGTAAATATAAAAATCAATGAGTGTCCACTACCATCCATTGACCCATTTCTTTCTCACCACAAGGCTACTCAGCACCTTGATGAGGACAGTTTCAACGTGGAGGGCCGAAAGGTTGTTGTTAAACCATTTATTCTTCCCCATGCCAATAAATTATTACCGTCTGAAATGAAACTTGCCGGTGGTACCGATGGACTTCGGAGTCAGCAAGGATTCTATATTTATAGAAGCCGCCGACTGATCATCTGGGGAACATGGTTTCGTCTTGGCAGAAAAGACGAGCTCAGCAAGCTTGCCAGGGTGCGCGTAGATATTCCGAATTCACTGGATCATCTGTGGACGCTTGATATCAAGAAGTCAGCAGCGCATCCGCCGGAAGTAGTACGGTTTAATCTCCGACGCACGGTTGAGCGAATCAGGGAAGTTAGCGGCCGCACAATAAAGTTTAGGGGACGCTCCGCAGACCGTGGCGAGCTCATACCTGGGTGGTGCGAAATACTGGATCGAGGGGGTGTTCGCTTCGATATCAATCGAGATCACCCGTCGGTAAAGGCATTTTCAAAACGTCTCGCCAAACCGGATGCTACTGCCTTCGATTCCGTGCTCGCAGTAATTGAAAGCTCGTTTCCGGGAGATGCGCTGTATTCAAGGATGGCCAGTGACGTACGTTCCGCCTTCAATGGCGAAGAAGTATCAGCACGTCTGAGAGAAATGGCGACGGGTCTGCTTGATGGATTGGATGCGTCCTCGTCATTGAGGAAAACACTGCTTTCCACACTGCATCTGATTGAACCATTCAATCTGCATCCTGTGGTAACAAAATCGATAGTTAAGGAAATGGAACACAATGACTAAGGACAACCGTCGAAACCTTTCGGATAACGCACGTCGATTGGAGGTTGGTGTCATCACCGCGCTTACAGTGGATGGCGGTATTCCCTCGGAGGAAGATATTCTTGAGCATGCTGGACAACTGAGAAAAATTTCGCTCTACGCTGTTACCGATGAAGAATTTTCCGAGGTCATAAGGCGGCTCCATGAGGCTTTGACTATCGATATGGGGATTGGTAGCTGTGTGGTCGAACATCATGCACCATGGCTTCAGGCAAGAAAAGCGGCAATTAATCCCTTCTACTGGACTCGCTACCAAACCGATTTGCGCAAGCAGGGCTGGGCGCCAAAGGTAGTAATGGCACTTGATAAAGTAACAGACGAAATTCTGGATGTAATGGGAGATCCGGCAGGCGAAGCCGGTTGGCCTAGGCGTGGGCTCGTCATGGGCGATGTGCAGTCGGGTAAGACATCAAATTACACGGGGCTGATATGCAAGGCGGCTGATGCAGGGTACAAACTCGTCATATTACTAACAGGGACACTTGAGAGTCTGCGTCGTCAGACTCAAGAGCGCCTTGATGCAGGCTTTGTGGGGTTGGACAGTTCCGGCGTGGTTAACCGTACAAGGCAGCGTCGCGAGATCGGTGTCGGTTTAGTAAATGCTGCTCGTTCTGCAGGTGTATTTACTTCGACCATGGGCGATTTCAAAGCGGTAACTGTAAATCAGCTAGGGTTCAAACTAAAAGATTACAATGAGCCAGTATTGCTGGTCGTGAAGAAGAATAAGCGTATTATCGAGAATCTGACTGATTGGCTAATTACTTTCAATGCAAGTCATGGCGGACAGATAAACTTACCCCTATTGTTGATCGATGACGAGGCGGATAATGCGTCAGTCAATACCAATCCAGCGAAGGCGACCGCAATTAACGCAGGCATTCGTACTCTCCTAAAGGTATTCCCTCGTTCAAGCTACGTTGGATTTACAGCAACGCCATTCGCCAATGTGTTCATCAATCCAGATACGACCGATGATATGGTGGGTGATGATCTATTTCCGCGTGATTTCATCTATGCACTTGATGCCCCTAGTAACTATGTTGGTGCGCAACTGATCTTTGGCGATGATTCACCGCTCAATTGTTTGAATTATATAGATGATGCGGAGCTCGACTTTCCTCGAGGGCAAAAGGCTGACAGCGTTGTTGATGATGTACCGGCCTCTATGGTTGATGCGGTAGGATGCTTTCTGGTTGTCAATGCCATCATGGATCTTCGCGGTAGTATGCCGAAACATCGTTCGATGCTGATCAACGTCAGTCACTTCACTTTGATCCAGAATCAGGTGCGGGATATTCTTGATGGGCTCCTGCGCAAGATGCAGCAAGATATTCGTAATTACGCTTCTCTGCCAGAAATACAGGCATTAAAGAATCCCACGCTGGCTAGGCTGCACGATGTTTATTTGCGTGAATATGCTGGTTCCGGCTCGACGTGGGGTGATGTGCAGGCAGCCCTCACCGCAGCGACACTGCCCGTAGAGATTCGAGCCGTAAACCAGAAGAGTGGTGCCGCGAGCCTGAACTATGCTGCTTATAAAGAGAACGGTCTTAGAGTGATTGCCGTTGGAGGAAATAGCCTCGCTCGGGGTCTGACTTTGGAAGGGCTCTGTGTGAGCTATTTTCATCGCGGGACGCAGATGTACGATGCGCTATTACAGATGGGGCGTTGGTTTGGCTATCGTCCTGGTTATGAGGACCTGTTTCGCATATGGCTTACAGAGGAGTCTGCTAGTTGGTACTCACACATATCAGAAGCAACCGACGAGCTACGCAGAGAAATTCGTCGAATGCAGTTATCCCGGCTAAAGCCTATTGATTTTGGTCTGCGGGTGAGAGCTCATCCAGACTCTCTCCTGATAACTGCTAGGAACAAGATGCGCAATTCTGAAGAGATCGTGCGCATGATATCTGTAAGCAGAGAGGCCTTAGAGTCACCTCGACTTTTGAATGATGCGACAGTGATTCTCGGTAATTACAAAGCAGCGCAGAAACTAGCGGAAAAAATTGTGCAGTTAGAGTCAAACAGGGACTCGAGCTATAACTTTCCAGTTTGGATCGGTATTGATAAGACATTGGTCGTCGAATTTCTGAGGCGATTTGTTAGCCATCCACTCAACTTAAAGCTGCAGTCAGAAGGACTTGCAGACTTTATCGAATCAGCTACCGACCCTAGGCTACTGAAATGGGACGTGGCGCTTCCAAGTGGTGACGCCGGCGAGGATGAGCTGGTCTCTGGGTTCCATGTAAGAATGCGTTCGCGAAAAATCAAGATAGATACTGAAACGCGATCAATTCTCGTCAATGAAAACAAGATGCGTGTGGGAACTGCCTCGGACGAAAAAATTGGATTGTCAGATTCATCCGTCGCACAAGCGGAAGCAGATTTCAGGGGTGAGTCAAAAAATTATGGTAAGACAACTGTCCCAGGACACGCCTATCGAGAAAAGCGGACGACTCCACTGTTATTGTTACATTTACTTAAGCCTATCCATGAGGGGGGGGAGCACTCACTTCCCAATAACTGTGGGGCTCTCATCGCAGTAGGGCTGATCTTTCCTGAACTGAGTTCTGCCAGTCAACGGGTGAGGTACCGCATCAACCTTGTAGAATTACGCAATATGTTGGCAAGTGATGTAGATAGTGATGACATTGAAGAGGAGGACGATAGTGATGGCGAACACGCTTGATTCGCGTTGGGACTTGCTGAATTCAGATCATATCCACTCGGTCTTCCAGCTTTATGATGCTGATCATCCCTTGGATTTCTACATAGGCAAGAGTGTTAAACAGCAGCGACTCCTGTTGCTTGTGACACCACAAGAGCCGCCATCCATCCGCGATATGCGCGCAATTTGTATTCAGTCATTCCGGCGAGATGATGGGAAGTGGTCCTTTTTGCTGACTCTCGATAGTACTGATTTAGCACCTGTGTTTTCCTTACTATGTGTTGACCTGATCGAGACGTCGCGTAATAAAGGGAAGCCTGCTGATAGATCATTAAACGTTGTACTCAAACGTCTATCGAACTGGCGAAAACTGTTTGAACATGGTTTGCCTGATTTGTTAAGTGAGAATGAGGTTCGAGGACTTTGCGGCGAATTGTTGTTTTTGCTGCGTTTATGTGAACAGTTGGGAGCAGCAGCCTCAGTCAAAGCGTGGGTAGGGCCGAAACGTGCTGATCAGGATTTCCAGTCCCTTGATACTGCTTGGGAGGTCAAAACCATACGACCAAGTGCAGATAAAATAAATATTTCTTCGGAGGCACAACTGCAGGCTACAACTCGCGCTATCTATCTCGTGATTTTTGAATTGGCCGACAGTCTTGAGGGTGTGGTCGATGCATTCTCGCTAAATATATTGGTTGAGAAGGTCAGAGCTAGATTGGCTGAGGATCATGATGTCGGCGAGCTTTTCGAGGAAGGCCTAGTTGCTGCAGGCTATGTTGCTCGGCCTGAATATGGTGTGCAGATTTTAATTGAACGATCATTGTCGATATTTTCAGTTAAACTTGGGTTTCCGTGCATTACTGGCGAAATGCTTGCTCCCGGGGTTAATCGTGTCAGTTATGAGATTTTGCTGTCTGCGTGCGAAAAGTTTCGTATTGACTCGTCTTCACTTCTGGAGCGGAGGGGAAAATAATGGAGCTCGAAGAATTTCGCAAAGACCTGATTGAGACGGTTAGGGCTCGTGCCGAATCTAGTCACGATTTTAATAGAGCTGCATTCGTTGATGAGGTGGGGGAACGCTTATCCGATGCAGAGGAATTTACTGACTTTCAAGCCTGTCGTTATGAGGGGGTTAGCGGTAGAAAAAAACTCAAAATAGATGGGTATGCTTTTGATGAGGCAGATAATTCATTGGCACTGTTGGTGGCAAATTTTTCCAATGAAGACGTCATGCCAACCTTCAATGCTTCGGAAGCGTTAAAAAGTTTCACCATGCTACGCGGTTTTTTGGAAGAAGCACTACAGGGTAAGCTCACGGATGGATCGACTGAAGATGAAGTGATCGAGGAAAGCCAGCCAGCCTACGGACTTGCATGCGATCTAATGGACTGGCATGCCAAGGTTACTAAATATCGTTTCTATCTCGCCAGTGACAGTCAATTAAAGGCACGAGCAAAGGACTGGCCTGAAGACAATATTGATGGAACTCCCACTGAGTTTCATATTTGGGATGTTGCTCGTTTTCATACAGCATATGCCTCCGCAACAGGGAGGGATGAACTGGTGGTTGAGTTTGACAAGTTTGGCAGTAAAGGGCTGCCATGCCTGGCTGCGGCCCAGTCAGAAGGTGATTATCAGGCATACCTATGCATGATTCCGGGGGTGACCTTGGCCGGAATTTATGATCAATATGGAAGTCGGCTTTTGGAAGGTAACGTGCGTACCTTTCTGACTACGAAAGGTAAAGTGAACGCAAAGATTCAGCAGACCATAAAAAATCAACCAGAGATGTTTTTTGCATACAATAATGGAATTGCTGCTACCGCAGAAAACATTGTTTTAGAGAAAACGTCATCGGGCATGCAGATTGTTAGTGCAACCAATCTTCAGATTGTCAATGGTGGTCAAACCACTGCATCGTTGGCTTTGGCAGGTCGGGGGGCTGTAGGTAAGAGGGACGGTGTAGATCTCTCGAAGGTGATGGTACAAATGAAGTTATCTGTACTACCTCCCGATAAAGCGGGAGAGCTTATTCCAGACATTGCACGCTATGCCAATAGCCAGAACAAAGTAAGCGATGCGGACTTTTTTGCCAATCACCCTTTTCATATCAGGCTTGAAGAGTTTTCGAGAAGACTCTTTGCATCGCCAGCAGGTGGTGCACAGCACGGTACCCATTGGTTTTACGAGCGGGCGCGAGGTCAGTATGTCAACGAGCAGGCAAAAATGACACCCGCACAGAAAAACCAGTTTAAACTGCTGAATCCTAGAGCGCAGTTACTTACAAAAACAGACATCGCTAAATACGAGAATACTTGGCGAGAAATGCCTAGCAGAGTCAGTATGGGAGCACAAAAGAACTTTGTGCATTTCTCGGAATCCATAACAAAATCTTGGGCGTCAGATGAGAAGCAGTTCAATGAGGAGTATTTTAGAAATTTAATTGCTATTGGCATACTGTTTCGGCGTACCGAAACGCTGGTAAAGCAACAGGTTTGGTATCAAGGCGGCTACCGCGCCAATATAGTCACCTATACGCTCGCCAAGCTTCATAATATGATTTCTGAGCAGGCGCTTGGGCAGCAGATGGATCTCCGAATAATTTGGGATAAACAGGTTGTTCCGGCGGCAGTTCTTGAGCAAATTACGCTTATTGCAAAGCGTGTTTTCGAGATACTAACTGATCCCAATCGACCTAAGGACAACGTGACGGAGTGGGCGAAGGTTCAAGCATGCTGGGATCAGGTGAAGTCTGATGATATTCAGCTGACAAGCGCTATGCTTGCTTCATTACAGGACTTGCGTGTAGTAACTAAAGCTGTAAAGAAAGCGATGGACGACCAGAAAACAGATAATGGAATTGCTGTACAAATATCTGTGGTCAATGTTCCGGGAAGTGAGTGGGGGCGAATGCGTGAATGGGCTATCAAGGAATCACTACTCAGCCCTAAGCAGTCGGATCTGCTGCGGCTGGCGTCTAAAATACCGTTTAAATTACCGACAGAGAAACAATGTGTGGAACTTTGGAAGCTTCATGGGAATCTCTTGACTTTAGGGTACGTCAAGTGACTGATTTATCCTTTAAGTTAAATCATAAGGATGATGGCTATTCTGAATAGCATAACGGATTCTTGTATGTGTATTTAGGTCGGCCTGCTTGAGATCTCTGCGAAATTAGGTCGCTAAGAGTATGGCAAGCGAAGTACATTATTATCCATGAGCCTCATTTTTAAGGCCACGAAATGTATTTGTCTGTACTGTCTTTGATTGTTTTTGACAGCCACTCAAGATCTGAGTCTGGCCCACGGAGACCGCACTCCCATAATTCGATTACGCGCCATCCTGCACTAATCAGTTGTTCTCTGTTTTTACGGTCACGCTCAATATTTTGGCGAAATTTTTCTATCCAGAAGTCGTGTCTTGTCTTAGGGGTGGTAGCAAATCGGCAGCCCTGATGCCTGTGCCAGAAGCAGCCGTTCACAAAGATGCTGACCCTATAGCGGTGAAGTACTATATCGGGTGTTCCTGGAAGCTGCCTACAGTGCAGCCGGAACCTGAAGCCTTGGCTATGCAGCAGCTTGCGTACCCGGATTTCTGGGGAAGTGTTTTTTCCACGTATCCCTGCCATCATGCGCGATCTGACGTCTTTACTTACGATGTCCATGGCTGAAGTCCAAGTGACCTTGCCTTGGAGGCAAGATATTTTTTGAAGGTGCTATGAATTCCGACGACCCTATACAAATTGTCGATCTTTTTGCCGGTCCAGGTGGCTTGGGAGAAGGCTTTGCCTCGCTTGATTGTGGCAGACGATTCCGGATTGTGGTTTCGGCCGAGATGGACCCTGTGGCTCGAAAGACGTTGAAGCTTCGAGCATTTTTTCGATTGCTCAAGCGAACCAATCCTGAGGCGTTGAGCGATTACTATGCCTACTGCAATGGTCATTCCGATAAGCCTTACTCAAAAATTAGCCAAGCACAATGGGATGAGGCAGAGCAAGAGGCGCGTTGCATTACCCTAGGCACCAAGGAGGGAGACGAAGAGCTTGATATCGCTCTCGATGAGCGACTGAATGAGTCACTACCTTGGGTGCTCATAGGTGGCCCTCCTTGCCAGGCTTATTCGGTTGTAGGACGTGCGCGTAATCGCGGCAAGGCCAACTACAGCGCTGATGAGGATCATCGTCACTTTCTCTATCGTGAGTACTTGAGAATTATTCAAGAGCGACGCCCATCTGTTTTCGTAATGGAAAACGTCAAAGGTATCTTGTCGTCAAAAATTGGGGGGGAGAGGATTTTTCCGAAAATTCTAGAAGATCTTTCTGATCCTGATAAGGCTCTCGGCCGTGAATCCTCGGGTAGAAAATACCGCATATGTTCTTTTGTAAGTAATAAGTCATATGGTCTGAAAAACGGGGTTGACGATATTGAGCCTAATGACTTTATTATAAGGGCAGAAAGGTACGGTATTCCTCAAGCAAGGCATCGGGTGATTCTTCTTGGCATTGCTATTGATAGTCCGGAGGATGTACCGTCGGTGCCAGTGCTTTCTGAGGCCGAAAAAGTTAGCGTGGGTCAGGTTATTGGTGGTCTCCCAAAAATTCGAAGTACGTTGACTAAAAGCCATGATGATGATGAGGCATGGTATCTTGAAGTTGCAAATCAGCTAGATTCATTGAGGGCGGATATTGATCGTTCTGTGGATCCTAAGCTTGCAATTAAATTGGATTATGCCCGGATAAAATTCATAAACTCTTCTCTCGAAGTGGGAAGGGTTCGTTACCCTCGTATGAATGGAAGCGGTGGGGTGAACGATCCGCTGCTGAATAATTGGTATTTGGATGAGAATCTAGATTGTTGGCTCAATCACGATGCTCGTGGGCATATGCCGTCGGATCTCAAACGTTATGTTTATGCATCCGTGTTCGCTCAGGCATATGGTTATTCTCCCAAGGGACATCAGCAGTTTCATCTTCCTGGGCTTGCTCCTGCACACAAAAACTGGGAGACAGGGAAGTTTTCTGATCGCTTCAGAGTCCAGCTAGAAGGGGAGCCCTCATCCACAATAACAAGCCATATTTCCAAGGATGGGCATTATTTCATCCACTATGATCCTTTACAATGTCGAAGTTTGACTGTGCGAGAGGCTGCTAGGCTTCAAACTTTTCCAGATAACTACTTCTTTGAAGGGAATAGAACTCAGCAATATCATCAGGTCGGTAATGCTGTACCGCCATTATTAGCTTCAAAAATCGCCTCGGTAGTTTCAAAAGTTGTTTCTGTAAAAGAGGCGGGATATCAATCGGAAGCTAAATCAGCTCCCCTAGAATTTGATTTTTCCTGAGCAATACAGAGAGGATTATTATTTTTCAAGAGGATAGTCGGGGGGGGCAGACGACGGTTTCGCTTGGATGATTAAGTAGAAGCGAAAACCGTGGTCTGCCCCCTAGTATGCGGCTCACCGAGCAAATTTTTGTTGGCGGCTTTTTGCGTTTTTTTGCAAAAAAAGGTGCCGGCGTAAATTTGTCCGATGTGGCCGTTTGTTATGCGTTTTCGTCATGTTCAAGCATGGGGTTTTGAGCACCGCTTGGCAGCTCCTCAGTTCTCGCTTGCGTTTTCCATACTATCTCTGCAACTTCTCTAACTCGATCCACTATTGGCTTAGCATCTTTGCCTAGTTTGCCAAGTACTACTCCTGCATCTCCTACGAGCCCCCAAAATCTATCTAAGTCTGATACTCGTTTGTGAAACTCAGACTGTAGATTCTCTAGTCTTTTAAGAAGCCGACGTTTATGATCTTCTTCAAGAGCAATATTTTCGGTAATGTGTGATCTTATCTCGTTCACCAGAACCTGAACTCTATCCAAATCACCTTGTGAAAACTCATATGCAAAAGATTTTTTTAAGGCGGTATTGTAACGATTTTTGTAGGAGCTGATTTTTAGCTTGGTAGCTTCTGCTCTTAGAGACTTATGCACGCCCTTAAGGTACTCGATCAGGTTTTTGCAGTTTTCATCAATTTCTGTATTGGCAATAGGTGCCTCAGTGTCAATATCTAATGAATTAGCTTCGATAACTAATTGAACAAAAGTGGATGTCTCCCATAGATGCTCATGTTCAGCTTCTGTCCAAACCTCAGGGTTTTCCAGTTCTTTTTGCCAAGCTAAAGCCTTTTCGCAGGCTTTAACCAAGCCTTCGATTGGATTATCTTCAACCCAATTTATAAATTCTTGTTCAAAGAACACAGGAATTCCTTATCTTGTATATTGCATAACCGTGGTTAGATCGAGTTCTGCATTATCCGATGGTAGAAAATTCTAGATAACCCCGAACCTTCGTCATGCCCCGCTTTCAATAATTTCTTCAGGATCATGAGGTCAGCCTCCTTGCACTACGCCCGGCCTATAATCGCTTGACTGCCGCTTTACGCCCAATAAAAAGCCCCGTACCAGACGGGGCTTCAAGTCTCTGCTCGCTGCCCCAAACATCCATTTCAGGTAAAGCGCTCGTGATCTTTCAGTGAGTAAGCCGAATCAATCCCAGCTCAACGCCCCACCAGTCTGATACTCGATCACCCGCGTCTCGAAGAAGTTCTTCTCCTTCTTCAGGTCCATGATTTCGCTCATCCACGGGAACGGATTCGTCGTACCCGGATATTCCTCTTTCAACCCGATCTGCGTCAACCGACGGTTGGCGATGAATTTAAGGTAGTCCTCCATCATCGCCGCGTTCATGCCCAGGACGCCGCGCGGCATGGTGTCGCGGGCGTATTCGATTTCCAGCTGGGTGCCTTCGAGGATCATCTGGGTTGCTTCGTCCTTCATCGCGGCGTCCCACAGGTGCGGGTTTTCGATCTTGATCTGGTTGATCACGTCGATGCCGAAGTTCAGGTGCATGGATTCGTCGCGCAGGATGTACTGGAACTGCTCGGCGACGCCGGTCATCTTGTTGCGCCGGCCCATGGAGAGGATCTGGGTGAAGCCGCAATAGAAGAAGATGCCTTCCAGTACGCAGTAGTAGGCGATCAGGTTGCGCAGCAGTTCCTTGTCGGTCTCGACGGTGCCGGTGGTGAAGGTCGGGTCGGAGATCGAGCGGGTGTACTTGAGGCCCCAGGCGGCCTTTTTCGCGACGCTGGGGATCTCGTGGTACATGTTGAAGATCGCGCCTTCGTCCATGCCCAGCGATTCGATGCAGTACTGGTAGGCGTGGGTGTGGATCGCCTCTTCGAAGGCCTGGCGCAGGATGTACTGGCGGCACTCGGGGTTGGTGATCAGGCGGTAGACGGCCAGCACCAGGTTGTTGGCGACCAGGGAGTCGGCGGTGGAGAAGAAGCCGAGGTTGCGCATGACGATGCGGCGCTCGTCGTCGGTCAGGCCGTCGGTGCCTTTCCACAAGGCGATGTCGGCGTTCATGTTCACTTCCTGGGGCATCCAGTGGTTGGCGCAACCATCCAGGTACTTCTGCCAGGCCCAGTCGTACTTGAAGGGGACGAGCTGGTTGAGGTCGGCGCGGCAGTTGATCATGCGCTTCTCGTCGACCGCGACGCGGGCGGAGGCGCCTTCCAGCTCGGCCAGGCCTTCGGCGATGTCGAGCTGGTCGAGGGCGGCCTTGGCGCGGGCCACGGCGGCGCTGTCGTCGGCGGCGATGGCGCGGGCTTCGACCGCGGCGGCACCGCCGACCTGGTCGAGCTTGTCGATGTTCATGTCCGCGACTTGGGCGGTGGTGTTGCTGGCAACGGCTGCGTCTGCGCCGTCTTCCTTGTCGAATTCGTCCCAGCTCAGCATGGCTTGGCTCCTGCTTCAGGGCCGGCAAAATGGCCGACCTGTATGGATGTACAGTTATATCGAGTATGTTCTGTTGCGGTTTACGCGCAAGGTGAAAACGGGTGCCGCTGGTCGGGGGGCTGGTGTGGCTGGCCGTTGCCCTTTGTTCTCTTTCCTCTTTCCCGCGTTTCTCGCGAGCGGGAGAGGGTGGGTATTCATTGGGAGGGGCGGTGTTGCTGTTGCCCCTCACCCTAGCCCTCTCCCCAAGGGGGAGAGGGGACTGACCGTGTTGCGTTCAGCAAGGTTTGTAGGCGCTGGCTGGTTCGGTATCCCGATGATTCGGTTTAGCGAGCAGTGCAAAAGCATCGCCAGCAAGCTGGCTCCTACAGGTTATTTGCCTTCCCGACTGAACGTGTTTCAGCTCTAGCATTGAGATGGCTTTGGGACTTTTCCCCTCACCCTAACCCTCTCCCCGGAGGGGCGAGGGGACTGATCTGTGTGTTGCTTGAGCTTTGTGTTTGGCCTTTAGTTCGACGTTCGAGCGTGTAGCTGTGCGAGTGAGCGCTAGGCGCCGGGCGGGCCGGCCACGGGAGTGTATGGCTGTACATGACCGGGGTCGGCCCGCGCGGCAACAACGCGGGCGCCGCTCAGATCCGCGCGCTTATTGACACGCCTCGCAGTCTGGTTCGTCGATGGCGCAGGCCTTGGGTACTGGGGCCGGGCCGGCCGACATTTCCACTTGCGGGGCTGCCGGGGCGGCGCTGAGGCCGTCGTTGCCGCCGCTGGACACGGCGTTGAGCTTGCCGGTGTTGACGGTGGATTTCTCGGTGCTGGTGGCGGCCAGGGCGCGGAGGTAGTAGGTGGTTTTCAGGCCGCGGTACCAGGCCATGCGGTAGGTCACGTCGAGCTTCTTGCCGCTGGCGCCGGCGATGTACAGGTTCAGCGACTGGGCCTGGTCGATCCACTTCTGGCGGCGGCTGGCGGCGTCGACGATCCACTTGGTGTCGACTTCGAAGGCGGTGGCGTAGAGGTCTTTGAGCTCCTGCGGGATGCGTTCGATCTGCTGCACGGAACCGTCGTAGTACTTGAGGTCGTTGATCATCACCGAGTCCCACAGGCCGCGGGCCTTGAGGTCGTGGACCAGGTAGGGGTTGATCACGGTGAATTCGCCCGAGAGGTTCGATTTCACGTAGAGGTTCTGGTAAGTCGGTTCGATCGACTGCGACACGCCGGTGATGTTGGCGATGGTGGCGGTCGGGGCGATGGCCATGATGTTCGAGTTGCGGATGCCTTTCTGCACGCGAGCGCGGACCGGGGCCCAGTCCAGGGACTCGCTCAGGTCGACGTCGATGTACTTCTGGCCGCGTTGCTCGATAAGGATCTGTTGCGAATCCAGCGGCAGCACGCCCTTGCTCCACAGCGAACCCTGGAAGGTCTCATAGCTGCCGCGCTCGTCGGCCAGGTCGCAGGAGGCCTGGATGGCGTAGTAGCTGACCGCTTCCATGGACTTGTCGGCGAAGTCGACCGCAGCAATCGAGCCGTAGGGGATGTGCTGCAGGTACAGGGCGTCCTGGAAGCCCATGATGCCGAGGCCGACCGGGCGGTGCTTGAAGTTGGAGTTGCGCGCCTGCGGCACCGAGTAGTAGTTGATGTCGATGACGTTATCGAGCATGCGCACGGCAGTCTTGATGGTGCGCTGCAGCTTGGCGCGATCCAGCTTGCCGTCGACGATGTGGTTCGGCAGGTTGACCGAGCCGAGGTTGCACACGGCGATCTCGTCGGCGTTGGTGTTGAGGGTGATCTCGGTGCACAGGTTCGAGCTGTGTACCACGCCGACGTGCTGCTGCGGGCTGCGCAGGTTGCACGGGTCCTTGAAGGTCAGCCATGGGTGGCCGGTTTCGAACAGCATGCTGAGCATCTTGCGCCACAGGTCTTTGGCCTGGATGGTCTTGAACAGCTTGATCTTGCCGTACTGGGTCAGGGCTTCGTAGTACTCGTAGCGCTCTTCGAAGGCGCGGCCGGTGAGGTCGTGCAGGTCCGGCACTTCGCTCGGGCTGAACAGGGTCCAGGAGCCGTCGTCGAACACGCGCTTCATGAACAGGTCGGGGATCCAGTTGGCGGTGTTCATGTCGTGGGTGCGGCGGCGGTCGTCGCCGGTGTTCTTGCGCAGCTCGATGAACTCTTCGATGTCCATGTGCCAGGTTTCCAGGTAGGCGCAGACCGCGCCCTTGCGCTTGCCGCCCTGGTTGACTGCCACGGCGGTGTCGTTGACCACCTTGAGGAAGGGCACCACGCCCTGGGATTTGCCGTTGGTGCCCTTGATGTAGGCGCCGAGGGCGCGCACCGGGGTCCAGTCGTTGCCCAGGCCGCCGGCGAATTTGCTCAGCAGGGCGTTGTCGCGGATGGCGTCGTAGATGCCGCCCAGGTCGTCCGGCACGGTGGTCAGGTAGCACGAGGACAGTTGCGGGCGCAGGGTGCCGGCGTTGAACAGGGTCGGCGTCGAGGCCATGTAGTCGAACGAGGACAGCAGGTTGTAGAACTCGATGGCGCGGTCTTCTTTCTGCTGTTCTTCGATCGCCAGGCCCATGGCCACGCGCATGAAGAAGATCTGCGGCAGTTCGAAGCGGGTGCCGTCCTTGTGGATGAAGTAACGGTCGTAGAGGGTCTGCAGGCCGAGGTAGGTGAACTGCTGGTCGCGCTCGTGGTTGATCGCGCGGCCGAGTTTTTCCAGGTCGAAGGTTTTCAGCACCGGATTGAGCAGTTCCAGCTCGATGCCCTTGTCGATGTAGGCGGGCAGGGCCTTGGCGTAGAAGTCGACCATCTCGTGGTGGGTGGCGCTGGTGGCGACACCGAGGAAGCCCAGGCCTTCGGCGCGGATGT
>JAUYKV010000023.1 GCA_030699825.1 Pseudomonas sp. | reverse complement strand
TCTCGCCGCTTTCACCTATCGCTTCAATCGCCGATTCGATCTCAGCACACTGCATACGCGCCTGATCGTCGCCGCTGCCCGCTGTGGGCCGCACCCGCAGCGGGTGATTCGGACGGCTGAGGTTCATTGCTAATCAGGACTCTTTATAGCTGCCGCGCTTCATAGCTGCTGCGCAGCGTGACAGTGCGTGATTGTCTTGATGTGCTGCATTGCGGGGTAGGAACGTTCGGCTGCATTTAGTGTCTGATTTGGTAATTACGCCAATTCAATGCAGCAACTGCAGGGCTTCAGGCCTGCGGTCAATCCAGGGAGTCGTGCGAATGCGTATTTTAACTGTGATGGCTTTAGTGCTGCTGCTCGGCGGTTGCAGCGTCAGTGCTCCTGGCGTGCATGCGCGCATTGGCGAGCCGGTGCGGATCCATGTCGATGGCTATGAAGGTGGCCATGGCGGTGGTTTCTGCCCGCCGGGCCTGCGTATGCAGGGGCGCTGCTAATGAGAACCTGCTTGAGCTTGTTGCTCATCGCGCTCATGGCCGTCAGCCTGCAGGCCTGCAGTCTGCACTTGCCGGGGATCGGCATCGACATCGGTGACACTGGTGGCCCGCCACATTGCCCACCCGGACAGGCCAAGAAAGGCCGCTGCTGATCCGGCACTTTGTGCCCGGGCCGGTTGTCCAATTTTTCAAGAGAGTACCCGGAAGGCCAGCAGTCGCTGGCCTTCCTCTTATCGTGCTCACGGAGGTCACCATGCTCCATAAAGCCATGCTTGTTGCCCTGCTGGGGCTGTTTCTAACCGGTTGTGCGGTGTATGGCGACGGTCCCTACTACCGCGGTTATGACCGCCATGATTATTCGGACAGCCACTATCGGGTGCAGCGCTACCCGGTGTATGTAGCCCCGCGGCATTCCTACGGTGACCATCGTTACCAGCAGCGCCGTTACGATGATCGCCGGCATGACCAGCACCGCTATCTGCCGGCACCGCAGCCGCGTTACTCCAACAACGACCGGCGCGCTGAGCAGCGCCATGACGGGCGCCGCGATCGGCGGCATGAGGGGCGTCGCGATCAGCGCGGCCAAGACCATCGCGCAGCACAATCACGCCAGGGCTGGGATGGCAGGCAGAACAATCAGCATAAGCGGCAACAGCACTCGTCGACCCGGCAACCGCGTGACCAAGGCTCGCGTAGCAGCGATCGCCGCGGTTGGGAGAGCCAGCGCAACTAGTTGCCTGGCCGCGCTGCACGCTAGCGGTCGAGCTGTAGTGCGCGTTCTGCGGGCAGGGGCGCCGGCTCGGCTGACGTCGCCGGCGTTACGAACACCCGGAGACGCCCCCGCGACGGCCTTCGATATTTCCGCACCCTCTGACCTCGGCTATCGGCCAGCTGTTTCGATAGCCCTTGACGACGCCAGTCATGGCTCTTCGTCTATCTCCATATCCTCGAACTGAGCGTTATGTTGCACATACCAGTTGCATCAGCGGCCGGTTCAGAGCGCCTCTATTCTGCACCTTCCCTGCATGATGGCCGTTGGCAATTGTGTTTTGTCTGCGTCGCCCGCAACATGGCACGGACCTGATGTGTGGAATCCTCAGTTTGCCGACCGGTCGTATCGAAGTAGTGCGCGCATATCGTCGCTGGCCTTGGCTGGCGGCCGGGCTTGTGGCCGTGTTGCTGGCCTGCGGTGCGTTGCAGGCCGACTGGGATTTCAACCTGATCAGCAAACGTGCCGAGCAGTTGTACGGGCCGCTCGGGCAGGGCCGTGGGCGCATCGATGATTGGCAGCGATTGCTGCAAGAGCAGGCAGGCGTCAGCGAAATGGAACAGCTGCAAGCGGTCAACCGCTTCTTCAACCTGCGCCTGCGCTTTCGCGATGATATCCAGATATGGAAGGTCAACGATTACTGGGCCACGCCCGTCGAGGCGCTGTTTCGCGGTGCTGGCGACTGCGAGGATTATGCCCTCGCCAAGTACTTCAGTCTGCGCCAGCTGGGGGTGCCGAGCGAGAAGCTGCGCATCACTTACGTCAAGGCGGTGCGCTTGAATCAGGCGCATATGGTGCTCACCTATTACCAGCACCCCCAGGCCATGCCGCTGGTGCTGGATAACCTGATCGATGCCATCGAACCGGCCAATCGCCGCACCGACCTGGTGCCGGTCTATGCCTTCAACGCCGAGGGGCTGTGGCTGCCCGGTGCTGGCGGCGGCAAGCAAGTCGGGGACAGCAAGCGGCTGTCGCGCTGGCAGGATCTGTTGAAAAAAATGCGCGCCGAGGGTTTCCCTTGAGCGCGCTTAGTGGGGGTCACTGATGTCACTGTTCAAGCAGTTGTTTATCGCCATCTGCGTGCTGATGCTGGTGAGTTTCACCGGCAGTTTTCTGGTCAGCGTGGAGAGCTCGCGCGAGCAGCAGGTCAACCAATTGCGTGCCCACGCCCAGGATGCGGCGACCGCCCTGGGGTTGTCGCTGAGCCCGCATATCAAGGATGTGGCGATGGTCGAACTGATGGTCAGCTCGATTTTCGACAGCGGTTACTTCGAGAGCATCAAGGTGATCGACCCGGCGAATGACCAGGTGCTGGTCGAGCGCAGTGGCCCGCCGGTGATCGGGGAAGCACCGCAATGGTTCGCCAGTCTGGTGGATCTGGCGCCCGCCAGCGCCGATGCCATCGTCAGCGACGGCTGGCGCCAGGCGGCGCGGGTGCAAGTGGTCAGCCATCCGCTGTTCGCCATTGGCAAACTCTGGCAAAGCGCGCTCGGAATCCTGCTGTGGCTGGCCCTCAGCGGCGTGCTCTGCATCGGTCTGGGCGCACTGCTGCTCAAGCGCCAGTTGCGGCCGCTCGATTACATGGTCGAGCAATCCAACGCCATCGCCCGGCGCGAATTTCTCAGCGTGCCCGAGCTGCCCAAGACGCCCGAGTTCCGGCGGGTGGTCAATGCCATGAACCAGATGGTCGAGAAGCTCAAGGCGCTATTCGCCGAGGAAGCCGCGCGCAGCGAGAAGTTGCGCGCCGAGGCCTATCAGGACAGCCTCACCGGGCTGGCCAACCGGCGCTACTTCGATCTGCAGCTGCAGGCGCGCGTGGGTGTCGATGAGCACGCCGGCAGCGGTTTCATGCTGCTGTTGCGGGTCAACGACCTGGCCGGGCTCAATCAGCGTCTGGGCGGCCAACGTACCGACCAGTTGCTCAAGGCTATCGCCGTGCAGTTGCAGCAACTCAGCCAGGGTCGCTACCTGCTGGCGCGCAACCGGGGCGGCGAGTTTGCCGTGCTGGCCGCCGGCCTCGATCGCAGTGAGGCGGAGCAGTTGGCCGAGAGCCTGGACGGCGCCCTGACCAGCCTGCAGCAGACCGGCGCCAGCGACTGCTTGCCGGTCGCGCATATCGGCATGACGGCCTTCGCCCCGGGCGATCAGCCCACCGCGCTGTATGCGGCGCTGGATGCGGCGTTGGCCCAGGCCAGCAGTCAGAGCCTGCAGAGCTGGGCCTGTAGCGATCACGACACGCAGCGGCCTGCTGCCGATGAACGGCAGAGTTGGCACGGCTTATTGGATCAGGCGCTCAATCAGGGGCGCTTCCAGCTCTATGTTCAGCCGGTGGTCAGTGCGCTTGATCCTGCGCGAGTGTTGCACCTCAAGGTGCTGGCACGCCTGCTCGATGAGCAGGACAATCCGGTACCGGCAGGGCGTTTCCTGCCCTGGCTGGAACGTTTCGGCTGGGCCACCCGTCTCGACCTGGCCATGCTCGACTGGGTATTGGCCCAGCTGCAAACTAACAGCAGTAGTGTCGCGCTGAGCCTCTCCGGCAGCACCATTCGCGATCCGCAGGCACTGCAGCAACTCTATGAACGGCTGCGTCAGCATGCGCACCTGGGTGCGCGCCTGACCCTGGAGCTGGACGAAGACCAGTTGCCCGATGCCGCGGCCCTGGAGGCGCTGACCGTGCGCCTGCGCAGCCTCGGCTTTGGCCTGGGGCTGCAGCACTTCGGCGGACGCTTCAGCATGATCGGCAACCTGGCCAAGCTCGGCCTCAGCTACCTCAAGGTGGATGGCAGCTATATCCGCGCTATCGACGCCGAGAACGACAAACGCCTGTTCATCGAGGCCATGCAACGGGCCGCCAACAGCATCGATCTGCCGCTGATTGCCGAGCGAGTCGAAACCGACGGCGAGTGGCAGGCCTTGCGCGACATGGGTATCGAGGGCGTACAGGGCCGCTTGTTCGGCGAGCCGGGGCCCTGGGCTTGAGGCGATTCCCGTCAGGGATTGCCCCACAAGATCTTGGCCTGGAGCGCTTGTCGATTTAGGTGGGTCGGCCATGAGCATGGCCAACGCCGTAGGAAGCTCTCGCGAAGCAGTATGTCGTTGCTGATGGTAATGCTGGACTGATCAGTGAACCCGTAGGAGTTTGCTCGCCGTCTTTGACGGAGCGCTGTCGCGCAGCAAACTGGGTGCGCGCGGGGCTCTCTTGTAGGAGTGGCTTCAGCCGCGAAGCTTTGGCTATGCCGCGAAGAATTCGCGGCTAAAGCCGCTCCTACAAAAAAAGTAATAACCAATTAAATCAATTATATACTGGTGGTTTGATGAGAGCGGCCGGGAGGCGTTCCGCTTTAGCCGCGAAGCCTTGCTTTCACCACCTATCAGATCAACCCGGACTCATCGTCATTGATCAGCCGGTTCAACCCGCCAAGGGCATCCCGTGCCTTGCTGCGGCCAACCAGTTTGCTCTGCGCCGCCTCGGGCAAGTCGGTGATGCGCACAACCCCTTTCTGGATCAGTACGGTGATCAAGTCCTCCAGCACCCGGATCATATCCAGGTCGCTCTGCTGGAGCTGGAGCAGGCTGTTCTCCACCGTCTGATTGGCAAACCAGGCCAGCGCCTCCTGGTCATCGGCGGCGAGTTCGCCATCCATGTCCTCGAACGGCGATGCTTCTACCCGCTGCAGATTGCCCCAGGCATCGCGTTTCACATACAGCATCGATCACTCCTTAGTGCCAACGGATTCCCTCGAACGAAAACCCCGCTAACCGATGTTAGCGGGGTTTTGGTTGTCAGGTGTGGTCGATTTTGATGAGATCGCCGGCGATCAGCGAGCTGACGATCTGCGAGGATGTCGAGCCGTAGCTGGACAGGTCGACCGGTGCGCCGCCGTTCTCCAGATTGATGGTGACGTCGGCCGCCCCTCCGGCATTCAGTTGACCTGTGCTGCTGACCTGCAGAACGGTTTCAGTCCCAGTAGTAACTACCTGCAGATAGTTGTCGATGTTGGTGTCGTTCTCGCCCTGCAACAGATCGCTGAGGTCGATACGATCACCTTCGCCGATATTGAAGTCGGTGATCTTGTCGTCGCCGGTGTCGCCCGCTCGCCAGACGAACGAATCGGCGCCAGCACCACCGGTCAGAGTGTCGTTGCCACTACCGCCGAGCAGGATGTCATCGCCGGCACCGCCGATCAGGATGTCGTTGCCGGCACCACCATCTAGATAGTCGTTACCCTCGCCACCTGCTAGTGTCGAGCCATCCGTACCGCCAATAATGGTTTTCGCCACACTTGAACCGTCAACTACTTCGAGGGTCAGGGTAGGAGCGAAACCGTTTGGCAGAGGCGAACTAGTGATTAGATAGACCTCGTCGGTACCGGACACGTCGGTTGGCGTGTTAAGCAGAGAGGTATAAGCGCTCAGGTCATACTCACCCTGGTCGTTGGGGATTATTTCTTCATAGCTGCCGTCTGCATGGCGCACGCTGATGATCGATCCAGTAGGCAGATCGGACAGGGAAAGGCTGTTGAAGAGTTCCGGCGCTCCCACCGTATCCTGGATGACGGCATGTAAGTCAACCGGGTAGGTGTAGTCGGTCGTGCCATCAGCGTTGGTCGAGAAGTCGATGAACTCGATCTGGAAGCCATTGTTGGCTTTAGGTGCGCCATTGCTCGCGGGGAACTCGCTGGCAGCACCAAGGCCAATGGTCAAGCTGCTCATATCGGAATCAAGCTTATATTGCACAGAGTCGGTGCCGCCCTGGCTGAGCAACGCACCATCAATCAGAGAAACCAGGGTTGCCTGGGTGATGGTGCCACTGATGCTGGTCAGGTTTACAGACCACGTACCGTTGGCGTTGACGTCAGCAATCCGGGAAATGGAAGTCGTTTCAGTAACGCCATTGACAACATTACTGACTTCGAGGTTCAGCGTGATCTTCAATGCTTTGCTGTAGTCCGGCTGGCTTGTGGCCGTACTCAGAATGGAGCCATTGAGCGAGGCCTTTCCAGCCAGATCCTCCGGTTCCAGGGTGCTGCTGATCTGCACAGTATCATCTGCGGAGTTTTTCAGATTGAGCTGCATGAACTGCATGCCAGCTGGGAAGTCGAAGGTGATGGCTTCGTCGTCCCCGATCCGTTGTCTATCAGTGCCCGTTGAATCATTGGCGTTTACGCCAAGGTTGTTGCCGCCTGACCAGTTAAATACCCCACTGCTGGCTTTTACAACTATGCCACTACCCAGGGTTACCTCCGACTGACCATCCAGTAGCGCAGGGCCGTTGGAAGAGGTCAGGCTGCTGGTCGAAGGGCTGCCAATCAAAAGGGATACATCGCTTGCAGGCACCGCATCCGCTACTGGCGCAATGTGGATAATACTAATGTCGGTATCGCTCAAGGCACCACCGGCACCCGTGTTGCCCAGATCGTTGCTGGTCATGGTCAGGGTGACAGTGCCGCTATCATCGGCCGCCGGCACGTATGTCGGCTGGGTGGCGGTATCGGCCAGATAGGCATTGATCTCGGCGAGCGTGCCACTCAGCACCACGCTGTCGCTACCCGAACCGCTCACGGTAACACCGCTTGCATCTGCAGCGGTGATAGCGCCCCTGGTGACTGTCAGGGTTACCGAGATAGCGGCAGAGGCGGCATCCACATCCGTCACCGACAGTCCGCTCAGCGTGAGCGCGGTGTCTTCGTTGGTGGTGTAGTCGGTCGGCAGGGTGTTCACCGGCGCATCGTTGACCGGATTGACGGTTACGTTCAGCGTGGAGGTAGTTGAGCGTTGGTCGCCATTGGCGGTTTCCGTTGCCGTGGCGATAACGTTGAGCGCAATAGTTCCGTTGAAATCCGGGGGTGGCAGAATCGACAGCGTCGATTTATCCCAGTTGGTGATGTCGACGAGGTTGCCGTTGGCGTCCGATGCTTTGAAAGAGTTACCGCTATTGTCGGTGAGAATGGCGCCAGATGGGATGTTGCCAATACTGACTTGGAGCGTTTCCGAGTCATCGGTGTCCGTCAGTTCGGCAGTGATGCTGGACAGGCGTATCGACGTGTCCTCGTTGCCGGCATTGCGAACATCGGTAAGCACGATGTTATCCAGCAGGCCGCCGGTGCTGTTGCTGTCCAAAGCGCGGAATTCAAGCCTGTAGGTGCCATCCGTGAGGATCGGCAGGTCGTAGTGGTGGGAGGTAAAGCCCACGGCTTCAGCGCTCAGCGTACCGATCAAGTTTCCACCCCAGAAAACCTCGATAGTCGAGTTGTTCAGGGCGCCACTGCGCGGCGAATAATCGAAGTCCAGGGAGTAGGTCGAACCTGCCGTGCCAGTAATTTCGGTATACAGATTGGACGCGTCGCCGGCGTTGCGCTCAAGTTCGATGACCTTGTTGGTGCTGCCGTCGTTGAGGTAAGTCTCCTGTTGGCCGACTTCGACCTGCTCATCGACGTTGTCTGTTTGCCAGACGCCGCCAAGCCCGTTATTCAGGCTGGACGCATCGATCGCGCCTGAGTGGTTAGCACCGTTGAGCGCTACGTTTTCAAAGTCTGCCGCGGCCAAGACGCTGCTGCCGGCGAGGTTCAGGGTCGGTGCGTCGGCCACTGGAGTGATATCGATGACCAGAGTGGCTTCACTGCCCTCATTCACGCCATCGGTAGGTTTGAACTTGATCTGCGCGTAATCGGCCTGTTGATCGCCAACTTCGTTGCCGCCATAGGCGTCGATCCCGGATTCATCCGCAGCGGGTTCGAAGCGCAGCTTGCCGGCCTCGATATCGGCATGGCTGACTTCCTGGTTGAGCGTCACTGCGACCCAGGTGCCGGGTGCTTGCTCGAAATGCAAACTGCCGGCCGCGGGGAGCTGGGTGATGATGACACTCAGGTCGCTACCTGCCGAGTCGATATCGGTGATGCCGAAGTTGGCCCAAGACAGGGTGATGGCGGTGTCTTCAGTGCCGGTAACGGCGGTTGGGCTTGCTGCTGGGCTAGTGTCGACTGTATGGGTGGAAGTCGCGCTGCTTTCAACGGTGTTGCCGGCGGCATCGCTGGAGCTGACGACTACCTCGAACTCGGTGTCGTTGGCCAGGTCGCCGCCCGCTACGTTGACGGTCCAGTTGCCCGCGGCATCGACGGTGGTGTCGT
>JAUYKV010000057.1 GCA_030699825.1 Pseudomonas sp. | reverse complement strand
CAGTTCCACAACGACGCTGGCGAGCTGACCATCAAGGTCGGTGACGAAGTTCACGTTGCCCTGGACGCGGTTGAAGATGGCTTTGGTGAAACCAAGCTGTCCCGCGAAAAAGCCAAGCGTGCCGAGTGCTGGATTGTTCTGGAAGCAGCTTTCGCCGCTGAGGAAGTGGTCAAGGGCGTTATCAACGGTAAGGTTAAAGGCGGCTTCACTGTCGACGTTAACGGCATCCGTGCGTTCCTCCCAGGTTCCTTGGTCGATGTTCGTCCGGTGCGTGATACCACTCACCTGGAAGGCAAAGAGCTCGAATTCAAAGTCATCAAGCTGGACCAGAAGCGCAACAACGTTGTCGTTTCCCGCCGCAGCGTGCTGGAAGCCGAGAACAGCGCCGAGCGCGAAGCTCTGCTGGAATCCTTGCAGGAAGGTCAGCAAGTCAAAGGTATCGTCAAGAACCTCACGGATTACGGCGCATTCGTCGATCTGGGCGGCGTCGATGGCCTGTTGCACATCACCGACATGGCCTGGAAGCGTATCAAGCACCCGTCCGAGATCGTCAACGTTGGCGACGAGATCGATGTCAAGGTACTCAAGTACGATCGCGAGCGTAACCGCGTTTCCCTGGGTCTGAAGCAACTGGGCGAAGACCCATGGGTTGCTATCAAGGCTCGTTACCCGGAAGGCACTCGCGTCAATGCACGCGTAACCAACCTGACCGACTACGGCTGCTTCGCAGAGCTGGAAGAAGGCGTGGAAGGCCTGGTGCACGTATCCGAAATGGATTGGACCAACAAGAACATCCACCCGTCCAAAGTCGTACAGGTTGGCGACGAAGTGGAAGTTCAGGTTCTGGATATCGACGAAGAGCGTCGTCGTATCTCCCTGGGTATCAAGCAGTGCAAAACTAACCCGTGGGAAGATTTCTCCGGTCAGTTCAACAAGGGCGACAAGATCTCCGGCACCATCAAGTCGATCACCGATTTCGGTATCTTCATTGGTCTGGATGGCGGCATCGACGGCCTGGTTCACCTGTCCGACATCTCCTGGAACGAAGTGGGCGAAGAAGCCGTACGCCGCTTCAAGAAGGGCGACGAGCTGGAAACCGTTATCCTCTCCGTTGATCCGGAGCGTGAGCGCATTTCCCTCGGCATCAAGCAGCTGGAAGAAGATCCGTTCTCCGACTACGTTGCTGTTAACGATAAAGGCACC
>JAUYKV010000033.1 GCA_030699825.1 Pseudomonas sp. | reverse complement strand
ACTCGGAGCAAGACCAAATAGGGTTCCATTGGCGTGGCCCGCGCTGGAACCGGGTAGGTTGCTAAAGGCGTGCAGTGATGTACGTCGTAGAGGAATGACTGTCCTCGACAGAACCCGGCTTACAGATCGACTCTCCACCTTTCCTTTCTAGCTATCCGCGCTATCTGCGCCATCCGCAACACCCTTGCTCCTCGCTTTTCTAAGACCAAAAAAATCTTACTCTTGATAAATCACTTTAAGTTCGAAGTGCAGCTTGCTGTACATGTTCGATTTGCCTCGTGACACTCCGCGCAGTGCTCTGCTCTTACTCCTCCTTAGTTTGCTAAATTGCCGATCTGTAAGGGTTTTTCCTTCCAGGCGCGCCTTGACGGTGGGGTATGGGCGTTCCTATAGTGTGCACAGGTGGTAAGAAGTGGCATGAAGTGGGTTTTTTTGGGCATGGATAGCTAATTTAAGGGGAAGCGCAGCTGTGTTTCGTGGAGCCAACGCCATCAGTCTCGACGCCAAAGGGCGACTCGCGATGCCAAGTCGGTATCGGGACGAGCTCGTGTCGCGTTGTGCAGGCCAGCTGATCGTGACCATCGATGCCATCGACCCCTGTCTTTGTGTCTACCCGCTGGCCGAGTGGGAGCTGATCGAGAACAAGCTGCGCGAATTGGCCTCCTTTCGTGAGGAAAATCGTCGTTTACAGCGCTTGCTGATCGGTAATGCCGTTGACCTCGAGCTGGATGCCAGCGGCCGTTTTCTGGTGCCGCCGCGTCTGCGCGAGTACGCCAAGCTGGATAAACGCGCGATGTTGGTCGGCCAACTGAATAAATTTCAACTGTGGGACGAAGACGCCTGGAATGCGGTCGCCGATGCCGATTTGGCGGCCATCAAGCAACCGGGCGCCTTGTCCGACGAACTACGTGACTTGATCCTGTGACTATGACCAGCAGCTTTCGCCATATTACCGTGCTACTCGACGAGGCGGTCGACGGGTTGGCCGTGCGTGCCGATGGCTGCTACCTGGATGGCACCTTTGGCCGTGGCGGGCATAGCCGGCTGATCCTCGAAAGGCTCGGGCCGGACGGGCATTTGCTGGGGTTCGACAAGGACCCCTTGGCGATTGCCACGGGGAATGAGCTAGCGGCCGAAGACGGCCGCTTTGTCGTTGTGCAGCGCAGTTTTGCGGAACTTGGCGAAGAGATTGCTGTCCGCGGCCTGGCTGGCAAGGTCAGTGGCGTTCTGCTGGACCTGGGCGTTTCCTCGCCGCAGCTGGACGATGCCGAGCGCGGATTCAGCTTCCTCAACGACGGCCCGCTGGACATGCGCATGGACCCCACGCGTGGGGTCAGTGTGGCGCAGTGGATCGCCAGCGCCAGCGAAGAGGAAATCGCCAGGGTGCTCAAGGAGTATGGCGAAGAGCGTTTCGCCAAACGCATGGCCCGTGCCGTGGTGTTGCGCCGCGCGGAACAGCCCTTCGAGCGCACCGCCGACCTGGCCCAAGTGCTGACGGTGGCCAACCCTGCCTGGGAAAAGGGCAAGAATCCGGCGACCCGCGCCTTTCAGGGGCTGCGTATCTACATCAATAACGAGCTCGGCGATCTGCAACGTGGCCTCGACGCGGCGCTGGAGGCGCTCGAAGTGGGCGGCCGTCTGGTGGTGATCAGCTTTCACTCCCTTGAGGACCGTATCGTCAAGCAGTTCATGCGCAAGCATGCCAAGGGCGAGCGGGATGAATACCCACGCGACCTGCCGATCATTCCCAAGGCTTTCGAACCCCGCCTGAAACTGATCGGCAAACCGCAGTACGCGTCCGAAGCCGAACTCAAGGCCAACCCGCGCTCGCGCAGCGCGGTCATGCGGGTGGCGGAGAAAATGCGATGAGTACGGTCTTCGCCAAGCCATTGCCAAAGGGCAGCCTGCTGATGCTGGTGCTGTTCCTTGGCGTGCTCGGCAGCGCGCTGGCGGTCTCTTACAGTGCGCACTGGAATCGTCAGTTGCTCAACGGCCTGTATGCCGAGTTGAGCACCCGCGACCGGGCGCAGGCCGAGTGGGGCCGTTTGATTCTCGAGCAGAGCACCTGGACCGCCCACAGCCGCATCGAAACCCTGGCCAGCGAACAGCTGGGCATGCGCATTCCCGAAGCCGCCGAAGTGCGCATGGTGGCGCCATGATCGGACTCGAGGGGGCACTCTATCCCTGGCGTTTTCGCCTGGTGCTGCTGCTCCTGGCGCTGATGGTCGGTGCGATTGTCTGGCGCATCGTCGATTTGCATGTGTTCGACCATGATTTCCTCAAGGCCCATGGCGATGCGCGCAGCGTGCGGCATATCCCGATTCCTGCGCACCGTGGCCTGGTAACCGATCGCAATGGCGAGCCGCTGGCGGTCAGCACCCCGGTCACCACCCTGTGGGCCAATGGTAAGGAGTTGCAGGCAGGCAAGGCCCAGTGGCCGGCCTTGGCCGCTGCGCTGGGGCAGGAGCCGAAGGGTTTGGCCGTGCGCCTGCAGGCCAATGCCGGGCGCGAATTCATGTACCTGGTGCGCGGTCTGACGCCGGAGCAGGGCCAGCGGGTCCTCGACCTGAAACTGCCGGGGGTATACGCCATCGAAGAGTTTCGCCGTTTCTATCCGGGCGGCGAAGTAACCGCGCACGTGGTCGGCTTCACAGATATCGACGATCGTGGTCGCGAAGGCATGGAGCTGGCTTACGAGGAGTGGCTGGCCGGCGTGCCGGGCCAGCGTCAGGTGCTCAAGGACCGCCGCGGCCGTTTGATCAAGGATGTCCAGGTCACCCAGAATGCCAAGGCGGGCAAGGCGCTGGCGCTGTCGATCGATCTGCGCCTGCAGTATCTGGCGCATCGCGAGCTGCGCAACGCCCTGGCCGAGTTCGGGGCCAAGGCCGGCAGCCTGGTGATGATCGATGTGAAGACCGGCGAAGTGCTGGCGATGGTCAACCAGCCCACCTACAACCCGAATAACCGCCGCGATATGCAGCCGGCCGCCATGCGTAACCGCGCGATGATCGACGTGTTCGAACCAGGCTCGACCATGAAGCCGTTCTCCATGAGTGCCGCACTGGCGAGTGGCCGCTGGAAGCCGGCCGATACCGTCGATGTGTCTCCGGGCACCTTGCAGATCGGCCGTTACACGATTCGCGATGTCTCGCGCAGCACTGGGCCATTGAGCCTCACCGAAATTCTGATCAAGTCGAGCAACGTCGGCATGAGCAAGGTCGCCTTCGATATCGGCGGTGAATCCATCTACTCGGTGATGCAGCAGGTCGGCCTGGGGCAGGACACCGGTCTCGGTTTTCCCGGTGAGCGAGTCGGCAACCTGCCCAATTATCGCGAATGGCGCAAGGCCGAAACCGCCACCTTGTCTTATGGCTACGGCCTGTCGGTGACGGCCGTGCAGTTGGCGCACGCCTACTCGGTGCTGGCCAATGGTGGGCGCAGCGTGCCCTTGTCGCTGACCCGCATGGACCGCAAGCCGGACGGCGTGCAGGTGATTCCGGAAGACATCGCCAAGACCATGCAGGGCATGCTGCAGGAAGTGATCGAGGCTCCCGGTGGTGTGTTCCGGGCCCAGGTTCCGGGTTACCACGTCGCGGGCAAGAGTGGTACCGCGCGCAAGGTTTCGACCGATTCCAGGGGCTATCGGGAGAATGCCTACCGCTCACTGTTCGCCGGCTTCGGTCCGGTCAATGATCCGCGGATTGCCGTTGCCATCGTCATCGACGAGCCCAGCAAGGGCGGTTACTACGGTGGTTTGGTGTCTGCGCCGGTGTTCGGCAAAGTCATGGCCGGCGCGTTGCGCCTTATGAATGTCGTGCCGGATAACCTGGCACCGCCCGTCGAATCGCAAGCGACTGCGGTGAACGCAGCCAAGGGAGGGCGCATCTGATGCCCATGCCTCTGAATCAACTATTGCCTGAAGCCGCCAGTGCGGTGCTGATCCGTGAATTGACCCTGGATAGTCGCAAGGTGCGCCCCGGTGATCTGTTTCTGGCCGTGCCGGGTAGCCAGCAGGACGGCCGCGTGCACATCGCCGATGCTATTGCCCGCGGCGCTGCGGCAGTAGCCTATGAGGCCGAGGGCGCGCCGGCGATGACGGCCAGCAGCGCCGAGCTGGTGGCGATCAAGGGCTTGGCCGGTCAGCTGTCGGCCATCGCCGGGCGCTTCTATGGCGAACCGAGTCGCAGGATGCATCTGGTCGGCATCACCGGCACCAACGGCAAGACCAGTGTCAGCCAGCTGCTGGCCCAGGCCCTGGATCTGCTGGGTCAACGTTGCGGTATCGTCGGTACCCTGGGCAACGGTTTTTACAACGCGCTGGCCCTTGGCCGGCACACCACGCCGGACCCGGTCGGCGTGCAGGCCACCCTGGCCGACCTGCAGAAGGCCGGCGCCCGTGCGGTGGCCATGGAAGTCTCCTCCCACGGTTTGCACCAGGGCCGGGTGGCGGCGTTGGCGTTCGATGTGGCGGTGTTCACCAACCTGTCGCGCGATCATCTGGATTATCACGGGTCGATGGCCGCTTACGGCGAGGCCAAAGCGGCCTTGTTCGCCTGGCCGGGTTTGCGTTGCCGGGTGCTCAATCTGGATGACCCGTTCGGTCGTGCACTGGCCCGCGTCGAGCATGACTCGCGCCTGATCAGCTACAGCCTGGAAGATCCCGCGGCCTACCTGTACTGCCGCGACGCCCAGTTCGACGAGCAGGGTGTGCGAGTCAAGCTGGTTACGCCGCGCGGCGAAGGTAACGTGCGCAGCGCACTGCTGGGCCGCTTCAACTTGAGCAACCTGCTGGCCGTGGTCGGTGCGCTGCTGGGCATGGATTATCCGCTGGATGAAATCCTCAGGGTGCTCCCGCAGTTGCAGGGCCCGGTGGGACGCATGCAGCGCCTGGGTGGTGACCGCCAGCCACTGGTGGTGGTCGATTACGCGCACACCCCGGATGCCCTGGAAAAGGTCCTCGAAGCCCTGCGCCCGCATGTCGAAGGTCGCCTGCTGTGCCTGTTCGGCTGCGGCGGCGAGCGTGATCGTGGCAAGCGTCCGCTGATGGCAGCGGTGGTCGAGCGCCTGGCCGATGGCGTGCTGGTCACCGACGACAACCCGCGTGGCGAAGCGCCCGAGCAGATCTTCAGCGATATCCGCGCAGGTTTTGCCGCACCTGAGCGCGTGCAGTTCGTCCATGGTCGCGGCCAGGCCATCGCCCAGTTGATCGCCGCCGCCAGCCCGGCCGATGTGCTGGTGCTGGCCGGCAAGGGTCATGAGGACTATCAGGAAATCAACGGCGTGCGCCAGCCATTCTCCGACCTGGTTGAAGCTGGCAAAGCCCTGGCGGCATGGGAGGTGGCGCATGCTTAAAGCCCTGCGTTTGAGCGAAATCAGCGCGCCGCTGCAGGCGCGTTTGATCGGTGAAGATTGCGCCTTCAATGCAGTCAGCACCGACAGCCGGGCGATTCAGCCGGGTCAGTTATTTGTCGCCCTGAGCGGGCCGAACTTCGATGGTCACGCTTACCTGGCCGATGTTGCTGCCAAGGGTGCGGTGGCAGCGCTGGTCGAGCGGCAAGTGGCAGGCGTCGCCTTGCCGCAGTTGCTGGTGGCCGATACGCGCCTGGCGCTGGGCCGACTCGGCGCCCTGAATCGTCAGGCCTACGGCGGCCCGCTGGTTGCTGTCACCGGTTCCAGCGGCAAGACCACGGTCAAGGAAATGCTCGCCAGTATTCTGCGCACCGCGTTCGTCGAGCAGGGCAGTGCCGTGCTGGCCACTCGCGGCAATTTGAACAATGAACTGGGTGTGCCGCTGACACTGCTTGAACTGGCATCGCCGCACAAGGCGGCGGTGATCGAACTGGGCGCCTCGCGCG
Source organism: Pseudomonas sp. (assembly GCA_030699825.1). Taxonomy (GTDB): domain Bacteria; phylum Pseudomonadota; class Gammaproteobacteria; order Pseudomonadales; family Pseudomonadaceae; genus Aquipseudomonas. Next base: position 153,379 of record JAUYKV010000033.1, on the reverse strand, counting down.
TCGGCGAAATCGCCTACACCGTCAGCCTGGCGCAGCCCCATGTGGCCATCATCACCAACGCCGGCACCGCCCATGTGGGCGAGTTCGGCGGGCCGGATAAAATCGTCGAGGCCAAGGGCGAGATCCTCGAAGGGCTGGGCGCGGGCGGGGTTGCCGTGCTCAATCGTGACGATCCGGCCTTTGCCCTCTGGCAACATCGCGCGGGGAACCAGCAGATCCTCAGTTTCGCCTTGCACAATCCGGCGGCCGATTTTCATGCCAGCGACCTGGACCGCGATGCGCGCGGTTGCTCGGCGTTCACTCTGCACTGTACCGATGGCCTGGCACGTATCCAGCTCAACCTGCTCGGCGAGCACAATGTGGCCAATGCCTTGGCGGCCTCCGCGGCGGCGCGTGCCCTGAGCGTGCCGCTGGTCGATATCAAGAACGGCCTGGAAAACCTGCAACCAGTCAAGGGCCGCGCCGTAGCGCAGTTGGCGAGCAATGGCGTGCGGGTGATCGATGACAGCTACAACGCCAACCCCGCCTCGATGTGCGCGGCGGTTGATATACTCGCCGGCTTTTCCGGTCGCACCGTTCTGGTGTTCGGAGACATGGCCGAGCTAGGAGCCTGGGCTGAGCAAGCACACCGCGAGGTGGGCAGCTATGCCGCTGGCAAGGTTGCCGCGTTCTATGCGGTTGGCCCGCTGATGGCTCATGCGGTGGCTGCGTTCGGTGCAAATGGCCGGCATTTTGCCGATCAAACCAGCCTGATCGAAGCGCTGCGCAATGAGCAGGGCGACACCACCATTCTAATTAAAGGTTCACGTAGCGCCGCGATGGATAAAGTCGTGGCGGCGCTTTGTGGCACATCCGGCGAGAATCACCCAATGGAGAGTCACTAAATGCTGCTGCTGCTGGCGGAGTACCTGCAACAGTTCCACAAGGGCTTCGCGGTCTTTCAGTACCTGACCCTGCGCGGGATTCTCGGTGTGTTGACCGCCCTGGCGCTGTCGTTGTGGCTGGGGCCGTGGATGATCCGTACCCTGCAGATCCGCCAGATCGGTCAGTCGGTGCGCAATGACGGGCCGCAGTCGCACCTGTCGAAGAAGGGCACGCCGACCATGGGCGGCGCACTGATTCTCTCCGCCATTGCCATCAGCACCCTGCTCTGGGCCGACCTGAACAACCGTTATGTGTGGGTAGTGCTGGCGGTGACCCTGCTGTTCGGCGCGATCGGCTGGGTCGACGACTACCGCAAGGTGATCGAGAAGAACTCGCGCGGTCTGCCGAGTCGCTGGAAGTATTTCTGGCAGTCGGTGTTCGGCCTGGGCGCGGCGTTCTTTCTGTATACGACTGCACAAAGCCCAGTGGAAACCACCCTGTTCCTGCCGCTGCTCAAGGATTTCAGTCTCGAACTGGGCCTGGGTTTCGTGGTGCTGACCTACTTCGTCATCGTCGGTTCGAGCAACGCGGTCAACCTCACCGATGGCCTCGATGGCCTGGCGATCCTGCCCACCGTGATGGTCGGCGGCGCCCTGGGCATCTTCTGTTACCTGTCGGGCAACGTGAAATTCGCCGAATATCTGTTTATCCCCTATCTGCCGGGCGCGGGCGAGCTGATCGTGTTCTGCGCCGCGCTGGTCGGCGCTGGTCTGGGTTTCCTCTGGTTCAACACCTACCCGGCCCAGGTGTTCATGGGCGATGTCGGCGCGCTGGCGCTGGGCGCGGCCCTGGGCACCATCGCCGTGATCGTCCGTCAGGAAGTGGTGCTGTTCATCATGGGCGGGGTGTTCGTCATGGAAACCCTGTCGGTGATCATCCAGGTCGCTTCGTTCAAGTTGACCGGCAAGCGGGTGTTCCGCATGGCACCGATTCATCACCACTTTGAACTCAAAGGCTGGCCCGAGCCGCGCGTCATCGTCCGTTTCTGGATCATCACCGTGATTCTGGTGTTGATCGGCCTTGCTACCTTGAAATTGCGTTGAGGAGACTATGAGCCTGATCGCTTCCGACCAATTCCGCATCGTTGTCGGCCTCGGCAAGAGCGGCATGTCCCTGGTGCGTTTTCTCGCACGCCAGGGCCTGGCCTTTGCCGTGGTCGATACCCGTGCCAACCCGCCGGAGCTGGCCACCTTGCGTGAACAGTTCCCCCGGGTGGAGGTGCGTTGCGGCGAGCTGGACGTGGACTTCCTCTGCCGCGCCAGCGAGCTGCTGATCAGCCCCGGCCTGGCCATCGCCACCCCGGCGCTGCAGGCCGCCGCCGCGCGCGGCGTCAAGCTGTCCGGCGACATCGACCTGTTCGCTCGTTATGCCAAGGCGCCGATCGTCGCCATCACCGGCTCCAACGCCAAGAGCACGGTGACCACCCTGGTCGGCGAGATGGCGGCGGCGGCCGGCAAGAAGGTCGCGGTCGGCGGCAACCTGGGTACCCCGGCGCTGGACTTGCTCGACGACGAGGTCGAGCTGTATGTCCTGGAACTGTCCAGCTTCCAGCTGGAAACCACCGATCAGCTCAACGCCGAAGTAGCGACCTGCCTGAACATCAGCGAAGACCATATGGATCGCTACGCCTCGCTGGCGGTTTATCACCTGGCCAAGCACCGGATCTTCCGCGGCGCCCGGCAGGTGGTGGTGAACCGCGACGATGCCTTGTCGCGGCCGCTGGTGGCGGACGACCTGCCTTGCTGGTGGTTCGGCCTGGGCAAGCCGGACTTCAAGCGTTTTGGCCTCGTTGAAGAGAATGGCGAAAAACACCTGGGCTTTCAGTTCGACGCACTGCTGCCGGTGCGTGAGCTGAAGATCCGCGGTGCACACAACCAGTCCAACGCCCTGGCCGCGCTGGCCCTGGGTCATGCGGTCGGGCTGCCGATGGCGCCGATGCTGGAGACCCTGAAGCGCTTCGCCGGTTTGCCGCATCGTTGCCAGTGGGTGGGTGAGCGCAACGGCGCGGCCTACTACGATGACTCCAAGGCGACCAACGTCGGCGCGGCTCTGGCAGCCATCGAGGGCCTGGGCGCGGACATTCAAGGCAAGCTGGTGTTGCTCGCCGGTGGCGACGGCAAAGGTGCCGATTTTTCCGCGCTACGCGGCCCGGTGGCTAAGTTCTGCCGCGCGGTGATTCTGCTCGGTCGCGATGCCGAGCGCCTGGCCGAAGTCTTGGGCGATGCGGTACCGCTGATTCGGGTCAAGACCCTGGGCGAAGCCGTGTCGCATGCCGCCGAACTGGTCCGGCCAGGTGATGCCGTACTGCTCTCGCCGGCCTGCGCCAGCCTGGACATGTTCAAGAATTTCGAAGAGCGTGGGCGCCTGTTCGCCCAAGCGGTGGAGGCGCTCGCCTGATGCTCGCCTTCCTGCGCTCATACCCGTCCCCGCTGTTCGGCCGCCGTGGCCTGGACCTGGACTTCCCGCTGCTGGCCGGTTGCCTGGCCCTGCTCGGCCTGGGGCTGGTGATGATCGCGTCGGCCTCGACCGAAGTGGCCGCGGTGAATGTGGGCAGCCCGCTTTACTACATGTTCCGCCACCTGATCTACCTGGTGATCGGCCTCGGCGCCGCCGCCGTGGTGCTGTTGATTCCGCTGCAACTCTGGCAACGCCTGAGTGGCCTGCTGCTGCTGGCTGCCTTCGCCTTGCTGGTGCTGGTGCTGGTGCCGGGTATTGGCCGCGAAGTGAATGGTTCGATGCGCTGGATCGGCTTCGGTGCCTTCAACGTGCAACCGTCGGAAATCGCCAAGCTGTTCGTGGTGATCTACCTGGCCGGCTACCTGGTGCGTCGTCAGGCCGAAGTTCGCGAAAGCTGGGCGGGCTTCTTCAAGCCCTTCGTGGTGCTGCTGCCGATGGCTGGCTTGCTGCTGCTGGAGCCGGACTTCGGTGCCACCGTGGTCATGATGGGTGCCGCCGCGGCCATGCTGTTCCTCGGCGGCGTCGGCCTGCTGCGCTTCGGCTTGCTGGTCGCCTTGGCCGTTGGCGCGTTGTTCGTGCTGGTGCAAACCCAGGAGTATCGCCTGCAACGCCTGATCACCTTCACCGACCCCTGGGCCGATCAGTTTGGCTCGGGCTATCAACTGACCCAGGCGCTGATCGCCTTCGGCCGTGGCGAGTGGTTCGGTGTCGGCCTGGGCAACAGCATCCAGAAGCAGTTCTATTTGCCGGAAGCACACACCGACTTCGTGTTTGCCGTACTCGCCGAAGAGCTGGGAATGCTCGGGGCCCTGATTACCGTCGGCCTGTTCGCCTTCGTCTGCGTGCGCGCCCTGTACATCGGTCTGTGGGCGGAGAAGGCCAAGCAGTTTTTCGCTGCCTATGTTGCCTACGGCCTGGCTTTCCTGTGGATCGGCCAGTTCCTGATCAATATCGGGGTGAATATCGGCCTGCTGCCGACCAAGGGTCTGACCTTGCCGTTCCTCAGCTACGGCGGCAGCTCCCTGGTGATCTGCTGCGTCAGCCTGGCGCTGCTGCTGCGCATCGAATGGGAGCGGCGCACCCAGCTGGGCAGCGAGGATGTCGATTTTCAGGAGTCGGATTTTTTCGATGGCAGCAACACGCAGGAGCCTGCCCATGCCCGGTAATGTGCTGATCATGGCCGGCGGTACCGGTGGGCACGTGTTCCCGGCGCTGGCCTGTGCCCGCGAGTTCCAGGCGCGCGGCTACCGCGTGCATTGGCTGGGCACGCCGCGTGGCATCGAGAACGAATTGGTTCCGGCCGCCGGCCTGCCGCTGCACCTGATCAACGTCACGGGCCTGCGCGGCAAGGGCAAGCTGTCGCTGCTCAAGGCGCCGTTCCAGCTGATCAAGGCATTGTTGCAGGCGCGTAAAGTGGTGCGCGAACTGCAGCCGGTGTGCGTGCTCGGCATGGGCGGCTTCGTCACCGGCCCCGGCGGCCTGGCTGCCCGGCTGGGCGGTGCGCCGTTGATCATCCACGAGCAGAACGCCGTGGCCGGCACCGCCAATCGCAGCCTGGTGCCGTTTGCCAGCCGTGTGTGCGAGGCCTTTCCGAATACTTTCGGTGCCTCGGCCAAGCGCCGCACCACCGGCAATCCGGTGCGCGAGGAGCTGTTCCTGGAAACCCCGCGCGATTCGCTGCGCGATCGCCGGCCACGTCTGCTGATCCTCGGCGGCAGCCTGGGCGCCGAGCCACTGAACAAGCTGTTGCCCGCCGCCCTGGCGTTGCTGCCAGGCGAGTTGCGCCCGCAAGTGTTCCACCAGGCCGGCAAGCAACACGATGGCATTACCGGCGAACGTTACCGCGCTGCCGGCGTCGAAGCGCAGGTCGCGCCCTTTATCAAGGATATGGCCCGCGCCTACGCCTGGGCCGATCTGGTGGTGTGTCGCGCCGGCGCTCTGACCGTCAGCGAGCTGGCTGCCGCCGGTCTGCCGGCGCTGCTGCTGCCGCTGCCCCATGCCATCGACGATCACCAGACGCGTAACGCCGAGTATCTGGCCAAGGAGGGCGCCGCCGTCCTTTTGCCGCAACGCTCCACAGACGCCGCCACGCTGGCCGCGCAGCTGTCCGAGGTTTTGATGCACCCTGAACGATTGAACGAAATGGCGCGTACCGCACGGCGCCTGGCCAAGCCCGATGCAACCCGCAGTGTTGTCGATATTTGTCTGGAGGTGGCCCGTGGTTGAGAGTCGCAAAGCTATCGCGCAGCCGGAAATGCGCCGTATCCGCCGCATCCACTTCGTCGGCATCGGCGGTGCCGGGATGTGCGGCATCGCCGAAGTGCTGCTCAACCTGGGCTATCAGGTGTCCGGTTCCGACCTCAAGGCTTCGGCGGTCACTGAGCGTTTGCAAAGTTTCGGCGCGCAGATCTTTATCGGCCACCGCGCCGAGAACGCCGAGAGCGCCGATGTGCTGGTGGTCTCCAGCGCCGTGAATACTTCCAACCCGGAAGTCGCCGCCGCCCTGGAACGGCGCGTGCCGGTGGTGCCGCGTGCGGAAATGCTCGCCGAGCTGATGCGTTACCGGCATGGCATTGCCGTGGCCGGCACCCATGGCAAGACCACCACCACCAGCCTGCTGGCCTCGGTGTTCGCCGCTGGCGGCCTGGACCCGACCTTCGTCATCGGTGGTCGTCTGAATGCAGCGGGCACCAACGCCCAGCTCGGTACCAGTCGTTACCTGATTGCCGAAGCGGACGAGAGCGATGCCAGCTTCCTGCATCTGCAACCGATGGTCGCGGTGGTCACCAATATCGACATGGACCACATGAGCACCGACGAGGGCGACTTCAACAAGTTGAAGAAAACCTTCGTCGAGTTCCTGCATAACCTGCCGTTCTACGGTCTGGCGGTGATGTGCGTCGACGACCCGATCGTGCGCGAGATCCTGCCGCAGGTGGCGCGTCCGACCATGACCTACGGCTTTGGCGAAGATGCCGACGTGCGCGCGATCAACGTGCGCCAGCAAGGCATGCAGACCTTCTTCACCGTGTTGCGTAGCGGCCGCGAGCCGCTGGATGTCTCGGTCAACATGCCGGGCAATCACAACGTGCTCAATGCCCTGGCGACCATTGCCATCGCCACCGATGAAGGCATCAGCGATCAAGCCATCGTCCAGGGCCTGTCCGGCTTCCAGGGTGTCGGTCGGCGCTTTCAGGTCTACGGCGAACTGCCGGTGGCCGGCGGCAGCGTGATGCTGGTCGACGACTATGGTCACCACCCGCGCGAAGTCGCCGCGGTGATCAAGGCCGTGCGCGGTGGCTGGCCGGAGCGGCGCCTGGTGATGGTTTACCAGCCGCACCGTTTCAGCCGTACCCGCGACCTCTACGAGGATTTCGTCCAGGTGCTGGCCGACACCAATGTGCTGCTGCTGATGGAGGTCTATCCGGCCGGCGAAGAGCCGATCCCGGGCGCCGACAGCAAGCACCTGTGCCACAGCATTCGTCAGCGTGGCCAGTTGGATCCGATCTACATCGAGCGTGGCGTCGAACTGGCGCCGCTGATCAAGCCGCTGCTGCGCGCCGGCGACATCCTGCTCTGCCAGGGTGCCGGCGATATCGGTGGCCTGGCCCCGCAACTGCTGCAAAGCACGCTGTTCGCGACTGCTGGCAAGTCGCAAGAGGTGCAGTCCAAATGAACGCCGAAACCTTGAAGTCGCAGCTGCCAGTTACTGCTTTCGGCCGCGTCGCCGTGCTGTTCGGCGGCATGAGCGCCGAGCGTGAAGTCTCGCTGAAGTCCGGTAATGCCGTGCTCAATGCCCTGCAAGGCGCCGGCGTGGATGCCTTCGGCATCGATGTCGGCGAGGATTTCCTGCAGCGTCTGCTGGTCGAGAAAATCGATCGCGCCTTCATCGTGCTGCATGGTCGTGGCGGCGAAGACGGCAGCATGCAGGGCCTGCTCGAGTGTGCCGGCATCCCTTACACCGGCAGCGGCATCCTGGCCTCTGCCCTGGCCATGGACAAGTTGCGCACCAAGCAGGTCTGGCAAAGCCTCGGCCTGCCGACTCCGCGCCACGCGGTATTGGCCAGTGCTGACGACTGCCACGCCGCTGCGGCTGAGCTGGGTTTCCCGCTGATTGTCAAGCCGGCCCATGAAGGCTCGAGCATCGGCATGGCCAAGGTCGCCGATGTCGACGCCTTGATCGTCGCCTGGCAGGACGCCTGCCAGTACGACTCGCAGGTATTGGTCGAGCAGTGGATTCACGGCCCGGAATACACCATTGCCCTGTTGCGCGGCCAGGTGCTGCCACCGATTGCCCTGGGCACTCCGCATTCGTTCTACGACTACGACGCCAAGTACCTGGCCAGCGACACCCAGTACCGCATCCCCTGTGGCCTCGATGCGGCCAAGGAAGACGAGCTGAAAAGCCTCAGCGCGCGGGCCTGCGAGGCGGTCGGTACCCAGGGGTGGGCGCGGGTCGATGTGATGCAGGACGCTGCCGGCCAGTTCTGGCTGCTGGAAGTCAATACCGTACCGGGGATGACCGATCACAGCCTGGTGCCGATGGCGGCGCGTGCTGCCGACCTGGATTTCCAGCAACTTGTGTTGGCGATCCTCGCCGACAGCCTTGAGGCGCGGGGTTAAGCCATGATCGCCACTCTGCGTCACCAGCCAGGTCCAGTTCGCGCCCCGTTGCGCGGCAAGCCTGCGCAGCGCGGCGCCAGCCGCCTGGTGGCCAGGGAGCCGATCAGCCTGCGTTTGCCCAAACCGAACCTCGCTCTGTTCAAGCGCATCACCTGGCCGCTGTTGCTGCTGTTGTTGGGTTTCGCCGCTTTTGAGTTGGCGCAACGTCTGCTGCCCTACGCGGACCGGCCGATCGCCAAGATCAGCGTCGAGGGCGACCTCAGCTACGTCAGCCAGCAGGCGGTCCAGGAGCAGATCGAGCCGTTCGTCAAGGCGAGCTTCTTCAGTGTCGACCTGCCGGGTCTGCGCCATGAACTGGAGCGGATGCCCTGGATCGCCAGTGCGCAGGTGCGCCGGGTTTGGCCGGACCAGTTGCTGGTGCGCCTCGAAGAACACCTGCCGATTGCCCGCTGGGGCGATGAGGCGCTGTTGAACAACCAGGGCAAGGCCTTCGCGCCCAAGCAGCAGGCCAATTATCAGCATCTGCCGCAGCTGTATGGCCCCAAGCGGGCGCAGCAGCAAGTGATGCGGCAGTACCAGATGCTCAGCCAGATGTTGCGCCCACTGGGATTTTCCGTGGCGCGCCTGGAATTGCGCGAACGCGGTAGCTGGTTCCTCTCCACCGGTCAAGGCATCGAGCTGCTGCTGGGCCGCGACCACCTGGTGGAAAAAATGCGCCGTTTCACCGCCATCTACGACAAGGCGCTGAAAGCGCAGCAAACGAATATCGCGCGGATCGATCTGCGTTACGCCTACGGCCTGGCCGTGACGTGGCGTGAGCCGATCGCGCCCACGGCGGCTGATACCGCTGTCGTGCAGTGAATCAGGAGAAGGCAAGAGCCATGGTAAACGTGCAGAGCGGCAAGATGATCGTCGGCCTCGACATCGGTACCTCCAAGGTGGTGGCGCTGGTCGGTGAGGTGACCGCCGATGGCCAACTGGAAATCGTCGGTATCGGTACCCATCCGTCGCGGGGCCTGAAAAAGGGCGTGGTGGTCAATATCGAATCGACCGTGCAGTCGATCCAGCGCGCGGTGGAAGAGGCGCAGCTGATGGCCGGCTGCCGCATCCATTCGGCCTTCGTCGGCGTGGCCGGCAACCATATCCGCAGCCTCAACAGCCACGGCATCGTCGCCATCCGCGATCGCGAAGTCAGTCCGGCCGACCTCGAGCGGGTCCTGGATGCCGCCCAGGCCGTGGCGATACCGGCGGATCAGCGGGTGCTGCACACCCTGCCGCAGGATTACGTGATCGATAACCAGGAAGGTGTGCGCGAGCCCCTGGGCATGTCCGGCGTACGCCTGGAAGCCAAGGTGCATGTGGTGACCTGCGCGGTGAATGCGGCGCAGAACGTCGAGAAGTGCGTGCGCCGCTGCGGCCTGGAGATCGACGACATCATTCTCGAGCAGTTGGCTTCGGCCTATGCGGTGTTGACCGACGACGAGAAGGAATTGGGCGTGTGCCTGGTCGACATCGGCGGCGGCACCACCGACATCTGCATCTTCACCGAGGGTGCGATTCGCCACACCGCGGTGATCCCGATCGCCGGCGACCAGGTCACCAACGACATCGCCATGGCGTTGCGCACCCCGACCCAGTACGCCGAGGAAATCAAGATTCGTTATGCCTGCGCCCTGGCCAAGCTGGCCGGTGCCGGGGAAACCATCAAGGTGCCGAGCGTCGGCGACCGGCCGCCGCGCGATCTGTCGCGCCAGTCCCTGGCCGAAGTGGTCGAGCCGCGCTACGACGAGCTGTTCACCCTGATCCAGGCCGAGCTGCGGCGCAGCGGTTACGAGGACCTGATCCCTGCGGGCATCGTGCTCACCGGCGGTACGTCGAAGATGGAAGGCGCGGTCGAACTGGCCGAGGAAATCTTCCATATGCCGGTGCGCCTGGGCATGCCGCAAGGCGTCAAGGGCCTGGGCGACGTAGTGCGCAACCCGATTTATTCCACCAGCGTAGGCCTGTTGTTGTATGGCCTGCAGAAACAGGCTGACGGCATCTCGATGTCGGCCATCGGCAGTTACAGCGATGAAACCAAGGCACCGGTATTCGAGCGCTTGAAGCGCTGGGTACAAAGCAATTTCTGATTTGAAAACCGCTTATGCAGTAGGCGTTACACCTAGCAAGCAAAGGAGAGGGAAAATGTTCGAGCTCGTAGACAACATCCCGCAAAGTGCGGTCATCAAGGTCATTGGCGTGGGCGGCGGCGGCGGCAACGCAGTCAACCACATGTCGAAGAACAACATCGAAGGCGTCGAGTTCATCTGCGCCAATACCGACGCACAGGCACTGAAAAACATCGGTGCGCGCACCATCCTGCAACTGGGCACTGGCGTGACCAAGGGCCTGGGTGCCGGCGCCAACCCGGATGTCGGTCGTCAGGCCGCCATGGAAGACCGCGAACGCATCGCCGAAGTGCTGCAAGGCTGCGACATGGTCTTCATCACCACCGGTATGGGTGGCGGTACCGGCACCGGCGCTGCGCCGGTGATCGCCCAGGTGGCCAAGGAAATGGGCATCCTCACTGTCGCCGTGGTGACTCGCCCGTTCCCGTTTGAAGGCAAGAAGCGCATGCAGATCGCTGAGGAGGGCATTCGCGCCCTGGCGGAAAGCGTCGACTCGCTGATCACCATCCCCAACGAAAAGCTGCTGACCATCCTGGGTAAAGACGCCAGCCTGCTATCGGCGTTCGCCAAGGCGGATGACGTGCTGGCCGGTGCCGTGCGCGGCATCTCCGACATCATCAAGCGCCCGGGCATGATCAACGTCGACTTCGCCGACGTGAAGACCGTGATGAGCGAAATGGGCATGGCGATGATGGGCACTGGCTGCGCCAGCGGTCCGAACCGTGCCCGTGAAGCCACCGAGGCGGCGATCCGCAATCCGTTGCTGGAAGACGTCAACCTGCAGGGCGCGCGTGGCATCCTGGTCAACATCACCGCAGGTCCCGATCTGTCCCTGGGCGAGTACTCCGACGTGGGTAACATCATCGAGCAGTTCGCTTCCGAGCATGCCACCGTCAAGGTCGGCACCGTGATCGATCCGGACATGCGCGACGAGCTGCACGTCACCGTGGTTGCCACTGGTCTGGGCGCGAAAATCGAGAAGCCGGTCAAGGTGATCGACAATACCGTGCAAGTCACGACCGGCAGTGCTGCTTCGGCGCCTGCGACGCCGGCTTCGCGTGGCGAGCAAAGCGTCAATTACAAGGACTACGAACGCCCGACCGTTCAGCGTCAAAGCCACGGCGGTGCGGCTGCCGCGGCCAAGCTGAACCCGCAGGACGACCTGGATTATCTGGACATCCCGGCCTTCCTGCGTCGTCAGGCAGATTGATGGCGTGTATCGGGAGTATTGGGGCGATTGGTGTTCAGCAAAGGCCGGTTCTGCTATTATCGCCGGCCATTGTTGAAAACAATTCGCAACTAGTGCTATAGCGGCCAAAGCCATGATCAGACAACGTACCCTGAAGAACATTATCCGCGCCACTGGCGTCGGCCTGCATTCCGGGGAGAAGGTATACCTGACCCTGAAGCCGGCACCTGTGGACACCGGTATCGTGTTCCGTCGTACCGACCTTGACCCTGTCGTGGAAATCCCCGCGCGGGCGTGCAATGTCGGTGAAACCACCATGTCGACCACCTTGGTCAGTGGTGACGTCAAGGTGGATACGGTAGAGCACCTGCTTTCGGCCATGGCTGGCCTGGGCATCGATAACGCCTACGTCGAGCTCTCCGCGTCCGAAGTACCGATCATGGATGGCAGCGCCGGTCCCTTTGTATTCCTGATTCAGTCCGCTGGGTTGCAGGAGCAGGATGCCCACAAGAAGTTCATCCGTATCCTTCGCGAAGTAACGGTCGAAGAGGGCGACAAGCGCGCCACTTTCGTGCCTTTCGAAGGTTTCAAGGTGAGCTTCGAGATCGATTTCGATCACCCGGTGTTCCGCAACCGCACCCAGTCGGCCAGCGTGGATTTTTCCAGTACGTCTTTCGTCAAGGAAGTCAGCCGCGCGCGCACCTTCGGTTTCATGCGTGATATCGAGTTCCTGCGTTCGCAGAACCTGGCGCTCGGCGGCAGCGTGGATAACGCCATCGTGGTGGATGAGTTTCGTGTCTTGAACGAAGACGGTCTGCGTTACGAGGACGAATTCGTCAAGCACAAGATCCTCGACGCCATTGGCGATCTCTACCTGCTGGGCAATAGCCTGATCGGCGAGTTCCGTGGCTTCAAGTCGGGGCATGCCTTGAACAATCGTCTACTGCGCGCCTTGATCGAGCAGACGGACAGTTGGGAAGTGGTCACCTTCGACGACGTCAAGAGCGCGCCCATCTCTTACATGCGTCCGGCCGCGGCGGTGTAAGCAACACCTCTCTTTACCTTGTTTTTGCAAGCCACCCCCGGGTGGCTTTTGTTTTTACGCAACAGCCACGGGCCGATGTCTTGGTCTGGCTTGGGTTGGCGCTATTGGTCGGGTTGGCCGTGCTTGGCCAGTCGCTCCAGGGCGGCGCGCAGCTTGGGGTCGGTGATGCCGTCGGCGGTTGCCTGGATGTTCTCGGCAGCGCTGCTGGAGAGGCTGATTGTGCGACCTGGTGCACGCCTTTCGGCAGTTGGCGGTTGCACCTTGAACAGGATCTTGGTTAAGGTCGCGAACTCTTCGAGTGTCTGCAACTGCCTGAGCAGGCGCCGTTGTTGATAACGCAAGCGGGTGGCCCAGTGGCCATCGGTGACTATAAGAAGCAGGCAACCCTCGCGCCAGGACGCTACATGGCAGTGTTCGCGGGCCGCGGGTTGCAGCTGGCTTTCCAGCAAGTGCTGCAGGCGATCGATGCGTTGCGCCTGATTGAACAGCGCTTTCAAGGGCTTCGCTTCGCGCATCAGCGCGGCGGGAGCTTTAGCCGGCAAGGGACGAAACGTCATGGCAGGACGCCTGAGATTGTGGGGCCGCCATGGTAGCAGAATCTCTGCTGCCGACTTGGGCCCCGCCTTAAAAGGGGAAGCCATGCACATTATTCTACTCAATCGGAGCCACGGCGCCGCGCGCTCGCTGAGCCTGGATCTACGTTGGCTGCTGGTGGCGCTGCTCATGCTGGTGGCGGCGGCGCTTGGCAGTGGTGTCGCGGTAGGTGCATGGGTCGTGCCGCACGTGGAGCCTGCGCCAGGCAGTGCGCAGTTGACCGAGGCGCTGGATCGCCAGCGGGCGGAAGTGGGAGCAGTGCGGGTCGATGCACAGCGCCAGCTGGATGCCTTCGCCGCCCATGTTGCCGAATTGCAGGCGCGCTTGACCCGTCTGGATGCCCTGGGCGAACGCCTGACCGAGCTGGCCGATCTGGACTCCAGCGAATTCGATTTTTCCCTGAATGTTGGCCAGGGCGGCCCGGACGAACTGTTCGGTGGCCCGGCTTACGTGCCGCCATCCTTTATCACCACTCTGGATGAATTGGCCCTGCGCCTGGACAGTCGCGAGCAGCAGCTCGAGGTGCTGGAGCAATTGCTCGCCGACCGCCAGCTCAATGAGGCCGAATACCTCGCGGGGCGTCCGATCTTGCAAGGCTATATATCCTCGCCATTCGGCCGGCGTACCGACCCGCTGAACGGGCGTTTTAGCGTGCACAAGGGCGTGGACTTCGCCGCCAAGGCTGGCAGTGATGTGGTCGCGGTGGCTGCCGGTGTGGTGACCGCCTCGAGCCGACGTTCCGGCTATGGCAATACCGTGGAAATCAGCCATGCCGACGGCTACGTCACCCTGTACGCCCATAATCAAAGCAACCTGGTGCAGGTTGGCGATCTGGTGCAGCGCGGCCAGGTTATCGCCAAGGTTGGCAGTACCGGCCGTTCTACCGGCCCTCATGTGCATTTCGAAGTCAGTCAAAATGGCCGGGTGGTCAATCCCACCAGCTATATCGCTCGAGTCAGCGACCTCGAATAGCAGTCCGTTGAAAAATCGCAATGGGCTTCGCTCGCCTTGCGGGCCAGCCGTCGGCGGTTACGCGCTACATTTTTAAGCGGTCTGACAACGCCGCTTTCCTCATCTCCGTTTCCGGGTAGAATGCCCCCTTCGCACGCAGCCATGAAGGCTGCATGGGCGACTCATGGGGCCGCCCTTCATCCATACGCGTGGAAGACCCAGCCGATATGTTTGCGCCTTTGTTGAAAAAACTCTTTGGAAGCAAGAACGAGCGTGAAGTCAAGCGCATGCTCAAGACGGTTCAGGTCGTCAATGCCTTCGAGGAGCAGATGCTCGCGCTCTCGGATGAGCAGCTGCGTGACAAGACCGCCGAGTTCAAGGCTCGTCTGGCCAAAGGTGAAACCCTCGACCAGTTGTTGCCGGAAGCCTTCGCGGTAGCCCGTGAAGCGGGCAAGCGCATCATGGGCATGCGTCACTTCGATGTGCAGTTGATCGGTGGCATGACCTTGCATGAAGGCAAGATCGCCGAAATGCGCACCGGCGAGGGCAAGACCCTGGTGGGCACCCTGGCGGTCTACCTCAACGCGCTGTCCGGCAAGGGCGTGCACGTGGTCACGGTCAACGACTACCTGGCCCGTCGCGACGCCAACTGGATGCGTCCGCTGTATGAATTTCTCGGCATGTCGCTAGGCATCGTCACCCCGTTCATGCCGCCGGAAGAAAAACGTGCGGCCTATGCTGCCGATATCACCTACGGCACCAACAACGAGTTCGGTTTCGATTACCTGCGCGACAACATGGCCTTCAGCCTGGAAGACAAATTCCAGCGCGAGTTGAATTTTGCCGTGATCGACGAAGTCGACTCGATCCTCATCGACGAGGCGCGTACCCCGTTGATCATCTCCGGCCAGGCCGAAGACAGCTCCAAGCTGTATGCCGAAATCAACAAGCTGATCCCGCGCCTCAAACTGCACGTCGAGGAAGAGGAAGGCGTGGTGACCCTGGAAGGTCACTACAAACTCGACGAGAAAACCCGCCAGGTCGAGCTGAATGAGGCCGGCCACCAGTTCGTCGAAGAGTTGCTGACCGAAGTCGGCTTGCTGGCCGAGGGCGAGAGCCTCTATTCGGCGCATAACCTGGGCCTGCTGACCCACGTCTATTCCGCCTTGCGGGCGCACAAGCTGTTCAACCGCAACGTCGAATACATCGTGCAGAACGATCAGGTGTTGCTGATCGACGAGCACACCGGTCGCACCATGCCGGGCCGTCGCCTGTCCGAGGGTCTGCACCAGGCCATCGAGGCCAAGGAAGGCTTGCCGATTCAGGCCGAAAGCCAGACCCTGGCCTCGACCACCTTCCAGAACTACTTCCGCCTGTACAACAAACTGTCCGGCATGACCGGTACCGCCGACACCGAGGCCTTCGAGTTCCATCAGATCTACGGCCTGGAGGTGATCGTTATTCCGACCAACCGGCCGATGGCGCGCAAGGACTTCAACGACCTGGTCTACCTGACCCAGGAAGAGAAGTACGCGGCCATCATCACCGATATCAAGGAATGCCAGGCCCAGGGCCGGCCAATCCTGGTCGGTACTGCGACCATCGACAGTTCCGAATATGTCTCGCGTCTGCTGGTTCAGGAAGGTATGGAACACAAGGTGCTCAACGCCAAGTTCCATGAAAAGGAAGCCGAGATCATCGCCCAGGCGGGGCGTCCGGGCGCGCTGACCATCGCCACCAACATGGCCGGTCGCGGCACCGACATCGTTCTGGGCGGCAACTGGGAGGTCGAGGTGGCCGCCCTGGAAAATCCCACGGACGAGCAGGTCGCGCAGATCAAGGCCGAATGGCAGAAGCGCCACCAGCAGGTGATCGAGTCCGGCGGCTTGCATGTGATCGCCTCCGAGCGCCATGAATCGCGGCGTATCGACAACCAGCTGCGCGGTCGCTCCGGTCGTCAGGGCGACCCGGGTTCCAGCCGTTTCTACCTGTCGCTGGAAGACAGCCTGATGCGCATCTTCGCCTCGGATCGGGTGAAGAATTTCATGAAGGCCCTGGGCATGCAGCCAGGCGAAGCGATCGAGCATCGCATGGTCAGCAACGCCATCGAGAAGGCGCAGCGCAAGGTCGAGGGACGCAACTTCGACATGCGCAAGCAGCTGCTGGAATTCGACGACGTATCCAACGAGCAGCGCAAGGTGATTTATCACATGCGCAACACCCTGCTGGCTGCCGATGACATTGGCGAAACCATCGCCGAGTTCCGCAAGGAAGTGCTCGAAGGCATCATCAACCAACATATCGCGCCGCAGTCGTTGCCCGAACAGTGGGATATCGCCGGCCTGGAAGAGGCGCTGTACGCCGGTTTCAATCTCCGCCTGGCGATTCAGCAGTGGCTCGACGACGACGACAAGCTCTACGAAGAAACCCTGCGCGAGCGGATTCTGCAAGAGTTGATCGCCGCCTACAACGAGAAGGAAGATCTGGCCAGCGCCGAGGCACTGCGGACCTTCGAGAAGCAGATCCTGCTACGCGTGCTCGACGACCTGTGGAAAGACCACCTGTCGACCATGGACCACCTGCGTCATGGCATTCACTTGCGCGGTTATGCGCAAAAGAACCCGAAACAGGAGTACAAGCGCGAGTCGTTCACCCTGTTCCAGGAGCTGCTCAATTCGATCAAGCGCGACACTATTCGGGTCTTGTCCCATGTGCAGGTGCGTCGCGAAGATCCGGTCGAGGAAGAGGCGCGTCTGCGTCGCGAAGCCGAGGCGCTGGCCGAACGCATGCAGTTTCAGCACGCCGAAGCATCGGCCCTGATGCAGCCCGAAGCCGTGGCTGCAGACGGTGACGTGGCGATCGCGCCGCCGCCAGTGCGTAGCGAAGCGAAGATCGGCCGCAACGAACCTTGCCCTTGCGGTTCCGGCAAGAAGTACAAGCATTGCCACGGTCAGGTCAACTAACCTCAGGCTGACGCAACAAAGCAGAAAGGGTGCGGGCTTTGGTTATGCCTGAGTCCGCCCTATAACGCCGCGAACGGCTTAGCCGTTCGCGGCGTTTTACCATCGACTTCGTTCGTGCCCGGCGGCGCGATACTTTAATCCCTCAAGGAGCACACCCTATGGCTGTTGGTCTTGGCCCGCTGTCTACCCTGTACCCGGTTCCAGGTTTCGATCTGGGCATCGCCTCGGCTGGCATCAAGCGCCCCGGGCGCAAGGATGTAGTAGTCATGCGTTGCGCCGAAGGCTCCAGCGTGGCCGGGGTGTTCACCCTCAATGCCTTCTGTGCCGCGCCGGTGATCCTGGCGAGAAAGCGTGTGCTGGGTAACGTGCGCTACCTGCTGACCAATACCGGCAATGCCAACGCCGGCACCGGCGAATCCGGCCTGCAGGATGCCGTGCGCACCTGCGCAAGCCTGGCGCAACTGGCCGGTGTCGATGAGAGTGCGGTGCTGCCGTTCTCCACCGGGGTGATCGGTGAGCCCTTGCCGGTGGAGAAAATCGAAGGCGCCTTGCAGGCGGCCCTGGACGACCTGGCCGCGGATAACTGGGCCGCAGCGGCCACCGGCATCATGACCACCGACACCCTGCCCAAGGGCGCCAGCCGCCAGTTCGTGCATGACGGCGTGACGGTCACCGTCACCGGCATCAGCAAGGGGGCGGGGATGATCAGGCCGAACATGGCAACCATGCTCGGTTACATCGCCACCGACGCCAAGGTCAGCCAGAGCGTCTTGCAGGACTTGCTGCGCGATGCGGCGAACAAGTCGTTCAACCGCATCACCATCGACGGCGACACTTCGACCAACGATTGCTGCATGTTGATCGCCACCGGCCAGGCGCCGCTGGAAGAGATTACCCAGGCCGGCGGCGCGCTGTTCGCCGCGCTCAAGCAGGCGGTGTTCGAGGTGTGCATGGAGGTGGCCCAGGCCATCGTGCGTGACGGCGAAGGCGCGACCAAGTTCGTTACCGTGCAGGTCAACGGCGGGGCAACTTATCAGGAGTGCCTGGACGTCGGCTACGCGGTGGCTCATTCGCCGCTGATCAAGACCGCGCTGTTCGCCTCCGACCCGAACTGGGGACGCATCCTCGCCGCGGTCGGCCGCGCCGGTGTGGCGCAACTGGATGTCGGCCTGATCGACGTGTTTCTCGGCGATGTGTGCATTGCCAGCCGTGGTTGCCGTGCGGCCAGCTACACCGAAGAGCAGGGCGCGGCGGTGATGGCCAAAGAGGAAATCAGCATTCGCATCGAGCTGGGTCGTGGCACCTGCAGCGAGACGATCTGGACCACCGACCTGTCCCATGAGTACGTCAAAATCAACGCCGAGTACCGTACTTAAACGGCGAGCGATAAGCTTACAAGCTGCAAGCGTGTCTCTGCGCACACCGGTTTGTAGTCGGCTATTCCCGTTGTTCATGGGGGCATGAACAACGGGAATTTGCTATTGGGCAGCGCGGCGCCTTAATGTCCATTGACCCTTCAGCAACTGCATCACGCACGGAGTGCCCCCATGTCCCTGGTTCTGGTGATCGGCAACAAAACCTATTCGTCCTGGTCGCTACGCGCCGCCCTGGCCATGGAACTGGCCGAGGCGCCGTATAGCGAAGTGCTGATCCCGCTCGACCGTGCGGATACCCGGGCGCGTATCCTCGAGCATTCGCCGACCGGCAAGGTGCCGTTGCTGAAGACCGAGGAGGGACCGGTGTGGGATTCCCTGGCAATTGGCGAATACCTCGCCGAAAACTTCCCCGAGGCCTACCTGTGGCCGCGTGGTGAGTACGCCCGCGCGGTGGCGCGCAGTGTCTGTGCCGAGATGCACAGCGGTTTTACCGCCCTGCGCACGCATCTGCCGATGGACCTCAAGCGCGATCAGGCACTGGACGAGATCCCGGCCGAGGCCGAGGCCGACATCCGGCGCATCTGTGCGCTCTGGGCCGAGTGCCGCGGCAACTTCGGCGAGGACGGCCCCTTCCTGTTCGGTCACGCCAGCCTGGCGGATGCCTTCTTCGCCCCGGTCGCGGCCCGACTGCGCAGTTATCGAGTGGAGTTGCCCGAGGTGGCGGCGGCTTATGTGGCCACGGTCTACCAGTGGCCGGCCTTTCAGCGCTGGTACCAGGCGGCTCAGGAGGAGCAACTGGGGTGAAACGCATTCATGTAGCCGCCGCAGTGATCCGTGCTGAAGATGGCCGCATCCTGATTGCCCGGCGCGCGGACGACCAGCATCAAGGCGGCCTGTGGGAGTTTCCGGGCGGCAAAGTCGAGCCTGGCGAGACGGTGCAGGCGGCCCTGGCTCGCGAACTGGAGGAGGAACTGGGCATTCGCCCGAGCGTCGCCCGGCCATTGATCCAGGTGCATCACGATTACCCGGACAAGCAGGTATTGCTGGATGTCTGGGAGGTGTCGGCCTTCGTCGGCACGCCCCATGGCGCCGAAGGCCAGCCGCTGGCCTGGGTCAGTGCGCGGCAGTTGCTCGAGTATCAGTTCCCGGCGGCCAACCAGCCGATCGTCGCCGCCGCCCGTTTGCCCGACCGCTACCTGATCACGCCGGAGGGGCTGACTGCGCAGGCATTGCTGCAGGGCGTGCGTGCGGCCCTGGCCAGCGGTATTCGGCTGGTCCAGCTGCGGGCGCCGGGTATGTTCGATGCCCAGTACCGTGACCTGGCGCTGGATATCCAGGGGCTCTGCACGGGCAAGGCGCAGCTGATGCTCAAGGGACCGCTGGAGTGGCTGGGGGATTTCCCTGCCGCGGGCTGGCACCTGACGTCCCGGCAACTGCACGAACTGGCCGCCGGCGAGCGACCGCTACCGGCCGGACGCTGGTTGGCGGCTTCCTGCCATACGGCCGAGGAGCTGGCGTTGGCCACGCAACTGGGGGCGGACTTCGTCACTCTGTCGCCATTGCAGGCGACTCAAAGTCATCCCGGAGCTCAGTCGCTCGGCTGGAGTTACGCCAGCGAATTGCTGCGCAGTTTCAATCAGCCAGCCTATCTGCTGGGCGGCGTCGGGCCGCAGCACCTGGAGCAAGCATGGCAGGCCGGCGCTCAGGGCGTGGCCGGCATTCGCGCGTTCTGGCCAGGGCGCGCGGATTGAATACGCTACCCAGGCAATTGCTGTTAGACGCGCTGAGCTACTGCCCTTAACCTGCGCGATCACTTTCGCTCGCAGGTGATCCGGCCCATGGCCTCCGTGTTCAACGTTATCCTGCCGGTTTTTGCCTTGATCCTGGCCGGCTACCTGTGCCGGCGCACGGGCATTCTCGGGCCGAGCGCCGCCTCGGAAATCAATCGCCTGGTGGTCTGGCTATGCCTGCCGGCGTTGCTATTCGAGGCAACGGCCACAGCGGTGTGGGCGCAGATCTGGCAGCCGCAGTTCATCTTCGCCTACAGCCTGGGCACCCTGGCGGTGTTTCTGCTGACGTTGTTCTGGCGCCTGCGCCGGGTCGGCAATCTGGCCGATGCCAGCATCCAGGGACTCAGCGCGTCTTACGCCAACACCGGCTACATGGGTATTCCGTTGTGCCTGCTGGTATTCGGCGACGAGGGGCTGCAGCCGGCGCTGATCGCCAGTCTGATCGTGATCTGTGTGCTGTTCGCTCTGGCGGTGGTGTGCATCGAGGTCGCCCTGCAGGATGAAAAGAACCTGCTGCGTGCGACAGCCAAGGTGTCGCTGGCGTTGGCCAAGAACCCGCTGGTCGTCGCGCCGTTGTTCGGCGGTCTGTGGGCACTGGGCGGCCAGCCGCTGCCAGAGCCGCTGCACCGCTTTATCGACCTGCTGGCCAGCGCCACCGCGCCCTGTGCGCTGATTTCCCTCGGTCTGTTTCTTGCGCACAAGCAGGTCGGTCGCAGTGAGGGTAGCGTCGGCCTGGTGCTGATCAAGCTGATCGCTCACCCGCTGATTACCTGGGTACTGGTGTTCCATGTACTGCAGCTGCCCCCCATGTGGGCCGCTGCGGCTCTACTGTTGAGCGCGCTGCCGACCGGCACAGGCCCCTATATGCTGGCCGAGTTCTATCGCCGCGACGCGGCGGTGGTCTCCAGCACTATCCTGCTGTCGACGCTCGGCTCGCTGCTCAGTCTGTCGCTGTGCCTGTATCTGCTTGAGTTATAGGCTGGCAGTGGGTGGGGTCTGTGCCGGGCTACTCGGCTCTGGTACTGATGGCTACGATGAATGATTCAGTGGGTGGGACAGCGGCCTTTGACGCCAGGCGAGTGGCTGCGGCCTAATGGGCGCTGGTTACCTTTGCCGTTGCCCGCCGAGCCCCTCATGTCCGTGTCTGCCCGTTCCCCTTCCAACATGCGCCCCAGCACCCTGCATCTGCCCCAGGGCGACTGGCCGACGGTGCTCGACTGCCTGTGCGCGCATTTTCCGGCGATCGGCCGCGAGGTCTGGCTGCAACGCATGGCGCGTGGACGGGTGCTGGATGCCGAGGGCGCGCCGATCGGCCCGGCGCATGCCTATCGGGTCGGCCTGCGTGTGCATTACTTTCGCGAGGTGGTGGCGGAGACGCCGATTCCCTTCGTCGAAACCGTGCTGTATGTCGACGAGCATCTGCTGGTGGCCGACAAGCCGCATTTCCTACCGGTGATGCCGGCCGGCGAGTATGTCGAGCAGACGCTGCAAGCGCGCCTGGCCAAGCGCCTGGGCAATGCCGATCTGGTGCCGTTGCACCGCATCGACCGGCATACCGCCGGGCTGGTGCTGTTTTCCTGCAATCGGCAGAGTCGCGGCCGCTATCAGGCGTTGTTTCGCGAGCGGCAGATGGACAAGCGCTACGAGGCCCTGGCGCCGGCGCTGCCGGAGCTGGAGTTTCCCCTGCGCCGGGCCACGCGGCTGGGCGCCGGCGAGCCGTTCTTCCGCATGCAGGAAGTCGCCGGTATGGCCAATACCGAGACCCGCATCGAGGTGGCGCAGCGGCTGGGTGAGCACTGGCTCTACGGGCTCTATCCGGTGACCGGGAAAAAGCACCAGTTGCGGGTGCACATGGCCGCCCTGGGCGCGCCCATTCTCAACGATCCCTTCTACCCTGAGATCAGCGATGCCGCCGACACGCCGGACGACTACAGCAAGCCGCTCAAGCTGTTGGCCCAGGGGCTGAGTTTTATCGACCCGGTAACCGGCGAGCAGCGTTGCTTCGAGAGTCGTCTGAGTCTGACCTGATCTCGTGGTACCTCATTGGGCTTCGCGAGCTCAGCGCCAACCTAGGCAACCTTGTAGCCCGGATGCAATCCGGGAAAAACCTGCACATGCAACACCGCCCCCGGAGTGCGCCAAGGCTTGTCCGGGCTACGGGTTAGGCCTGTGGTATCGGCGCGGCTTGTCAGGCTCGTAGCCCGAATAAGCGCTAGCGCAATCCGGGAAAAACCTGCGCATGCAACACCGCTCCCGGATTGCGCCAAGGCTTATCCGGGCTACGGGTTAGGCCTGTGGTTTCGGCGCGGCTTGTCAGGCTCGTAGCCCGAATAAGCGCCAGCGCAATCCGGGAAAAACCTGCGCATGCAACACCGCTCCCGGATTGCGCCAAGGCTTGTCCGGGCTACGGGTTAGGCCTGTGGTTTCGGCGCCGCCTGCCAGAGCACTTCGTCGATGCCTTGACGTTTGGCGATCAGGCGGGCGGCGACGAACAGCAGGTCGGAAAGACGGTTGACGTAGGCCAGGCCGACGCCGCGTATGGGTTCTTCGGCGTTCAGGCGCTGGCAGCGGCGTTCGGCGCTGCGTGCCAGGCTGCGGCAGGCGTGGGCTTGGGCGACCAGGCGGGTGCCGCCCGGCAGGATGAAGTTCTGCAGCGGGCCGAGCTCCTCGTTCCAGCGGTCGATGGCCGCTTCCAGGCGTTCGACTTCGGCTTGTTGCAGGGCCTGGTATGCGGGCATGGCCAGTTCGCCGCCGAGGTCGAACAGACGGTGCTGGCAGGGTGCGAGCACCTCGATGAGCTCGCCCAGCCCCGGGCACATGGCCTGCTGTTCGGCCAGTTCGGCCAACAGCAGGCCGAGTTGGCTGTTGAGCGTGTCCATCTCACCCATGGCCT
This sequence comes from Pseudomonas sp., assembly GCA_030699825.1. GTDB lineage: Bacteria > Pseudomonadota > Gammaproteobacteria > Pseudomonadales > Pseudomonadaceae > Aquipseudomonas. The sequence continues at coordinate 130,406 of JAUYKV010000033.1, read as the reverse complement.
CCACCCGCGGGTGATCCTTGGGCACCCGACGGCCGTCGGCCAGCCCGGTTTCGCCGGCATCGCCGGTGCGTGTGTAAATTTTCGACAGTCGATAACCCATGTTCAATGACCTGTGTGGGGGATAGTTGTAGCCAGGGGCAGGCGCAGGGTGAAGCAGGTACCCTGGTCTTTCTTGGATTGCACCTCCATCTGCCCCTTGTGATTGTTGGTGATGATGAAGTAGGACACCGACAGGCCCAGCCCGGTGCCTTGGCCGACTTCCTTGGTGGTGAAGAACGGCTCGAAGATGCGTTTGCGCACCGCTTCAGGCATGCCGACGCCGTTGTCTTCCACCTGGATCTCGGCCCAGGGCGGTGCCAGTCGGGTGCGCAGGGTGATCTGCCCGGGCGTGCTGGTGTCTGTGCGTTGATGAATCGCCTGGGCGGCATTCTTCAGCAAGTTGAGCAACACCTGTTCCAGTTCGTTGGCGGTGCCGGGCACCGGGCCCAGGGCCGGGTCGAACTCGCGGCGGATGAGCAGGCTCTTGAAGTCGAAGCTTTCGGTCAGGTCGAAGTCGTTGCCGGCGATTTCCAGGGCCTGGTCGATCACCGCGGGCAGCATGCAGGGCGCCAGTTGGCGGTTGCTGCGGCGGCTGAAGCTGAGCATGTGGCTGACGATTTTCGCCGCACGGGTGCCGGCCTGCTGGATGTCGTCGAGCAGTCGGGGGATTTCCCGCGCCTGCAGGTAACGGTCGATGCTCGGCAGGCTGATGCCGATGCGCTCGGCCTGCTCGCGGTTCTTCTCCAGCTCCGGCGACAGGCGCCGGCGAATGTTCTGCACGTTGTGCAGGATGGCGCCGAGCGGGTTGTTGATCTCATGGGCCATGCCGGCGGCCAGGCCGCCGACCGAGAGCATCTTCTCCGACTGCACCATCATTTCTTCCAGGTTCAGGCGCTGGGTGATGTCGTCGATGCGGATCACCACGCCGCGGCCGGCCCCGCCCATCAGCGGGTAGAAAGTCAGGGCGTAATGGTGCGGCTCTTCGTTTTTGCTCCAGGTCACCCGTTCGATCTTTTCCACCTTGTGTTGCTCGACGGTGCGTTTGAGCAGTGGCAGGAAGGGTTTCAGCGGCGGGAAGGCGAGGAACACCGGCTGGTTCAGTGCCTCCGCCAGGCGCGTGCCGGAGAGGGCGCTGGCCTCCTGGTTCCACTGGGTGACATAGAGCTGCTCGTCGAGGGCGATCAGGGCCGAGGGCATGGAATCGATGATGCTGTTGAGGTATTTCTGAAAGCCGGTGAGCTTCTTCTCGATCTTGCTGCGTACCTGCACCTCCAGCTCCAGCTTGCGGTTGGAGTGGCGGGTCTCCTCGGCCAGGCTCTGGGCCTGGTCGAATGCGGCCCGGGCGTCGTCGCGGGCGCGCTTGAGCTGTTGTTCGCGGCCCTCCATGCGCATCAGCATGGTGTTGAAGGCGTCGGCCAGGCTGCCGATTTCGTCCTGGTTGCCGCGCCTGGCGCGCAAGGCGTAATTCTCCTCGCGGGTGACCTGGCGCGCCAGTTCTTCCAGGCGGCGGATCGGCTTGGTCACCAGGCGGCGAATCTGCCGCGCCACCAGCAGCCAGAGCAGCACGCTGAACGCGAAAATCGCCAGGCTGGCGGTCAGGGTGCCGGTATAGAAGGCGCCGGGCAATTCGCCGGAGGCGACCAGCAGCAGGTGGCCGGGGGGGGCGTCGGGCTGCGGCAGCTCGACCAGCAGGTTGGTGCGAAACTCGCCAAGGCGCCAGCTGTCCAGTTGTTCGATGCGCTGTGGCAGGCTCAGGGGAGCCCCGCGTTGCAGGTGTGCCAGGCTCGCGCCATTGCTGTCGTAGATCACCGCGGCGCGCAGTGGCGGGTAGTCATCGAGGCGTTGCAACAGGGCTTGGGCGGCGCTCTCCGAGCTCAGCGCCTCATGACCCAGGGTGGGGCTGGCGATCAGCCGGCCGAGGGTATGCAAGGCCTGGGGGGCGACGCTCTGCTGGGAAATCCAGTAGGCCGCGCTGATGAACGCCAGGTTGGCCATCAGCAACACGGCGGCCAGCAATACCAGGAGTGCGGCGAGCAGTTTGCGGCCGACGGGCAGATTTTCGAGGCGCTGACGCAAGGGCATGGGCGGGTGAGTCGCGGTGGCGGGGACGTTCGTGCAGGGTAACGCGCGGCTTAATGGCTGGGCAATCCGTGTGCTTCGAGGTATTGCACCAGGCGTTCATGCAGCGCCGCGAGGTGCGGCAAAACCAGGCGCTGGCGCTGCGCGGTGGCGCAGGCATGGCCGAGCAGGTAGGCAATTTCGGTGCGTCGGCCCCGGGCGACATCCTGGTGCATCGAGGAGTAGTTCGCCGCGGTGGCCTGGATCACCCGCTGTACGTCGGCATGCAGGTCCAGTGCGGCGGCGGGCTGGCCACAGCTGTGCAGCAGTTGGCAGAGCTCGGTGCAGAGCGTGGCGACCTCTTCCGGGTGATCGCTCAGGCCGCCGTTGCGGCAAGCGTAAAGCACGCTCAGCGGATTGATCGCGCAGTTCAGCGCCAGCTTGCGCCATAGCCGGCTGAGAATATCCGGGCTCCACTGGTGGGGGATGCCGCTGCGCTCGAGGTCGGCCAGCCAGGGCGGCGGCTGGTCGTCGAGCGGATCGCCGAGCCAGGTGTGGCCCTGGCCGGCGAATACCACGCGCCATTCTCCTTCAGCAGCGGTGCCATCGCGAAAGGCGCCTTCGGTGCTGGAGGCGAAAATGCAGCGTGCCTGGGGGACTCGAGCGGCCACGGCCTCCTGGCTGCCCAGGCCGTTTTGCAGCAGCACCAGCTCGGCACCCGGCGCCAGGCGCGGCGCCAGGCCGGTAATGGCGCTTTCGGCGTCATAGGCCTTGCACGCCAGCAGCAGGCGCCGGATTGGCTGGGGATCGTCAGCGGTCTGGCCCGGTACGGCGTAACGTTGGGCCCGGCCCTGTTCGACCAGGGTCAGGCCGCCCGCGCATCGATAAGCGTCGAGGCGGGCCGAGTCGCGCAGGATCAGCTGTACCGGCACGCCGCCGCGTGCCAGGCGTGCGGCCCAGAGACAGCCCAGGCTGCCGGCGCCGAGGATATGCCAGCTCATTGCCGGCGCTTGCTAGGTCGCATGCGGCAGGCGCATGACGGCGACCCGGCCGCTGGCGTAAGACTCCGCCAGCAGCGTGTTCGCCTGGGCGATCAGGCGTTCCGGGTCGATGGGCAAGGCTTTGCTGTCGAGGCCGACCAGGCTGATCCCGGCCTTGAGGCTGACGAAGCCTTCGCTGGTCTTGAACGCCTTGAGGTTGAGTCCTTCGTGCAGGCGCTTGAAGCTGCTCGGCGAGCACTCGTGCAGGTCTTCGAGCAGGGTGATCAGGGCAAAATGGTTGTCGTCGAGGCGCACTAGCACGTCCAGCGGGCGTACCAGTTGCTGCAGGCGGCGGGCGACACCGTGCAGCAGCTCGGTATAGAAATCGTTGCCATGACGCTGGCGCAGTTCGCCGGCCTGCTGCAGGCCGATCAACAGGTAACAGAGTGCGCCGCCGCGCGATTCGATCTGGCGCAGGCTGTCGAGCAGCTTCTGCCGCAGGTAGCGTGCGTTGCCCAGGCCGGTAAGGGTGTCGACCAGGTTGCGCTGTTCCATGCTGGCGATGTTTTCCGTCAACAGGCGGTTTTCCTGCAGCAGGCGTTGCAGGGTGTTGCACAGGCGGTCGGCGGCGTAGACCCGCGGCACCAGTTGCTCGTTCATCTGCGCCTTGTTGATGAAGTCGTCGACCCCACGATCGAAGGCTTCGCTCAGCACGTTTTCACCTTCCTTGCCGGTCAGCAGCATGATGTAGGTGTAGTGATCGGCCATTTCATCCAGTTGACGGACCCGTCCGGTCAATTCCAGGCCATCCATTTCCGGCATCAACCAGTCTGCCAGGAGCACGCTGGCCGGGCGCAGTTCGAGCTGCCTGATGGCTTCTGCGGCGCTGTAGGCAAAGCGTAGATCCTGGTAGCCGGCCTGGCTCAGGGCACGACCGATCATGGCGCTGGAAAACTTGGCGTCGTCCACCACCAGGATGCTGAGATGGGGGTTGGGCATGGCAGGCTCGCAGGGGAAGTCGCATGGGCCCGCTACATCGCTGGGCAGTGTTTGTCGCTATGACTATATAATGGCCGGGTTTTTCAACCGGCAACAAGCCACGCGTGTCCCGTCCGTGATCTGGGTCGCGCCGTCTATCTGGAGGAAACCCATGCCCTCGTTCGACGTGGTGTCCGAACTGGACAAACACGAAGTCACCAATGCTGTCGACAACGCCGTCAAGGAACTTGAACGTCGTTATGACCTGCGCGGTAAAGGCAGCTTCGAGTTCAAAGACCTGACCGTCAACCTGACGGCCGATGCGGATTTTCAGCTGGAGCAGATGGTCGAGATTCTCAAGCTCTGCCTGGTCAAGCGCAAGATCGATGTGCAGTGCGTCGAGTTCAAGGACGCTTATCCCTCGGGCAAGAGCGTCAAGCAGGAAGCGGTCTTGCGCGAAGGCATCGACAAGGAATTGGCGAAGAAGATCGTCGCCCACATCAAGGACAGCAAACTCAAGGTGCAGGCCGCCATTCAGGGCGAGCAGGTGCGCATTACCGGCAAGAAGCGCGATGACCTGCAGGAGGCGATCGCCGCCCTGCGCGCCAAGGACTTTGATATGCCACTGCAGTTCAACAATTTCCGCGATTGATGCGGCAAGCCTGCCGGGCCCGGGTGGCGCGGCAGCAGTGATCGTCAAGCGACCGCCATGGCTTGCCATGGCGGTCGTGTTTCAAGTGTCGAAAAGGAGTGTCAAATGGAGATGAATGTCGAGCAACTGGTGAAACTGTCCGAGAGCTGGCTGCCGGTGGTGTTGCAATACAGTGGTCAGCTGACCCTGGCGATCATTACCCTGCTGGTCGGTTGGTGGCTGATCAATGCCTTGACCCGCAAGGTCGCGGCCATACTGGTGCGGCGTAATGTCGACCGAGCATTGCACAGTTTTATCGGCAGCCTGGCCGGCATCGTCCTCAAGGTGCTGCTGCTGATCAGTGTGGCCTCGATGATCGGCGTGGCAACCACCTCCTTTATCGCGGTGATCGGTGCTGCCGGCCTGGCCATCGGCCTGGCCCTGCAAGGCAGCCTGGCGAACTTCGCCGGTGGCGTGCTGATCTTGCTGTTCCGTCCGTTTCGCGCCGGTGACTGGATCGAGGGGCAGGGCGTATCGGGCAGCGTCGACAGCATTCATATTTTTCACACGACCCTGAAAACCGCCGACAACAAGGTGGTGATAGTGCCCAACGGCAGCCTGTCCAACGGCCATATCACCAATTATTCGCGCGAAGCCACGCGTCGCGCCGACATCAATCTGGGCATCGACTACTCCAGCGACATCAAGAAAGCCCGCGATGTACTGCTGAAGATCGCCGAGGATCCGCGCATTCATCGCGACCCGGCGCCTGTGGTGTTCGTCACGGGGCTGGGGGATAGCGCGGTCAACCTGTCGTTGCGGGTGTGGGTGGCGACGGCGGATTTCTGGCCGGTGACCTTCGAATTTACCGAGCTGGCCAAGGAGCAGCTGACCGAGGCCGGTATCGGTATTCCGTTCCCGCAGCGGGTGGTGCATTTGGTCCAGGCCAGCGAGCAGGCCGTTGAAGCGCGTAGGCGAGGCAGCCTAGGCTAGCGGCCTAGTCGGGGGCTCGCACACGAGCCGTGTTTTTAACGACGCATCGGCAATGCAGGTAGTGTTTCAACAGCCTGCTAAACCGCCGCGCACGGCTCGTTTATGAAAAATGCCGCTTTCCCTTCGACAGGAAAGCGGCATTTTCTGGGTCCGGGCCTGCCGGGACTGCCCCGCGTTCTGCGGGTTACCTCGGCAGCTGCAACGGATCGCCGTGCGGCCCACCCGGCACGGCTTGTCGGGCGTGGAGATTACATGCGCAGGCCGCCGTCCAGCTCGAGGATGCGACCGGTGTAGTAGTCGTTCTCGAGGATGTAGGCCACCGAATGGGCGATCTCGGCCGGCTTGCCCATGCGCCGCAGCGGGATGCCGGCGGTCATTTTCTCCAGCGCTTCGGGTTTCATGCTGGCAACCATCTCTGTCTCGATGAAGCCGGGAGCAACGCCTGCCACGCGGATGCCGTAACGCGCCAGCTCCTTGGCCCAGACCACGGTATCGGCGGCCACGCCGGCCTTGGCCGCGGAATAGTTGGCCTGGCCCATGTTGCCGGCGCGGGAGATGGAGGAGATATTGACGATCGCGCCCTGGTTCTGCAGTTCGATCATCTTCGCCGCCACTTCGCGGGTGCAGAGGAACACACCGGTCAGGTTGACGTCGATCACCGACTGCCATTGGGCCAGGCTCATCTTGGTCATTTCGCCGTCCTTGACCTTGATGGTCAGGCCGTCACGCAGGATACCGGCGTTGTTGACCAGGCCATTGATCGCGCCGAAATCTTCGGCGACCTGGGCGACCATGTGGGTCACCTGCTCCTCTACGGCCACGTTGCACAGGTAGGCGCGTGCTTCCACGCCATGGGCCTTGCAGGCGGCCACGGCTTCGTCGAGTTTTTCCTGGTTGAGATCGACCAGCGCCAGTTTGGCCCCTTTGCCCGCCAGGTATTCGCCCATGGCGCGGCCCAGACCCTGGCAGCCACCGGTGATGATGATAACTTTGTCTTGGAGTTGCATCGCGTATCCCCTCAAGGTATGTCGTTTAGCCCCGCTGGCGCGCTGTAACAGCTATTCTAGGGCGCCTGTCCGTTAGTGACGGATTCTTTGCAAGGAGTCATAAGGTGAGCGTGAAAGCCGCTAAGCATGCCCGAGAACTGCTGCTCAAGGAATACCGCGGGGTACTCTCGACTCATTCGAAGGCCATGCCGGGCTTTCCTTTCGGATCGGTGGTGCCCTACTGCCTGGACGCTCGGGGCTGGCCGCTGATCCTGATTAGCCGCATCGCCCAGCACACCCACAACCTCAAGCAGGACGCCAAGTGTTCGCTGTTTGTCGGCGAGCGTGGCGCCGAGGATGTGCAGGCGCTCGGTCGTCTCACGCTACTCGCGCAAGCACGACAATTGTGTGACCCGGACGCAATCGATGCGGCGGCTGCGCGTTATTACCGCTATTTCCCCGAGTCGCAGGATTATCACCGCGCCCATGATTTCGATTTCTGGGTGCTGGAACCGGTGCGCTGGCGTTATATCGGCGGTTTCGGTGCGATCCACTGGCTGGACCAGGTGGCGCTGGCCAACCCGTTCGCTGTGGCAGCCACCGCTGCGGCAGTCGACACTGTGGCAGCCACCGCCGGTGGCAGCGAGCAGGGCATGCTGGAACACATGAATGCTGACCACAGCAGCGCCATCGTCCATTATGTCGCGCTGGCCGGTTTGCCGAGCCGGGTGCCGGCCGCACTGGTGGGTATCGACAGCGAGGGTTTTCACCTGCGCATCGAGCAAAGTGTGTACTGGCTGGCCTTTGCCACACCCTGTAACACTCCCGCCGAGGTGCGCCAGGCCTTTGTATTGCTGGCTCGTGCGCAAGCCTGGCCGACCGACGGCGCCGTTTCAGCTTGAATTAAGCGCAATCTCCCATATTTCACTCTTATTGGAAGCCGTTCTTCCGCTAAGGAATTCTTGATGCGTGTTTTTCTGTTTTTGTTCTTGTTGTTCCCGATCGTCGAACTGGCGCTGCTGATCCAGGTTGGCAGCGCCATTGGTGTGCTGCCGACGTTGTTGCTGGTCATCGGCACGGCGATCCTCGGCAGCATCCTGCTGCGTATCGCCGGTGTCGCTACTGCCTGGCGCGCCCGCGAGAAACTGGCGCGTGGCGAACTGCCCGAGCAGGAAATGCTCGAAGGCCTGCTGATTGCGGTGGGTGGCGGCCTGCTGCTGCTGCCGGGTTTCATCAGCGACATCTTCGGCGTGCTGTGCCTGATCCCCTTCGTTCGGCGGCGTCTGGTCAATAAAATCCGCCTGCGTGCGGCCGAGCAAGCCATGCGCCAGCGGGCGTTTGCCGATGATCTGGCGGCGCGCTCCGGACAGGCCCGGCCGGGTGCGGTCAAGCCGAATGTGCTGGAAGGTGAGTTCAAGCGGCACGACTGACGCGTTTGTCCAGGCCTCGGAGGTTGTGAAAATATCGAGCGCAATAGCGAGCGTTTTTCACAAGCTGCCAGCAGTCCAGCAGGCGCGTGTCCCCTCCCTGTCTCAGGCTCGCCTGGCGGGCGTCGCTTCGCTGCTGTTGCGCTCAGCGACAGCAAAAAAAACATTGTTGACCCTTGAAATTCCCTTGTGCGCCCTTATGTAGCGGTCACCGCAAGGTTTTCTGCCGGTTTCGACAGAACAGACTTCCGCGTTGTACTTCGGTGCAGCGCAACCGGCCCCGCCGGACTTTGCTAACCCGCTGGTGTGAACACCGGCCGATGTAACCAACCTATTTGGGAGAGATCGACAATGAAGCTTCGTCCTCTGCATGACCGCGTCGTGATCCGTCGCAGCGAAGAAGAAACCAAAACCGCAGGTGGCATCGTGCTGCCGGGCTCCGCTGCCGAGAAGCCGAACCAGGGCGAAATCGTCGCTGTAGGCACCGGTCGCGTGCTGGACAACGGCGAAGTACGCCCGCTGGCCGTCAAGGTCGGTGACAAAGTGGTGTTTGGTCCTTACTCCGGCAGCAATGCCATCAAGATCGACGGCGAAGAGCTGCTGGTCATGAGCGAGAGCGAAATCCTGGCCGTACTCGAAGCCTGATTTCCGCCTGCGCCACACCTGTATTGCGTTCCACCAAAACGAATTTGAGGAATAAACATCATGGCTGCTAAAGAAGTTAAGTTCGGCGACTCCGCCCGCAAGAAAATGCTCGCCGGTGTCAACGTCCTGGCTGATGCCGTTAAAGCGACCCTCGGCCCGAAAGGCCGTAACGTGATCATCGAGAAGAGCTTCGGCGCTCCGACCATCACCAAGGACGGCGTTTCCGTCGCCAAAGAAATCGAGCTGAAAGACCGCTTCGAAAACATGGGCGCACAGCTGGTCAAGGACGTCGCCTCGCGCGCCAACGATGACGCCGGCGATGGCACCACCACCGCCACCGTACTGGCTCAGTCGATCGTCAACGAAGGCCTGAAAGCCGTCGCTGCCGGCATGAACCCGATGGATCTCAAGCGCGGCATCGACAAGGCGACCATCGCCATCGTTGCTCAGCTGAAAGCCCAGTCCAAGCCGTGCGCCGACACCAAGGCCATCGCTCAGGTCGGCACCATCTCGGCCAACTCCGACAGCTCGATCGGCGACATCATTGCCGAAGCCATGGAGAAAGTCGGCAAAGAAGGCGTGATCACCGTTGAAGAAGGCTCGGGCCTGGAAAACGAACTGTCGGTCGTAGAAGGCATGCAGTTCGACCGTGGCTACCTGTCGCCGTACTTCATCAACAAGCCGGACACCATGGTCGCCGAACTCGACGGCCCGCTGATCCTGCTGGTCGACAAGAAAATCTCCAACATCCGCGAAATGCTGCCGGTGCTGGAAGCCGTGGCCAAAGCCGGCCGTCCGCTGCTGATCGTCGCCGAAGACGTCGAGGGCGAAGCCCTGGCCACTCTGGTGGTGAACAACATGCGCGGTATCGTCAAGGTCGCTGCCGTTAAGGCACCGGGCTTCGGTGACCGCCGCAAGGCCATGCTGCAGGACATCGCCATCCTCACCGGCGGTACCGTGATCAGCGAAGAAGTCGGCCTGAGCCTGGAAGGCGCCACCCTGGAACACCTGGGTAACGCCAAGCGCGTGATCCTGAGCAAGGAAAACACCACCATCATCGACGGTGCCGGCGTGCAAACCGACATCCAGGCGCGTGTTGCCCAGATCCGCAAGCAGGTTGAAGACACCTCGTCCGACTACGACAAAGAGAAACTGCAAGAGCGTCTGGCCAAGCTGGCCGGCGGTGTTGCCGTGATCAAGGTCGGCGCCGGTTCCGAAGTGGAAATGAAAGAGAAGAAAGCCCGCGTTGAAGACGCCCTGCACGCTACCCGTGCAGCCGTTGAAGAAGGCGTGGTACCTGGCGGTGGTGTTGCCCTGGTGCGTGCCCTGCAGGCTATCAGCGAACTGAAAGGCGACAACGCTGATCAGAACGTCGGTATCGCCCTGCTGCGTCGCGCCGTCGAAGCGCCGCTGCGTCAGATCGTTGCCAACTCCGGCGACGAGCCGAGCGTAGTGGTCGACAAGGTCAAGCAAGGTTCGGGTAACTACGGTTACAACGCAGCCACCGGCGAGTACGGCGACATGATCGAGATGGGCATCCTCGATCCGGCCAAGGTGACCCGTTCGGCGTTGCAGGCGGCTTCCTCGATCGCCAGCCTGATGATCACCACCGAAGCGATGATCGCCGAGGTTGTCGACGACAAGGCAGCCGGCGGCATGCCGGATATGGGCGGCATGGGCGGTATGGGTGGCATGGGCGGCATGATGTAAGCCAGCCTGCTCCCCGGCAGTCCTTGAAAAAAACCCGCGCCCAGGCGCGGGTTTTTTATTGAGCGCAGATAAGCCTGGCCAACCTGTCACGTCGAGTCGACGGCATGTTGCTTGGTTGCATGCGGCAGGTGAGCGGTCCGCGGCAGGGCAGGGGCAATATCGACGGTGCGGCCGTTGGTCTGAGTCATCATATTGTTTTGTGAGGTGGGAATTGCACTTTGTGGTGCGCAAATTGCTTTAAGTTTTCCTCTGGCTGCAACCGGTACACCATTGGTCGTCGTGGCCATGCAGGCAGGGGCGTACCGGCTTGGGACGATGACGCGCAGAGATGGACGAGGGTTACCTGCCCGATTATTTGTTACTGACGGTGACTGGCCAGGACCGCTGGCCACGTGCGGTCAGCTTGAGGTTTGGCTTACAGGCGGATGAAATGACAGCAGCGTTGGCGTTCGAACAGTGGTGGCAACTGCAGGGTGAATGGGTCGAAGAACCGAATCATCGGCGCGGTGGCGAGAGCGGCGTACAGCGTCTGTACCAGGACGATGGCCGGGTACTTTATGCCAAGCGCCAGATCGGGCACTCCTATCGCAGCCTGCGTTACCCCTTCGGTCGGCCCACGGTGCTGCGTGAGCGCGATGCCTTGCTGGCCCTGCCGCAACTCGGGGTAAAGGCGCCGAGCCTGCTCTATTGTGACGTGCAGCGCGATGCTGCCGGACTCTGGCGCGGCTTGCTGGTGACCGAGGAACTCAAGGGCTTTCAGGAACTCGATCATTGGTATGCAGAGGGTGGCCGTGAGCGTTTCGGCGTAGCGGTCAACGAGCAACTGCTGGCGCAAGTGGCTGGCATGCTGGCGCGCTTTCACCGGGCAGGTTGGCAGCATGGCTGCCTGTATCAGAAGCATCTGTTCGTGCGAGTCGAGCAAGTAGGCGAACGTATTGAGGTCGAAACGGCCCTGTTGGACCTGGAAAAAAGCCGACGGCGTTTCAGTGTGCGGCAGGCCGCGCGCCACGACATGCAGCAATTAAAGCGCCATTCGTCGTGGGGTGCTGGTGATTGGGAACGAGTGGTCTACCTTTACCGGCAAGCGTTTGGCAGCGCCATCAAGGGGTTGCGGTTATGAAGTTAGAAATTGCTAGAGGTTTTTTCCTGGTTGCAGCGTTGGGCTTGGCCTCATTGGCTGCTGTCGCCTGGCATGAACCGGGCCCGCTCATGCTGGGTAGTGCCAGTGGTCCGGAGTACTGCCCTCTGCCACGTAACGTCGGCATGGCGATGCAACAGCTCGCTCCAGACAGGGATTTGTTGCTGTTCATGTTCAGCCTGTCGCAGAGCCTGGCCGGGCAGAAATGAGCGAGCGGTCTACCTGACAAATTCTCCTGTCGTGCCAATGCCGTGCACTCGAGTCGAGGGCACGGCATTTCTTTAAGTGCTTCTGTTCAAGGCCCGGTTACAGCTGCCAGCACCGCATCAGGCTGTGCATCCGGCTAGGCCAGTTGCAGGTGGTTGTCCCATAGCCCGGCAGGCAATTGCAGCGGCTGGACGGTGATGGTGCTGTGGCGGCAATCGTACAGCCGGCAGCGACCCACGCCCGTGCTGACCACGAAGCCCTCGGCCACCGCGCCAACCCCGGCGCAATCGGCCAGCGGCGCATCCAGGCGCAGGGCGGCGCTGTCCAGATCCCAGATGAACACCCGGTTGCCGCGCGGCGCGGTCAGCGCCAGCAGGCGCAGCTCGCTGTGAATCGCCACGCTGGCGCTGTACTGGTTCATCGCCTGGCGTTGCGCTTCGCCCAGGGCAAAGTGCTGGAACGCCTGGCCCGGCCGCTTGATCGCCAGCAACGGTACCGGATCGGCGGGGTCGCCCATGTATTGCTGGCCGCTGACGACAGTGCCGTCGCTGGCCACTGCCAGATGGCGCACGCTGTTCATCCGCTCGGGCAGCTGTTCCTTGCTCAGCAGGCCGCCGTCGCGTTTGAGCAGCACCAGGCTGGAGTCCATGCTGTCGAGGTTCATCTCCACCCGGCTCTCGGCTTCGGTGCGGATGCCGCCGTTGGCCACCACCAGGGTTTCGCCATCGGGCAGCCAGAGCACTTGGTGCGGGCCGATGCCGTGGCTCGACAGTTCGCCAGTGCGTTGCAGCTGCCGGCCTTGCAGGCGATAGACGCCGAGCACGCCGCGACCGGGATCGCTGGTGTCGTTCTCGGTGGTGTACAGCCATTCGCCGTCTTTGTGGAATACCGCGTGGCCGTAGAAGTGCCGTTGTGCGGGGGTGTGCAGGGTTTGCAACAGATGACCGTCGCGAGTATCGAGCAGATAACTCTGGGTACTCGGTCGGCGACCGACGAACAGCGCCAGCGGCAGGCTGGGGTGCGCCACCACGTCATGACAGCGCTCGCCGACCGGGGTGGCGAACACCTGGCTGCCATCCAGGCGATAGCCCACCGCATAGTGTTTGCCGGCCGCATCGTTGCGCGCGGACAGTAGCAGTGGTTGCGCGCCGTTGTCGCTCAGGGTCCAGCCGGCGAAGGCGCCGGCGGCCAGGGTGGCGCCGGTCAGGCCGAGAAAAGCTCTGCGTTTGATCAAGGTCATGTCCTAGTCGCCATCGTGGGCGTTGAAGCCCATCTGGATGCCGAGGGTGTTCGCCAGCTCGGTTTCGTGCAGGCGGTGCAAGGCATTGAGGCTGTCGTACAGCGCGTTCAGCTCGCTGCGCCCGGCTTGGTCGCCGAGCAGTTCGCCGAGCGGGCGTTGCAGGGCGGCGAGGCGCTGGCGGGTGTCGCTGTAGGCGGCGTCGATGCGTTGTTGCAGGGCCGACTGATCGCTGCTCAGCAGGGCTTGCACGCCGTTCTGCTCGGCACCGCGCCAGATGCGTTCGGCGCTGGCCAGGCCGGCCGCCAGGTTGGCCAGGCTGGCCTTGCTGCGCCAGGCCTCGGCCTGATAGGGCTGCGGCTGGCCTTTGCTCTGGCGACCGAGCGGGGTGCCGAGCTTTTTCTTCAGGCCGTCGATGGCACTGACCTGGGTGCGCAGCAGTTCGGCCACGGCTTCGCCAGCTTCGGCGTAGCGCTCGTTGGGGAAGCCTTGCAGTTGTGCGGCCATGCCGTCCTTGGCTTGCCAGCGCTCGAGGACATCGGCTGCCAGGGCTTGCTGGTGCTGACCGATGGCGACCATCAGCGGGCAATACCGGGCCTTCTGCTCGGCATTGTCGAGGTCGATGGCCGGGTCGTATACCAGGTATTCGTAAGCGGTCAGGCCTTGCACCACCACGCTGGATTTATCCAGATCGGCGGCTGTCAGCGCGGGTTTATTCTTGAGCAGGGCGGCGACCTGACGCGCCACCAGGTTCTTCTTGTCCGGCCAGAACTGTACCTGCCAGGCGCGATTGCCTTCGGCCAGCGGGCCGATCAGCAGCGGTTGCAGGCTGGCCCAGGCGCTTTGCGCGGTGAGAAAGGCCTGGCGTGCGTCGCCCAGTGTCTGCTCGTCGGCGCAGAACGCCTGGCCGCTGTTGGCCAACTGGCTATTGGCCTCGGCCCAGCTGCTATAGGCCGGCAGCAGCACGCCGTTGGCCAGGGCGCTGCTGACAGCCTGCTGCGGGTCGGCGGGGGAGCAGGCGCTCAGTGCCAGGCTCAGCAGGGCGAGGGTGAGGGGCGAACGGATCATGCGTAGCTCCTTACAGTGAATTCAGAAAGGCCAGCAACGCGGCGCGCTGCTTGGCTGAGAACCTCAGTACCTTCTGCTTGGACGTCTCGGCTTCGCCGCCGTGCCAGAGAATAGCTTCCAGCAGGTTGCGCGCGCGGCCGTCGTGGAGAAACTGGGTGTGGCCGTTGACCGCCTCGGTCAGGCCGATGCCCCATAGCGGCGGGGTGCGCCACTCGCGGCCGGAGGCGAGAAACTCGGCGCGGTTATCCGCCAAACCTTCGCCCATGTCGTGCAGCAACAGGTCGCTATAGGGGCGAATCGGCTGGTTGGCCAGCTCCGGTTCCGCGGCATCGCTGGCGGTGGTGAATTGCGGCGTATGGCAGCGCTGGCAATCGGCCTGGTGGAACAGCCCCTTGCCCGCGAGCACCTCGGGCGCATAGACATCGCGGCGTGCCGGCACGCCCAGGTTGCGGCTGTAGAACAGCACGCTGGCGAGAATGCTGTCGCTGACTTCCGGTTCGCCACCGTTGTTGGCGCTACGGCAGTCGCTTTGCCCTGGCGTGCAGTCGTCCGCGGCGACCAACGAGCTGGTCAGGCCCATGTCGCCGGCGAAGGCGTGGGCATTCTGCTGGTTGAGCGTCGGTTGCCCGGCCTTCCAGCCGAAGCGGCCGAGCACGGTTTGCTCCAGGGCATCGTCCCAGACCCGGTTGGCGCGCCCGGAGATGCCGTCGCCATCGCTGTCGTCCGGGTCGGCATTGGCCAGGATCGCCGTTTCGGGGATGGCTTCGAGCAGGCCCAGGCCGATCATCGGCGGGGCGATGCGGGCGGAGAATTGGGTGTCGGCATGCAGCGGGCCATAGCCGAGCTGGCTGATCTCCAGTGTCGGTCGGCGCAACTCGAGCGCACTGCCATCGGCGAAGCGCACGCTGTGCAGGCTGTAGCTGACCCGCACCTTGCCTTCGGGGGCTGTGCCGGGGTTGGCCATGTCTTGCAACTGGCCGCCGTAGGTCGGTTCGGCGAGCACGCCCAGGCGCTCGATGATTGCCGCGTGTTCGCTGCCCTTTGGAATCGACAGGCGCACCAGCATCGAGGCGGCGCTGAGCGCATCCGGGCCGGGCGGGTGGCCGCGGCCGTCCTTGATATGGCAGTTCTGGCAGGCGTTGGTGTTGAACAGCGGACCCAGGCCGTCGCGCGCGGTGGTGGTGGCCGGGGCGATCACCCAGGGATTGCGGAAGAAGCTGTTGCCGACGCTGAAATCCAGGCGGCGCGAGGGCGCCAGATTGGCCGAGGGCAGGGAGAAGGCATTGTGGTCGAACTTGAACACGGTGGCGCTGCCGGCGGACAGCGCTTCCCCCGGCTCGGCCTGGGTAAAACGTGGCGACTGGTCACAGCCGGCCAGGCCCAGGAGCAGGCACAGCAGCAGGCGAGGAAGCGGGGCAGGCATCGACAGGAATCCGCAGCAAGAAAGTCAGGCGGGCAAGCTTAGCAGGTCGGCTTAATTTAAATAAGACAGATTTGCGTTAGCGTTGCTGGCGAAAAGTCGCAGGCAGAAAAAAGCCGATGCGATCGGGAGATCACACCGGCTGCTGTTGCGCGCCGACTTAGAACGTGTGGTCGGCGGTGTCCGGGTTGAGGTCGCCGATGTTCAGCTTGCCTGCCACCTGTTCGATGGCGCCGGTCTGCTTGACCAGGGCAGCGATGGCGTCGCGCACGATCTGCTGGCCGGCGGCGTTGTCGGCGGCGATCAGCTGGTCGAAGTGCTGGTCGTTAGCGGCGCTGTCGACCAGGGCCTGCAACTTGGCCTCTGTCGCTGCGAGGTCGGCTTGCAGGGCGCTATCGGCCGCGGCGTCGACCTTGGCCACCAGGGACGACAGGCTAGGGCCGCTCAGGGTGGTGCCGTCGACCTTCTTGTACTCGCCCAGGTAGACGTTGCGAATGCCTTTGCCGTTGTAGAAGTGCGAGTTGTGGGTGTTGTCGCTGAAGCAGTCGTGCTCGTCTTCGGTGGAGTTGGCTTCCAGTGCGACCTTCATGCGCTCGCCAGCCAGTTCGCCGAGGGACAGGCTGCCCATGCCGAAGAGCATCTTGCGCAGGCCGTTCTCGGCCGATTCGGCTTGCAGGCTGGCGCGGTAGTTGTCGGCGTTGTCGGCTTGCCATTCAGTGACCATCGCATCGAGGTCGCTGACCAGCAGGTCGGCAGCCGCCTTGATAAAGGCGCGACGGCGCTCGTTGTTGCCGCCGGTGGCGCCTTCGCCGACCACGAAGTCGCTGGCTGGGCGCTCGCCGGCACCCGGGCCGGTGCCATTCAGATCCTGACCCCAGAGCATGAATTCGATGGCGTGGTAGCCGGTGGCGACGTTGGCTTCGGAACCGCCCAGTTCGTTCAGGCTGGCGAGCAGTTCCGGGGTGATTTCAGTCGCGTCGAGCTGGTCTTCGCCGACCTGGATGTGCGTGTTGGCGATGATGTTGGCCGTGGCGCCGGGATTGCCCAGGGCGTGCTGGTAGTCGGCGGCGACGTAATCGATCAGGCCCTCGTCCAGCGGCCAGGCGTTGAGTTGGCCTTCCCAGTCGTCGACCACGGCGTTGCCGAAGCGGAACACTTCGGACTGCATGTAAGGCACACGCGCCGCCAGCCAGGCTTCGCGGGCGGCTTGCAGGGTGGCGTCGGTCGGGGTGGCGAGCAGTGCGTCGATGGCGCCCTGCAGAGCCTTGCCGGTGCTGGCGGCATCGCTGAATACGGCCAGGGCCAGGTCGGCATAGTGGGCGACCACGGCAGTGGCGGCGGCTTCGTCGATGTTGCTGGTTGCGGCTACCGGAGCGCTGGCGCTGGTTGCGGCAGGTGCCGGGGTTTGGCTGACGGGTGCCTTGTCTTCGCCGCAGCCGGCGAGGGAGATAGCAATGGCCAGCAGGCTGGCGGAAGCCAGGGGCATACGAATCATGACGAATTCCTTTGCAAGGGTATTTTTAGAGGTGCACGCGGATGTGTACGCAAAGCTGCAACATAATGCGAAAGATTTGCATTTTGCGCAAAGGGTCGTTGCGATTAAATCGCATAAAGCCGTGCGCCCGGTCTCCATCCTGGCGGGCCGATGCCGCTAGAATGCCAGCATCCGGCTTTCCCGAATAAGCCCGACCGGCTGCCAGCAGCCATGGCCCACCGTTACGGAGCTAACCGCATGAGTCTTACCAGTGTTGCTGTCCTCGTGATTTTGCTTCTGCTCGCCGCCTATGCGGTGATCCTCTACAACGCCCTGGTGCGTTTGAAGCACGGGCTGAGCAAGGCATGGGCGAATATCGATGTGCTGCTCAAGCAACGCCACGAAGAGCTGCCCAAGCTGGTGGAGACCTGCAAGCAGTACATGCAGTACGAGGGTCGCACCCTGGAGCGGGTGATCGCCGCGCGCAATGCCGTGGCCAGTGCCCGCGAACAGCATGATCTCGGCGCCTTGGGCAAGGCCGAGAGTGGCCTGCGTGTCGGCCTGGGGCAGTTGTTCGCCCTGGCCGAGAACTATCCGGAGCTGAAGGCCAACGACAGTTTTCAGCACCTGCAGCTGCGCATCAGCGGCCTGGAGAACGGCATCGCCGACCGCCGTGAGCTGTACAACGAGGCGGTCAACCTGAACAACGTGCGCATCGAGCAGTTCCCCGACGTGTTGATCGCCCGGGCCTTCGCCTTCAAGGCCGGCGAGTTGCTGGAGTTCAGCGACGCGGAGAAGGCCGACGTCGATCTCAAGTCGCTATTCGGCTGAGTGGCCATGGATACAGGGCAGCTGATTGGTCTGGCGTGTGCTGTCGGCGCCACTACTGGTGGGGCCTGGTGGTGTCTGCGGCGCCTGGGAGAGGCGCGCCATCTATTGGATACGCCGACCTCGAAGATCCGTTCGGCGGCCCAAGGCTACGCCGAGTTCTATGGCGTGCTGCGCGAGCAAGCGAACACCGCGATAGTTGCGCCGCTGACCGGCAAACCGTGCCTGTGGTGGCGCTTCAGGATCGAGGAGTACCAGGCCAGCGGCAAGAGCCACAGCTGGCGGCTGGTCGAAAGCGGCAGCAGCGAAGGCTGGCTGCTGTTGGGCGACGGCACTGGCAGCTGTCTGATCGACCCGCGGGGTGCGCAGGTGCGGCCCGTGACCCGCGAGGTATGGCGGGGCAATCTGCGCCACCCGCGCGGGCCGGCCAAGAGCGGCTGGCCCGCCCTGTTCTCGGCTGGCAAGCGTTATCGCTATAGCGAGGAGCGCTTGCACGCTGGCCAGCCGCTGTATGCCATCGGCGATTTTCGCAGCAGTGGTGGCGGTCGCCAGGGGCTCGATGTGGGTGCTGCGCAGAGCGCGGTGATCCGTGAGTGGAAGGGCGATTTCAGCGGTCTGCTGCAGCGGTTCGACAGTGACCGCAACGGTAGGCTGGATGAGCAGGAATGGAATCGCATGCGTCTGGCCGCGCAGCTGGAGGCCGAGGATCGCCATCGCCAGCACAGTCTGCAGCCGGCGCAGCACCATATGGGTAGGCCGCGTGAGGCGCAGCCGTTTATTTTGTCCAGCGTCGGGGAGGACGAACTGGCCCGCCACTTCTACTGGCAGGCGGCCGGTGGTGCCGTGCTGTGTCTGGCCGGGGCCTTGGTGGCGGCCTGGTTGCTCGGGGTGACGAGGCTCTAGTGTCGCGACACGAATCATCTGTCGTTTTCCGTAGGAGATCCCCCGTCGTCCAGACGCCGCGCTGGCGCGCAGCAAACTGGAGGCGCGCGGGGCCCCACTGTCGTAGGAGCGGCTTCAGCCGCGAAGCTTTGGCTGTGCCGTGAAGAATTCGCGGCTAAAGCCGCTCCTACAGAGAACGTAATAACCTATAAAATCAATTGCATACATGTTGTTTGATAAGAGCGCCCTCAAGGTCAATCGCGCCCCTGGGAGTCGTTTCTACAGGGTGGCCGGGTTGGTCGCCGCTGCGCTGATGCGTCGGGCCTGTTTGAGAAACAGCGTCAGTTCGCGGGCCGGCAGCGGCTTGCTGTAGAAGTAGCCCTGACCTTCGTTGCAGCCCTGGGCAATGATATAGGCCTCCTGCTCGAGCGTTTCCACGCCCTCGGCGATCACCTGCATGCCCAGGCTCTTGCCGAGCTGAATGATGGCACGCACGATGGTGGCGTCGTCTTCGTCGTCGAACAGGTCCTGGACGAAGCTCTTGTCGATCTTGATCTTGTCCAGCGGCAGGCTCTTCAGGTAGCTCAGCGAAGAATAGCCGGTGCCGAAGTCGTCGATGGCGATCAGCGCGCCGGAGCGGCGCAGGCTGAGCAGGTGCTGGGCGGCGGTGGTGATGTCTTCCATCAGGCCGGTTTCGGTGACTTCCAGTTCCAGGCTGCGCGGCGGCAGACGATAGACCTGCATCAGGTTGTTGACCACCCGCGGCAGTTCGGCGTGGTGCAGCTGCACGGTGGACAGGTTGATCGCCATGCGCAGCTCGCTGAAGCCCTGGTCGTGCCATTCGCGCAGCTGCCGGCAGCCCTGGTCGAGAACCCACTCGCCGATGGCGATGATGCTGCCATTCTGCTCGGCCAGCGGGATGAACAGGTCCGGCGGTACCAGGCCATGCTGCGGATGTTGCCAACGCAGCAGCGCCTCGACCCCGACTATCCGGTGATCGCGGTAGTCCACCTGGGGTTGATAGACCAGGAACAGCTGGTTGAGGGCCAGGGCTTCGCGCAGATCCTTCTCCAGCTCGCGACGGCGGCGCATCTCGCTGTCGACGCTGGCGATATAGAACTGGTAGCGGTTGCGCGAGCGGCTCTTGGCCAGGGTCATGGTCTGTTCGGCTTTCTGCAGCAGCTTCTCGGTGCTGTCGCCGTCTTCCGGGAACAGGGTGATGCCGATGGTGGCGCGCAGGCGCACTTCCTGCTGGTCGAGAATAAAGGGCCGTTCGAGGTCGTCCAGCACGCTTTGTGCCAGTTCTGCGGCCTCGTAGGGCTGCTCGATGTCGGCCTGGACCAGGGCGAACTGGTCACCCCCCAAGCGTGCCAGGGCGCCGAGGCGGCCGCTGTGGCTGCGCAGGCGGTCGGACAGAGCCAGGAGTAGCTGGTCGCCGGTCTGGTAGCTGAACTGCTCGTTGATGCTCTTGAAGTCGTCCAGGCCGACGCAGAGTATGGCAACCCGGCGCTGCAGGCGCCCTGCATCATCGAGGATCTGGTCGAGCTGCTGTTGCAGTTGCTGGCGGTTCGGCAGGCCGGTGAGGAAGTCGTACTGGGCCATGCGCAGCAGGCTGTTTTCCGCCTCGCGGCGCAGGTTGGTATTGCGTTCGATGGAGGAGAGCAACTGGTTGGCGGTATTGATCCACAGACCCAGCTCGTTTTTCTCGTTGCCCTTGAGCATCGGCAGCTTGTGGGCGCTGGGCCGGTCCGGGTTGATCTGGCTGAGGTGCTCGATGATCTTCGACAGGGGTTTGGTCAGCAGCCAGTGGTAGACCAGGTACAACACCAGGCCCATGGCCAGGGCGCGGAGCACACCGGCGATGAAGATGACCACCGAGCTGGTGATGAAACTCTCGCCGTAGCGCGCGGTGTCGAGGGTGATGCTGAGGTCGCCGTAATACTCGCTGTAGGGGTCGCGACCGACCAGTTGGGTGGTGAAGCTCTGTTCTTGGCCGAGGATAGGATCGGTCAGCCAGCGGGTGGGCAAGTGTGCCAGCTCACGGGACTTTTCCGCGAGCATCGACTCGTTGGGATGGCCGATGGTCGCCACCCGTACCGATTCGTGCTGGAACAGGCCTTCGATGACCTGCATGCCCATTTCGCGATCCAGGCTGTAAACCGCCTGGGTCGAGGGGTCGCGAAACATGCCGAGAATGCGCTGGGCGTCGTTGGTCACGGCCTGGCGGGTCTTGTACGCATCGAAGACAATTTGCGCGCAGCTCAATACCACCCCAACGGCAAGCGCTGAAAGCAGCACTACACGTAGCAGCTTCAGAGACAGGCTGTTCTTGAGTTCCAGCTTCAAATGGCGGTTCCTTGTTCGATGCCAGAGGCGTCAGACCGCTATGAGTATTAGCAAACTCGCGGTTGTCGTCAAAGGGCCATTACATCAATGCGCAGTAGTTGACCGGGTGAGCCGCTCTGACGCGACTGCGGCAGGGCATTTGCAGCCTCTCCAGTATGTCGGTGCGAAGGGCTGAGTACTTGAGCGGTCTTGGCCGATTATTTTTGAGCGCTTGGTCGCGGCTGCTCCGTGAATCGTTGCCCGTGATGTTCGGTATGTCGGTTCGGGCATCGATCCTACTCTTGTTGTCAGGCAGCACGGCGAGGCTCGGGTGGCACTCTCGCTCCCGGCGTGGGGACGAATCCGGAAGGCGGCTGCGCGGGGCGCCGTGGAAAGAAAAAGCCCGGCTGTCGGGCCGGGCTTCTTGCACTGACGCAGGCCCTGGGGCTTGCGCAATACAGGTCTCAGGCTGCGTAGTTGTTCGCTACGAAGTCCCAGTTGACCAGGTTCCAGAACGCTTCGACGTATTTCGGGCGTACGTTGCGGTAGTCGATGTAGTAGGCGTGTTCCCAGACGTCGCAGGTCAGCAGCGGGGTGTCACCGCTGGTCAGCGGGCAGCCGGCACCGATGGTGCTGGCCAGGGCCAGGGAGCCGTCGGCCTTCTTCACCAGCCAGCCCCAGCCGGAACCGAAGGTGCCGATGGATACTTTGCTGAACTCTTCCTTGAACTTGTCGAAGGAACCGAAGGCCGCGTTGATCGCGTCGGCCAGGGCGCCAGTCGGTTGACCGCCGCCGTTGGGCTTCATGCAGTTCCAGTAGAAGGTGTGGTTCCAGACTTGAGCGGCGTTGTTGAAGATGCCGCCCGAAGAGGTCTTGACGATCTCTTCCAGGGTCTTGCCTTCGAACTCGGTGCCTGGCACCAGGTTGTTCAGGTTCACGACATAGGTGTTGTGGTGCTTGTCGTGGTGGTATTCCAGGGTTTCCTGGGAAATATGCGGCTGCAGAGCGTCATGTGCGTACGGCAGTGGCGGCAATTCGAAAGCCATGGTTGATCTCCTAATCAGGTCAGGTGCGGTGTTCGCGAAGCCGATCACGGGCGGCCATATCTGCGGCGGGAGTTATCTCTTTGCGCCGCTAGCCCGCAAGCATAGCACCGGGCCTGCGACATAACCACGCAGCAACTGTGTGGGGAAACCGGTGCCAGGGCCTTTTTTCACGCCGTCGAGAGGCGTGGCGGCGGGCTCAGAGGCTGAGAAAAAAACGAAGGCCACGGCAGGCAAGCGATTTTTCTCAGTCTCTCAACGAGGGACCGAATCGGCCAGCAACTGCCAGGCGATGGCGAACATCATCGAGGCCACGGCCAGGTCGATCAGCCGCCAGGTTAGCGGTCGTGCCAGTTGCGGGGCCAGCCAGGCGGCGCCGAGGGCGAGGCTGAGAAACCAGATCAACGAGGCACTCGCAGCACCCATGGCATAGGCTCCGGGCACGCTTTGCTGGGCGCCGAGCGAGCCGATCAACAGCACGGTATCGAGATACACGTGGGGGTTGAGCAGGGTCACCGCCAGCGCCGCGAGCAGCACGGCGCGCAGCGAGCGCGGGGTGGCCTCTGCTGCTTGATCGAGCCCCTGCGGCCGGCAGGCGCGCAGCAGGGCCTGGGCGCCATACCAGAGCAGGAAGGCCGCGCCGCCCCAGCGGGCGATGCCCAGCAGCAGCGGGTTCTGCGCCAGCAGCGCGGCCAGACCGAACACCCCGGCAGTTACCAGCAGGGCATCACAGACCACGCAGAGCACGGCCACCGGCAGGTGATGTTCACGACGCAGGCTTTGCGCCAGGACGAAGGCGTTCTGCGCGCCGAGGGCGATAATCAGCCCGGCGGCGATTACCAGGCCATTCAAATAGCTTTGCCACATGGTTGTTCTCCTTTTGTTGCTGGCCAGTCTGTTGTGCTTAGCTGTATAAGAAAAATCAATCTTGCTGATTACTCATTAGGAGAACTGATTTGTTCGATTACAAACTGCTGGCCGCCCTGGCGGCGGTGGTGGAACAGGCTGGTTTCGAGCGGGCGGCCCAGGTGCTGGGCTTGTCGCAGTCGGCGGTGTCGCAGCGGATCAAGCTGCTCGAGGCGCGGGTTGGCCAGCCGGTGCTGGTACGTGCTATGCCGCCGCTACCCACCGAGATCGGCCGGCGCCTGCTCAACCATGTGCAGCAGGTGCGTCTGCTCGAGCGCGATGTACAGGCGCAGGTGCCGGCGCTGGACGAAGGCGGCGCGCCCGAGCGTCTGCGCATCGCCTTGAACGCCGATAGTCTGGCGACCTGGTGGGCCGCTGCGGTGGGCGAGTTTTGCGCCCGGCACCGGCTGTTGCTGGAGTTGCTGGTAGAGGATCAGGACGTCGGCCTGAAACGCATGCGCGCCGGTGATGTGGCGGCGTGCGTATGCGCCAGCGACCGACCGGTGGCGGGCGCGCGCAGCCAGGCCCTTGGTGCCATGCGTTATCGTGCGTTGGCCAGCCCGGCATTCATTGCCCGGCACTTTCCCCAGGGCGTCACTCCGGCGGCATTGACCCGGGTGCCGGGCATCGTGTTTGGCCCGGATGACCTGCTGCAGCATCGCTACCTGGCCGAACTCGGCGTCGAGGGCGGCTTTCTGCATCACCTCTGCCCGTCGTCCGAGGGCTTCGTGCGTTTGACCCTGGGCGGCCTTGGCTGGGGCCTGATGCCGGAGCAGCAGGTGTCGAACGAACTGGCCCGTGGCGAACTGGTCGAGTTGATCGCCGAGCGGCCGGTCGACGTGCCGCTGTACTGGCATCACTGGCGCAACGGCGGCGAGCTGCTTGACCGCCTGACCGATCATTTGCGCAAGGCGGCCGGCGCGTGTCTGGTGCCACCGTGGCAAGCCGTTGCTTGGGGAGGGACGGGCGACGATCCGCTTTAGGCCACCTGCCCCGGTGGGCTAAAGCCCACGGGGCCAGGGCGTCGCTCAACGCCAGGCTGCGCCGGTTGCGTAGCCTGGATAAGCGCTAGCGCAATCCGGGATCGCCACCCCCACGTTGAATCCGCGGCCACCGCGGCGTTGTCAGGTCAGCAGGATCTTGCTCGAGCCCGGCAGCTGTTCCACGCCGCGCGGGTCGAACAGTTGTGCGGGCGTGAAGTAGCCGCCAGGGCCGCTGTAGGCGAGCAGGTGACGGGCCGCCAGCAGCGCGCCATGCACGGTCACGTCATATCCGTTGGGCGTTTCCAGGTGGGCGGTCTTGATTTCGCCGGCGGCGTTGCGCACCTCGCCCCACAGCCAGCTGCGCTGGTGCTTGCGGCTGGCCTGGTCGGGCCCTCGAACACGTTTTTCGACCAGTTGCTTGAGCCCGCGGACTGCCCCGGGCCAAGCCTGTTTTCGCAGTGGACCGGGAGTCATGGCACCAAGCTCGTTGTGTCGGTAAAGAACGTCGAGGTCGCCGCCTCCATCAGCCCTGGCGCTGAGATTCGGTCATACATGGAAGAACACAAAACGCGTGCCAGGTCAGAGGGGGCGGAACTGTGCGCCCTGCAGCCGGTCACTGTGTCAGTGCCGCGCTCCGCCTCGGTGCAACTTGCACCTGCTTGGCGCGACACTGAAGCGTCGCGCACTAACCGTTATACTGGCCGGCATTTCGCTTCTTCAGCGTTTTTTAAAGGTTTACTCATGCGTAACGATGCCCACGACGAACTCGATCATGTGCCCAGCCTGACCACCGATATGCTTGATCGTGACGATTTCGATACGGATCGCCCCGCATCCGCCAAGGGGACGCCATCGCGCGCCGCTGCGGCTGCACCCAAGGCCGCCAGCACCGGCGCGCTGTGGGCGCTGGTCGGCGCCCTGACGATCGCCCTCGGCGGGTTGGGCTGGTGGAGTTTCCAGCAGATCAGCCTGATGGAACAGCAGTTGGTGGCCACCCAGGAAAGCTTCGCGCGGATCAGCGAGGACGCTGCCGGCCGTATCCAGGACATCAGCGGCAAGGTGGTGGCGACCGAGTCCACGGTCACCAGCGGCAGTGAAGCGCTCAAGCTGCAAGTCAAACAGCTGGAAAGCAAACTGGCCGAACTGGGCAAGCAGCAGCAAAGCCTGGCCGGTCAGCAGAGCGGCCAGGACAAGCGCATCGAGCAGTTGACGGCCGATCTTAAAACTCAGCAAGGCGCGACCAGCGCAGTCGCCGGCAGCCTGAAGGGCCTGAGCAGCGAGCAAATGGCGCTGAAAAACGCCCAGGCCTTGTTGCGAGCCGAACAGACTTCCCTGAAAACCGCGCAAGCCGGGTCGGCCAAATTCGAAGGCCAGCTTAAAAGCCTGAGCGGCGAGATCGAGGCGTTGAAAAAGATCGGTAACCCGAATCAGGCCATCGGCCGTCTGGAGCAGGACCTGCTGGTGCTGCGCAGCCAGCTGGACAACCGTCCGGCACCGAGCAGCAGCAATACCGCCGAGTTCGATGCCTTCCGCGCGCAGATGACCCGCAACATCAGCACCCTGCAAGGCCAGATCCAGAACCTGCAGCAGCAAATCGACGCGCGCTGATCCGCGCGGTTAATGCCGCCAATGGACCCTGCGAGTGCAGTTGTCCTTCAGCTGCCAGACAAGAGCCAATGCGCCAGGAAGCCCGATCATGAGTGTAATGTCGCTGTCCGCCAGCAAAGCCAAGGCCTGGAGCGTGCATGCCGTCACCGCCAGTGGGGTGATTTTGGGGTTGCTGGCCTTGCTGGCCGTGCTCGATGGTCGACCGCAGGTCTGCCTGCTCTGGTTGGGGGCGGCGCTGTTGGTGGACGGCCTGGATGGCACCCTGGCGCGCAAATTCGACGTCAAGGTGGTGTTGCCGAACTTCGATGGTTCGACCCTGGATCTGGTGATCGACTACCTCACCTACGTGTTCATCCCGGCGATCTTCGTCTATCGCTTCATTGCCCTGCCCGAGTACAGCCTGCTGTTGTCGGTCGGGGTGATCCTGCTGTCGTCGTTGTTCTGCTTCTGCAACCTCAACATGAAGAGCAAGGACAATTACTTCGTCGGCTTCCCGGCGGCCTGGAACGTGGTGATTGCCTACCTCTACCTGCTGGATTTCGATCCCTGGCTGAGCCTCGTCACCATCCTGGTGCTGGCGGGCCTGACCCTGACCAAGATGAAGTTTCTCCACCCGTTTCGGGTCAAGCAATTCATGCCGCTGAATATCGGCGTGACCCTGCTGTGGATGGCGGCCTGTGCCTTGCTGATTGTGCAGTACCCACTCAACCAGAGCTGGCTGCTGGCGGTCTGGGGGCTGGCCAGCGTCTATTTCGTCGCTATCTGCCTGTGGCGCACGGCCCGCGAATGGTTGGCTTGAGGCTGTGTGTGGGCGCTGCCGGCGATGACTGAAGCGACGGACAAAGCCTGGTTCGTCTACCTGGTGCGGGCGCAGAACGGTGCGCTGTATTGCGGTATCAGCGACAACCCGCAGCGGCGATTCGCCCAGCATCAAAGCGGCAAAGGCGCGCGCTTCTTCTATTCCAGCCCGGCGACGGCGCTGGTCTACATCGAAGCCTGCGCAGGCAAGGGCGATGCGTTGCGCCGGGAACGGGCGATCAAGCGCCTGGGCAAACCCGCCAAGGAAGTGCTGGTGGCCGGCGGCAGTCTTATTGCTGTGGCTGATGGCGCGCTATCAGGCTGAACAGGTAGGCCGCAATGAACTGCACAGGTAAGCTGGCTGCTTTCTGAATAGTTGCGGAGCCTGTCATGCACGAGTTGATCCTGCATCATTACCCAACCTCGCCGTTTGCCGAAAAGGCGCGCCTGCTGCTGGGTTTCAAGCAATTGTCCTGGCGCTCGGTGCTGATCCCCGCGGTGATGCCCAAACCGGATCTGACCGCCTTGACCGGCGGCTACCGCAAGACCCCGGTGCTGCAGGTTGGTGCCGACATCTATTGCGACACCGCGCTGATCGCTCGGCGTCTGGAGGCAGAAAAAGCCACGCCGGCACTGTTTCCCGAAGGCCAGGAGTTCAACGTCGCCAGCTTCGCCCAGTGGGCCGACTCGCTGGTGTTTCAGCATGCGGTGAGCCTGGTGTTCCAGCCGGAATCGGTGGCCGTGCGCTTCGGCAAGCTGCCGCCTGAAGCGATCAAGGGTTTTTTGGCCGACCGCGCCGGGCTGTTCAGCGGCGGCAGTGCCAGCCGCCTGCCGTTGGAGCAGGCCAAGCAGCAATGGCCGGTGCTGATGAGCCGTTTGCAACAGCAACTCGAGCGCGAGCAGGGTGACTTCCTGTTTGGCGCGCCGTCGCTGGCGGACTTCGCCATGGCCCATTCGCTGTGGTTCCTGCGCGGCACCCCGGTGACCGCGCCGCTGGTTGACGAGTATCCGGCAGTAGCGGCCTGGCTCGGTCGGGTGTTGGGATTCGGCCATGGCTCGCACAGCGAGATGAACGGCGAAGAAGCCGTGGCGATCGCCCGTGACGCTACCCCGGCTGAGCTTCCCGCTGAGGCCTTGACTGACCCCAATGGTTTCACGCTCGGCCAGCGGGTGGCCATTGCAGCCATCGATTACGGTGTCGATCCGGTCGAGGGCGAGTTGCTGTTCAGTGGCGGCGAAGAGCTGATCCTGCGCCGCGAAGACCCGCGTGCCGGGGTTGTGCATGTGCATTTCCCGCGTATGGGCTTTCGCATCGAGGCGCGCTGAGCTCGGTACTTCGGTCGCTACTACGGCCAGCAGCCCCGGGCGCTGGGGCTGCTGGGCTATATCGGTCTGTGTTCGGCGACGGCCGAGCAGGCGCTGATCAACTTTGCCCGCGCGTTTCCCTTGCACCAGCGCAACAGCCTGATTCGCCTGGTCGAGGACGGCGAGTGCTACCGATTCGACTATCAGGTTCGGCACGGCGCCATCCTCTGTCGCCGCCAGGATGCCGAGCTGACTCTGGGCATGGCGCTTAATCTGATCCGGCATGTGTTCGGCAACCAATGGGCGCCGCGGGCGGTGCACTTCGAACACCCGCGCCCCGAGCACTGGCACGAACACTGCAAAATCTTCGATGCGCCAGTGTATTTCGAGCAGCCGTGCAATTCGTTGTTGATTCCCAAACGTGGCCTGACGCGCGCCATGCCTGAGCACGATCCGCTGTTGTTGCTGGTGATGCAGGATTCCCTGCGTCAGCTCAGCCTGGCTGGGCGCAATGAGCCGAATATCGTCGATGATGCGCGCGCACAGATTCGCCAGCGCCTGTTGCTGGGCGAGCCGGTGCTGGAGGATATCGCCGAACAGATGGGCATGAGCAGTTGGTCGCTACAGCGCCGGCTGCGTGAGCAGAATTTGAGCTTTTCCGCCCTGGTGGACAAGCAGCGCCGCGACCTGGCCACCTTCTACATGCGCCAGCAGCAATTGCCGATATCCGAGTTGGCGCCGTTGCTCGGTTATTCCGAGGTCAGTGCCTTCTCGCGAGCGTTCCGTCGCTGGTTCGGGGTGAGTCCGCGCCAGTGGCGTCAGCACAGCGACCTGGTGCAGCCAGGCCGCCTTCAGTAAGCGGCGAGAATGCCCTGAGGATTGTAGCCGTGGATCACCGTGTCGTTGACCTTGAGCACCGGCACGCCACGACCGCCCAGCGCCTGGTAGGCATGGCGCGCTTCGGCGGATTTCTCGATGTCGTGTTCGGTGAAGGCGATGCCACGTTCGTCGAGAAACTCCCGGGTCTTGGCGCAGTAGCCACACCAGGAGGTGGCATAGAGGATGACATCGCCCTGGCCGGCGACCTGGGTGCTTTCCTTGAGGCCGAGCAGGGGTTCGATGCGATCCCAGTGTTGCCAGATCGCCAGCACCGCGAGAATCAGCAAAATCCTTTTCACGGTGACGTCTCCCTCAGAGGTTGTAAAAAAATCGAGCGCAATGCCGCAGCCGGCGTTTTTGCCGATCCGGGTGTCACTCGCCGCAGGCAGTGCACCATGGTTCAGCGGCGCGGTATAAAGCTGGCGGGTTGTCGCTGCGCTCCGAACGGACTATCGATGTTTGTAGTGGTCGCAGTAGGCGAGAGTTTTTTCACAGCCTCTCAGTCCTTGCGGCGTTTCAGCTGGTCGGTCAATTGGGTCGGCAGGTTGCGGATGATCAGGGTGCCCTGGCTCTCGTCGTATTCGACTTTCGAGCCGAGCAGGTGGGCCTCGAAGCTGATCGACAGGCCTTCGGCGCGACCGGTGAAGCGCTGAAATTGATTGAGGGTGCGCTTGTCTGCCGGGATCTCCGGCGACAGGCCGTAATCCTTGTTGCGGATGTGCTCGTAGAAGGCCCGCGGGCGCTCCTCGTCGATCAGCCCGGACAACTCCTGCAAGCCCATGGGCTCGCCGATCTTGGCCTGGCTGCTGGCGTAGTCGACCAGAGTCTTGGTCTTCTCGCGGGCCGCTTCTTCCGGCAGGTCCTCGCTTTCGACGAAGTCGCTGAAGGCCTTGAGCAGGGTGCGGGTTTCGCCCGGGCCGTCGACGCCTTCCTGGCAGCCGATGAAGTCGCGGAAGTACTCCGAGACCTTCTTACCGTTCTTGCCCTTGATAAAGGAGATGTACTGCTTGGAGTTGGCGTTGTTCTGCCATTCGGAAATGTTGATCCGTGCCGCCAGGTGCAACTGGCTCAGATCCAGGTGCTTGGCCGCAGTCACGTCCAGCGCCTCGTTGACCGCCACGCCTTCGCTGTGGTGCAGCAGGGCGATCACCAGGTAGTCGGTCATGCCCTGCTGGTAGTGGGCGAACAGGACGTGGCCGCCGGTGGACAGGTTGGACTCCTCCATCAGCTTCTGCAGATGCTCGACCGCCTGGCGGCTGAAGGCGGCGAAGTCCTGGCCGCCGTCGAGGTAATGCTTCAGCCAGCCGCTGAACGGGTAAGCGCCGGACTCCGCATGAAACAGGCCCCAGGCCTTGCCCTGCTTGGCGTTGTAGCTCTCGTTGAGGTCGGCGAGCATGTTCTCGATGGCTTGCGAGGCGCCCAGTTCTGTGTCGCGGGCGTGCAGCACGGCGGGGCTGCCATCGGGTTTCTTGTCGATCAGGTGGACGATGCAGTGGCGGATCGGCATGGGCGGTCTCTTGATGCGTTAAGCGTTGGGCAGACGCTGGCAGAGTGGCTGCTGGCAATTGCCGCGCAGTTTACCCGACGGAGTCGCTCGCGGTCGCCCGGCGCTTTTGCAGCGTACGCAAGCGTTCGATCACATAGCGCAGGTGCACGTGCAGTTCGTACAGCTCGTTGGAGTAGGACAGCGGCACCTCGACCTTGGCCAGTTCGTCTTCCAGCTGTTCCAGGCGCTCGACTTCGGCATCCAGGCGCTGCGGCAGGGTGCCGGCGTCCAGTTGGCGGTCGATCTCGCGCAGGTGCTTGTACCAGCGGTAGATGCGCGCGCGGATGCGCCAGCGATACAGCGGGCCGACCGCCTTGAACAGCGGGATCAGCACCACCAGCAGCGGAATCAGCAGGATGATGTAGCGGTCGGCCAGTGAGGCGATGCGAAACGGCAGGTAGCGTTGCAGCAGCGGCGGGCCGTTCTTGTAGTAGTGCTCGGCATCGCCGGACAGCTCGAAGGTACGCGGTTCGGCGCTGGGGAAGGCGCCGGCCCGATCCAGCAGGGTGCCGTTTTTCATCACCTCGCGCGCGGCTTCGAGAATCAATGGAGCCAGGCCGGGATGGAAGTGTTGGTTGATCACCAGGGTGGCCACCGGTGAGAGGGTGACGATGTCCCGGGCGGGCGCGTTCTGTGCGAGGTTGAGCAGGCCTTCGCCGACCGTGACCCGCTTGAGGAACGGCAGGCGTGCCTCATAGGCCGCGGCGCGGCGGAAGCTCGCCAGGCTCAGCTCGGGATGACTGGCCAGTTGCTGCACCAGGGCATTTTCCGCCGGGCCGATAAAGAAGGCGGCGTCCAGCTCGCCGGCCATCAGGGCCCTGCCGGCCTTGCCGCCGCTCGTGGTTTGCCAGTTCGGTGGGTATTGCTCGGGGGTGATCGCATTGGCGCCGAGGATGGCCTCGGTGGCAGCCAGGGTGCCGCTACCGGAGCTGCCCAGGGCCAGGCGCAGCGGCAGCAGGTCGGCGATGCGCTCGAGGTCGATGCCGCTACGGTAGAACAGCCACAACGGCTCCTGATAGACCGCGCCAAGGCTGTGCAGGCGGGTATTGTCGGCGGCGTCGAGCTGGCGTTCCAGGCCGCTCTGCACCAGGGCGATCTCGACCTGACTGTCCTCCGCCAGCAGTCGCTCGAGGTTGTCCCGCGAACCGGCGCTGGGCACCAGGGCCAGCTCGAAACCCTCCTTGGCCAGCTCCTGCTTGAGCTTCTCGGCGAAGATCCGGTAATTGCCGCCGTCGGCGCCGGTAGCCATGCGGGCGCTCATCGGCGGCGGCGGGGCGACGAAATAGAACACCGCACCAATCAAGGCGGCCAGCACCGGGACTATCCACAGGTTGGCCAGGAGCATGATCTTCAGGTCTTTGAGCACGCGGCGCATGGGGCTTCCTTTCGGTAGGGGTCGTCCCAAGCATAAAAGCATGTGTGGGTTCAGGCCATCGTCAGGGTTTCATCAATAATGGTCTGCTGCGCAAAACAGAGGTATCGCTTTACCCTCAGCAGTGAGCTGGCTAATGTGCGGTTTTCATGATCTCGCTGAGTGGCCTCGGGAGTGGTTGCAATGGACAGGAAGTCGCTTGGCGAGCGGGACATTTGCAGCGGGTTCATCGCCCTGGCGAGTCCCTGCGTGGCGACTTTCTATGCCGCCAGGCTGCCAGGGGCATGATCATTCAAGGAGGAAAGGCATGAACAGCGAGATCGTTATCTACGAAGGCGAAAATGGCCGCGTCAGCGTCAAGCTGGAGCAGGAAACCGTCTGGTTGACCCAGCGGCAGATGGCCGAGCTACTTGGCTCGACCCCGGAAAACATCCTGATGCACCTGCGTCACATCTACCGGGATGCCGAACTCGAGCCTTTGGCAACTACTAAGGATTTCTTAGCAGTTCGCACCGAGGGTAAAAGGCAGGTTCAGCGTACGCTCAAGCACTACAACCTCGACGCCATCATCTCCGTGGCCTACCGGGTGAACTCCCGGCGTGGCGTGCAGTTCCGCCAGTGGGCCACCGGCCTGCTCAAGGAGCATCTGACCCGGGGCTACACCCTCAACCGCGAACGCTTCGAAGCCAACGCCCGCGAGCTGGAAGCCGCGCTGGAACTGGTGCGCAAGACCGCCCGCGCGCCCGAGCTGGATGTGGACGGCGGGCGTGGCCTGGTAGAGATCGTCAGCCGCTACACCCAGACCTTTCTCTGGCTGCAACGCTACGACGAAGGTCTGCTGACCGAGCCGGTCGGCAGCCCCGGCGGCCAACTGCCCAGCCATGAGCAGGCCCACGCCGCCCTGGCCAGCCTCAAGCACAACCTGATGCAACGGGGCGAAGCAACTGAGCTGTTCGCCCAGGCGCGCGGCGACGGCTTGTCGAGTCTGCTCGGCAATCTGGAGCAGAGCGTATTCGGCGAACCGGCCTATCCGAGCCTGGAAAGCAAGGCCGCGCACCTGCTGTATTTCATGGTCAAGAACCATCCCTTTACCGATGGCAACAAGCGCAGCGGCGCCTTTCTCTTCGTCGATTTCCTGCACCGCAACGGCCGCCTGCTCAACGAGCGCGGCGAGGCAGTGATCAACGACACCGGCCTGGCCGCCCTGACCCTGCTGGTGGCCGAATCCGACCCCAAACAGAAAGACACCCTGATCCGCCTGATCATCAATATGCTCGCTCTGCAACCCCAGCCATGAGTGCTTTGCTCGCCGGCCACCTGCCACTGTGCAGACAATGGCGTTGGCAGATGCACAATTGGCGGGCTGCAGGATTTACCGGGGCTCAACCCATCTACGGCTCTGCGCGGTCCGCCTCGTCGGTTTAGATCGCCTTTGCCGCGCGCCCCCGCAAACTGCGCGCGCAATCGAGTAGCGCCAGCAAGGCAAACAAGCCCAGGGCATACCAGGCATCGCCGCCGAGCATCACCAGCACCAGGGCGCAGAGCAGCGTGCTGAAGCCGGCCAGCCAGCGCCAGACGCCGCGCAGCAAGACTGCGCCTGCGGCCATGCTCAGCAGGTAGACGACCACGAAGTTGCCGTTGGCGTAGCGGATCAGGTCGTCCACCGAGAGGTTGAGCGGGCCGGCCAGGCCGGCGCACAGGGCGCAGCTCAGCACCACCAGCAGCAGGGCACGGGCGGGTACGCCGTGGCGGTTGCGCCGGGCCAGGCGGGTCGGCAGTTTGCCTTCGTCGGCCAGGCTCCAGATCAGCCGGGCGAAACCCTGGATGTAGACGTTGATCGAGGCGAAGCAGGCCAGGTAGCCGACCAGCGCGATCAGCCAGCGCGCCTGCCCGCCCAGCAGCAGATCGAACAGGCGCGGCAGCGAGGCGGCGTCGCTGTGCACGTCGCCGTAGGCCTGAAAGCTCAGCACCGCCACCGAGCAGGCCCAGTACACCAGGCCGGCGAGCAGTACGCCGAGCAGCAGGGCCAGGGGGAAGTCGCGCGCGGGGTTCTTGAACTCCTCGCCCATGTGGGTGAAGGCCTCGATGCCGACGAAACACCAGAACATCACCCCCAGCGCGGCGGGCAGCAGGTGCCAGGAGCCCGCGATGGGCGGCAGCAGCGGCTGGCTGCTCAGGGGCAAGCCGCCGACCCACCAGATCAGCCCGACGCTGCCGACTATGGCCACGGCGATCAGGCCCTGTACCTGCCCCGAGGCCTTGGCCGGACGCTGGCCGAGCAGCAGGATGGCGCCGAGGGTGGCGAGCTGGATGGCCAGCACCTGGCCGCGACTCAGGTCGACCACGGCCTGCCAGAAGCCGCTGGCGATATTCAGCGCCGCCGGCAAACCGACCGGCAACACGGCGAGGAACAGCCAGGCGCTGAGGCGCTCCAGGCGCGGGCCGAAGGCGCGGCCGATCAGGTGCGGCGCACCGCCGGCATGGGGATGGTGACGACCGAGTTGGGCGAAGGTGAAGGCGATCGGCAGCACCAGGGCGATGAGGATCATCCAGGCCCACAGCGAGGCCTCGCCTGCCGCGGTGGCGGCCAGCGCCGGAACGACGAAAATGCCGGTGCCGAGCAGCGAGGTGCTCAGCAGACCGATGCCTTGCAGCAGGCTCAGCTCTTGGTTCAGGCGACTCATGTTGTATGCTCTGAGGTTTCGTTCGCCATCATAATTCGCCCGCCCGCCGCAGGATGCTGGCGAAGCGTCGGCTTTGTCCGGCGAACTGGCGCAATTGACCGGCAAATTGCCTTTTACCCGAGAGCCCGAGTGGACAAGTTCGATCAGCAGATCCTCGCCCTGTTGCGCGCCGATGCGCGTGTGCCGGTGAGCCAGATTGCCCGTGCAGTCAACCTGTCGCGTTCGGCGGTGAGCGAGCGCATTCGCCAGCTGGAACAGCGCGGCATCATCAGCGGCTACCACGCCCAGGTCGCCCCCCCGGCCGATGCGGGGATCAAGGCCTATCTGGAGTTGTTCTACCAGGGCGGACGTTGCGAAAACTACGTGGAGCGCATGCGCAGCTTCAGCGAAGTACGTCGCTGCAGCGGCATCAGCGGCGAGACCGACATGCTGGTGTACATCGAGGCCGCCTCGATGCAGCGCTTCAGCGAGATCCGCGGGGAGATCGAAAACTACCCCGGCATGCAGAAGGTCAAGACCCATGTGGTGGTCAAGGATTGGGCGATGTGAACCGGAGCAGCTGCGCTTGAGGTTCGCCGTTCAGGGCCGGGCGGCGGCTGCTCCGTAGCACAGCCGCTCAACCAGTGCCGGCAGCTCGCGCATGTCGCCGATAAGGTGTTGCACACCCAGTTGACGCAGGGTCTCGCCATGTTCCGGGGGAATGTGGCTGGCACCCAGAAAGCCGATTACCTGCATGCCTGCGGTCAGGGCTGCGGTGGCACCGGTGGCACTGTCCTCCACTACCAGGCAGCGCTGCGGGGCGACGCCGGCGGTTCTCGCGGCAAGCAGGTAAACATCGGGTGCCGGTTTGGGCCGCGCGACCTGTTCGGCGGCAAAAATGCCGCTATCAACCCGCGCGCTCAGATCGCTGCGCTGCAGCGCATGGACAACCGCCTGATAACGACCATTGGAGGCGATGGCCAATGGCAAGTCGATGCTGTGCAGGGCCTCGCGTACCCCAGGAATGATCTGCACCTCGCTGCGGATCAGCGCTTCGCTACGGGCGAGTTGCTCGGCATGGAAGTCGACCGGCAGGCAGATGCCGAAATGCGCTTCGACCCTGGCCAGGATGTCGCGGCCCTGCAGGCCGAAGGTGCCGTTCAGCACGACTTCCAGCTCATGCAGGGATACCAGGCTGGCAAGCGCCTCGCGCATTGCCCTTTCGGCGATGATTTCACTGTCGATCAATACGCCGTCGCAATCACAGATCAGTAAATCGATATGGCGGGTTTGCTTCATGCGTTGCGATCCTCCTGGTTGTTGAATGATGAGGCGATTGTGCAGATTCGGCCTTGGCTGCAGTGGCGCCCCATCGAGTATTTGCTTCGACCCGTGTGAACAGGCAAGGTTGCCGGATTATTTTTCACGAGAATTACAGCGAGATGCGCATTCTGCACAGCTCCGACTGGCACCTCGGCCAGCATTTCATGGGCAAGACCCGCCAGGCCGAACACCAGGCCTTCTGCGCCTGGCTGATCGAGCAGGTGTGCGTGCATGAGGTCGATGCGCTGCTGATCGCCGGCGATATCTTCGACACCGGTGCGCCGCCCAGCTATGCCCGCGAGCAGTACAACCGCTTTATCGTCGAGCTGCGCGGCAGCGGTTGCGAACTGGTGGTGCTCGGCGGCAACCACGATTCGGTGGCCATGCTCGGCGAGAGCAAGACCCTGCTGGCGCAGCTGGATACCCGGGTGATACCCGGCGTCTGTGAGAATCTGGCCGAGCAGCTGCTGCTACTGAAAAAACGCGATGGCACGCCCGGCGCGCTGCTGTGCGGCATCCCCTTTATCCGTCCGCGCGACGTATTGCAGAGCCAGGCCGGACAGAGTGCGCAGGACAAGCAGCTGTCGCTGCAGCAGGCGATCCAGCAGCATTACCAGGCGCTGTATGCCCTGGCGCTCGGCATGCGCGCCGAGCTGGGCGGTGAGCTGCCGATCATCGCCACGGGGCATCTGACCACGGTCGGCGCCAGCGCCAGCGAGTCGGTGCGCGAGATCTACGTCGGCAGTCTGGAAGCCTTCCCCACCAGCGCCTTCCCGCCGGCCGCCTATATCGCCTTGGGGCATATCCACCGGCCGCAGAAGGTCGGCGGCCTGGAACATATCCGCTATTGCGGCTCGCCGATCCCCTTGAGTTTCGACGAGGCCAGGCAGCAGAAGGAAGTGCTGCTGGTCGAGCTGGATGGCAGTGGCTTGCGCGGCATCACAGCCTTGCCGGTGCCGCGTTTCCAGCCGCTGCTGGCGCTGCGCGGCTCGCTCAAGGAGCTGCAGCAGGCGATTGCCGAGGCCGCGCAACAGGGCAGCAGCGAGTTGCCAGTGTGGCTGGAGGTGCAGGTGAGCAGCGATGACTACCTCAGCGATTTGCAGCAACGCATCGCCGCGCTGTGCGAGGGCCTGCCGGTCGAAGTGCTGCGCATCCGCCGTGAGCGCGGCAATGCCGTAGCCGCGTTGCAGGGCCAGGCCAAAGAAACCCTGGACGAACTGAGTGTGGAGGAGGTGTTCGCCCAACGCCTGAGCAGCGAAACTCTTGACCAAGCGCAGCAGGCACCCTTGCTCGCCTTGTACCGGCAGGTGGTTGGCGAACTGCGCGAGGGCGAGGCATGAAGATCCTCAGCCTGCGCCTGAAGAACCTCAACTCGCTGAAGGGCGAATGGAAGATCGATTTCACCGCCGAGCCGTTCAAGGACAACGGCCTGTTCGCCATCACCGGGCCGACCGGTGCCGGCAAGACCACCCTGCTCGACGCCATCTGCCTGGCCCTGTACCACCGCACGCCGCGCATGAGCAGCGTGTCGGCCAGTGCCAACGAACTGATGACCCGGCATACCGGCGATTGCCTGGCCGAGGTCGAATTCGAGGTCAAGGGCGCGCGTTACCGGGCCTTCTGGAGCCAGCGCCGCGCCCGCGACAAGGCCGAGGGTGCGTTGCAGGCGCCCAAGGTGGAACTGGCGGCGGCCGATGGCACGATTCTCACCGACAAGATCAACGAGAAGCTGCGCGAGACCGAGCGCCTCACCGGTCTGGACTTC
The DNA here is from genome assembly GCA_030699825.1 of Pseudomonas sp. Classification (GTDB taxonomy): domain Bacteria; phylum Pseudomonadota; class Gammaproteobacteria; order Pseudomonadales; family Pseudomonadaceae; genus Aquipseudomonas. The sequence continues at coordinate 93,189 of JAUYKV010000033.1, read as the reverse complement.
GAGCGCTTCACCAAGTCCATGTTGCTGGCCCAGGGCGGTTTCGCCGCCTTCCTCGAAGCGGGCGCCAACCAGCGCGCCGAGTTGCTGGAAGAGCTGACCGGCACCGATATCTACGGGCAGATTTCCCAGCGCGTGTTCGAGCAGACCCGCGAGGTCAAGGTTGCCCTCGACCAGCTGCGCGCCAGGGCCGAAGGCGTCGAGCTATTGAGCGACGAACAACGCAGCGAACTGCAGGGCGAGGCCGAACGCCTGGGCGGCGCAGACAGCCGCCTGAATGCCGAACAGGCCGAACTGCAACGCCAACGGCAATGGCGCGACGAGTTGGCCAAGGCGCACAGCCAGCAGCAAGGCGCCGCCGTCGCCGAGCAGCGCGCGCAAGAGCAATTGCAGGCTGCCCAGGCGCAGTTGGCGCAGCTGGCCGCCAGCGAGCCGGCCGCCAGGTTGCAGCCGATTCATCGCGCTTGGCAGCAGGCGCAGCAGGCCGTGCGCCAGAGCGAGCAGGCCTTGCAGCAGACCCGGGCCGAGCAGCAGCAGGCCGCGCATCGCAGTAGCGAATGTCTGTGGCAGGCCCGCCAGTTCAGTCAGCAATTGCTCGGCGAGCGCCAGCAGGCGCGCGACCACCTGGCCGCGCAGCGCCAGCAACTGGAGACCCGCCTGGCTGAGCAGGCGCAACACGGCCGGCTCGGTGAGCAACTGGGCGCCTGGCGCAGCCAGTTCGCGGTGCGCCAGCAGTTGGCCGTGGACATCGACCAGCTCGGCAACCGGAAAAAGCAGGCCGAGCAGGCAGCACAAGCGCTCAAGGCCCAGCTGACGCAGCAGGCCGCGCAGCTAAGTGATGAGCAAACGCGCCTGCTTGAGGCGCAGCGGGCGGAAGGCGAGCAGCAGCGACTGCTCGATGGCCTGCTGGCCGGGCGCAGCGAAGCCACCCTGCGCGAGCGTTGGCAACTGCTGCACCACCACAGCGGTCTGCTGGCCCAGCTCGAACAGCTTGCCGCCAGTCGCCAGCAATTGCTCGAACAGCAGGTGCAACTGGACGCCAAGCTGAGCGAGTTGCACGGCCAGCACGCCGCCAAGGATGCCGAGGTGATGGCCCTGCGCGCGCGCTACAAGGAGCTGCAGCAGCAGGTGCGCGACCAGGAAAAACTGCTGGAGCAGGAACAGCGCATCCAGGCCCTGGAAAGCTACCGCGCCCAGTTGCAGGAAGGCGACGCCTGCCCGCTGTGCGGCTCCCCCGAGCACCCGGCGATTGCCGCCTACCAGGCGCTGGACGTCAGCGCCACCCAGCAGATCCTGCTGGCGAAGAAGGCCGAGTTGGAGACCCTGACCGGCAGCGGTCAGCGCCTGGCCAGCGAACTGGCGACCCTGGCCAGCCAGCTCGAGCAGCATCGACAACAGCTGCAGCGCAACCGCCAGGAGCGCAGTCAGCAGGGCGAACGCTGGCAACAGTTGACCGAGCAGCTCGGCAGCGCGCTGGTCGATGTTGTGGCCCTGGCCGAATACCAACGGCAGCAGGCGGCCGAACTGGAGGAGGTCCAGCGCAGCCTCGAGCAACTCGATCAGCTCAAGACCGCGCTGGAGGGCGCGCGCACGCTGCGTCAGCAACTCGAGCAGGCCTGCGCCGCCGTGCAGCAACAGCAGGCGTTGGCCAGCCAGCAGTTGCAGCATCAGGACAGCCAACTGGCGGACATCGCCAGCCGTCTCGAACAGCTGCAGCGCCAGCGCAACGAACGCGACAGCAGCCTGAGCGAGGAGCTGGCCGCCTTCGGCTACAGCTTGCCGAGCGACGGCGCCGCCTGGCTGCGCGAGCGCGACACTGAGTGGCACAGCTGGCAGCAGGCGCAGCAACAGCGTCAGCAACTGGAGGGCGAACAGCGCGAGCTGGAACACGCCCTCGGCGTTGCCCGCGAACTGCACGGCAACTGGCAGCAGCGCTGGGCGGCATTGCAGCAGGAGCAGCTGCCGGCACCGGCGGCGGTTACCGATGCGCTGGCCGCCCTGCAGCAAGCCGAGGTGCAGCTAAGCCATGAGCAAAGCCGTCAGCAACAGTTGCACGGCACTCAACAGACCCAGGCGCAGCGGCTGAGCGAGGATCAGCACGACTTGCAGGCCAAAGCGCAGCAGTGGGCGGCGGCCCTGGCCGCCAGCCCGTTCGGCGACGAGGGCGCTTTCCAGGCCGCGCTGCTCGACGAGCAGCAGCGCGCTGCGCTGATTCAGCTCAAGGAGCGTCTGCATAAATCCGTGGCCGAGGCCCAGGCGCTGAAAGCCGCCGCCGACCAACAGTTGGCCGCCTTGCAGGCCAATCCGGCCAGCGAACTCGAGCGCGAGCAGCTCGAAGAGCGCCTGCAGCTGCTCGGCGCCGAGCTGAAGACCCTGACCCAACGCCAGGGCGAAATCCGCGCGCAACTGCAGGGCGACGACGCGCGGCGGCAGAATCTGCAAAGCCTGTTCGCCGAGATTGCCGCCAAGCAGGTCGAATACGACCTATGGCAACAACTCAACAGCCTGATCGGCTCGGCCGACGGCGCCAAGTACCGCAAGTTCGCCCAGGGCCTGACCCTCGATCACCTGGTCTACCTGGCCAACCAGCAACTCGAACGCCTGCACGGCCGCTACCAGTTGGCCCGGCGCAGCAGCGGCGAGCTGGAGCTGGAGGTGATCGACACCTGGCAGGCCGATGTCGCCCGCGACACCAAGACCCTGTCCGGCGGCGAAAGCTTCCTGGTCAGCCTGGCGCTGGCCCTGGCGCTGTCCGACCTGGTCAGCCACAAGACCAGCATCGATTCGCTGTTTCTCGACGAAGGCTTCGGCACGCTCGACGGCGAAACCCTGGAAATCGCCCTGGACGCCCTCGACAGCCTGAATGCCAGCGGCAAGATGATCGGCGTGATCAGTCACGTGGAAGCGATGAAGGAGCGGATTCCGGTGCAACTGAAAGTGCACAAGGGCGTGGGCATGGGCTACAGCGGGCTGGACAGGCGCTTTGCGGTTTAGCAGGCCGTTGAAAAACTACCTGCGTTGCCGATGCGTCGTTAAAAACAGGCTCGTGTGCGAGCTCAGTCAAAATGCTCATTTACACACGTAAACTGCGCTTTTGACTCGCTTCGCTCGCCCTGCGGGCCAGCCTGCGGCTGTTACTCCGCTGCGCTACGTTTCGCCTGTTTTTGCCTAGCCTCGGCTGCCTCGCCTACGTTTTTCAACGGCCTGTTAGCCACGAAGGGACCGCGCGTCGACCTGGCAGCCTGCTCCGTGGCTAGGGGTTGGCGGCAATAAACGCCACCACCACCTCGGCGAGCCGTTCGCCCTGGTCTTCCTGGAGGAAGTGGCCGGCGCCGACGATGGTGGTGTGCGCTTGGCCCTGGGTGCCGGGGATCAGCTTGTGCATCAACTTGTCGCCGCCGGCGGTGATCGGGTCCGAGTCGCTGAAGGCGGTCAGGAAGGGTTTCTGCCACTGGCCGAGCACCTGCCAGGCGGCGCGGTTCTTCTCGCTGGCGGGATCGTTTGGGGTGATCGGCACCAGCAGCGGGAACTGGCGGGCGCCTTCCTTGTAGCGCTCGTCCGGGAAGGGCGCATCGTAGGCGTCGATCACCGCCTGGGGCAGGGGCGTGACGGTGGCGCCCTTGATCACCCCGCCGGCGGGGAACACCGGCACCTCCTGGGAGAATTTCTGCCAGCTGCTGAAGGCCTCGCCGGGCGCGTGATCGCCGGTCGGCAGCATGGTGTTGGCCGCCACCACCCGGGCGAAACGCTCGGGGTTCTGCGCCACCAGGCGCAGGCCGATCAAGCCGCCCCAGTCTTGGCATACCAAGCTGATGCGCTCGAGCCGCAACTGCTCGAGCAACGCCTGCATCCAGTCGACGTGGCGTTGATAGCTGTAGTCCTGGCGCCGGCTCGGTTTGTCGGAGCGGCCGAAACCGACCAGGTCGGGGGCAATCACCCGGTGCCCGGCGGCGACCAGGATGGGGATCATCTTGCGGTACAGGTAACTCCAGGACGGCTCGCCATGCATCAGCAGCACGGGATCGGCCTCGGCGGGGCCTTCATCGAGGTAGTGCACGCGCAACTGACCGCCTTCGCCGTCATCCACCAGCAGGTAATGGGGGGCGAAGTCATAGCCGGGCAGGTCGCGGAAACGGCTATCGGGGGTGCGCAAAAACTCCATGGTGCTTTCCTCTTGGGGCGAAGGAGTCAGCCTGCTCTTGGCAAGCGCTGCTGGACAGCGAATCAGCTGTACTGAATATAGGTGCATTACTTGGGGGGCGAGTCCGTGCAAAATGCTCGAGCGGGTCGCAGGCTATGCGAGCGTGGACTGCCGAGAGCTGCTAAGGCTAGTACAACCATTCAACCCGGGATCGCCAGTGATCGTCGTATTTCTAGTCAACACCCTGATCGTGATAACCGCGGTCGTCATCCACTACGAGTTCCTGTTTCGGCTGACCCTGCTGCTGCCGCGCATTCAGGTGCCCCACCGCTTTCGCATCGTCCTGGGGGTCGGTGGTGCTCTGCTGGCCCATGCGGTCGAGGTGTGGATATTCGCCATCGCCTATTACCTGATGCACCGCGCCGATGGCTGGGGCTACCTGGAAGGCAACTTCAACGGCAGCTTGATGGACGCTGTGTATTTTTCCTTCACGATATTCACCACCCTCGGCTTCGGCGATATCCAGCCGCACGGTGATCTGCGTTTTCTCACTGGTATCGAATCACTCACCGGGCTGGTGCTGATTACCTGGAGCGCGTCATTTCTCTTCGTCGAAATGCAGCGCTTCTGGAATACCCGATAGCGCGGTCATTTTTGCTCACAGGCTTGCCCGTTGGTCACCGCTGCGGGCAGGTGCATGATCACCTTGGGGTCTGACGAGCAGCGCCAATGGCCACACCCCCGGTTACTCTTCCTGCAGCCTTCGCACTCGGACGTTTTTTCAAACCGGCCGGCACCGCCACGCGCATCGGTGGCGGTCTGCTGGGAGGTTGTCCGAGAGTGGCAATCAACCCACAACATTTCATGTTCTCGGGCAGGTTCCTCGTGGGCGGTGCGCGCAATAGGGGTTACGGCTCTGCCGCGTCGGCTTCGTGTGGCAGTGCCGGGTCTGACGCCAACTGATAGTTACCCGCCTGCAGATCACGGAAATACTGCTCATAACGCCCGCTGTCGCGATACTGCTGCAGGCACCGGTTGAAGCGTTCGCGCAGCGCCTGACTGGCCTCGAGCTGTTTGGGGAAAATCAGGTAGCTGAGGTTGTTCAGCAGGGGCTTGGGGTGGTGGGTGATCTTGGCGATGTCGGCCGGGGTGAAATGGCTGTGCAGCGCGGCATAGCCGACGTTGATTTCCTGCGGGTAGAGCACGATGCGTTCCCTGAGCAGCTTCTCGAAGTTCTGCATGTCGCTGGAGACCCGCTCCATGCGCACTTGGCCGGTGCTCAGAAACGCATCGAATTTGGCGCCGTAGCTGTATTCCAGGCCGCCACCGAGGGTCATGCCGGTCAAGTCGTAGGGGCTGGCGCATGTCGAGCACGGTGGTCGGCATTTCCTCGTCAGCGCCCAGGAGAAGAGCGGCAACGTCGCGCTGTTCGAGTTGCTCGAATAGATCGCTGCCCCGCCGTTCTCCATCCGGCCAATCAGGCGGCGCGGCTGTCATTGCCCGGCTGCATCTTCTACGCTTTGGTCAAACCAACAGGGTGGATAAACCATGTCTTTATTGGGCAAGCAATTGGGTCGTGTGCTTTCGCTGCTGGCGTTGTGGGGTGTGCTGGGTGCTGCGCAGGCGCAACCGACTGTGGTGGTCGCTTCCAAGATCGATACCGAGGGCGCGGTGCTGGGGCAGTTGATCTATCAGGCACTCAAGCGTGGCGGGGTGCCGGTTGAAGATCGCACTCAGCTCGGCGCCACCAATATCGTGCGCAGTGCCCTGCTCGCCGGTGAGGTCGGCATCTACCCGGAGTACACCGGCAATGGTGCGTTCTTTTTCGACAGCGCCGACAGCAGCCTGTGGAAAGACGCCGAGCAGGGCTACGCCAAGGTCAAGCAGCTGGATCTCGCCGCCAACCGACTGGTCTGGCTGCAGCCGGCCAACGCCAACAACACCTGGGCCATGAGTGTGCGCGGCGACCTGGCGCGCGCCCATGGCCTGCAGACGCTGGATGATCTGGCCCGCTACCTGGCGGGCGGCGGCGCCTTCAAGTTCGCCGCCAGCGCCGAGTTCGTCGAGTCGCCGACGGCGCTGCCGGCGTTCCAGCAGGCCTACGGCTTCACCCTCACGTCCGAGCAGTTGCTGATCCTGGCCGGCGGCAATACCGCGGCGACCATTCGCGCCGCATCCTTGCAGACCAACGGAGTCAACGCGGCCATGACCTACGGCACCGATGGCGGCCTGAGCGCCCTCGACCTGCTGGTGCTGGAAGACACCCGCGGCGTGCAGCCGGTTTATCAGCCGGCACCCGTGGTGCGTGCGGACGTACTCGAGGCCTACCCGCAGATCGCCGGGATTCTCCAGCCGATCTTCGCCGCCCTGGATCTGCAGACCCTGCAACGGCTCAATGGCGAGGTGGCGGTGCAGGGCGCCGAGCCGGCGCAAGTGGCGGCGGCGTTCCTCGACAGCCTGGGCCAATGATGCCGGCATGAGCCTGCCACTACGGAGCAATAGAGTCATCCCGGTGCTGGCGCTACTGGCGCTGGCACTGCTGTGGAGCCTGGATTTCGTCAGCATCCAGCCCAACCGCATCGCTCCGGGTAGTGGACTGGGACTGCTGGCCGCTCTGGGGCCGGTCTGGGCGCTGCTGCTCACGGGGTTGCTGCTGGCCTGCGCGTTGCTGGCGCTGCGGCCGCCGCGTCCGGGCTACTGGCCGATCCTGGCGATCGTGCTGCTGCTGTTGCTGCAATTACCCGCGAGTCTGGCCTGGAGCATCGAGCGCCACATAGGCGCGGACCTGCCCTACGCGCGGGTCGGCCTTGGCGCCGGTTGCTGGAGTCTGCTGTTCCTGCTCGGCTTGCTGCTGATCGAGCTGCAGCAGCGCCTGCGTCTGTCGCGCGTCTGGCTGCTCGGCAGTGCCGTCGCCCTGGCTGTGCTGCTGGGCTGGCTGGCCCAGCAGGATTGGCTGGAGCCGCTGGCGTTGCTGCGCGAGTACCAGTCGCGCCGCAGCCAGTTCGCCGCTGCCTTGTCTAGCCACCTGAGCCTGGTGGGCGCGGCGGTGGGTTTGAGCCTGCTGTTCGGCGGCGCCATCGCCCTGTTGCTGCAGCGCTATCCGCGGGCGCAAAAGGGCAGTATCGGCCTGCTGAGTTTTATCCAGACCATCCCCAGCCTGGCGCTGTTCGGTCTGTTGATCGCACCGCTGAGTTACCTGTCGGCGCAGTTTCCCCTGCTCCAGCAGCTGAATATCCGCGGTATCGGCTGGGCGCCGGCGCTGCTCGCCCTGATCGCCTACAGCCTGCTGCCGATCGTGCGCAACACCTGCGTCGCCTTGCAGGAAGTCGAGGCTGGCGTGATCGAGTCAGCCCGCGGCATGGGCATGAGCCCCGCCCAGGTGTTCCTCCAGGTGCGCCTGCCACTGGCCATGCCGTTGATCATCGAAGGCGTGCGGGTCACCAGCATTCAGGCGATCGGCCTGACGGCGGTGGCGGCGCTGATCGGCGCGGGAGGCTTCGGCACCTTTATCTTTCAGGGCCTGGGGCAGTCGGCGATGGACCTGATCATCCTCGGCGCCTTACCCATCATCGTCCTGGCGCTGTTGGCGGACGGCCTGTTCAGCCTGTTGGCCGAGCATTTTGACGCTGGAGCGAGACGATGATCGAGCTGAACAACGTCAGCAAGCTGTTTGACCAGACCCGGGCGGTGGACGATATCTGCCTGACCGTGCAAACCGGCGAACTGTGCGTGCTGGTCGGCACCTCGGGCTGCGGCAAGTCGACCACCCTGCGCATGATCAACCGCCTGATCGCGCACTCGGCCGGCAGCATCCGCATCGATGGCCGGGACATCGAACGGATCGACCCGCAGCAACTGCGTCGCGGCATCGGCTATGCGATTCAGAGTACCGGCCTGTTTCCGCACTGGACGGTGGCGCGCAACATCGCCGTGGTGCCCCGCCTGCTCGGTTGGTCGGCCGCACGCATCCGCCAGCGGGTCGAGGAATTGCTGCAGTTGCTCGAGCTGGCGCCGGCCGAGTTCGCCGACAAGTACCCCAGCCAGCTGTCGGGCGGCCAGGCCCAGCGGGTCGGCGTGGCTCGCGCCCTGGCCGGCGACCCGGACATCCTGCTGATGGACGAACCCTTCGGCGCACTCGACCCGATCACCCGCGAGAGCCTGCAGAACGAGCTGTTGCGCATCCAGTCGCAGGTGCGCAAGACCATCGTCTTCGTCACCCATGACATGGACGAGGCGCTCAAGCTGGCCAACCGCATCGTGGTGATGGACAAGGGCCGAATCGTCCAGCAGGACAGTCCGCAGGCGCTGCTGGCCAACCCGGCCAATGCCTTTGTCGAGAACCTGCTCGGCGGCCAGGAGCGCGGCCTCAAGCAGGCCGGGCTGCTGCGCGTGGCGGCGCTGATGCAGACGCTGGCCACGGCCGCTGCAGCGGTCGACGGCCCCAGGATCAAAGCCACGGACACCCTGCGCCAGGCGTTGTCGCTGATGCTCTGGCACCGCTGCAGCAGCCTGCCGGTGGTCGATGAGCAGGGCCAGCAAATCGGTGTGCTGCAGTTGGATGCGCTGATGAGTCGGCCCGAGTGATGGCGGGTTCGTCTGGGCGCCTGAGCGGTTGCTGGTCGCCGCTGCTGTGGCTGGCCCTGCTGCTGGCGGCGGCGCTGGGGCTGGCCGAGCTGGACGGGCTGTTTCGCCTGATCGAGCCGGACAGCCACACGGTGATCTACGGCCGCGCCGCCTTTATCGACCTGCTCGGCAGCCATCTGCTGCTGGTGGCGCTGGCGGCCTGCGTCTCCAGCCTGCTCGGGGTGGGCGCGGCGATCATGGTGACCCGGCGCTGGGGCGCGGATTTTCTGCCGCTGGTCAGCCAGGTTGCCTCGATCGGCCAGACCATACCGCCGGTGGCGGTGCTGGCCCTGGCGGTGCCGGCGCTTGGCTTCGGCAGCGGGCCGACCCTGTTCGCCCTGATGCTCTATGGTCTGTTGCCGATCCTGCGCAACAGCCTGGCGGGCCTGCGCGGCATCGATCCGGCGGTGCTGGAGGCGGCGCGCGGCATGGGCATGGCGCCGCTGCAGGTGCTCTGGCGGGTGGAGTTGCCGCTGGCCCTGAACGTTATCCTGGCCGGCATCCGTACCTCGGTGACCATCAACATCGCCACCGCGGCCATCGGCTCCACCATCGGCGCCAGTACCCTGGGCGACCCGGTGATCTCGGGGCTGGTGACCGGCAACACGGCCTTCATCCTGCAGGGTGCGATCCTGATCGGCCTGCTGGCCGTGGCGGTCGACAGCCTGTTCGAGCAGTTGCAACGGCGTGCGCCGGGAACCCGCCAGGCAAAGTAGACGGCAATTGCGTAGCCCGGATGCAATCCGGGAAAACCCCGTAGGGCGGGTGCAACCCGCCAGGTCAACAGGGCCCGGTGGGTTGCACCCGCCCTACCTCTCACTTCTTCTTGCGGTTGCGCTGGCGGGATTTCGCCTGCTGCTTGCGCTTGACCTTCTTCACCTTGCCGGCGGCGGGTTTACGCAGCGCGGGCGCCGACTCTCCGGAGTTGGGCAGGCTGAAGCCGTAGTAATTGGGTCTGGGGGTCAGGCGCTGCTGCAGCAGACCCAGCTCGATCCGTACATCCTCCCAGTCGCCCATTACGGTCGTATCGACTGCATCGGCGGCGAAGGCCTGCTCCATCAAGGGTGCAGCCTCGACTGCCGCGAGAGTGCACAGCTCGCCGATCAGCAGGGCATTGAGGCAATCGTCTTGCTCGGCAAAGCGGGACAGAGTGTCGCTGAGAATGGTGACGCAGCGATCGCGGCTTTCGGGGAAGGCCTGGGCGATCGCGGTCAGGGATGCTATGGCAGTGACACGTGCCCAGGTATTGTTGTCGTCGTTCCCGAGATAGGCCGTGAGGGGGGCAATCGCGACCGGTCCGATCCGTCCGAGGGTCGTCGGCAGTTCTTCCGACACCCAGTCGTCCATTTCGGCGTGGCGGAACTCGCCGATCAGGGTGTCGATGGCGGCCTCTGCCCGCAGCTCGCCGAGGGCACGCCAGGCATGCACGCAAGCATAGACTTCGAGGTCGTCGGCCTCGTCGTCATAGCGGGCGGTGGTCTGGGCCAGGCGACAGAGTTCCGGCACATCGGCTTCGCTCAGGCCGAGTTGCCGGTAAGAAATCTCGTTTTGCTCATCGAGCGGGTCGCCCAGCGCCAGAAGTTGGGCAACGGGTGGGCGGTAGTCGCTGAACGGCATGGGATATCTCCTGCGTGTGAAGTTCGAAAGGGGCGCATGGTAGCGCGAGGTGCGCTTGGCTGACCACGGCTCTACTTCCAGCGTGCTTGCCGCCAGTCCTGGCGTTGCTGCGGCGTGAGGAAGGTCCAGGCAACGAAGCGGCTCTGCTTCTGCCCCTGGGCCATTTCCACGGTGCGCACCTCGAGCGCACCGGCCTGTTTCAAGGCGGCGTAGACGCCGGGCAGGTTGCTCGCCTTGGAGATCAGGCTGCTGAACCACAACACCTGCTGGCTGACCTCGGCGCTTTCCGCGATCAAACGGCTGACAAAGGCTGCTTCGCCGCCCGGGCACCACAGCTCGGCCGCTTGGCCGCCGAAATTCAGCACCGGCAGTTTGCGCTTGGGGTCGAGCTTGCCCAGGTTGCGCCATTTGCGTTTGCTGCCGCTGCTGGCCTCTTCCGCGCTGGCGTGGAACGGCGGGTTGCACAGGCTCAGGTCGAAGCGCTCAGCGCTGTGCAGCAATCCCTGGAAAATATGCCCGGCGTCCTGCTGCTGGCGCAGTTCGATGGCGCCGGCCAAGCCGGAGTTGGCCTGCACTATGGCCTTGGCCGCGGCTATGGCGCTGGCGGCGATATCCGCGCCGAGAAACTGCCAGCCGTACTCGCGGTTGCCCAGCAGCGGGTAGATGCAGTTGGCGCCCACGCCGATATCCAGTGCATGCACCTGGGCGCCACGGGGTATCTCGCCGCCATTGCTGCTGGCCAGCAGGTCGGCCAGGTAGTGCAGGTAATCGGCGCGCCCCGGAATCGGTGGGCACAGGTAATCGGCCGGAATATCCCAGTGGGCGATGCCGTAGAACTGCTTGAGTAGCGCCCGGTTGAACACCTTGACCGCCGCCGGGTTGGCGAAGTCGATGCTCTCATTGCCATAGGGGTTGATGATCACAAAGGCCGCCAGCTCCGGACTGGCCTTGATCAGCGCGGGGAAGTCGTAACGGCCCTGGTGGCGATTGCGCGGGTGCAACTGGCCCTTGCTGGCATCGGGCGTGCCAGTGCCGGGCTTGCTCGGAGCAGGGCGCGGAGCGGCGGATTTACGGCTGGGGCGTTTGTTCGGCGATGACATGCTGGCGCTTTCGACAGGGGCGGAGCGCGGCATTTTCCCATAGCTGCTGCGGCCGTGCTGGAAAAGCGTGTGCTCGATGCCGTGATGCGCAGAGTCAGGGCCGGCTAAGCGATATCCAGCCACCTCGCCAGGTAATCGAAGAACAGGCAGTACAGCGCGATCGGCAGCGGCAGGCCGAGCAGGGTGCCGAGCAGGTAGGTGGGAAAAGGCACGCCGGACAGGGCGAGGCTGTAGTTCAGTGCCGGCACCGTCTGGAACAGCGTGCGCAGGGCGATGATGCTGGCCAGCGGGTGGCGGTCGAGGCCAGCCAGCAGGCGCTGGGCCAGGCGGCTGTCGAGTTCGCGCAAAGCGTTGCCGCCCAGGTAGCGGATGGTCAGGAAGGTGGCCATGCAGGAGACGATGGCAGCCAGGTAGGTGGCGATGCCGCCATAAACCCGGCCCAGCGCCAGCACCGCGGCGGCGAGGAAAATCCAGCCGGGAATCTGGATCAGGTTGCCCAGGGCGAACAGCAGGATGAACAGCAGCAGGCCGCTGACCGGGTGCATCAGGATCAAGTCCTGCAGGGTTTGCAGGTTGAACCGGGCGCGGATACCCAGGGCCTCGAACAGCAGGAACAGGCTCAGGAGAAACAGGAGCACCAGTAACAGTCGATGGGAGCTGCGCATGGCGAGACTCTTGCTCAGGGGTAAGCGAGTATGGCTTTGATCCGCGTGAGGTTGGCGGCGATCCACTGCGGGTCGATTGCGCCCCAGTCGCGAATGGCGTAATGCCCGGCGTTGTTGCGCTCGCCCACCTGCTGGACGAAGACGCAGTTGATATCCAGATCGGCCAGTGCGCTCAGGGTGTCCTGGGCGGTGCGTCTGGGCATGCCGGTGGCGGCCATCAGGGCCGGCACGCTGTTGGCGCTGCCACTGTCGATCAGCCAGGCCACATAGAGGCGGCGGTAGAAGCTGGTTTTGGTTTTGCTTACGTCCATCGGTCGAGGCTCCAGTGCTAAGGGTGCGCCGCTATGCGGACACACCCTCAGCCTAAGCGGCTATCGACTGTCAGACCAGGGTGGCGATGCCGATATAGGTCGCCGCGCCGGCCAGGTAGCCGAGCAGGGCTAGCAGGCTGATCTTCTTCAGGTACCAGATGAAGTTGATCTTCTCCATGCCCATGGCCGCCACGCCGGCCGCCGAGCCGATGATCAGGCAGCTACCGCCGGTGCCGGCGCAGTAGGCCAGCATTTCCCAGAAGGTGCCATCGACCACGAAGTTGCCCAGCCAGCCATCGTTGCTGGCTGCCGCCAGCGTCTCGGGGTTGACCAGCGGGTACATCTTCATGGCACCGGCCACCAGCGGCACGTTGTCGACCACCGAGGACAGCAGGCCGATGGCGATGTTGATGGTGTAGACGTTGCCCAGGCTTTCCTTCAGCGCGTTGGCGACCTGGGTCAGGTGGCCGGCGGTGGCCAGGCTGGAGACAGCGAGCAGGATGCCGAGGAAGAACAGCACGCTGGTAATGTCGATCTTGCGCAGTACGCCGACTACTGACAGCGGGTGCTTGTCTTCTTCATTCTTGCCGCGGTGCAGTATTTCGGTGACCACCCAGAGGATGCCGAGGCCGAACAGGATGCCCATGTACGGCGGCAGATGGGTGACGGTCTTGAACACCGGGACGAACAGCAATGCGCCGATGCCGAGGATGAACACCAGATTGCGCTCGAACGGGGTGGTCGGGTCGCGGCGCTCCGCCCTGGTTTGCTTCACCACCGGGCGCTCGAATTCGCCCTTCATGGTCAGGCTGAGGAAGATCAGCGGCACCAGCAGGCAGACCAGGCTGGGGAGGAACAGCTGGGCGATGATGCCACTGGCGGTGATCTGGTTGCCGATCCACAGCATGGTGGTGGTCACGTCGCCGATCGGCGACCAGGCGCCGCCGGCGTTGGCGGCAATCACCACGATACCGGCATAGAACCAGCGCTCGTGTTTGTCCTTGATCAGCTTGCGCAGCAGGGAAACCATGACGATGGTGGTGGTCAGGTTGTCCAGGGCGGCGGAGAGGAAGAAGGTAATGAAGCCGATCATCCACAGCAGGTGCACGCGCTTGTTGGTGCGGATGCGGTCGGTGATGACCTTGAAGCCTTCGTGGGCGTCGATCAGCTCGACGATGGTCATGGCACCCATCAGGAAGAACAGGATCTCCGATACTTCACCGAGGTGGTGACGCAGTTCGGTCGTGACTTCGTGGCCCGAGTTCTCTCCCAGTAGCGGCAGGATGCTGTCGGCTCCCAACACCAGTACCGTCCAACAGATGACGGCGGTGAGGATGGCCGAGGCGGCCTTGTCGATTTTCAGGGGGTGTTCGAAGGCGATGCATAGATAGCCGAGCACGAAGATCGCGGCCATAAGCACATAGGCATACATAGGCGAGGTTTCCAGTCAGAGGTTTGAGGTTTGAAATGGTTAGAAAAATAATGGGCGGCAGGATGCACCAATAGACGGGCGACTGGAAGGTGTCGGATGCCTTGGAGGCGTAAATTGTGACTAAATGTCGCAGCGCCTTGACGCCCGACAAGAATGGAATCCCGGTTTGCCGTGGGCCGTGCACCCTTGGTTCGCCGGCGCGGCACCAAACCGGCGGGCTGGCGCAACGAAAAAGCCCGCGATCTGGCGACGGCGGGCTTGGATTTTGCAGCTGGAATATTGCTTACAGGCTGGCGATGCGCTCGCGCTGTACGACCAGCTTGCCCAGGGCCTGTTCAGCTTCGGCCAGCTTGGCGCGCTCCTTGTCGAGCACCTCGGCTGGCGCCTTGGCGACGAAGCCTTCATTGTTGAGCTTGCCGCCGACCCGTTTGACTTCACCTTCCAGGCGCTGGATTTCCTTGTCCAGGCGTGCCAGTTCGGCGTCCTTGTCGATCAAGCCGGCCATCGGCACCAGTACCTGCATGTCGCCAACCAGGGCGGTGGCGGACATCGGCGCCTCTTCGGAGGCGCCCAGCACGCGCACCGATTCCAGCTTGGCCAGCTTGTTCAGCAGCGGCGCGTTGTCGGCCAGGCGGCGCAGGTCCTCGTCGCTGGCGTTCTGCAGGATGATATCGATGCGCTTGGCCATGGAGATCTTCATCTCGCCACGGATCTGCCGCAGGCCGAGCATCAGCTGCTTGACCCACTCGATATCGCCTTCGGCGGCGGCGTCGATGCGGGACTCAACGGCCACCGGCCAGGCCTGCAGCATGATGGTCTCACCACTGGCGCCCGTTTGGCCCTTGATCCTCTGCCAGATTTCTTCGGTGATAAAGGGCATGAACGGATGGGCCAGACGCAGGGCCACTTCCAGTACGCGCACCAGGGTGCGACGGGTGCCGCGCTGACGCTCGATGGCGGCGTTTTCGTCCCATAGCACCGGCTTGACCAGCTCCAGGTACCAGGCGCAGTACTCGTCCCAGATGAATTCGTAGAGCGCTTGCGCGGCCAGATCGAAGCGGAAGGCGTCGAGCTGGCGGGTGACTTCCGCCTCGGTGCGCTGCAGGGCCGAGATGATCCAGCGGTCCACCGAGGACAGTTCGACCGGCTCGCCATTCACCCCGCAGTCCTGGCCATCGGTGTTCTCGATGACGAAGTTGGCGGCGTTCCAGATCTTGTTGCAGAAGTTGCGGTAGCCCTCGACCCGGCCCATGTCGAACTTGATGTCGCGGCCGGTGGAGGCCAGCGCCAGGTTGGTGAAGCGCAGGGCGTCGGTGCCGTAGGCGGCAATGCCGTCGGGGAACTCGGCGCGGGTCTGCTTGGCGATTTTTTCCGCCAGCTTGGGCTGCATCATGCCGCTGGTGCGCTTGGCCACCAGGGCTTCCAGCTCGATACCGTCGACGATGTCCAGTGGGTCGAGCACGTTGCCCTTGGACTTGGACATTTTCTGGCCCTGGCCGTCGCGCACCAGGCCGTGGACGTAGACGGTCTTGAACGGCACTTGCGGCGTGCCGTCGTCGTTCTTCACCAGGTGCAGGGTCAGCATGATCATCCGCGCGACCCAGAAGAAGATGATGTCGAAGCCGGTGACCAGCACGTCGGTGGGGTGGAAGGTCTTGAGGAATTCGGTCTGCTGCGGCCAGCCGAGGGTGGAGAAGGTCCACAGGCCGGAACTGAACCAGGTGTCGAGGACGTCTTCGTCCTGGCGCAGCGGCTGCTCGCCGAGGTTGTGCTTGGCGCGTACTTCGGCTTCGTCGCGGCCGACATAGACGTTGCCGGCTTCGTCGTACCAGGCCGGAATGCGGTGGCCCCACCACAGTTGGCGGCTGATGCACCAGTCCTGGATGTCGCGCATCCAGCTGAAGTACATGTTCTCGTACTGCTTGGGCACGAACTGGATCGCGCCGTCTTCCACGGCCTTGATCGCCGGCTCGGCCAGCGGCTTGGTAGAGACGTACCACTGGTCGGTCAGCCACGGCTCGATGATGGTGCCGGAGCGGTCGCCTTTCGGCACCTTCAGGGCGTGATCGTCGATGCCTTCCAGCAGGCCGGCGGCCTCGAAGGCGGCGACTATCTGTTTGCGCGCCTCGAAGCGATCCAGACCGGCGTATTCGCCCGGCAGGCTGCCGTCGACTTGGTTGTTGACGCTGCCGTCGACGTTGAATACCTGGGCAGTGGCCAGCACCGCGGCGTCCTGGTCGAAGATGTTGATCAGCGGCAGGTTGTGGCGCTTGCCGACTTCGTAGTCGTTGAAGTCGTGGGCCGGGGTAATCTTCACGCAGCCGGTGCCGAATTCGGGATCGCAATAATCGTCGGCGATGATCGGGATGCGTCGGCCAACCAGCGGCAGCTCGACGAAGGTGCCGATCAGCGCCTGGTAGCGTTCGTCGTGGGGGTTAACCGCCACCGCGCTGTCGCCGAGCATGGTTTCCGGGCGGGTGGTGGCGACTATCAGGTAGTCCTTGCCGTCAACCGTCTTGTGGCCGTCGGCCAGCGGGTAACGCAGGTTCCACAGGCTGCCTTTCTCGTCGTGGTTTTCCACTTCCAGATCGGAGATCGCGGTGTGGAACTTGGTGTCCCAGTTGACCAGGCGCTTGCCGCGGTAGATCAGGCCATCTTCGTGCAGGCGCACGAAGGCTTCCTTGACCGCTTCGGACAGGCCGTCGTCCATGGTGAAACGCTCGCGCGACCAGTCCACCGAGCTGCCCAGGCGACGGATCTGCCGGGTGATGGTGCCGCCGGATTGTTCCTTCCACTCCCAGACCTTCTCGAGGAATTTCTCCCGGCCCAGGTCGTGACGGCCAATGCCCTCGGCAGCCAGTTGGCGCTCGACCACCATCTGCGTGGCGATGCCGGCGTGGTCGGTGCCCGGTTGCCACAGGGTTTTGCGGCCCTGCATGCGGCGGAAACGGATCAGCGCATCCATGATCGAGTTATTGAAACCATGGCCCATGTGCAGGCTGCCGGTGACATTCGGCGGCGGGATCATGATGGTGTAAGGCTGGCCCGACCCCTGCGGAGCGAAATAGTTGTTCGCCTCCCAGTTCTGGTACAGGGCGGTTTCAATGGCGTGCGGCTGGTAGGTCTTGTCCATGCGCGGCGGGACCCTTATGACGGCTGATCGGAAAAGCCGGCAAGTATAGCGGGGAAGGTGCGCGGGACGTAAGGCCGGGCTGGGAGTTGCGGACTGGTGGGGCCGATCAGCCCGTAGCCCGGATGCAATCCGGGGGCGTCACCATCCCGGATTGCGCCAAGGCTTATCCGGGCTACGGGTGTTGTTACTTGCGCGGCGGCAGCAGGCGGGTCAGGCGGGCTTGCAGGCGACGCTTGAGTTCGGCTTCGATCTGCGGCACGAAGTCGTCGATCACATCCTGCAGGATCAGCTCGGCGGCGGCGCGCAGTTCGTTGTCCAGGCGGTTCAACTCGCTGTCGCGGCTGAGGGTTTGCTGGATGCTGCTGCGCAGGGGCGTAGCCTGGCGCGCCGGGGCGGGCTCGGCGACTGGCGGATGAGGCGGTGCCGACGGCGGGGTGACGATGTCCGAGAGCAGGGGGATGCTGTCCGGGTCGATCGAGTCGGTCAGCAGTGGCGGATCGAGGTTTTCTTCGCCCAGCAGCTGGCGGATCGACTCGAGGTCGTCCAGCAGGTGGGTGGGTTTTTGCGGCGGTTTTGGTGTGTCCATGGTGCGGAACTTAAAGTTCGACTCGTTGCGGATCATAGCCGCGCTGGCGGTAACTACGGAAATTATCCCGGCAGGCGGTCAATAGATCGGGTTCTTGGTTGACGATCTCGATCACCCGGCTGAAGTGTTCGACAAAGGGCGAAAGGCTCGGGTTCAGGTTGATCAGCACGCCTTGCCGGGTGTTCGGCTGCTCATCCAGGCCAATCACTACCGGCGCTTGCGGGTCGTCCTGGTGCAAATTGTGCGGCACAAAGGCTTCGGCCTTGAAATGCCAGAGAAGTTCGTCGAGCGCCGTGCATTGCGCGCTGTCGCACCCGCGCAGAAACACCGGCAGGCCATGGCGCCAGGCTTTCATCGCCAGTTGGCAGGCGGCGCGCAGGCGGTCTGCCGGGGCGGCGGAGGACAATACGTAGAATTCTATTCGGGGCATGGGGGCATTCATGGACAGGGCCTGTGTGGGAGGGGCTTTAGCCGCGAATGGCTGACGAGCTTACGCCCGGTCGCGGCTGAAGCGGAGTGCCGCCCAGCCGCTTCCACACGGGGGAGGTCACGCCGGGCAACGATCCAGCAGGTATTGAGTCAGCAGCGGCACTGGCCGGCCGGTGGCGCCTTTTTCCTTGCCGCCGCTGATCCAGGCGGTGCCGGCGATGTCCAGATGCGCCCAGTGGTACTTCTTGGCGAAGCGCGAGAGGAAGCAGCCGGCGGTGATGCTGCCGGCTTTCGGTCCGCCGATGTTGGCGATGTCGGCGAAGGGGCTGTCGAGCTGTTCCTGGTATTCGTCGAACAGCGGCAACTGCCAGGCGCGGTCGTCAGCGGCCTGGCCGGCCTTGAGGAGCTGCTGCAGCAGGTCGTCGTCGTTGCCCATCAGGGCCGAGGTGTGGCTGCCCAGGGCGACGATGCAGGCGCCGGTGAGGGTGGCGATATCGATCACCGCTTGCGGCTTGAAGCGTTCGGCGTAGGTCAGCGTGTCGCACAGCACCAGACGGCCTTCGGCGTCGGTGTTGAGGATCTCCACGGTCTGCCCGCTCATGCTGGTGACGATGTCGCCGGGACGGGTGGCGCCGCCGCTGGGCATGTTCTCGGCGCAGGCCAGCAGGCACACCAGGTTAATTGGCAGCTGCAGTTCGAGCACGGCCTTGAGGGTGCCGAACACGCTGGCGGCGCCGCACATGTCGTACTTCATCTCGTCCATGCCCTGGCCGGGCTTGAGGCTGATGCCGCCGGTGTCGAAGGTGATGCCCTTGCCGACCAGGACGAAGGGTTTGTCGGTTTTCTTGCCGCCCTGGTAGTTGAGCACGATCAGCCGCGGTGGCTGGTCGCTGCCCTGGGCCACGGCGAGGAAGGCACCGGCGCCCAGTTCCTTGAGCTTTTTCTCGTCGTGAATCTCGACCTTGAGGTTCTTGTAGGTCTTGCCCAGGGTCTTGGCCTCTTCGGCCAGGTAGCTGGGGTGGCACAGGTTCGGCGGCAGGTTGCCGAGATCGCGGGTGAACGCCATGCCGCGGGCAATCGCCTGGGCATGCTTGGCCGCGCGCTCGACCTCGGCCTGATCGGCCTTGGCGCTGAGCAGGGTCAGCTTGTTCAAGGCCTTGGCGCCGGCCTTCTCGCTCTTGAAACGATCGAACTGATAGCCGCCATCGGCCAGGCTTTCGACGATCAGGCGGGCTTTGCCGTAGGCGTCGCGGCCTTTGACCTGGACGTCGCCGAGGGCCAGCAGCGCATCGCTGCCGCCCAGGGTCTTCAATACGCCATACACGGCAGTGAGCATTTTGCGCAGCTGGCGGTCTGACAGTTCAGCCTCCTTGCCACTGCCGACCAGCAGTACGCGCTCGGCCTTGAGATTGGGCAGGTTGTGCGCGAGCAGGGTCTGGCCAAGTTTGCCGGCGAGATCGCCGCGCTTGAGCAGGGCGCTGATCGCCCCGGCGCTGGCGTTATCAATTGCTTTCGCCGTTTCACCGAGCTTGTGGCCTTCGCCGACGGCAATGACCAGGGTGGCGGTTTTCAAGGTTTCCGGACGAGCGCTTTTGACAATAAATTCCATGGCGTGGTGTTCCCAAGACAATGAGGCGTTATTGCAGGATAATGCCGGTTATTTTTTCGATGGTTCGTCTGTGTGCGAACCGGCAAACAGTGCGGCTAGTGTGATCGTAGCCGCCTGAGCCTGACAACCCTGGAGTGTCTGGTTTGATCGTGTTCCGTTATTTGTCTCGTGAAGTGCTGGTTACCTTGAGTGCGATGAGTGCCGTACTGCTGGTGATCATAATGAGTGGCCGTTTCATCAAGTACCTGGCGCAGGCGGCCCAGGGATTGCTGGACCCGGGCGTGCTGTTCATGATCATGGTCTTCCGCCTGCCGGGGTTCCTGCAACTGATCCTGCCGCTGGGGCTGTTCCTCGGCATCCTTATGGCCTACGGCCGGCTCTACCTCGACAGCGAGATGACGGTGCTCTCGGCCACGGGCATGAGTCGGCAGCGTTTGCTGGTCTACAGCCTGGCGCCGGCCTTGCTGGTGGCCCTGTTGGTGGCCTGGTTGAGCATGGGCCTGGCGCCGCAGGGTGTGGCGCAGGTGGCAAGGATTCTCAATGAGCAGGATGCCCTGACCGAGTTCGATACCCTGGTGCCGGGGCGTTTCCAGGCCATGCGGGAGGGTTCGCGGGTGACTTTTACCAAGGAGCTGTCGCCAGATCGCGGTGAGTTGGCCGGCATCTTCATCTCCGAGAAGCGCTTTTCCCGCGAGGGCGACAAGGAGCGCGGCATCACCGTGCTGGTGGCGGAAAGCGGGCGCCAGGAAATTCAGGCCGATGGCAGTCGCTATCTGATTCTGCAGAACGGTTACCGTTACGACGGCAACCCGGGTCAGGCCGACTACCGGGCGATCCAGTACGACACCTATGGCGTGCTGCTGCCCAAGCCGTCGGTCAGTGGCGAAATCAGTGAGCGTGAGGCCGTGCCGACCCGTGACCTGATCGGTAGTGACAATCCGCGCTTGCAATCCGAACTGCAGTGGCGCCTGTCGCTGCCGCTGCTGGTGTTCATCGTGACCCTGCTGGCGGTGCCGCTGTCGCGGGTCAATCCGCGGCAAGGCCGCTTTCTCAAGCTGCTGCCGGCCATTCTCCTGTATATGACGTACCTGGCGCTGCTGATCGCTGCGCGTAGTGCCCTGGATAAAGGGCGAATCCCCCAGGCGTTGGGGTTGTGGTGGGTGCATGGAGTATTTCTGTTGATTGGTCTGGTGTTGCTCTATTGGGAGCCGTTACGCCTGAAGTGGGCGAGTCGCCGCGCCGGGGCGGAGGTGGCTCATGCTTAGATTGGATCGCTACATCGGCACCCAGGTGTTTTTCGCCATTCTCACGGTTCTGGGGGTCATCGTTGGCCTGGCATTGCTGTTCGCCTTTATCGACGAGATGGGCGATGTCGAGGGCAATTACGGTTTGCAGGAGGCGGCCTGGTACGTCTTTCTGACCCTGCCGCGGCGCGTCTACGAGATGCTGCCGATGGCGGCCTTGATCGGTTGCCTGATCGGTCTGGGCAGTCTGGCCAGCAACAGCGAGCTGACCATCATGCGCGCCGCCGGGGTGTCGATCGGGCGCATCGTCTGGGCGGTGATGAAGCCGATGCTGGTATTGATGCTGGCCGGCATTCTGATCGGCGAATACCTGGCGCCCTGGAGCGAAAGCCAGGCTCAGGCTGATCGCGCCATGGCTCAGGGCAGTGGCGAGGCGCAGAGCTCCAGGCGCGGCTTGTGGCATCGCCAGGGCGATGAGTTCGTGCACATCAATGCGGTGCAACCCAATGGCGTCTTGTTTGGTGTCACCCGCTACCGCTTCGACGATCAGCGCCACATGTTGTCTTCCAGCTTTGCCCGGCGCGCGCAGTATCAGGGCGATCACTGGCAGCTGGAGAATGTGGCGACCACGCATTTTCGTGAGCGCAGTACCGAAGTGGTAAAGACACCGAATGAACGCTGGGATGTCGAGTTGACCCCGCAGTTGCTCGGCACTGTGGTGCTCGAGCCTGACGCGCTATCGATAACCGGGTTATGGCGCTATATCCATTACCTGGCCGAGCAGGGCTTGAACAATGGTCAGTATTGGCTGGCGTTCTGGAACAAGGTCTTGCAGCCGGCGGTGACTGCCGCGCTGGTGTTGCTGGCCATTTCCTTCATCTTCGGTCCCTTGCGCTCGGTGACCCTAGGCCAGCGGGTCTTCACCGGCGTGGTCGTGGGCTTCGTGTTTCGCATCGCCCAGGACCTGCTCGGGCCTTCCAGCCTGGTGTTCGGTTTTTCGCCGCTGTTCGCCGTACTGATTCCCGCGGCGGTTTGCGCCTTGGCCGGTGTCTGGCTGTTGCGCCGCGCGGGCTAGTTGCCGCAGTCGATAAAAAGCCGGCGCTGAGCCGGCTTGTTCGTTTCTACGGATTGTCCTTGTGGATATTCTTCGGCAACTGCGGGGTGCGTGCTGGCGGAGTAGATGTCATGCCAGCTGCGCTTGTCCTCGTCCCAGTTTCGTAGCCCGGATAAGCCTTGGCGCAATCCGGGATGGCGGCGGCCCCGGATTGCGCTGGCGCCTGCCCTATGCATCCAGGCGGGCTACGTGTCTGTCCAGCCTTATTTCTTATGGATATTCTTCGGCAACTGCACGGTGCGGCTGGCGGAGTAGATGTCGTGCCAGCTGCGTTTGTCCTTGTCCCAGAGCACCCAGAAAAACCCCAGGCCCAGGCCCAGCCAGGAGGCGATGGCGACCAGAAAGCGCAGTAATGCCTGCCAGAGGCTGATGGCCGTGCCGTCGGCGTTCTGGATGCGAATGCCCCATACCTGCATGCCCAGGGTTTGGCCGCTGTGCGTCCAGAATTTGCTGAAGAAACCAAACAGGCTGAGGACGAGCAGGGTGGACAGCAAGGGATCGCCATCCAGTGCGCCGGCATCGGAGAGCTGCTTGAGCTGCTCTTCGCCGTAAAAGCCCATCAGGGCGAGCTTGTAGGCAAAGGTCACGACGATCAGCAAGGCCAGGCACAGCAGAAAATCGTAGAACATCGCCGCGAGGCGACGGGGAAGTCCTGCAGAAGGGAAGTCACCCTGCGGGCGCAGCAGATGTTTAGGCATGTTGGGCTCGATATGCAATAAGGCGCTGAGACTTGAGGGTGCGATTCGCGGTAGTCGTAAGCATAAAAAAACCCCCGACGTTGCCATCAGGGGTTGTTCAAAACAGCAGGGTTATTCCTGGGCTTGAACCTGGTCGGCCTGCATGCCTTTTTGACCTTGGACGGCAACGAAGCTGACTTTCTGGCCTTCTTTCAGGCTCTTGAAGCCGCTGCCCTCGATCGCGCGAAAATGCACGAATAGATCCGGGCCGCTCTCTGGCGTGATGAAGCCAAAACCTTTCTCGTCGTTAAACCACTTAACGGTACCGTGCTGACGATTCGACATGTCTTATTTCCTTGCAGCTTTAGTTAATAACAGCCTCCAGCGATAGAGGGCTGAGACTGGTTGCAAGGAGTAATGCGACGTCGAGCGGGATGTAGCGGATCGGGACGATCTACTGCACCAGGCCACGATTTACGGCGACCCATGCAAACACAGTGGAAAATACTCTACGCTAACTCAAACACAAATGCCAACCCCGCCAGGCCTGTGTTTCAGGCGTGATGCGGTGGGTTTTCGTGTGGCTGCAATCGGCGTTTTGGCAGTGCTCTCCGGTGAGTGAGCATGCACTGCAAACTGTTGCTTGAATCGCCTCCGCTGAGGCTGGATTATCAGCTCGAACTCAATCTACTCGCCGATCCATTTATCTTTCCGTGGGCTCGTTAAGGGCGGGAGGGAAGCCGCAGGCAATAAAAAACCGGCGCTAGGGCCGGCTCTTCGGGCGTTTCTGCTGCTGCTTGACGCTAAATATGGTGCCCCGGGGGAGACTCGAACTCCCACTTCTTTCGAAAACGGATTTTGAATCCGCCGCGTCTACCGGTTCCGCCACCGGGGCACAATGGCGGCGAAGTATAGGGATGCCTTGGGCCTCGGTCAATCCACTTGCGTGGTCAGATTGCACTATTTCCGGTAAGCTTTGCCGCCCTGCTAGACGACCCCTGCCGAACATGCGCGTTGCCGACTTTGATTTCGAGCTGCCTGACGCTCTTATTGCCCGCCATCCGCTCGCCGAGCGCCGTGCCAGCCGCTTGCTGGTGCTGGATGGGCCCAGTGGTGCGCTGGCGCACCGTCAGTTCAGTGATCTGCTGGAGTATGTGCGCCCCGGCGATTTGATGGTGTTCAACAACACTCGGGTGATCCCTGCGCGGCTATTTGGCCAGAAGGCCTCTGGCGGCAAGCTTGAGGTGTTGGTCGAACGGGTGCTGGACAGTCATCGGGTCCTGGCCCATGTGCGTTCGAGCAAATCGCCCAAGCCGGGTTCGACGATTCTGATCGATGGCGGTGGCGAGGCGCAGATGCTGGCGCGGCATGACGCGCTGTTCGAGTTGCGCTTTGCTGAAGAGGTGTTGCCGCTGCTCGAGCGGGTCGGCCATATGCCGCTGCCTCCTTATATAGACCGCCCGGACGATGCCGCCGATCGCGAGCGTTATCAGACCGTCTACGCCGCGCGTGCCGGTGCGGTGGCGGCGCCGACCGCGGGGCTGCATTTCGATCAGGCGTTGCTGGCGAGCCTTGCCGAGATGGGAGTTGCCAGCGCCTTCGTGACCCTGCACGTCGGGGCCGGGACTTTTCAGCCGGTGCGGGTCGAGCGCATCGAAGATCACCACATGCACAGCGAGTGGCTGGAGGTCGATCAGGAGGTGGTCGATGCCGTGGCGGCCTGCCGTGCCCGTGGTGGACGGGTGATCGCGGTGGGGACCACCAGCGTGCGCTCGCTGGAGAGTGCGGCGCGCGATGGCGTGCTCAAGGCGTTCAGCGGCGACACCGATATCTTTATCTACCCGGGGCGGCCGTTGCATGTGGTCGATGCCCTGGTGACCAATTTCCATTTGCCGGAATCGACCTTGTTGATGCTGGTCTCGGCGTTCGCCGGCTACCCGGAAACCATGGCAGCCTATAAAAGTGCGGTCGCCGAAGGGTATCGCTTCTTCAGTTATGGCGACGCCATGTTCATCACCCGCAACCCCGCCCCACGCGGGCCAGAGGATCACGTATGACGCGCACCTGCCGGATGTCTTTCGAATTGCTGGCGACCGATGGCAAGGCGCGGCGCGGGCGCATGACCTTCCCCCGTGGTGTGGTCGAGACCCCGGCGTTCATGCCGGTGGGCACCTATGGCACGGTCAAGGGCATGTTGCCGCGCGACATCGAGGCGATCGGCGCGCAGATGATCCTCGGCAATACCTTTCACCTGTGGCTGCGGCCGGGCACCGAGGTGATCAAGGGTCATGGCGATCTGCATGACTTCATGCAGTGGCAGGGGCCGATCCTCACCGACTCCGGTGGCTTTCAGGTGTTCAGCCTGGGGGCGATGCGCAAGATCAAGGAGGAGGGGGTGTATTTCGCCTCGCCGGTGGATGGTGCCAAGGTGTTCATGGGGCCCGAAGAGTCGATGCAGGTGCAGCGCGACCTGGGCTCGGACATCGTGATGATCTTCGACGAGTGCACGCCTTATCCGGCCGAATTCGATGTGGCCAAGCGCTCCATGGAGCTGTCGCTGCGCTGGGCCAAGCGCTCGAAGGAGGCGCATGGCGACAATACGGCGGCGCTGTTCGGTATCGTTCAGGGTGGCATGCATGAAGAGTTGCGCATGCGTTCGCTGGAAGGTTTGAATGCGCTGGATTTCGACGGGCTGGCGATTGGCGGCCTGTCGGTCGGCGAGCCGAAAGAAGAAATGATCCGCGTGCTGAATTACCTGCCCGCCCAGCTGCCAGCGGATAAACC
Organism: Pseudomonas sp.; assembly: GCA_030699825.1. Taxonomy (GTDB): domain Bacteria; phylum Pseudomonadota; class Gammaproteobacteria; order Pseudomonadales; family Pseudomonadaceae; genus Aquipseudomonas. The sequence goes on along the minus strand of JAUYKV010000033.1, from coordinate 67,727 downwards.
GCGCTATCTGATGGGGGTGGGCAAGCCTGAGGATCTGGTCGAGGGCGTGCGTCGTGGGGTGGACATGTTCGATTGCGTGATGCCGACGCGCAATGCGCGCAATGGTCATCTGTTCGTCGAGACCGGGGTGTTGAAGATTCGCAATGCGGTGCACCGGCATGACGATTCGCCGCTCGATGCAACCTGTGACTGCTACACCTGCCAGCATTTCTCCCGTGCCTACCTGCACCATTTGGATAAATGTGGCGAAATGCTGGGCAGCATGCTGAATACAATCCACAACTTACGGCACTATCAGCGGCTGATGGCTGGTTTGCGCGAGGCTATCCAACAGGGTACATTGGCGGCCTTTGTCGATGCCTTCTATACCCGTCGTGGCCTGCCGGTCCCGCCGCTGGACTGCTAATCAACGTTATTAAATGGTTTCCAACAGGAGTGTTACATGAGCTTTTTGATCCCTGCGGCATTTGCCGATGGCGCCGCCCCGGCTGGTCCGGTTGGTTCTGGTTTCGAATGGGTGTTTCTGGTCGGCTTTCTGGTCATCTTCTATCTGATGATCTGGCGCCCCCAGGCCAAGCGTGCCAAAGAGCACAAGAACCTGCTCGGCACCTTGCAGAAGGGTGACGAGGTCGTGACCAGCGGCGGTATCGCCGGCAAAGTGACCAAGGTCAGCGATGACTTCGTGGTGCTGGAAGTGTCCGACACCGTCGAACTGAAGATTCAGAAAGTGGCCATCGCCGCGACCCTGCCCAAGGGCACGTTGAAAGCGATTTAAGCGGCACACTCTTACCATCCGACGGGGCGCTTAAGGCGCCCCGCGTCATAACGGGCGGCGTCATGCTCAACAAATTTCCCCTCTGGAAGTACCTGCTGATCCTGGCTGTACTGGCGATCGGCTTTCTTTATTCCGCGCCCAACCTGTATCCAGACGATCCGGCAATCCAGATCAGCGGCAACAGTACGGCCATGCAGGTCGAGCAGGCCGATCTGGAACGCGCCACTCGTGCCTTGCAGGCAGCAGGGATTGAGGTCAAGGCTTCAAGCCTGGCCGCGCAGGGCCGTGCCGGCCTGCTCCGGTTGACCAGTCAGGCCGATCAGCTGCCGGCCAAGGATGTGGTGCGCAAGGCCTTGGGCGAGGAGTTCGTGGTGGCCTTGAACCTCGCGCAAACCACCCCCGATTGGTTGCGCAACCTGGGTGCAGGGCCGATGAAGCTGGGTCTGGACTTGTCCGGTGGTGTGCACTTCCTGCTGGAAGTGGATATGGACAAGGCACTGGATGCGCGGCGCAAGGTCTATGAGGGTGAGGTCAAGAGCGTGTTGCGCAAGGAGCGCGTGCGCTACCGCAGCCTGCCTGAGCTCAACGGTGCGATTCAGCTGGGTTTTGTCGACGTGGCGACCCTGGAAAAGGCCGAGAGCCTGATTCGCAAGGAGTTCTCCGACTTCGAGTTGGATACGGTCGAACGTAACGATTTGCAGGTGCTGCGCCTGACCCTGAGCCAGGCCAAGCTTGCGGAAATCCGCGAATACTCGATCAAGCAGAACCTGACCACGGTGCGTAACCGGGTCAACGAGCTGGGTGTAGCCGAGCCGCTGGTTCAGCGGCAGGGCGCCAACCGCATCGTGGTCGAGCTGCCGGGCGTGCAGGACACCGCCGAGGCCAAGCGTATTCTGGGCAAGACGGCCAACCTTGAGTTCCGTCTGGCTGCCGCTCCCGATGCCTCGCGGGCCTCGACCGAGGCCTTCGAGTTCCGCGAGGAGGGGCGTCCGCCCGCACAGCTTGAGCGTGAGCTGATCATCACCGGCGATCAGGTGACCGACGCCCAGGCCAGCTTCGATGAGAATGGCAGTCCGCAGGTGAACATTCGTCTGGATGGGCATGGCGGCGAGTTGATGAACCGGGCGACGCGCAGCAATGTCGGGCGCAGCATGGCGGTGATCTTCATCGAGCAGAAGCCGACCGTGCGTTACCTGCGCCAGGTTGTCGATGGCGTCGAGCAGGAAGTCGCCGTCCAGAGTTTCATCGAAGAGAAGAAGATCATCAGTCTGGCGACCATCCAGTCGCCACTGGGTAGCCAGTTCCGCATTACCGGTCTCGATGGTCCGGGTGAGTCGACCGAACTGGCGTTGTTGCTGCGTGCCGGCGGCCTGGCGGCGCCCATGTACTTCGCCGAAGAGCGCACCATCGGCCCGAGCCTGGGTGCCGACAACATCGTCAAGGGTGTCGATGCCGCGCTCTGGGGTATGTTGTTCGTGTCGCTGTTCATTATTGTCATCTACCGCGTCTTTGGTGTGTTGGCGACCATCGCCCTGGGTTTCAATATGGTGCTACTGCTGGCGCTGATGTCGCTGCTGAGTGCCACCCTGACGTTGCCGGGGATCGCCGGTATCGTGCTGACCATGGGTATGGCGGTTGATGCCAACGTGCTGATCTTCTCGCGGATTCGCGAGGAAATCGCCAACGGCATGTCGGTGCAGCGGGCCATTCACGAAGGCTTCGATCGCGCTTACTCGGCGATCATCGACGGCAACCTGACCACGCTATTGGTCGGCGGGATCCTCTTCGCCATGGGTACCGGTCCGGTCAAGGGCTTTGCGGTGACGCTGTCGCTGGGCATTCTCACCTCGATGTTCACCGCCATTCTGGTGACGCGAGCCATGGTCAACCTGAGCTTCGGCGGGCGTGATCTGAAGAAGTTGTGGATTTGAGGGGCTGAGATGAATCGTGTAATCAACTTCATGGGGGTGCGCAAGATTGCGCTCGTCCTCACCCTGCTCGTGACCTTTATCGCGTTGGGCAGTCTGGTCATCAAAGGCCTGAACTTCGGTCTTGATTTTACCGGCGGTACGCAGATCGAGCTGGCCTATGAGCAACCGGCGGACCTCGGCAACATTCGCCAGGATCTGGCGGGCGCCGGCTATGGCGATGCCGTGGTGCAGAGCTTTGGTGCGACCACTGAGGTGGTGGTACGTATGCAAGGCGATGACCCGGATCTGGGCAATAAAATTTCCACTGTGCTGCGACAGGGAGGCGACAAGCTCCAAGTGAAGAAGGTCGAGTTCGTCGGCCCGCAGGTGGGTGAGGAGCTACGTGACCAGGGCGGCCTGGGCATGCTCCTGGCGCTGGGTGGGGTCATGCTGTACCTGGCTTTCCGCTTTCAGTGGAAGTTTTCCGTGGGTGCCTTCGTCTCGCTGGTGCATGACGTCATCGTCACCCTGGGAATTCTGTCGTTCTTCCAGATCACCTTCGACCTCACGGTGCTGGCGGCGCTGCTGGCGATCATCGGTTATTCGTTGAACGACACCATCGTGGTCTTCGATCGGGTGCGCGAAAACTTCCGGGTGCTGCGCAAGGCCGACTTGATCGAGAACATCAATATCTCCACCACACAAACCCTGCTGCGCACCCTGGCTACGTCGATCTCGACCTTGCTGGCAGTGGGTGCCCTGCTGGTCTTCGGCGGCGACAACCTGTTCGGTTTCGCGTTCGCGTTGTTCGTGGGGGTGCTGGTGGGTACCTATTCATCGATCTATATCTCCAACGCGACCCTGATTTGGTTGAGTCTGACGGTCGAGGATCTGATTCCGCCGGTGGCGACCGAAGAGGTTGACGAGCGGCCCTGAGACGCTGTGAAGAAACTCTCGTGACGGCGCTCGATATTTTCACCGCCTCTGAGTCTGGTTGAGCGGGTGCTGTGCGCGGGTGTTGAACTTGCTGCGCATTGCCCCTGTCCAAGGCTTGGAGATCAGGCGCCATGCGCCGAATAAGCGAAAATCAGGAGTTCTCATGAACAAATCAATGCTCGTTGGTGCTGTGCTGGGTGCTGTCGGTGTGACGGCAGGCGGTGCGGTCGCCACTTACAACTTGGTAAGTGGTCCCGAGTACGCGGAAGTTCTGGCCGTGCAGCCGGTCAAGGAAACGATCAAGACGCCGCGTGAGGTCTGTGAGGACGTTACCGTGACCCGGCAGAAGCCGGTGCAGGATCAGCATCAGATTGCCGGTACGGCGATCGGTGCGGTGGTCGGTGGTTTGCTGGGCAACCAGGTGGGTGGCGGTACTGGCAAGAAAATCGCAACCGTGGCCGGTGCCGTCGGTGGTGGTTATGCCGGTAACAAGGTGCAGGAGAACATGCAGGCCGGCGCCACCTATACCGCCACCGAAAACCGCTGCCGTACCGTGACCGATACCAGCGAGAAAGTGGTCGGTTATGACGTCAAGTACCAACTGGATGGCAAGGAAGGCCGGGTGCGTATGGACAGCGATCCGGGCAGTCGGATTCCGGTCAAGGACGGGCAGTTGATGCTGGCCGAAACGGCCGAGTAACCCCGCAAATGGAAAAGCGCCCCGTGGGGCGCTTTTTTCTGGGTAATAAAAAACCGGCCATTGGCCGGTTTTTTTATTTATCGCGCAATCAGCGTTTCATTGAGGCGGAGAGATGCGGCTGGATGGCCGTCAGAACGGCCTTGAAGCACTTGGTGTTGCCGGCGACGATCTGGCCTTTCTCGAGGAATTCGTGGCCGCCGGTGAAGTCGCTGACCAGACCGCCTGCTTCCTGAATCAGCAGGGCGCCGGCTGCCATGTCCCATTCGGACAGGCCGAATTCCCAGAAGGCATCGAAACGGCCTGCGGCCACGTAGGCCAGGTCCAGGCTGGCGGCGCCCGCACGACGCACACCGGCCGTCTGGCCAACCAGGTTGCGGAACATGCCCAGGTAGTTTTCCAGGTTGTCGAGCTGGCTATCGCGGAACGGGAAGCCGGTGCCGAGCAGGGCGCCTTCCAGGCTCTTGCGCGAGCTGACGCGCAGGCGCCGACCGTTGAGGGCGGCGCCGCGGCCGCGGCTGGCGGTGAATTCTTCCTGGCGTACCGGGTCGATGATCACCGCATGCTCCAGCCGGCCGCGGTATTTGCAGGCCAGGCTGACGGCGAAGTGCGGCACGCCGCGAATGAAGTTGGTGGTGCCGTCCAGCGGGTCGATGATCCACAGGTATTCGGCACCGTCGCCGCTGCCTTCGATCAGGCCGCCTTCCTCGCCGAGGAAGCCGTGGGTCGGATACGCCTTGCGCAGCGCCTGGATGATCAGTTGCTCGGCGGAGCGGTCGATCTCGGTCACATAATCCTTGGCATCTTTCTCGTCGACCGAGATGACGTCCAAGCGTTCGATCGAGCGGAAAATCATTTCACCGGCGCTGCGGGCTGCGCGCAGGGCGATATTCAGCATGGGCTGCATGGGCGATTCACCTGGGTTGTTAAAGAAAGCCGGCCATATTAGCAGAAAAGGCAGGTTGATGAAGTGTCGTCTGTGTCTTGCATGGCATTACCCTGGGTGGTTCTGTAAGCTTTGCTGCCCTTGGTCGTCCCTGTGAGCGCTTGCGTTGCTGCAAAATATTCGAGTGGTTCTGGTCAATACGAGTCATCCCGGCAATATCGGCGGCGCGGCGCGTGCCATGAAAAACATGGGCCTGTCGCGCCTGGTGCTGGTCGATCCCATGGATTTTCCCAGTGGTGACGCGGTGGCGCGGGCCTCGGGGGCGAGCGATGTGCTCGAGGCGGCGCAGGTGGTGGGTACGCTTGAGGAGGCGCTGGTCGGTTGCAGTCTGGTGCTGGGTACCAGTGCGCGTGATCGGCGCATTCCCTGGCCGTTGCTCGACCCGCGCGAGTGTGGGCTGGCCGCGTGCGAGCAAGCCTTGCAGGGCGCCGAAGTGGCCCTGGTGTTCGGTCGTGAGTACGCCGGCCTGACCAACGAGGAACTGCAGCGTTGTCATTTTCATGTACATATTCCGTCCGATGCGGATTTCAGCTCGTTGAACCTGGCGGCGGCAGTCCAGGTGCTGGCCTATGAGGTGCGCATGGCCTGGCTGGCGGCGCAGAACAAACCGACCAAGACGCTCAAGCTGGAAACCACGGCGATTCAGAGCTCCCAACCGGTGACAGCGGATGAGTTGGAGTCCTTCTATGCGCATTTGCAACTCGCCCTGGTCGAGATCGGTTTTCTCGATCCGGCCAAGCCGCGGCACTTGATGAGTCGCTTGCGGCGCCTGTACGGTCGTAGTGGTATCAGTAAGCTGGAAATGAATATCTTGCGTGGCATTCTGACGGAAACCGTCAAGGCGGCGCGTAGTGAGCACCATAAGCAGGGGAAAACTGATGTTTGAGCGCATGCGGGAAGATATCCAGGGCGTATTCCATCGCGATCCGGCGGCGCGCAATGCGTTCGAGGTGGTGACCTGCTACCCGGGCCTGCACGCGGTCTGGTTGCATCGTCTGGCCCATGCGCTGTGGACCTCCGGTTGGAAGTGGTTGGCGCGGGTGGTTTCCAATCTGGGGCGCTGGCTGACCGGGATCGAGATCCACCCGGGGGCGAAGATCGGTCGGCGCTTCTTCATCGACCATGGCATGGGCATCGTCATCGGCGAGACGGCCGAAATCGGCAACGATGTCACCCTGTATCAGGGCGTGACCCTGGGCGGTACCAGCTGGAACAAGGGCAAGCGTCACCCGACGTTGGAAGATGGCGTGGTGGTCGGTGCAGGGGCCAAGGTGCTCGGGCCGTTCACGGTGGGCGCGGGGGCCAAGATCGGTTCCAACGCGGTGGTGACCAAGGAAGTGCCGGCGGGGGCGACCGCGGTCGGCATTCCCGGGCGGGTCATCGTCAAGGTGGATGACGAACAGGCAGCCAAGCGCCAGGCCATGGCGGAAAAGCTGGGTTTCGATGCCTATGGTGTCGGTCAGGACATGCCGGATCCGGTGGCGCGCGCCATTGGTCAGTTGCTCGATCACTTGCAGGCGGTTGATGGGCGTCTGGAGGGCATGTGCAAGGCGCTCAACGAGTTGGGCAGTGACTTCCGCGCCAAGGAGTTGCCGGCGCTGCGTGACGAGGATTTCGTTGGGGTGTGCAAGGAGCAGGATGACAAGCCGGCGGTCTGATGCGTCCTGGCGCTTGGTTTGCTATGCTGGGCGCCCTTCGATTGCGGCTAATCCCGAGTAAAACCTAGGGTCTAATAGTTGACTTAAATACTCGGGAATTGCATACTCGGCGCAACTTGTGACTCCGTGGTAACCCTTCATGCGACTGACCACCAAAGGCCGTTACGCCGTGACCGCCATGCTCGATCTGGCGCTACATGCGCAGCATGGACCGGTGTCCCTGGCCGATATTTCCGAACGTCAGGGTATCTCCCTGTCCTACCTCGAGCAACTGTTCGCCAAGCTGCGCCGCAGCAACCTGGTTTCCAGTGTGCGCGGGCCCGGCGGCGGTTATCAGTTGTCGCGCGAGATGCAGGGCATCCAGGTTGCCGAAGTGATCGATGCGGTCAATGAGTCGGTCGATGCCACGCGCTGCCAGGGCCAGGGCGATTGCCATGACGGCGATACCTGCCTGACCCATCATCTATGGTGCGACCTGAGTCAGCAGATTCATGCGTTTCTCAGTGGCATCAGTTTGGCCGATCTGGTGACTCGCCGCGAAGTGCAGGAAATCGCGCGGTGCCAGGATCAGCGCCGCAGCAATGGCCGGATGCCGCTCCCGGACAAGATAGAAGCATCCACCGTCGATTGAACGCAGGGTGCCGGCCCGCGTGGCCAGAAACCTGATTAGGAGAAGATTCATGAAATTGCCGATTTACCTCGATTATTCCGCCACCACTCCGGTCGATCCGCGCGTGGCACAAAAGATGAGTGAGTGCTTGCTGGTCGATGGCAACTTCGGCAATCCGGCGTCGCGCTCCCATGTGTTTGGCTGGAAGGCAGAGGAGGCTGTCGAGAACGGTCGTCGTCAGGTCGCCGAGCTGGTCAATGCCGACCCGCGTGAAATCGTCTGGACCTCCGGTGCCACCGAGTCGGACAACCTGGCGATCAAAGGCATTGCGCACTTCTACAGTGGCAAGGGCAAGCACATCGTGACCTCGAAGATCGAGCACAAGGCGGTGCTGGACACCACCCGCCAGTTGGAGCGCGAAGGCTTCGAAGTGACCTATATCGAGCCGGGCGAAGACGGCCTGATCACACCGGCCATGGTCGAGGCGGCGCTGCGCGAGGACACCATTCTGGTGTCGATCATGCATGTGAACAACGAAATCGGCACCATCAACGACATCGCCGGCATCGGTGAGCTGACCCGTTCGCGCGGTGTGCTGTTCCACGTCGATGCGGCGCAGTCCACCGGCAAGGTGGAAATCGATCTGGACAAGCTCGAGGTCGATCTGATGTCCTTCTCGGCGCACAAGACCTATGGTCCCAAGGGTGTCGGCGCGCTCTACGTGCGGCGCAAGCCGCGGGTGCGTCTGGAAGCTCAGACCCATGGCGGTGGCCATGAGCGCGGTATGCGCTCCGGCACCCTGGCGACTCACCAGATCGTCGGCATGGGCGAGGCCTTCCGTATTGCCAAGGAAGAAATGCTCCAGGAAAACCAGCGCATCAAGGCGTTGAGTGATCGTTTCTTCGAGCAGGTCGATGGCCTGGAAGAACTGTACGTGAACGGCAGCATGACCTCGCGCGTGCCGCACAACCTCAATCTCAGCTTCAACTATGTTGAAGGCGAGTCGTTGATCATGGCGCTCAAGGATCTGGCGGTCTCCTCGGGTTCGGCCTGTACCTCGGCTTCGCTGGAGCCGTCGTACGTATTGCGTGCCCTGGGGCGTAACGACGAGTTGGCGCACAGTTCGATCCGCTTCAGCTTCGGCCGTTTCACCAGCGAAGAAGAAGTCGACTACGCCGCACAGAAGGTGCGCGAGGCGGTCACCAAGCTGCGCGAGTTGTCGCCGCTGTGGGATATGTTCAAAGAGGGTGTGGATCTGTCCAAGGTCGAGTGGGCTGCACACTAGCAGGCCGTTGAAAAACGTAGGCGAGGCAGCCGAGGCTAGGCAAAAACAGGTGAAACGTAGCGCAGCGGAGTAACAGCCGCAGGCTGGCCCCGAAGGGGTGAGCGTAGCGAATCAAAAGCGCAGTTTACGTGTTGTAAATGAGCGTTTTGACTGGGCTCGCACCCGAGCCTGTTTTTAACGACGCATCGGCAACGCAGGTAGTATTTCAACAGCCTGCTAAAGCTGCTGTCGAGCAGCCCCTGACAAGAGAGGAACACCAGCATGGCTTACAGTGAAAAGGTCATTGATCACTACGAGAATCCGCGCAACGTCGGCAAGATGGATGCCGAAGACCCGGATGTCGGTACCGGCATGGTCGGCGCGCCGGCCTGCGGCGACGTGATGCGCTTGCAGATCAAGGTCAACGAGCAGGGCGTCATCGAAGATGCCAAGTTCAAGACCTACGGTTGCGGTTCCGCGATCGCTTCCAGCTCCCTGGCCACCGAGTGGATGAAGGGCAAGACCCTGGACGAAGCGGAAACCATCAAGAACACTCAGCTCGCCGAAGAGTTGGCGTTGCCGCCGGTGAAGATCCACTGCTCGGTACTCGCCGAGGACGCCATCAAGGCGGCCGTGCGTGATTACCGGCAGAAGAAAGGTTTGCTCTAAGGAGGTTGTCGATGGCTATCAGCATGACCGAAGCTGCCGCTCAGCACGTGCGGCGTTCGCTTGAAGGGCGCGGCAAGGGCGACGGTATCCGCCTGGCCGTGCGCACGACCGGCTGCTCGGGCTTGGCTTATGTGCTGGAATTCGTCGACGAGGCCGCCAGCGAAGACCTGGTGTTCGAGAGTCACGGGGTCAAGGTGATCATCGATCCCAAGAGCCTGGTGTACCTCGACGGCACGGAACTGGACTTCGTCAAGGAAGGCTTGAACGAAGGCTTCAAGTTCAACAATCCCAACGTGCGTGGCGAATGTGGCTGCGGCGAAAGCTTCAATATCTGAGAGTCAGACCCTAGTGGGTAGTCCTTGTCATTTTGCCCTGTTCGATATCAAGCCGAGCTTCCATCTGGATCTCGAGCAGTTGGCCGTGCGTTATCGCGAGCTGGCGCGCAGTGTCCATCCGGATCGCTTCGCCGATGCCTCCGACCGTGAGCAGCGCCTGGCGCTGGAGCATTCGGCCAGCCTCAATGAGGCCTACAGCACGCTGAAAAGTACACCCCAACGCGCGCGTTACCTGCTGGCGCTAAGTGGGCCGGAATTGCCCCTGGAGGTCACGGTGCAAGATCCGGACTTCCTGTTGCAGCAGATGCAGTGGCGTGAAGAATTGGAAGATCTGCAGGACAGCGCCGACTTGCCGGGCGTGGCGACGTTCAAGCGCCGCCTGAAGCTTGCTCAGGACGAGTTAAGCGAGCGCTTTGCGGTTTGTTGGGATGATGTGCAGCGCCGCGCCGAGGCCGAGCGCCTGATGCGCCGCATGCAGTTTCTCGACAAACTTTCCCACGAGGTGCGCCAGCTGGAAGAGCGCCTCGACGATTAACCCACGCGCCGCCAACCTGGCACGCCTGATATACAGATAAGCATTTATTAATCATGGCCTTACTGCAGATCGCTGAGCCCGGACAGAGCCCCCAGCCCCACCAGCGTCGGTTGGCGGTGGGGATTGATCTGGGTACCACCAATTCGCTGGTCGCTGCGGTGCGCAGCGGCCTGTCCGAGCCCCTCGCCGATGCCGCGGGGCAGGTCATACTGCCCTCCGCGGTGCGCTATCACGCCGAGCGTATTGAGGTCGGCGAGGCCGCCAGGCTGGCCGCTTCCGCCGACCCGCTGAATACCGTGCTGTCGGTCAAACGCCTGATGGGCCGCGGCCTGGCCGACGTCAAACAGTTGGGCGAGCAGTTGCCCTACCGTTTTGTCGAGGGCGAGTCGCACATGCCCTTTATCGAGACCGTGCAGGGGCCGAAAAGCCCGGTCGAAGTGTCTGCCGATATTCTCAAGGTGCTGCGTCAGCGTGCCGAGGCCGCCCTGGGTGGCGAGTTGGTCGGTGCGGTCATCACGGTGCCGGCCTACTTCGATGACTCCCAGCGCCAGGCCACCAAGGATGCTGCGCGTCTGGCCGGTCTGAATGTGCTGCGCCTGCTCAATGAGCCGACCGCAGCCGCCGTGGCCTATGGTCTGGACCAGCATGCCGAAGGCGTGGTGGCGATTTATGACCTGGGCGGTGGCACCTTCGATATCTCCATTCTGCGCCTGACCGGTGGCGTGTTCGAAGTCTTGGCCACCGGTGGCGACAGTGCCCTGGGCGGCGATGACTTCGATCACGCGATTGCCGGCTGGATGATCGAGCAGGCCGGTTTGTCTGCCGACCTCGATCCGGGTGAGCAGCGCAGTCTGCTGCAGGCCGCCTGCGTGGCCAAGGAAGCCCTGACCAGCTGTGCTACGGTCCGGCTCAGTCACGGGGCCTGGCAGGGACAGTTGAGTCGCGAGCAGTTCGATGCGTTGATCGAGCCGATGCTGGCGCGCAGCCTCAAGGCCTGTCGGCGTGCCGTGCGTGATACCGGCATCGAACTGGAAGAGGTCGAGGCCGTGGTCATGGTCGGTGGCTCGACGCGCGTGCCGCGGGTGCGCCAGGCGGTGGCCGAGATGTTCGCCCGCGAGCCCTTGACCGATATCGATCCGGATCAGGTGGTGGCTATCGGTGCCGCGATCCAGGCCGATGCCCTGGCGGGTAACCAGCGTGGCGATGGTGAGGAGCTGTTGCTGCTGGATGTGATCCCGCTGTCGCTTGGCCTGGAAACCATGGGCGGGCTGATGGAGAAGGTCATCCCGCGCAATACCACCATTCCGGTGGCGCGGGCGCAGGATTTCACCACCTATAAAGATGGCCAGACGGCCATGATGATTCATGTGCTGCAAGGCGAGCGCGAGCTGATCAGCGATTGCCGCTCCCTGGCGCGTTTCGAATTGCGCGGCATTCCGCCGATGGTCGCCGGTGCGGCGAAGATTCGGGTGACCTTCCAGGTCGATGCCGATGGCCTGCTCAGCGTGGCGGCCCGTGAGCTCGCCTCGGGAGTCGAGGCGAGCATCCAGGTCAAACCGTCCTACGGGCTGACCGATGGCGAAATCGCGCGCATGTTGCAGGACTCGTTCAAGAATGCCGGTGACGACAAGGCTGCCCGTGTGTTGCGCGAGCAGCAGGTGGATGCCCAGCGTCTGCTCGAGGCGGTAGAGGCTGCCTTGCAGGCCGATGGCGAGCGTTTGCTGGAGGCCGATGAGCGTCTGGCGATCGAGGCGCAGATCCAGCAGTTGCGCGAGCTGATGGCAGGCAACGATGGCCTGGCCATCGAGCAGCAAACCAAACGTTTGACCCAGGTGACTGATGCCTTTGCCGCTCGTCGCCTGGATGCCACGGTCAAGGCCGCATTGGCTGGCCGTAGTCTTAATGAAATCGAGGAATAAGCATGCCGCAGGTGATTTTTCTGCCCAACGCCGAGCACTGCCCTGAGGGGGCGGTGGTCGAGGCGCAGCCGGGCGAAACCGTGCTCAACGTCGCCCTGCGCAACGGTATCGACATCGAGCATGCCTGTGAGAAATCCTGTGCCTGCACGACCTGTCACGTCGTGGTTCGTGAGGGCTTCTCCTCCATGCAGCCTTCCGACGAGCTCGAGGACGATATGCTGGACAAGGCCTGGGGGCTGGAGCCTAATTCGCGGCTGTCTTGTCAGGCCGTGGTGGCCGAGCAGGATCTGGTGGTGGAAATCCCCAGGTACACCATCAATCAGGTGTCCGAAGGGCACTGAATCGTCGGCAAAGGAGCAGGTCATGAGCCTCAAATGGTCCGATGTGCTGGAAATCGCGATCCAGTTGGCGGAAAGCAAGCCTGACGTCGATCCGCGTCTGGTCAATTTTGTCGATCTGCATCGCTGGGTGCTGGCTTTGCCGGAGTTTTCCGACGATCCGCAGCGCGCTGGCGAGAAAGTGCTTGAAGCCATTCAGGCCGCCTGGATCGAAGAACTGGAGTAAAAGCGGTAAGCGGTAAGTCATGAGCTGCAGGCGAAGCGGTTTCTGTCCAGGCTCTTGCTTGCCGCTTATAACGTACCGCTTGCCGCTGCCCTTATGCTTTGCCCCCTAACCCGCGTATAATCCGCGGGTTTAATTTTTCGTATTTACCCACTGTTTCTGGAGTTACACATGGCTGTTCAACGTACTTTCTCCATCATCAAGCCCGACGCTGTTGCCAAGAACGTAATCGGCGAGATCGTCAGCCGTTTCGAAAAAGCCGGCCTGCGCATCGTCGCCTCGAAGATGGTGCAGCTGTCCGAGCGCGAAGCTGGCGGTTTCTATGCCGAGCACAGCGAGCGCGGCTTCTTCAAGGATCTGGTGGCTTTCATGGTCTCCGGTCCGGTCATCGTTCAGGTGCTGGAAGGTGAAGATGCCATCGCCAAGAACCGTGAACTGATGGGCGCCACCAACCCGAAGGAAGCGGCTGCCGGCACCATTCGCGCCGATTTCGCGGTATCCATCGACGAGAACGCGGTACACGGTTCCGATTCCGAGGCGTCCGCCGCCCGCGAAATCGCTTACTTCTTCTCCGCTACCGAGGTGTGCGCGCGCATTCGCTAAGGCGACGCGTGCGAGGGTGAAGCCATGACTGAAGCTACCGGCAAAATCAATCTACTGGGTCTGACCCAGGCAGAAATGGAACAGTTCTTCGAGGACATCGGGGAAAAGCGTTTCCGTGCCGGTCAGTTGATGAAATGGATTCACCACTTTGGCGTCGATGATTTCGATGCCATGAGTAATGTCAGCAAGGTCTTGCGCGAAAAGCTCAAGACCTGCGCTGAAATCCGCGGCCCGGAAGTGGTCAGCGAAGATATTTCTACCGATGGCACGCGCAAGTGGGTAGTGCGGGTGGCGTCGGGCAGTTGTGTGGAAACCGTGTATATCCCGCAAGGTTCGCGCGGCACCCTGTGCGTGTCGTCGCAGGCTGGTTGCGCACTGGATTGCAGCTTCTGCTCCACGGGCAAGCAGGGTTTCAATAGCGATCTGACGGCCGCCGAAGTGATCGGTCAGGTGTGGATCGCCAACAAGTCGTTCGGTAGCGTGCCGGCCAAGGTCGATCGCGCCATCACCAATGTGGTGATGATGGGCATGGGCGAGCCGTTGCTGAACTTCGACAACGTGGTCGCCGCCATGAAAATCATGATGGACGACCTCGGCTATGGCATTTCCAAACGCAAGGTGACCCTGTCCACCTCGGGCGTGGTGCCGATGATCGACAAGCTGGGCGAAGTCATCGACGTCTCCCTGGCGCTGTCGCTGCACGCGCCGAACGATGAGTTGCGCAACCAGTTGGTGCCGATCAACAAGAAGTACCCGCTGGAAATGTTGCTGGCAGCCTGCCAGCGTTATGTCTCGCGCCTCGGCGAGAAACGTGTGCTGACCATCGAGTACACCCTGCTCAAGGACGTCAACGATAAGCCCGAGCATGCTGAGCAGATGATCGCACTTCTGCAAAATGTGCCTTGCAAGATCAATTTAATCCCGTTTAATCCCTTCCCTCATTCGGGTTACGAGCGGCCGAGCAACAATGCCATTCGCCGTTTCCAGGATCTGCTGCACAAAGCCGGGCACAATGTCACCGTGCGCACCACGCGCGGCGAAGACATCGATGCTGCCTGCGGCCAGTTGGTCGGTCAGGTGATGGATCGTACCCGCCGTAGCGAGCGCTACATTGCCGTGCGTGAGCTTGCAGTGCGCGATATAAGTGGCGTGGCCGAAACGCCAGGTTCCGCCGCCAATCGAACTTGAAGAGAGGATTCCCATGACCCTGCGTACAGCGCTGTTCTTGTTAATTGCCAGCCTGTTGGCCGGCTGTGTGTCGACTGGCGATGTCGACCCGATGAGAACCGGCAAGGGACGTGATGAAGCGCGTGATGCCTACATCCAGCTAGGTATCGGCTATCTGCAGCAAGACGCTGGCGAACGGGCCAAGGTACCGCTGAAAAAGGCCCTCGAGCTCGACCCGTCCAGTGCTGATGCGCATGCGGCCCTGGCTCTGGTGTTCCAGCAGGAAATGGAATACAAGCTGGCCGATGAACACTACCGCAAGGCGCTATCGCAACGCAGTGGCGATGCCCGCTTGTTGAATAACTACGGTGGTTTCCTGTTCGAGCAGGGGCGCTACCAGGAAGCGCTGGAGCATTATCAGCAAGCGTCCGTGGACAATATGTACCCCGAGCGTTCGCGGGTGTTCGAGAACCTTGGCTTGACGGCGCTCAAGCTCAACCAGCGCGACCAGGCGAAAGCCTATTTCGAGCGCTCGCTGCGCCTCAATAGCCGCCAGCCACGGGCGTTGCTCGAGATGGCCACGCTGCTCTACGAGGAGCGGCAATACGTGCCGGCCCGCGGCTATTACGATAGTTACAGCCAACTGGCCGAGCAGAATGCGCGTAGCTTGTTGCTCGGCGCGAACCTGGCGACCATCTTCGAGGATCGCGACACGGCTGCCAGCCTGGGTCTGCAATTGAAACGTCTTTATCCCGGCACGCCGGAATATCAGCAATATCGGTCGGAGCAATGATGAACGCGGCGCATCCTGAAGTTGTAACAGCCCAGCGTGTCAATCCTGGCGAGTCACTGCGCGAGGCGCGCGAGAGCAAGGGCTGGGCCATCGATGAAGTGGCCGCCCAGCTTAACCTCACGCCGCTGCGCTTGAGTCAGATCGAAGCCGGTGCTTTCGATAAATTGCCGGGCAACACCTTTGCCCGTGGCTATGTGCGCGCCTATGCAAAACTCCTGGGCATGGATCAGAGTCGCCTGGTGCTGGAATTCGATCAGTTCACCGGCAGCGATGCCGTGGGCAGTGATGTGCACAGCCTGGGCCATATCGAAGAGCCGGTACGCTATTCGCAACGTATCCTGCGATTCGTCAGTTTTGCCCTGCTGGTGGTGCTCGCTGGCGTCGGTTTTTACTGGTGGCAAGAACAGGCCGAACGGCAAACCGACGAGTCACCCGTGACCAGCATCGAGCAGGTTGAAGTAGACGGCGCCGATGGCACGACGCAGATTCATCCCCTGGATGAGCCGGAAGATCAGGCCGTGCTGGCGGCGCAGGGGGCGACTGAGCTGAGCCTGCCATCTGCCACCGCCGAGGCAGCAGCAGAGCCTGAAGTGGATAGCTCTGCAGAGCAGGCAGAACAGACAGAACAGGCAGAGGTTGCAGAGGTTGCAGCGGTTGCGGCGGTTGAACCGCCTGGCGCTACCGATGTTACCGCCACTGCTGCTGTCAGCCCTGCGCCTGCCGAGTCGTTGGCCGTCGCGGCGGGTGAGGGCAGGCTGAGTGTCAGCTTCATCGCCGATTGCTGGACGCAGGTAACCGATGCCAGCGGCAAGGTGCTGTTCAGTGCGCTCAAGCGCAAGGGCGAGAGCCTGCAACTGCTCGGCAAGGCGCCGCTGGAGTTGCGCCTGGGCTTTGCCCGGGGCGCGCAAGTGAGCTACAACGGCCAGGCGATCGACCTGGTCCCCTTTACCACGGGTGAAACCGCGCGCATAAAGTTGGGTGGTCAGTAACATGCATTGCGAATCGCCGATCAAGCGTCGCCTGACGCGCAAGATCTGGGTTGGCTCGGTGCCGGTGGGCGGAGATTCCCCCATCGCCGTGCAGAGCATGACCAACACCGATACCAACGATGTGGCTGCAACCGTGGCCCAGGTTCGTCGCCTGCAGGAAGCCGGTGCCGATATCGTGCGCATTTCGGTGCCGGACATGGACGCCGCCGAAGCCTTTGGCCGAATCAAGCAGCAGGTCAGCCTGCCGCTGGTGGCGGATATTCACTTCGATTACCAGATCGCCCTGCGGGTGGCCGAACTGGGCGTCGATTGCCTGCGCATCAATCCGGGCAATATCGGCCGTGCAGACCGGGTCAAGGCCGTGGTCGAGGCGGCGCGTGATCGCGGCATCTCGATTCGCATCGGGGTCAACGCCGGTTCGCTGGAGAAAGACCTGCAGAAGAAATACGGCGAGCCGACCCCGGAGGCTCTGGTCGAATCGGCGTTGCGCCATGTCGAACACCTGGATCGCCTGAATTTCCCGGACTTCAAGGTCAGCGTCAAAGCTTCCGATGTGTTCATGGCGGTGGAGGCCTATCGGCTGCTGTCCAAGCGCATCGAGCAGCCCTTGCACCTGGGCATCACCGAGGCCGGTGGCCTGCGTTCCGGCACGGTGAAGTCGGCTGTTGGCCTGGGTATGCTGCTGGCCGAGGGGATTGGCGATACCATCCGCATCTCCCTGGCCGCCGATCCGGTGGAAGAGATCAAGGTCGGCTTCGATATTCTCAAGTCGCTGCGTCTGCGTTCGCGCGGGATCAACTTCATCGCCTGCCCGAGCTGCTCGCGGCAGAACTTCGATGTGGTCAAGACCATGAACGACCTCGAAGGCCGTCTGGAAGACCTGCTGGTGCCGCTGGATGTCGCGGTGATCGGCTGCGTGGTCAACGGCCCGGGCGAAGCCAAGGAAGCGGACGTCGGTCTGACCGGTGGTTCGCCGAGCAACCTGATCTATATCGATGGCAAGCCGGCGCAGAAACTGGGCAACGACAACCTGGTGGATGAGCTGGAAAAGCTGATACGCCAGAAGGCGGCCGAGAAGGTCGCTGCTGACGCTACGGTTATCGTGCGCAGCTAACCCTGTTAAGGAAATGAATTGAGCAAGTCCCTGCAAGCCATTCGTGGCATGAACGATATCCTGCCCGAGCAGACCCCGCTTTGGCGTTACTTCGAAGACAGCGTGGCGCGTCTGCTGGATGGCTACGGTTATCGACAGATGCGCATGCCGATCGTCGAGTTCACCGAGCTGTTCAAACGCTCGATCGGCGAAGTCACCGACATCGTCGAAAAAGAGATGTACACCTTCGAGGATCGCAACGGCGACTCCCTGACCCTGCGTCCCGAAGGCACCGCCGCCTGCGTGCGGGCGGTACTCGAGCATGGCCTGGCCGGTGGCGGGCAGATCCAGAAACTCTGGTACATCGGGCCGATGTTCCGTCATGAGCGCCCGCAGAAGGGGCGTTACCGCCAGTTCCACCAGATCGGTGTGGAAGTGTTCAATATCGATGGTCCGGATATCGACGCCGAGTTGATCATCCTGACCTGGCGCCTGTGGGGCCTGCTCGGTATTCGCGATGCGGTCAGCCTGGAGCTCAATAGCCTGGGCACCAGCGCCGCGCGGGCGGTCTATCGCGAGGCTCTGGTCGAGTACCTCACGGCCCACGCCGAGCGGCTCGATGAAGACAGTCGTCGGCGCATGACCAGCAATCCGCTGCGCGTGCTCGACAGCAAGTCGCCGGAGACCCAGGCGCTGCTGGCCGATGCACCGAAGATGGCGGATTACCTGGACGACGAATCGCGACTGCATTTCGACGGCCTGAAGGCGCGCCTGGATGCGGCGGGTGTTCCTTATGTGATCAATCCCAAGCTGGTGCGCGGCCTGGATTACTACAGCAAGACCGTGTTCGAGTGGGTAACCGACCGGCTCGGCGCCCAGGGCACGGTCTGCGCCGGTGGCCGCTACGATGGCCTGGTCGAGCAGATGGGCGGCAAGCCGACGCCGGGCGTGGGCTTTGCCATGGGTATCGAGCGCCTGGTGCTGCTGATCGAAACCTTGGATAAAGTACCGGCAGAAATCGCCCGGCAGGTCGATGTCTACCTCTGTGCCCTGGGCGAACCGGCCGAATTGGCGGCGCTGGTCTTGGCCGAGCGTCTGCGCGATCAATTGCCGGGCTTGCGTCTGCAGGTCAATGCCGGCTCGGGCAGTTTCAAGAGTCAACTGAAGAAGGCCGACAAGAGCGGCGCGCTTTACGCCTTGGTCATGGGTGAAGACGAACTGGCCCGGCAAGTGGTAGGTTGCAAGCCGCTGCGGGGCCAGGGTGAACAACAAAGTATCGCCTGGGCGGCATTGGCCGACCATGTGGCGACCTGCGTCTTGCAGGCTTGACGGGCTGTTAAGCGATTTAGCGAATAGGAGTATCTGGGGTGGTTTCGCGTACCGATGATGAAGAGCTGGCGGTAATCAAGGACTGGTGGCAGCGCAACGGCAAGCCATTGCTCACTGGCAGCGTATTGGCGCTGGTGCTGGTGTTTGGCTGGCAGGGCTGGCAAAAGTACCAGACCAACCAGGCTCATGGCGCTTCGATGGTTTATCAGCAACTGCTGGAAACCGCGTTGAACCCGAGTGGCGAGCCTGATCCGGCCAAGGTCGCCGAACTGGCCAACACGCTCAAGAGCGATTTTGCCGGCAGTCACTATGCCCAGTACGGCCGCCTGTTCGTCGCCAAGGTGGCTGTCGAATCCGGCAAGCTGGACGACGCCGCGGCCGAGTTGCAGGCGATCCTCGACAAGCCGGTGGACGACACCCTGGCTGAATTGGCCCGTCAGCGGCTGGCCCGTGTTCTGGCTGCCCAGGACAAGGTCGAAGAGGCGCTCAAACTGCTCGAGGGCGATGCCGGTCAGGCCTATCTCGCCAGCCGCGAAGAACTCAAAGGCGACCTGTTGGTGAAATTGGGTCGCAGCGATGACGCCTATGCCGCCTATGTGAAAGCCAAGGCCGCGCTGGCCGAAGAGGCCGCCGTGGGTGGCTTGCAAATGAAGCTCGACGATTTGGCCAAAGGGGATGTGTGACGTGATGCGTTGGAAAAATGCCGCACTGCTGGCCCTGGCCGTTTTGGCCGTGGGTTGCAGCAGCAATAGCAAGAAGGAACTTCCCCCGGCCGAGCTGCCCAAGTTCGAGCGCGAAGTAACGCTTGAAAAAGAGTGGAGCCGTTCGATCGGTAAAGGTCAGGGCAAAACTTTCAACATGCTGGTACCTGCTGTCGACGGTGACAGCATTTATGCGGCCGATGTCGAAGGCCTGGTCATGGCGCTCGAGCGCATGACCGGCAAGGTGATCTGGAAGCAAGAGCTGGATCTGCCGGTTTCGGGTGCCGTGGCTGCCGGTTACGGCCTGGTGGTTGTCGGCACGCTGAAAGGCGAGATCATTGCCCTCGATGCCAGCTCCGGTGAGGAGAAGTGGCGCGCACGGGTGACCAGTGAAGTGCTGGCAGCCCCGGCGATCAACGGCGACATCGTGCTGGTGCAGACCCAGGACGATCGTCTGATTGCCCTGGATGCCGACACCGGCAGCCAGCGCTGGATCTTCGAAAGCACCCCGGCAGTCCTGACCCTGCGCGGCACCAGCAGCCCGGTGCTGACCAACCGTCTGGCCATCGCCGGCCTGTCCAGTGGCAAGGTCATTGCCCTCGATGCCCAGCGCGGTCTTCCGGTTTGGGAGCAGCGCGTGGCGATTCCGCAAGGGCGCTCCGAGCTTGAGCGCGTGGTGGACATCGACGGCGGCGTGCTGCTGTCGGGTGGCAACCTGTATGTGGTCAGCTTCCAGGGTCGTGTCGCTGCGCTGGATATGGAAAGCGGGCGCGTGCTGTGGCAACGCGAAGCTTCCAGCTCGGTGGGTGTGGCCCAGGGCTTCGGCAACGTCTATGTCAGCCTGGCCAACGGCACGGTAGAAGGCATCGACGAGCGTTCCTCGTCGGCGTTGTGGAGCAACGATGCCCTGGCGCGTCGCCAGCTGTCGGCGCCGGAAGTGGTCTCCAGCTACATAGCCGTCGGCGACCTGGAAGGCTATCTGCACCTGATCAGTCAGGTCGATGGGCGTTTCGTCGGTCGTGAACGCATCGACAGCAATGGCCTGCGTGCTCGTCCGCTGGTGGTCGGAGGCTGGCTGTATGCATTCGGTAACGGTGGCAAACTGGTCGCGCTGACCATCAAGTGACCCATGGCTAGCGGGCTGGTTAGGCTGCACGGCAAGGCCGTGCAGCCAGCCATCTCGTACTGTGAATTCCGGCCGCTGCCCCTGCAGCGGCTTTTGTATTTTCTGTAATAACGAAGTGGAGAGCCTAATGGTTCCCGTAATTGCCCTGGTGGGCCGCCCTAACGTCGGCAAGTCCACCCTATTCAACCGCTTGACCAAAAGCCGCGACGCGATTGTCGGCGACCTGTCCGGTCTGACCCGTGATCGCCAATACGGCGAGGCCAAGTGGCAGGGGCGAACCTATATCGTCATCGACACCGGCGGTATCTCCGGTGACGAAGAAGGCATCGATGCGAAGATGGCCGAGCAGTCGCTGCACGCCATCGAAGAAGCCGATGCCGTACTGTTCATGGTCGACGCCCGTGCCGGTTTGTCGGCCTCGGACCAGATGATCGGCGAGCACCTGCGCAAGCGTAACAAGCACAGTTTCCTGGTGATCAACAAGGTCGACAATATCGACCCCGACCTGGCGCGCGCCGAGTTCGCCTCCATGGGCATGGGCGAGTCCCTGGCGATTGCCGGCGCCCACGGCCGCGGCATCACCCAGATGCTCGAAGCCGTGTTGGGCTCCTTCCCCAAGGATGAGACCGAGCCGCAGGAGGGCGAGGAAGAAGAAATCGTTCTCGAAGGTCAGGAGGCCAAGCGCATTCCCGGCCCGAGCGAGAAGGACGGGATCAAGCTGGCGATCATCGGCCGGCCCAACGTCGGCAAGTCGACCCTGGTCAACCGCATGCTCGGTGAAGACCGGGTCATCGTCTATGACCAGGCCGGCACCACCCGCGACAGCATTTATATTCCCTTCGAGCGCGATGGCGAGAAGTACACCCTGATCGATACCGCCGGCGTGCGCCGGCGCGGCAAGATCTTCGAAGCGGTGGAAAAATTCTCGGTGGTCAAGACCCTCCAGGCCATCCAGGACTCCAACGTCGTGGTGTTCGTCATGGATGCCCGCGAAGGGGTGGTCGACCACGACCTCAACCTGCTCGGCTTCGTCCTGGAAAGCGGCCGCTCCCTGGTCATCGCCCTGAACAAGTGGGACGGCATGGAGCCCAGCGAACGCGACTACGTGAAGACCGAGTTGCAGCGCCGGTTGTTCTTCGTCGAATTCGCCGATATCCACTTCATCTCGGCCTTGCACGGCACCGGCGTCGGCCATCTGTACAAGTCGGTGCAGGACTCGTTCAAGTCGGCCATCACCCGCTGGCCGACCAACCGCCTGACCCAGATTCTCGAAGACGCGGTCGGCGATCACGCGCCGCCCATGGTCAACAATCGGCGGATCAAGCTGCGCTACGCCCACCTCGGTGGCGCCAACCCGCCGCTGATCGTGATCCACGGCAACCAGGTCGATGCAGTACCCAAGTCCTATGTGCGCTACCTGGAAAACACCTACAGGCGCGTGCTCAAGCTGGTCGGTACGCCGATCCGCATCGAGTTCAAGGGCGGCGAGAACCCCTACGAGGGCAACAAGAACACCCTCACCGACCGCCAGGTGAACAAGAAGCGCCGTCTGATGACTCACCACAAGAAGGCCGAGAAGAAGCGCAAGGACAAGCGTTGACCCGGTAGCCTGACGCTCTATAAAGGCACCTGCGGGTGCCTTTTGCCTTTCTGGGGGGTGGGCTATCCTGCCGCATCAGTAGCGCTCATGCCCCACGCTTGATCCAGGAATATCGTCATCGATGATCATCAGCAAACTGCCGCAAGTCGGCACCACCATCTTCACCCGCATGTCGCAGCTCGCTGTGGCAACCGGCGCGCTCAACCTGTCCCAGGGTTTCCCCGACTTCGATGGCCCGCAAGCCTTGCGCGAGGCGGTCGGCCGGCACATTGCCGCCGGCCATAACCAGTACGCACCGATGACCGGCTTGCCGGCCTTGCGCGAGCAGGTGGCGGCGAAGATCGCGCGCAGCTATGGCTGCTCGGTCGATGCCGACAGCGAGGTGACCATCACGCCGGGGGCGACCCAGGCGATCTTCTGTGCGATCCAGGCGCTGGTGAATCCAGGCGACGAGGTCATCGTCTTCGACCCCTGTTACGACAGCTACGAACCCTCGGTCGAGCTGGCCGGCGGGCGCTGCGTGCATGTGCCGCTGACATTGCCGGGCTTTGCCATCGACTGGCAACGGTTGGGCGATGCCCTGAGCGACAGGACCCGCCTGGTCATCCTCAATAGCCCGCACAACCCCAGCGGCGCGCTGATCTCGGCGGCCGAACTGGACCGCTTGGCGACGTTGATCCGCGAGCGCGATATCTACCTGATCAGCGACGAAGTCTATGAGCACCTGGTGTTCGACGGGGTCGGGCATGCCAGCGTGCTAGCCCATGAGGAGCTGTACCAACGTGCCTTCGTAGTCAGCTCGTTCGGCAAGACCTACCACGTCACTGGCTGGAAGACCGGCTACGTGGTGGCGCCGCCTGTGCTTTCCGCCGAACTGCGCAAGGTCCATCAGTACGTCAGCTTCTGCGGCGTCACCCCGCTGCAGTGGGCGCTGGCCGACTTCATGGCCGAGCATCCCGAGCATGTCGAAGAGCTGCCGGCCTTCTACCAGGCCAAGCGCGACCTGTTCTGCGACTTGCTGAAGGATTCGCGCTTCACCTTTGTTCGCGCCGCCGGCAGCTACTTTCAGTTGGTCGACTATTCCTCGATTCGTCCAGACTTGGACGACCTGGCTATGGCCGAGTGGCTGACCCGCGAGCATGGCGTGGCGGCCATTCCGGTGTCGGTGTTCTACCAGCAGCCGCCCAAGGATCTGCGCCTGGTGCGTTTGTGCTTCGCCAAGCGCGAGGAAACCCTGGCGCAGGCGGCGGAAAAATTATGCGCGGTCTAGGGGCGAATAAATTTGCGGCTACAGGCTGATAGACAGTGGAGTCCAGATGAACGATAAACCCGATCTCGAACTGGCGCTGATCCAGAGCGAACTGGCCTGGCAGGATCCGGCGGCCAATCGCGCGCACTTCGAAACCCTGCTGGAGCAGGCCCGCGGCGCCGACCTGGTGGTGCTGCCAGAGATGTTCAGCACTGGTTTTTCCATGGACTCGGCCGCCCTGGCCGAGCCGGAAAACGGCCCGACCAGCATGTGGTTGAGCGAGCAGGCCACGCGCATCGATGCGGTGGTGACCGGCAGCCTGATCATCCAGGCGGCTGACGGTTCCTACCGCAATCGTCTGCTCTGGGCGCGACCGGATGGGAGCCTGGCGCATTACGACAAGCGCCACCTGTTTCGCATGGCCGGCGAGCACAAGCACTACGCGGCGGGCGAGCACCAACTGTTGCTGGAGCTGAACGGTTGGCGCATCCGCCCGCTGATCTGTTACGACCTGCGCTTCCCGGTCTGGAGCCGCGACCCGCACAGCACCGACCTGCTGCTGTATACCGCCAACTGGCCAGCGGCGCGGCGTCAGCACTGGAACCGCCTGCTGCCGGCGCGGGGGATAGAAAACCTGTGTTATGTGGCGGCGGTGAACCGCATCGGGCAGGACGGCAAGGGCCATGCCTACAGCGGCGACAGCCAGGTGCTGGATTTCCAGGGCGACAGCCTGCTGCAGGCCGGTGCGGCGGCCGGGGTGTTCCGGGTGCTGCTGTCGGCTGCGCAGTTGGCCGCCTACCGTCAGCGTTTCCCGGCTGATCGGGATGCCGATGCATTCGTATTGAGGTAGCCCGGATAAGCCTTGGCGCAATCCGGGATTACGCCACCCGGATTGCGCTGGCGCTTATCCAGGCTATGTTGTTGCGTTCTCCCGGCACCCTATGAAAAGCGCCGGGCAATGCCCGGCGTTCTGCTGTTGCGGTCTGCGTCAGGCCGCCTGCGCCTCGGCCTGGGCCAGGGCGCGGTTCAAGGCGCTGAACAGGGCGCGGAAGCTCGCCGTGGTCAGGTTCTCGTCGATGCCCACGCCATACAGGGCGCGGCCGCCGCCCACCCGCAGTTCGATATAGGCTGCGGCCTTGGCGTAGGTGCCGGCGCCGATGGCGTGCTCGCTGTAGTCCATGATCTCCACGGTCACCGGCAAGCCGGCCACCAGGGCTTCCAGCGGGCCCTTGCCGATGCCGCGCCAGTGCTGGCTTTCGCCCTCGCTGACAACTTCCACATCCACCGCGCTGGTGCCGTTCTCTTCCTGCAGGCGATGGCCTTTCAGGGCGTAGGGCGCAGTGGCTTGCAAATACTCGCGGTCGAGCAACTGGTGGATCTGCGCGGCGCTCATTTCCAGGCCGAGGCGGTCGGTTTCCTTCTGCACCACCTGGCTGAACTCGATCTGCATGCGCCGCGGCAGGCAGATGCCGTATTCCTGCTCCAGCAGATAGGTGATGCCGCCCTTGCCGGACTGGCTGTTGACCCGGATCACCGCCTCGTAGCTGCGGCCGATGTCGGCCGGGTCAATCGGCAGGTAGGGCACTTCCCAGATGCCGTTCGGGTCCTGCTGGCTGAAGCCCTTGCGGATCGCGTCCTGGTGCGAGCCGGAGAACGCGGTGTGCACCAGGTCGCCGACATAGGGGTGGCGCGGGTGCACAGGGAGCTGGTTGCACTCCTCGACCACCTTGCGCACGTTGTCGATGTCGGAGAAGTCCAGGCCGGGGTGTATGCCCTGGGTGTAGAGGTTCAGCGCCAGGTTGACCAGGTCGACGTTGCCGGTGCGCTCGCCATTGCCGAACAGGCAGCCTTCGACCCGATCGGCGCCGGCCATCAGGCCCAGTTCGCTGGCGGCCACGCCGGTGCCGCGGTCGTTGTGGGTGTGCAGGCTGATCAGCACGCTGTCGCGGCGGCCGATATGGCGGCCGAACCATTCGATCTGGTCGGCGTAGACGTTCGGCGTGGCCACTTCCACGGTGGCCGGCAGGTTGAGGATGACCTTGTTGTCCGGGGTCGGCTGCCACACGTCGAGCACTGCATCGCAGACTTCCACGGCAAAGGGCAGTTCGGTGGAGGTGAAGATCTCCGGCGAGTACTGGAAGGTCCAGCGGGTTTGCGGTTGCTGCTCGGCGAGGTGCTTGATGATCCGCGCGGCGTTGACCGCGATAGCGACTACCCCGGCCTTGTCCTGGTTGAAGACGATGCGGCGGAAGCTCGGCGCGGTGGCGTTGTAGACGTGGACGATGGCTTTTTTCGCCCCGACCAGCGATTCGAAGGTGCGGCTGATCAGGTCTTCGCGGGCCTGGGTCAGCACCTGAATAGTGGTGTCATCGGGGATATGGCCGTCTTCGATCAGGGTGCGCACGAAGTCGAAGTCGGTCTGCGAAGCGGAGGGGAAGCCCACTTCGATCTGCTTGACGCCGACCTGCACCAGGGTCTTGAAGAAGCGCAGCTTCTTCGCCGCGTCCATAGGCTCGATCAGCGACTGGTTGCCGTCGCGCAGGTCCGAGCTGCACCAGATCGGCACCTCGCTGATGGACTTCGACGGCCAGGTGCGATCTGGCAGGTCGATGGCCGGGAAGGCGCGGTACTTGCTGGACGGGTCTTTGAGCATGCTCATCTGAAGTTCCTTTTAGCTACGGTCGCAAGCGGCGGGCCGGGCTGAATCTGAGAAATGGGACGGGGCGTTGGCGTAAGGAATCAGCCACGCAGTCGCTGGCCGACCAGGCAGAGGGCCGCGCCCGCTCTCGAAAACGCTCCCGGCGTTTTTCCTACCTCCCCCCATCCATGGGGTCGCCGGCGGGCTAGCGGCATTTCCCACATCCCTGTGGGTCTTGGCTGTTGCCGCAGGAGAAAGAGGGTGTGGTTAGTGTTCATGGCGTGAACCCTAACCAGTGGGGCTAAAGATGGCAAGCATCGCTTGAAAATTGGTGATAAAGGTCGTTAGCGCTTTATTTGTGGTTTTTTATTGCGTGGAGTGGCGTGGGTGTTCTCGACAATTGCGCGGCGGTTTTTTGCCCGTAGCCATGGTTGCGCATGGCATGAGTCCGCTGTATCAGCGAATGAAGGCCTTGCTCACTTCACGAAACAGCGGGTTGCCGGCCTGTTCCAGCCATTCGAAGGCGACCATTTCCTGCGATACGATACTGGCGCCGGCTTGCTGCATGCGTGCCAGGGCCAGTGCCTTGTCCGAGGCCTGGCGCGAGCCGACAGCCTCGGCCACCACGAAGACCTGGCGGCCCTGGGCGAGCAGGTCGAGCACGGTCTGCAGCACGCAGACATGCGCTTCGCTGCCGCAGACCACGAACTGCGCTCGTTCGCCGCCAGGACGCTTGAACAGTTCGCCTTCGCTGACCGCAGAAAAGTGCAGCTTCTCGATAATGGCCGAGGCTTGGTGGCCATCGCGCAAGGACGGGATCGTCTGCCCCAGGCCCTTGCTGTACTGCTCGGTGAGTAGCACGGGCACGCCGATGCGCTGCGCTACCTGCTGCAGCCACAGGGCGTTTTCCGCCAGTGCGGCGCTGTCATGGATGGCCGGGAACAGGCGGGCCTGGATATCGATGATCAGCAGGGTTGAAGTCTCGGTTTTGATGCGCATCGGCAGTCCCTCGTTATGGCTAAGTCACTGCATCACGGCAGTGTTTCAGGGTTTGAATGCGCTGATGAAAATGGCCGGGTCGATCCGCGCGTCGTTCAGGCTGACGTTCCAGTGCAGGTGCGGTCCGGTGGCCCGGCCGGTGGCGCCGACCTTGCCGAGCACGCCGCCGCGGGGCAGTTCGTCGCCGACCTTCACACCGATCTCCGACAGGTGACAGAACATGCTGATCAGGCCCTGGCCGTGGTCGACGAACACCGTCTTGCCGTTGAAGAAGTAGTCGCCGGTGAGGATCACCGTGCCGGCCGCCGGGGCCTTGATCGGGGTGCCGCGGTTGGCGGCGAAGTCCAGGCCCGAGTGCGGGTTGCGCTCCTCGCCATTGAAGAAGCGGCGCAGGCCGAAGGGGCTGGACAGCGGGCCGTTGACCGGCTTGTCGAACAGCAGGTTGCTCGGCTGGCGCGGGCTGAACTGCTGGTAGGCGCGGGTCTGCTCGGCCAGTTCGCGCTGGATGCGCTTGAGGTTGGCGGCGTTGGGGGTGACGTGCTGCTGGTTCTTGACGGTGATGCGCTGCTCGACATAGTGCTTGCTGGCGACCTGGAAACTCAGGGTCTGACTGCCGTTGACCTGGATCTGCTGGCTGCCGGGTTTGCTGCTCAGGGGCAGGCCGACGATGGCGATCCAGCGCTGGCCGTCCTCGTGGATCACCAGCAGCGGTTTGCCCTGGTAGCTGGCGCTGGGTGCAGTGGCGCCGGCACCGAGGTCGACCACGGCGACGCCGCCGGGCACCGGTTTGTGCAGCAGGCGGCTGATAAAGCCTTCGGCGTGAGCGGGCAGGGTGAGGCAGAGGGCGACTAGCAAAACAATTAAACGCATGGGCTATCCAGGGGTGATCGGCGTGGATTTTTTCCACCGGTTAACAGTGACATGGCATTCAGGTTAATCCAGCAACGACAGAGTCGCCGGCTGTACGTGGTTGTCCTCGACCCGCACATCCAGCTCGCCTTCGCCCAGCCGCGCTTTCAGGCGCTGGCCGAGGTGGGTGTCGGCGGCGCGGCGCACGGCCCGGCCGCGCTCGTCGAGGAGGATGCTGTAGCCGCGGCCGAGGGTGGCCAGCGGGCTGACCGCCTGCAGGGTCTGCACCTGGCTTTGCAACTGCAGGCGGCGTTCCTTCAGGCCTTCGCGCATGGCCCGGGGCAGGCGTTCGGCGAGGCTGCCGAGGCGCTGGCGCAGCAGTTGCAGGATGCGCTCGGGATGCTGGCCGGCCAGACGGGTTTGCAGGCGCGCCAGGCGCTCGCGGCGAGTGTTCAGTTGGCGTTCGAAGGCCCGCGTCAGGCGCATTTCCAGGTCATCCAGGCGCTGGGCGTGCTGGCGCAGGCGTTCGCCGGGGTGACGCAGGCGCCGGGTCAGGCCGTCCAGGCGCAGGCGTTCGCGCTCCAGGCGGTTGTGCATGCGCATGACCAGGCGGCGCTGCAGGCTGTGCAGGCGCTGCACCAGCTCGCTGGCGTCGGGGGCCAGCAGTTCGGCGGCGGCCGAGGGGGTTGGCGCGCGCACGTCGGCGACGAAATCGCAGATGGACACGTCGGTTTCGTGGCCCACGGCGCAGACGATCGGCGTGACGCAGGCCGCCACCGCGCGGGCCACGGCTTCTTCGTTGAAGCACCAGAGGTCTTCCAGGGAGCCGCCGCCTCGGGCCAGGATCAGCGCATCGAAGCCCTGGCGATCGGCCAGTTGCAGGGCGCGGATGATCTGGCCGCTGGCTTCGCGGCCTTGCACGGCGGTGGGGATCAGGGTTAGGGCGACCTGCGGGGCGCGGCGGCGGAACACGCTGATGATGTCGCGAATCACCGCGCCGGTCGGCGAGCTGATGATGCCGATGCGCTTGGGGTGGGCCGGCAGGGCGACTTTGCGTTCGCTGGCGAACAGGCCCTCGGCGCCGAGTTTTTCCTTCAGGGCTTCGAAGGCCAGGCGCAGGGCGCCATCGCCGGCCGGCTCGACGCTGTCGAGAATCAACTGGTAATCGCCGCGCCCTTCGAACAGCGAGACCTTGCCGCGCACCTTGACCGCCAGGCCGTCGCGCAGCGTCTGCCGCACCCGCGCGGCGTTTTGTCGGAACAGCGCGCAGCGCACCTGGGCCTGACTATCTTTAAGGGTGAAGTAGATATGCCCGGAAGCCGGCTTGGCCAGGTTGGAAATTTCTCCCTCGACCCAGATGCTGGAAAATACGTCCTCCAGCAGCAGGCGCGCGCGGTTGTTGAGCTGGCTGACGCTGAGCACTTCGCGGTCGAGGTTCAGGCGTTGGAACGGGTCTTTGATCATGCTCGGCATGATAAAGGCTTTGCCGGGCGCGCCATAGGGTAAGAGTCGCGCGGCGCCGGATGAGGGCTATTTGCCTTGACCGCTGGGCAGCGACCATTAAGCTGCGCGAATTTCAGTCAGAGCGAGGGCGCGCCATGCGCGATCAGCAGGCCATCATAGTGCCGCAAATCTCCAGCTTCCCGGGGCATGAGGCCAGGGCACGGGCGATCGTGCGCTGGCTGGTGCAGCAGAATGTCATCGAGGAGCAGTTGACCACCTGTGGCCGCACATTCAACAAAATGGCCTACGGCATTGCCCCGGGCGCCCGGAAGGTGGTCGAGCAGCCGCAGCTGTTGCCCTTCGGCCAGTCAGTCAATGGCCTGGAGATCGTCTCCAAACGCTGCATCTTCACGCCGCTGCAGGACTTTCACGAGGAGGCCGGTTGTCCGCAGTGTCGCCAGGAGGTTGGCGCGGCGCTGTTCGATCGTCTGGAGGAGTGGATGCCCGGCCATAGCGACAACTTCATCTGCCCGCAATGCGGGCACGAAGACGATATCAATGGCTTTATCTTCCTGCAGCCCTGCGGCTTTTCCAATCTGGGTTTTATCTTCAACAACTGGGCCGAGGCGGATTTCAAGCAGAGCTTTCTCGACGAATTCGCCGAGCGGCTGGGCTATCCCGTTTCTCTGGTACGCGTCGATCTTTGAGGGGGCGTTCTGCTCCGCCAGTGACTGACCCGCGTGAGGGCAAGCAGGGCGGTTTTTTCGGCCGAATGGGCGGGGCAGGGCATGCATATGGCATTTTAGGGGCGGCCAGCTGAAATGCTTGTGCTCGCAAGGCATTCTTTGCATTGAGTGAGATAGCCCTGCTGGGTATAATGGCGCGCTTCCAATTTCCCGCCCGGGAGCCCCCGCCATGCTGCGTATCAGTCAAGAAGCTCTTACCTTCGACGACGTTCTACTTATTCCTGGTTATTCCGAAGTTCTGCCGAAGGATGTCAGCCTCAAGACGCGCCTGACCCGTGGTATCGAGCTGAATATTCCGTTGCTCTCCGCCGCCATGGACACCGTTACCGAAGCCCGTCTGGCGATCGCCATGGCCCAGGAGGGTGGCATTGGCATCATTCACAAGAACATGACCATCGAGCAGCAGGCGCTCGAAGTGCGCAAGGTCAAGCGCTACGAGTCCGGGGTGGTCAAGGATCCGATCACCATCGAGGCCGATGCCACGGTTGGCGATCTGTTCGACCTGACCCGGCAGAACAACATTTCCGGCGTGCCGGTGCTCCATCACGGTGATCTGGTCGGCATCGTCACCTCGCGTGACGTGCGTTTCGAGACCAACATGAGCGCCAAGGTGCGCGACGTGATGACGCCCAAAGAGCGTCTGGTCACGGTCAAGGAAGGCGAAGACACCCAGGTGGTGCGCAAGCTGCTGCACAAGCACCGCATCGAACGCGTGCTGATCGTCGACGATCAGTTCCGCCTCAAGGGCATGATGACCGTCAACGATATCGAGAAGGCCAAGGCCTATCCGCTGGCCAGCAAGGACGACCAGGGTCGTCTGCGCGTCGGCGCGGCGGTCGGTACCGGTGCCGATACCGGCGACCGGGTTGCCGCGCTGGCGGCGGCAGGTGTCGATGTGATCATCGTCGACACCGCCCACGGTCACTCCAAGGGCGTGATCGACCGGGTGCGCTGGGTCAAGCAGAACTTCCCCGAAGTGCAGGTGATCGGCGGCAATATCGCCACGGGCGATGCCGCCAAGGCCCTGGTCGAGGCCGGCGCCGATGCGGTCAAGGTCGGTATCGGCCCGGGTTCGATCTGCACCACCCGCATCGTCGCCGGGGTCGGCGTGCCGCAGATTTCCGCCGTGGCCAATGTCGCCGCCGCGCTGGAAGGCACCGGCGTTCCGCTGATCGCCGATGGTGGTATCCGCTTCTCCGGTGACCTGTCCAAGGCCGTCGTTGCGGGTGCCTCCTGCGTCATGATCGGTTCGATGCTGGCCGGTACCGAAGAGGCCCCGGGCGAGGTCGAGTTGTTCCAGGGGCGTTCCTACAAGGCATATCGTGGCATGGGGTCGCTGGGCGCCATGTCCCAGGCCCAGGGCTCTTCGGATCGTTACTTCCAGGACTCCTCCGCCGGTGCCGAGAAGCTGGTGCCCGAAGGCATCGAGGGTCGCGTACCCTACAAGGGCTCCATGAGCGCCATCGTCCATCAGTTGATGGGCGGCCTGCGCGCCTCCATGGGCTACACCGGCTGCGCCACCATCGAGGAAATGCGCACCAAACCGCAGTTCGTGCGCATCACCGGTGCCGGCATGGCCGAGTCCCATGTGCACGATGTACAGATCACCAAGGAAGCGCCGAACTACCGGGTCGGCTAAAAAATCGCCGGATCGCTGCTGCGCTGGCTCATGCGGCGTTGGAAAGCAGCTCGCAATGCTCATTGGCTTCAGCCAACTGCGCTTGCTCGCTACTTTCCGCCTTGCCTGAGCTGCGCTCGCGACGCGAATCCAACGATTTTTAATATTGTTGAGTACACGGGGCTGTTGCTGTTGAAAACGACGGAGCAGCCCCGTGTCATTTGTGAATTCCGCTACGAGAGACGGCCATGGCTCATCCTGACATTCACGCCCACCGCATCCTGATCCTGGATTTCGGTTCGCAGTACACCCAACTGATCGCCCGTCGTGTGCGCGAGATCGGTGTGTATTGCGAGCTGCATCCCTTCGACATGAGCGACGAAGACATCCGCGCCTTCGCCCCGCGCGGGATCATCCTCGCCGGTGGTCCGGAGTCGGTGCATGAAGCCGATAGCCCGCGGGCGCCGCATGCGGTGTTCGACCTCGGCGTGCCGGTGCTGGGCATCTGCTATGGCATGCAAACCATGGCCGAGCAGCTCGGCGGCAAGGTGCAGGGCTCGGATCTGCGCGAGTTCGGCTATGCCCGCGTCGACGTGGTCGGCAAGGCCCGTCTGCTCGACGGCATCGAAGACCATGTCGATGACGACGGTGTGTTCGGCCTGGATGTGTGGATGAGCCACGGTGACAAGGTCACCGAGCTGCCGGAAGGTTTCCATATTCTCGCCAGCACCCCGAGCTGCCCGATCGCCGGTATGTGCGACGACACGCGTGGCTACTACGGTGTGCAGTTCCATCCGGAAGTGACCCACACCAAGCAAGGCGGGCGCATCCTCTCGCGTTTCGTCCTGGATATCGCCGGCTGCGAAGCGTTGTGGACGGCTTCCAATATCGTTGAAGACGCCATCGCCAGCGTGCGCGCCCAGGTTGGCAGCGCCAATGTCCTGCTGGGTTTGTCCGGCGGGGTCGACTCCTCGGTGGTCGCGGCTTTGCTGCACAAGGCGATCGGCGATCAGCTGACCTGCGTGTTCGTCGACAACGGCCTGTTGCGCTTGCATGAAGGCGAGCAGGTGATGGCCATGTTCGCCGAGAACATGGGCGTCAAGGTGATCCGCGCCAACGCCGAAGAGCAGTTTCTCGGCAACCTGGCCGGCGAAGCCGACCCGGAGAAGAAGCGCAAGATCATCGGCCGCACCTTTATCGATGTGTTCGATGCCCAGGCCAGCAAGCTGGACAACATCAAGTTCCTCGCCCAGGGCACCATCTACCCGGACGTGATCGAGTCGGCCGGCGCCAAAACCGGCAAGGCCCATGTGATCAAGTCGCACCACAACGTAGGCGGCCTGCCCGAGGAAATGAACCTCAAACTGGTCGAGCCGTTGCGCGAACTGTTCAAGGACGAAGTCCGGCGCATCGGCCTGGAACTGGGCCTGCCCTACGACATGGTCTACCGCCACCCGTTCCCGGGCCCGGGCCTGGGCGTGCGCATCCTCGGTGAAGTGAAGAAGGAGTACGCGGATATCCTGCGCCGCGCCGACCATATCTTCATCGAAGAGCTGCGCAACTTCGACTGGTACCACAAGACCAGTCAAGCCTTCGTGGTGTTCCAGCCGGTCAAGTCGGTCGGCGTGGTCGGTGACGGCCGTCGTTACGCCTGGGTCGTGGCCCTGCGTGCGGTGGAAACCATCGACTTCATGACCGCGCGCTGGGCGCACCTGCCCTACGAGCTGCTGGAGAAGGTCAGCAATCGCATCATCAACGAGATCGAAGGCATCTCCCGCGTCACTTACGACGTGTCGAGCAAGCCGCCAGCGACCATCGAGTGGGAGTGATGCATTAGCGGGACGGCTTCCTGGTCGTCGGCCATGCTGCGTTGCGTCCTCGCTTTTAATGCTCACGTACTGCAGTACGCTGCGCTTGAAGGCTCCGGGGCGCCTTGCCTGGCCTTAGCCCAGTAACCCTTTTTCTGCATCGCCTGTTCGATTTTAAAGCTTCTAAAAAGCCGGTCCATCAGAGACCGGCTATTGCATGCCTACCTTGATTTCCCCGATGGGCCCAGCGTGTTGTTCTAGAAAGTCCCCCTTATCTAGAGGTGTCTGTACCCATGTCATTTACACGTCGACAAATTCTCGCTGGCCTGCTCGGTTTGACTGCCGTAGGCCTCGGTACCGGCGGCGTGCGCTACTGGCTGGGTCGCCCGGAAAACCTGGCAACCCACGACTACGAGCTGATCGCCGCACCGCTGGATCTCGAGCTGGTTCCGGGGCAAATCACACCTGCCTGGGCCTACGGTGGCCAGGCCCCCGGTATGGAGCTGCGCTGTCGGCAGGGCGAGCGTTTGCGCGTGCGCTTCATCAA
This sequence comes from Pseudomonas sp., assembly GCA_030699825.1. Lineage (GTDB taxonomy): Bacteria > Pseudomonadota > Gammaproteobacteria > Pseudomonadales > Pseudomonadaceae > Aquipseudomonas. Next base: position 33,614 of record JAUYKV010000033.1, on the reverse strand, counting down.
CAAACTCGAGGTGCCGACCACCATTCATTGGCATGGCATCCGCCTGCCGCTGGCCATGGACGGCGTGCCCTATGTGTCGCAGCTGCCGGTGCTGCCGGGCGAATACTTCGACTACGACTTCATCACCCCGGATGCCGGCAGCTTCTGGTACCACCCGCACACCGCCAGCAGCGAACAGCTGGGCCGCGGCCTGGTCGGTGCGCTGATCGTCGAGGAGCGCGAGCCGAGTGGTTTCCGCCATGAGCGCACGCTCAGCCTGAAGAACTGGCATGTCGACGAGCAGGGCGCTTTCAGCGATTTCAGCGTGCCCCGTGAAGCCGCGCGCGGCGGCACGCCCGGGCGGCTGAGTACGGTCAACGGCGTACATGCGCCGATCCTGGAGCTGCCGGCCGGGCAGGTGGTGCGCCTGCGTATTTTGAATCTGGACAACACCCTGACCTATAGGCTCAACCTGCCGGGCACCGAGGCGCGCATCTATGCGCTGGATGGCAACCCGATCGATCCACGGCCGCTGGGCAAGGCGTATTGGCTGGGACCAGGCATGCGCATCGAGCTGGGGCTGCGGGTGCCGGCGGCGGGTATCGACTTGTCGCTGCGCAATGGTCCGCTGCGCCTGGCTACCTTGCGCGCAGTCGCTTCGTCGGAAGCGCTCGCCGATTGGCCGCCAGCGCTGCCGGCCAACCCGATTGCCGAGCCGGATCTGGCCACCGCCGAAACCCTGAGCTTCAACTTCGAGTGGGTCGGCGCGCTGTCGCAGGGGCTGGCGCAGGGCACGGCGCAGGGCACGGCGCACAGCTTCTGGCAGATCAACGGCCAGGCCTGGGACAGCAAGGACAAGGGCTGCGCCGACAAGCCCATTGCCCGTCTGCAGTTGGGCAAGAGCTATGTCTTCGAGCTGCGCAACCTCAGCCAGTACCAGCACCCGATTCACCTGCACGGCATGACCTTCAAGGTGCTGGCCTCGAACCGCAATAAAATCATTCCCTACTTCACCGATACCTACCTGCTGGGCAAGAACGAGCGCGCGCGGGTGGCGCTGGTCGCCGATAATCCGGGGGTATGGATGTTCCACTGCCATGTGATCGACCATATGGAAACCGGCCTGATGGCCTCCATCGAGGTGGTGTGAATATTTCGCTAGGGTGCGTCCTGCGCACCCTGGCTAGGGTTGACCTGGCGAGACTATGAAAAGAGTACAAATCATCGACCGCTCGCGCGACGCGCTTTTCATGCGCGAGGCCCTGGCCCTGGCTGCCGAAGGGGCGGCCCTGGGCGAGGTGCCGGTCGGCGCGGTGCTGGTGCAGGACGGCGCGGTCATCGGCCGCGGCTTCAATTGCCCGATCTCCAGTCACGACCCCAGCGCGCATGCCGAGATGGTGGCGATCCGCGCGGCGGCGCAGGCCGTCGACAACTACCGCCTGCCGGGCAGCACCCTGTACGTGACCCTGGAACCGTGCAGCATGTGCGCCGGCCTGATTGTCCATGCGCGGATTCAGCGGGTGGTGTATGGCGCCACCGAACCCAAGGCCGGCGTGGCCCTGAGTCGTGGCGAATTCTTCAATCAGGCGTTTCTCAATCATCGGGTGTCGATCGAGGGCGGGGTGCTGGCCGAGGAGTGCAGTGCGCTGCTCAGCGAATTCTTCAAGGCGCGCCGCGCAACGCGGTAGAACGCTCTCAGCGCTTCAGCCCGTCGGCGTGTGGCCTGAATACGTTCAGTATCGCGTCAACCATGAACTGACGGTTTAATGCCGGGTTTATGTGGGAGGGGCTTTAGCCGCGATGCTTCTAGCGCCCTAAAGGTCAGTCGCGGCTAAAGCCCCTCCCACGGAAAACGACAGACGAAACACAAGGCGCAATCCGGGGCAGGGCAGGTGCCGGGCTACAGCGGCGACAGCTCTTCCGGCGGCGGCTCCTTGTTCACCCCGGGCGTGTGCAGGTTGCTGGCGGCCATTTGGCTGCCTTCCAGTTGCGGCTGGGTGACCCAGGTGAGGATGTCGTAATAGCGGCGGATGTTGCGCACGAAGTGCACCGGTTCGCCGCCGCGGGCATAGCCGTAGCGGGTCTTGCTGAACCACTTTTTCTGCGCCAGGCGCGGCAGGATCTTCTGCACATCCAGCCATTTGTCCGGGTTCAGTCCTTCGGCTTCGGTAAGCTTGCGCGCATCTTCCAGGTGGCCGCCGCCGACGTTGTAGGCGGCCAGGGCAAACCAGGTACGATCCGGCTCTTCGATGCTCGCGGGCAGTTGATCCTTGACCCAGACGATGTACTTGGCGCCGCCGGCGATGCTCTGCTTGGGGTCGAGGCGGTTGGACACGCCCATGGCCTGGGCGGTGCGCAGGGTCAGCATCATCAGGCCGCGCACCCCGGTTTTCGAGGTGACGGTCGGTTGCCAGAGTGATTCCTGGTAGCCCATGGCGGCCAGCAGGCGCCAGTCGACCTGATTGGTCTGTGCCGCCTGGCGGAAATCCTTCTCGTAGCGGGGCAGGCGCTGTTGCAGGTGCTTGGCGAAGGTGTAGGCGCCGACGTAACCGAGCACGTCGACGTGGCCGTAGTAGCGTTCCTTCAGGCGCTGCAGGCTGCCGTTCTGCTGGGCGCGCTCGAGAAAGCTGTTGATCTCGTCGAGCAGGCTGCGGTCTTCGCCGGGGGCGACGGCCCAGGCCAGGCTTTGCGAGTCGCCGAGGTCGAAGGCCACCCGCACGTTGGGGAAGTACACCTGGTTCATCGCCAGCTCGTTGGAGTCGACCAGGGTCAGGTCGATTTGCCCCTCGTCGACCATGCGCAGCAGGTCGACTACTTCCACTTCCGCCGATTCTTCGTAGTTCAGTTCCGGCAGTTCGAGCTTCAATTTGGCCAATTGTTCGGCGTGGCTGCTGCCCTTGAGGACCAGGATGCGCTTGCCGATCAGCTCGGCCGGGCGAGTGGGGCGCCTCTGGCCGTTGCGATAAATGATCTGTGGGGTGACTTCCAGATAAGGCGAGGAGAAGCGCGCGACCTGCTGCCGTCCGTCGCTTGCCACCAGACCGGCGGCAGCCAGCACCGGGCCATTTTCCTTGCCGAGGCTGGCGAATAGCTCGTCGAGATTGTCGGCGGTCTCGATTTTCAGCTCCAGGTCCAGGTCATCGGCAAAGCGTTTGACCAGTTCGTACTCGAAGCCGGTTTCACCGTTGCGATCCTGGAAGTAGGTGGCCGGGCTGTTGCGGGTGATCACCCGCAGTACACCCTCCGCCTTGACGCGCTCGAGGGCGCTGGGGGCTTCAGCGCAGCTGACGAGCACTAGGAGGATTCCGATCACTGACAGCCAGTAGGCGCAGCGTGTGCGGAACGCAGATTGAGCAAACATTGGCGCAGTATACGCAAAGCGTGCCGCTCACCATATCTCGGCAGTGCAGGCGAATAGTTCTGGCTCCGCCACGGGTGCCGCGGCGAGCGCTTTAGGCTAGAATGCACGGCCTCCAAGAACCTGTTCTGGGGCTCGTGAGCTAGAGCCGGGCAAGGCGAAGGTGGGCGAGGACGCGCAGTTTACGAGTTGTAAATGAGCAGTCCGAGCCCGCCTTCAACGCCGGCCAGCCGACGCGCAGCAGACCCGGGACGGTTCGACGTACACCCCCTTCTCAGAGGCTGTTCTCATGTTGATCCTGCGCGGCGCTCCCGCCCTTTCTGCTTTCCGCCACGGTAAATTGCTCGAGCAACTGACCAGCAAAGTACCCGCTGTGACTGGGCTGTATGCCGAGTTCGCGCATTTTGCCGATGTCACCGGGGTGCTCGGCGCCGATGAAGAACAGGTGCTGGCCCGTCTGCTCAAGTACGGCCCGAGTGTGCCGGTGCAGGAGCCCAGCGGCCGTCTGCTCCTGAGCATTCCGCGCTTCGGCACCATCTCGCCCTGGTCGAGCAAGGCCAGCGACATCGCGCGCAACTGCGGCCTGGCGAAGATCCAGCGCATCGAGCGCGGCATCGCCTACTACGTCGCCGGCGAGTTGAGCGAAGCCGAGTTGCAGCGGGTCGCAGGCTTGCTGCATGACCGCATGACCCAGCTGGTGTTGACCGATGTGCAAGACGCCGCGGCGTTGTTCAGTCACGCCGAGCCCAAGCCGCTGACCGCCGTGGATGTGCTCGGCGGTGGCCGCGCCGCCCTGGAACAGGCCAACGTCGAGTTGGGCCTGGCCCTGGCCGAAGACGAAATCGATTACCTGGTCAGCAGCTTCAACGATCTGCAGCGCAATCCCCACGACATCGAACTGATGATGTTCGCCCAGGCCAACTCCGAGCATTGCCGGCACAAGATCTTCAATGCCAGCTGGGACCTCGACGGCGAGAGCCAGGACAAGTCGCTGTTCGGCATGATCAAGAACACCCACGAGCTGCACAGCGCAGGCGTGCTGTCGGCCTATAAAGACAATGCCGCGGTGATCGTCGGTCACACGGCCGGACGTTTCTACCCGAACGCCGAAACCCGTCAGTACGGCGCCCATCAGGAGCCGGTGCACATCCTGATGAAGGTGGAAACCCACAACCATCCGACCGCCATCGCGCCGTTCCCCGGTGCAGCCACTGGCTCCGGCGGCGAGATCCGCGACGAAGGCGCTACCGGCCGCGGCGCCAAGCCCAAGGCCGGGCTGACCGGTTTCAGCGTATCCAACCTGCAGATCCCGGGCTTCGAACAGCCGTGGGAAGTGCCCTATGGCAAGCCGGAGCGCATCGTCACCGCGCTGGACATCATGATCGAAGGCCCGCTCGGCGGCGCGGCGTTCAACAACGAATTCGGCCGTCCGGCGCTGACCGGTTATTTCCGCACCTTCGAGCAGGCGGTCGACACCCCGCGCGGCCTCGAGGTGCGCGGTTACCACAAGCCGATCATGCTCGCTGGCGGCATGGGCAACATCCGCGCCGATCATGTACAGAAAGGTGAAATCACCATCGGCTCCAAGCTGATCGTGCTCGGTGGCCCGGCCATGTTGATCGGTCTGGGTGGCGGCGCCGCCTCGTCGATGGCCACGGGGACCAGCTCGGCCGATCTGGACTTCGCCTCGGTGCAGCGCGAAAACCCGGAAATGGAGCGCCGTTGCCAGGAAGTGATCGACCGCTGCTGGCAGCTCGGTGAGCACAACCCGATCAGCTTTATCCATGACGTCGGTGCCGGCGGCTTGTCCAATGCCTTCCCCGAGCTGGTCAACGATGGCGATCGCGGTGGGCGTTTCGAGCTGCGCAATGTGCCCAATGACGAACCGGGCATGGCGCCCCACGAGATCTGGAGCAACGAATCCCAGGAACGCTACGTGCTGGCCGTCGACGCCGCCGACTTCGAGCGCTTCAAGGCGATCTGCGAGCGCGAGCGTTGCCCGTTCGCGGTGGTCGGCGAGGCTACCGAAGAGCCGCACCTGACCGTTGCCGACAGCCATTTCGGCAATAAGCCGGTGGACATGCCGCTCAATGTGCTGCTCGGCAAGGCGCCGCGCATGCACCGTGCGGCCAGCCATGAAGCCGGGTTGGGCGATGATTTCGATGCCAGCGGCCTGGCAATCGACGATGCCCTGACCCGCGTGCTGCATCACCCGGCGGTGGCCAGCAAGAGCTTTTTGATCACCATCGGCGACCGCACCATCACCGGCCTGGTCGCGCGCGATCAGATGGTCGGGCCGTGGCAGGTGCCGGTGGCCGATTGTGCGGTCACCGCGACAAGTTTCGACGTTTATACCGGCGAAGCCATGGCCATGGGCGAGCGCACGCCGCTGGCCTTGCTGGATGCGGCCGCATCGGGGCGCATCGCCATTGGCGAGACCCTGACCAACCTGGCCGCGGCCCGGATCGAGAAGATTTCCGACATCAAGCTGTCCGCCAACTGGATGGCCGCTGCCGGCCACCCGGGCGAAGACGCGCGCCTGTACGACACGGTCAAAGCCGTGGGCATGCAGCTGTGTCCGGAGCTGGGGATCTGCATCCCGGTGGGCAAGGATTCGATGTCGATGAAAACCCGCTGGCAGGATGACGGCGCGGAGAAGAGCGTCACCTCGCCGCTGTCGCTGATCGTCACCGGCTTTGCCCCGGTCAGCGATATCCGCCAGACCCTGACCCCGCAACTGCGCATGGACAAGGGCGAAACCGACCTGATCCTGATCGACCTGGGGCGCGGGCAGAACCGCATGGGCGCCTCGATTCTGGCCCAGGTGTACGGGCAGATCGGCAAGCAGGCCCCCGACGTCGACGACGCCGAGGACCTCAAGGCATTCTTTGCGGTGATCCAGGGGCTGAACGCCGATGGTCACCTGCTGGCCTATCACGACCGTTCCGACGGCGGCCTGCTGGTCAGTGCGCTGGAAATGGCCTTTGCCGGCCATTGCGGCCTCGACCTGTCGCTCGACTCGCTGGCCGGCAGCCCGGATGAACTGGCTGCCGTGCTGTTCAACGAGGAGCTGGGTGCGCTGATCCAGGTGCACAAGGACCTCACGCCGCAGGTGCTGACCCAGTTCAGTGCGGCGGGGCTCGATTGCGTGGCCGTGGTCGGTCAGCCGGTCAACAATGACGAGGTGCGGATCAGCTTTGACGGCCAGCCGGTATTCACCGGCCAGCGGCGCTTGTTGCAGCGCCAGTGGAGCGAAACCAGCTACCAGATCCAGCGCCTGCGCGACAACGTCCAGTGCGCCGAGCAGGAGTTCGATGCGCTGCTCGAGGAAGACAATCCGGGCCTGAGCGTCAAGCTGGCTTTCGACGTCAACCAGGACATCGCCGCGCCCTACATCAAGAAGGGCCTGCGTCCACAGATCGCGGTGCTGCGCGAGCAGGGCGTCAACGGCCAGGTGGAAATGGCCGCCGCCTTCGACCGTGCCGGGTTCAGTGCGATCGACGTGCACATGAGCGATATCCTCAGTGGCCGCGTCAGTCTCGACGAATTCAAGGGCCTGGTTGCCTGCGGTGGCTTCTCCTATGGCGACGTGCTCGGCGCCGGTGAGGGCTGGGCCAAGTCGATCCTGTTCAACAGCCGTGCCCGTGATGGCTTCCAGGCGTTCTTCGAGCGCAAGGACAGCTTTGCCCTGGGCGTGTGCAACGGTTGCCAGATGATGAGCAACCTGCACGAGCTGATCCCCGGCAGCGAGTTCTGGCCGCACTTCGTGCGCAACCGTTCCGAGCAGTTCGAGGCACGGGTGGCCATGGTCCAGGTGCAGGAGTCGGCCTCGATCTTCCTCCAGGGCATGGCCGGCTCGCGTATGCCGATCGCCATCGCCCATGGCGAGGGCCATGCCGAGTTCGAGAACGCAGAAGCGCTGCTCGAAGCCGATCTGTCCGGCTGTGTGGCCATGCGCTTCATCGACAACCACGGCAAGGTCACCGAAACCTACCCGGCCAACCCCAACGGCTCGCCCCGCGGGATTACCGGCCTGACCAGCCGCGACGGCCGGGTGACCATCATGATGCCGCACCCGGAGCGGGTGTTCCGCGCCGTGCAGAATTCCTGGCAGCCGGAAGAGTGGCAGGAAGACGCCGGCTGGCTGCGCATGTTCCGCAACGCACGGGTCTGGGTGGATTAATGCCGGGGCGCAGGCTTATGGCCCATAAGTCTGCGCCTGTTCTGCCCGAGGTGCGCCAGGTCAAACCTGGCGATAGCCTACTGTTGTGCCGCTGCGGGCGTTCGCCCGTGCTTCCCGATTGTCTTTGCGCCTGCTGCCCGGCGGGGCTGCGGCTCGAGCCTGTCCGCGCGCTGCTGTTGTTGCTCTGCCGTTGCGGGCAGTTGCAGCGCTTGCCCTATTGCGATGGTGGTCACAATCCACCGGTGTCTGGTTTGAAAGCCAGGTGGCGGCGTTTCTGGAGTGGTGCTTGCGGCTGATCTGCTGGCGGCAAAAGGTGTATTGCCGCAATCGAACGCCGAAGCGATTCGGCAGTCATAAACAGAGTGTGTGATCGGTGCCATGCAGCCGGCTAAGGCAAAGTGCCATTATCTTGTGGCATCATTATCCGGCTGTTTTCAATCTGCCCAGCCTGCGGAGTCTTTGATGTACAAGCTGTGTTTTTATGTCCCGGAAACCCACCTGGACGAGGTGAAAAAAGCAGTGTTTGCCGCCGGTGGCGGGCGCATTGGTCGCTACGACAGCTGCTGCTGGCAGGTGATGGGTCGCGGGCAGTTTCGCCCCCTGCAAGGCAGTCAGGCGTTTCTCGGCCAGATCGGCCAGGTCGAGCAGCTGGTGGAGTGGAAGGTGGAGTTGGTGGTGGCCGACGAACTTATCCATGACGCGGTCAAGGCCCTGAAGCAGAGCCATCCCTATGAAACGCCGGCTTTCGATGTCTGGCGTTTGTCGGATATTCAGTTTTAAGTCGCAAGCCATAAGCTGCAAGAGAAACGCTGACGGTGGTGGGTATGCTGCGAAGCTCGCTCGCAGCCGTCAGGGTCTGATCTCGATCAAGGTGCCGTCCTTGACCAGCTTCCAGATTTCGCGCATGTCGTCGTTTTTCAGAGCGATGCAGCCTTCGGTCCAGTCCAGGGTGTGGAAGAACCACTCCGGGTATTCCTCATCCAGCGGCGTGCCGTGAATCATGATCATGCCGCCCGGGGACACGCCTTGCTCGCGGGCGTGGGCTTGGTCGCGGGCATTGGGGTAGGAGATGTGCAGGGACAGTTGGTATTTCTCGCTGGTCTTGCGCCAGTCGATCCAATAGAAGCCTTCCGGCGTGCGCAGGTCGCCCTCGCGCCGTTTTGCGCCGTTAGCCTGTTTGCCCAGAGATACCCGGTAGGATTTGAGCGTTTCGCCGCGACTGATCAGGTGCAGTTGGCGTTCCGACTTGATCACCAGCACCTTGTCGATTGACGGGACATCCTGCGCGGCAGTGGCAGTGGCAGTGGCAGTGGCGTTAGCGCTAGCGGTAAAGGACAGGCAGAGCAGAATGAGCAACCAGCGCATCGGAACGGTATCCCAGGGATCAAAGAACTTTCTTGTGGTGTGCGCGCAAGGCTTCCAGCGGCTCGTTGCGTACCGGGTAAAGGTGCTGCTGCCGGTCAGCGAAGTAGCATTCTAAAGTACGCCCCACCGTCGGGAAAGCCAGCTCTGACCAGGGGATCTCGGATTCCTCGAACAGCTGTACCTCGAGGCTCTCTGCGCCGACGGCAAAGTTCAGGTCGACCAGTTCGGCGCGGAAGAACAGGTACACCTGATTGATATGCGGCAGGTCGAACAGGGTATAGAGGCTGAGGTCGCGTACCCGGGCGCAGGCTTCCTCATGGGTCTCGCGCGCGGCGGCCTGTTCCAGGGTTTCACCGTTCTCCATGAAGCCGGCTGGCAGGGTCCAGTAGCCGCGGCGCGGCTCTATGGCGCGACGGCACAACAAGACGCGTTGACCCCACACCGGCAGGCAGCCAGCGACTATGCGCGGGTTCTGGTAATGAATGGTGTGGCAGTGCTCGCACACATGGCGCAAGCGGTTGTCGCCCGCGGGAATCCTCAGGGTTACCGGGCTGCCGCACTGGCTGCAGAACTTCATGGCGAATCCTCGTTGTTGCCCCTATCTTGGCGCGCGAGGGTGCCGGGCGGCAAGCGCGATCGGGCGTTCTCTCGCCCCCCCCTGAACGATCACCGCAAGCATTGCGGGGCTTGGGCCGAGGGTGGCTTTCGTGCAATCATCGAAACAATAATAAAGACCGAGAATCTCCATGCTGGACGAACTGCTCAGACGCGTGCGCGGCCATAACCCGCGTCTTCTGGAGACCGACCAGAACTACCCCGAGGCGGCGGTGCTGGTTCCGCTTACCCGCAATGACCAGCCGGAAGTGGTGTTGACCCTGCGCGCCAGTGGACTGTCCACTCACGGCGGCGAGGTGGCTTTCCCCGGTGGTCGACGGGATCCGGAAGATGCCGATCTGATTCGTACCGCGCTGCGTGAGGCCGAAGAGGAAATCGGCCTGGCGCCGGGACTGGTCGAGGTGGTCGGGCCGCTCAGCACCCTGGTTTCGCGTCACGGCATTCAGGTCACGCCCTACGTCGGGCTGGTGCCGGATTACGTCGAATACCAGGCCAACGATGACGAAATCGCCTCGGTGTTCTCCGTGCCCCTGGCGTTCTTTCGCGACGATCCGCGCGAGCTGACCCATCGTATCGACTACCTCGGGCAGAGTTGGTACGTGCCGAGTTACCGTTATGGCGAATACAAAATCTGGGGCCTGACTGCGATCATGCTGGTGGAGTTGGTCAACCTGGTCTATGACGCCGGCATCGAGCTGCACCGGGCGCCCGAGCATTTCATCACGCTGCGCTAATTGCGCAAACGCGCAGATCAATCGCGAGACGAGGGTCAATCAATGAAATATCGCCTGGGGCAATCCAGCGTCGACGTCCACCCCGAGAGCTGGGTGGCACCGAACGCCACGCTGGTCGGCAAGGTCAAGCTGGAGCAGGGTGCCAGCGTCTGGTTCGGCGCGGTGTTGCGCGGCGACAACGAACTGATCCACATCGGCGAGCAGAGCAACGTGCAGGACGGTACCGTGATGCACACCGACATGGGCTCTCCGCTGACGGTCGGCAAGGGCGTGACCATTGGCCATAACGCCATGCTGCATGGCTGTACGGTCGGCGATTACAGCCTGATCGGCATCAATGCGGTGGTGCTCAATGGCGCGAAAATCGGCAAGTACTGCATCATCGGCGCCAACACCCTGATCGGCGAAGGCAAGGAAATTCCCGACGGTTCGCTGGTGGTCGGTTCGCCGGGCAAGGTGGTACGCGAGCTGAGCGAGGCGCAGAAGAACATGCTCGAGGCCAGCGCTGCGCACTATGTGCATAACGCCCAGCGATATGCCCGCGACCTGGCCGAGCAGGACGACTGATGGAGCACGAACGCCCCGTTGCCTCGCCCTGCGTGCAGATCTGCGCGCTGGACGATGACGACATCTGTATCGGTTGCCAGCGTAATGTCGCCGAAATCACCCGCTGGAGTCGCATGGACAATGCCGAGCGCCGTCAGGTGCTGCTGCTCTGTCATGCACGGGCGCAAGCCCAGGGCGTGCTGCTCTGATTTCTGGCGTTTATCAGGCCCTGTCCGGCTGTGTGTTGCATGAAGGGCACTGTTGTAAGCGCTGAGGGGGATTTGCAAATGCCGGTGCAACTCGCCCGTAGGATGCGTTGGCGCAGCGATACCCATCGAGCGATTTATACCTGTATCCGGTTGTCGTGCCTGGTCGCAGGAGTCTCAGGCAGTAGGAGAGCTATTGTCTCGACTTGAATCATCTGTCGCTTCGCGTGGGAACGGGCGGGATTGCGCTTCAGTCGCGATGTTTTCAGCGCCTTCAAGGTCAAGCGCGGCCCTCCCACGCTGGGCAAGCGTTTAACCGACATTTCAACGTTGTCGTGGCTCTAGTCTGCTGGTGTTTCGCTGGGCTCGGTGGCGCTGGTCTTCCAGACCCGTACGCTTTTCACCCGGTTCTCCGACGATTGCAGGATTTCCAGGCGGTAAGGGCCAATCTTCAGGCATACGGCGCTATCGGGGATGCTTTCCAGCGCTTCGGTGATCAGGCCGTTGAGGGTTTTGGGGCCATCGCAGGGCAGGTGCCAGCCGAGTGTCTTGTTCACTTCGCGGATGTAGGCGGCGCCATCGATGACCTGGGTGCCATCTTCCTGTGGGTGAATGTCCGGGCTGCGCAGAGTGTCCTGATTGCTGAAGTCGCCGACGATTTCTTCGAGGATGTCTTCCAGGGTGACGATGCCGATCACGTCGCCGTACTCGTCGACGACTATGCCGATCCGGCGTTTCTGTTTCTGGAAGTTGATCAGTTGAGTCGACAGCGGGGTGTTCTCCGGCACGAAATAGGGCTCGCTGCAGGTGGCGAGCAAGTCTTCCCTGGTCAGTTGGTTGTGGCTCATCAGGCGCGCGATCTGGCGCATGTGCACGATGCCTTCGATCTGGTTGATGTCGTGGTGAAACACCGGCAGGCGCGTGTGGGTGGTGGTGGTGAGCAGGTTGATGATGGTTTCGATGTCGTCTTCCAGGTCGATGCCGGTGACTTCGTTGCGCGGGATCATGATGTCGTCGACCGTGACATTCTCCAGGTCGAGGATGCCGAGCAGCATGTTCTGGCGGTTTTTCGGCAGTTCATGGCCGGACTCGCGCACCACGCTGCGCAGCTCCTCGGTGGTCAGGCTGTCGTTGCTTTTGCTGGCCGGGTCGACACCCAGTAGCCTGAGCAGGCCGTTGCTGATCCAGCCGAGCAGGATGACCAGCGGGTAGAACAGTTTGAGCAGTATCAGCAGCGGCAGGCTGAACGGGTAGGCGACTTTCTCGGGGTGCAGGGCGGCCAGGGTTTTCGGGGTGATTTCACCGAAAATCAGCAGCGCCAGGGTCAGACCTATGGTGGCGATCGCGATCCCGGCTTCGCCCCAGAGCTGGATGGCCAGCACTGTGGCGATGGCCGAGGCGAGGATATTGACGAAGTTATTGCCGATCAGAATGGTGCCGAGCAGGCGGTCCGGGCGGCTTAGTAGGTCGCTGACCCGCTTGGCGCCGCGGTGCCCTTCTTTGGCCAGATGGCGCAGGCGGTATCTATTGAGGCTGAGGATGCCGGTTTCCGAGCTGGAGAAAAAGGCCGAGCAGGCGAGCAGGAAGATCAGCAGGCCAATCAGAAAGCCAGGGTGAGCGTTGTCCACGGAAATGGCCTAGATATGCAGAATGAATTCGCGGACCAGCTTGCTGCCAAAGTACGCCAGCATCAGCAGGCAGAAGCCGACCAGGGTCCAGCGGATCGCCTTGTGCCCGCGCCAGCCGAGCTGGTGTCGGCCCCAGAGCAGTGCGGCGAAGACGACCCAGGCGAAGCTGGAGAGGATGGTCTTGTGTGCGAGGTGCTGGGCCAGCAGGTTATCGATGAAAATCGCGCCCGACAGCAGCGACAGTGACAGCAGCACCCAGCCGGCCCAGAGAAAGCCGAACAGCAGGCTTTCCATGGTTTGCAGGGGGGGGAAGTTCTTGATCAGCCCGGACGGGTGTTTGTGCTTGAGCTGATGATCCTGCAGCAACAGCAGCAGCGCCTGGAACACGGCGATGGTGAGCATGCCGTAGGCCATGATCGACAGCAGGATGTGGGCGAGGATACCCGGCGCTTCGTTGATCGACTGCAGGGTGCCGGACGGCATGAACTGCGCCAGCAACGTCGTCAGGCCGCCCAGCGGGAACAGCAGCAGCAGCAGATTTTCCACCGGGATGCGCAGGCAGGCGAGCAGGGTCAGGGCGATCACGGCGCAGGCGATCAGGCTGGCGGCATTGAAGAAATCGAGCGACAGGCCGGATGCCTGGTTCATCTGCAAATACAGGCTGGCGCCATGGAACAGCAGAGCGAGCACGCCGAGTAGCGCCAGCAGGCGTTTGTCGGGCGTGCTGCGCTGGCTCAGGCGCAGGCCTTGGTAGAAGGTGGCGCCGGCATAAAGGCTGGCGGCAGCGAGGCTGGGGAGCAGAGGGAGCAGAGGGAGCATAAAACCTTATTCGTTAGGCAAGCCCGAAAGGCGCTGAGTGTGGCATACAACGGGCATTTCACGAAAGACCGCTGGCAGTGTCGGTGGCTGGGAGTCTCCGATATAATCGCCGGTCTGTTGCAAGCCCACCCTCGGCTCTATCGGGCCCGAAAGGAACGTGCATGTTCGAAAATCTTACCGACCGCCTCTCGCAGACGCTGCGCAATGTCACTGGCAAGGCCAGGCTGACCGAAGACAATATCAAGGACACCTTGCGCGAAGTGCGCATGGCGTTGCTCGAAGCCGACGTCGCGTTGCCGGTGGTCAAGGACTTCGTCAACAAGGTCAAGGAGCGTGCGGTCGGTACCGAGGTGTCGAAAAGCCTGACCCCGGGTCAGGCCTTCGTGAAGGTCGTGCGCGCCGAGCTGGAAGAGCTGATGGGCGCGGCCAACGAAGATCTGGTGCTGAATGTCACCCCGCCGGCCGTGGTGCTGATGGCGGGTCTGCAGGGTGCGGGTAAAACCACCACGGTCGGCAAGCTGGCGCGCTTCCTCAAGGAGCGCAAGAAGAAAACCGTGATGGTGGTGTCGGCCGACGTCTACCGTCCGGCGGCGATCAAGCAGCTGGAAACCCTGGCTGCCGATGTTGGTGTGACCTTCTTCCCCTCCGATATCAGCCAGAAGCCGGTGGCGATCGCCGAGGCGGCGATCAAGGAAGCCAAGCTCAAGTTCATCGATGTGGTGATCGTCGATACCGCCGGTCGTCTGGCCATCGATGCCGAGATGATGGCGGAGATCCAGGCCCTGCACGCCGCGATCAAGCCGGCCGAGACCCTGTTCGTGGTCGACGCCATGACCGGTCAGGACGCCGCCAACACTGCCAAGGCCTTCGGTGATGCATTGCCGCTGACCGGCGTGGTGCTGACCAAGGTCGATGGCGATGCGCGCGGTGGTGCGGCCTTGTCGGTGCGGCATATCACCGGCAAGCCGATCAAGTTCATCGGCATGGGCGAGAAGAGTGATGCGCTGGAGCCGTTCCACCCCGAACGAATCGCCTCGCGCATCCTTGGCATGGGCGATGTGCTCAGCCTGATCGAGCAGGCCGAGCAGACCCTCGATCGCGAGAAAGCCGACAAGCTGACCAAGAAGCTGAAGAAGGGCAAGGGCTTCGATCTCGAAGATTTCCGTGACCAGTTGCAGCAGATGAAGAACATGGGTGGCCTTGGCGGTCTGATGGACAAGTTGCCGCAGATGGGTGGTGTCAACCTGGCGCAGATGGGCAACGCCCAGGGCGCGGCCGAGAAGCAGTTCAAGCAGATGGAGGCCATCATCAATTCGATGACCCCGGGCGAGCGCCGCGATCCCGAGATCATCAGCGGTTCGCGCAAGCGCCGTATCGCCATGGGCTCCGGGACCCAGGTGCAGGACATCGGGCGCCTGATCAAGCAGCACAAGCAGATGCAGAAGATGATGAAGAAATTCACCGCCAAGGGCGGCATGGCCAAGATGATGCGCGGCATGGGCGGTATGCTGCCGGGCGGCATGCCGAAGATGTGAGGCGTAGGCGGCAAGCGGCAAGCCAAAGTCTTGAGCTTGCTGCTCAAGTCTTGTCGAGACCCTTTTGCAAAGCCTTTTCCGTCTCTCGGAAAAAGGCTTTGCAAAAGTAGTGATAATCCTTAGAATATGCGGCCTTTCGGGCCTAGTGCCCTATGCATGCATTTTCTAGTTTGCAGCACCGACTACAGGAAAGAAGTTCAATGGTAACCATCCGTCTTGCCCGTGGCGGCTCCAAAAAGCGCCCGTTCTACCACCTCACCGTGACCAACAGCCGCAACCCGCGCGATGGTCGTTTCGTTGAGCGTATCGGTTTCTTCAACCCGGTTGCTTCGGGTGCCGAAATCAAGCTGTCTGTCGACCAGGAACGTGCCACTTACTGGCTCGGTCAGGGCGCACAGCCGTCTGAGCGTGTTGCTCAGCTGCTCAAGGAAGCTGCCAAGGCTGCTGCCTAAGCAACCTTATGAGCATGATGCCAGCTCCCGTCGAGGACTTAGTGGTCCTTGGCAAGATAGTCTCGGTGCATGGCATAAAAGGCGAGGTGAAGGTGTTTTCCTTTACTGATCCTTTGACCAACGTGCTCGATTACCCTCGCTGGACGCTCAGGCGTGACAACGAGGTGGAGCAAGTCGAAGTGGCCAGTGGCCGCCTGCAGGGCAAGGTCCTGGTAGCAAGGCTCAAGGGTCTCGATGATCGCGAGGTAGCGCGTACCTTCGCCGGTTTCGAAATTTGTGTGCCGCGCAGCCAGCTGCCTGAACTGAGTGAAGGCGAGTTCTACTGGTATCAGTTGGAAGGTCTCAAGGTTATCGATCAGGCGGGGCAGTTGCTCGGCAAGATCGACCATTTGTTCGAGACCGGCGCCAACGATGTGATTGTGGTCAAACCCTGCACCGACAGCCTGGATGATCGTGAGCGCCTGTTGCCCTATACGGAGCAATGCGTGTTGTCGATTGACCTTGGTGCTGGCGAAATGCGGGTCGACTGGGATGCGGACTTCTAAGCCTGATGCCAAATCTGCGCGTTGAAGTCATTACGCTGTTCCCGGAAATGTTTACCGCAATCAGCGATTACGGCATCACCAGCCGTGCGGTGAAACAGGGCTTGCTGCAACTGACCTGTTGGAACCCGCGGAGCTACACCACGGACCGTCATCACACTGTCGATGATCGGCCCTTCGGTGGCGGTCCGGGCATGGTGATGAAGATCAAGCCGCTTGAGGATGCCTTGCTCGATGCCAGGCAGGCCGCAGGTGTAAAAGCGAAGGTGATCTACCTTTCGCCGCAGGGTCGTCAGCTGACGCAGTCAGCCGTACGCGAACTGGCCAACGAGGAAGCGTTGATCCTCATTGCCGGGCGCTACGAAGGCGTCGATGAGCGTTTCATTGAAGCGCATGTCGATGAAGAATGGTCGATCGGGGATTACGTCCTGTCTGGCGGTGAGCTGCCGGCCATGGTGCTGATCGATGCGGTAACGCGCCTTTTGCCTGGTGCATTGGGTCATGCTGGTTCGGCCGAGGAGGACTCCTTTACGGATGGCCTGCTCGACTGCCCGCATTACACTCGTCCGGAGGTGTATGCGGATCAACGTGTTCCTGAGGTGCTGCTCGGCGGCAACCATGAACACATCCGGCGCTGGCGTTTGCAGCAGTCCCTCGGTCGGACCTGGGAACGCCGTGTCGATCTTCTGGATAGCCGCTCGCTTTCTGGAGAAGAGAAAAAGCTGCTGGAGGAATACATCCGCCAGCGGGACGATAGTTAATGTATCGATGATCGGCCAGACGGCTGGTCTTAGGAGCGCAGCATGACCAACAAGATCATTCAGCAAATCGAAGCTGAGCAGATGGGCAAAGTAGTCCCTCCCTTCGCCCCGGGCGACACCATCATCGTTCAGGTGCGTGTGAAGGAAGGCGACCGTCAGCGTCTGCAGGCATTCGAAGGCGTGGTAATCGCCAAGCGTAACCGTGGTCTGAACAGTGCCTTCACTGTTCGCAAGATCTCCAACGGTGTTGGCGTAGAGCGTACTTTCCAGACCTACAGCCCGCTGGTCGACAGCCTGGCCGTCAAGCGTCGCGGTGACGTACGCAAAGCCAAGCTGTACTACCTGCGTGACCTGTCCGGTAAGGCAGCACGTATCAAGGAAAAACTGGGCTAAGCCTCAGCTTCCTTACAAAAAGCAGCCTTCGGGCTGCTTTTTGCGTTTCTGGGTTGGGAGAAACACGTCCGTGTCGTGTTGGGGGGGGCGCGTGCAGAGTTGTGCGCGGTATCCCTGGCCGACACTGATCGTGCTGTGGAAAACTAGCGCTGCCCACTCGCCAATGACCCTGTCCGATGCCTGCTATTGACCATCCGCTGATTGACCGTTTTCTCGATGCCCTGTGGCTGGAGAAAGGCTTGTCCGTGCACACTCGGTCGGCCTACCGCAGCGATCTGGCCTTGTTCAATGGCTGGCTGCTGGCGCGCGATCTGGAGCTGGCCAGCGCCGGCCGCGAGCTGATTCTCGATCATCTGGCCTGGCGCTTGAACGAGGGTTACAAGGCCCGTTCGACGGCGCGGCTGATCTCGGGGTTGCGCGGTTTTTATCGATTCTTGCTGCGTGAAGGGGTGATTGGCGCCGACCCGACCCTGCAGGTCGATTTGCCGCAGCTCGGCAGGTCGTTGCCCAAGTCCCTCTCCGAGGCGGATGTCGAGGCGCTGCTGGCGGCGCCGGAACTGGATGATCCGATCGGTCTGCGCGATCGCGCCATGCTCGAGGTGCTGTATGCCTGCGGTTTGCGGGTCAGCGAATTGATCGGCCTGACCCTGGAGCAGGTCAACCTGCGCCAGGGCGTAGTGCGGGTGTTCGGCAAGGGCAGCAAGGAGCGCCTGGTGCCGCTGGGCGAAGAGGCGATTTTGTGGATCGAGCGCTACAGTAAAGAGGCGCGGCCGTTACTACTGGGCGGCAAGCCCAGCGACGTATTGTTCCCCAGCCTGCGTGGCGAGCAAATGACCCGGCAGACGTTCTGGCATCGGATCAAGCTGCAGGCCAGGGTCGCCGGTATCACCAAGAGCCTGTCGCCGCACACGTTGCGCCATGCATTTGCGACTCATCTGCTCAATCATGGTGCCGATCTGCGGGTGGTGCAGATGCTGTTGGGGCACAGCGATCTGTCGACCACGCAGATCTACACCCATATCGCTCGAGCGCGCCTGCAAGAGTTGCATGCCCGGCACCATCCAAGGGGCTGAGGTAGCCGTCCGACCTGCTGTGGTCTGCCTTTGCGGGCATCTATGGTAGTCTGTTGCAACCTTTGTTTGTCTGACGCTCGTTAGGAGTATCCATGCGCGTGACCCGCATTTTCGCAGCCGTGGCCCTCGGCCTGGCCAGCAGCTTGAGCCTGGCCGCCGACCCCGATCAGGTGATCCGCAAGAGCTTGCAGTCGATCCAGCCAGACCTGCCAATCGAAGCGATTGCCGAGAGTCAGATGCCCGGTCTGTATCAGATTCAGCTCAAGGGCGGCCGCCAGTTGTATGCCAGCGGCGATGGCCAGTTTCTCCTGCAGGGCTATCTGTTCCAGATCAAGAACGGCCAGGCGGTCAATCTGACCGAAGAGCATGAAACCAAAGAGATTGCCAAAGAGATCAACGGCATTCCGGCCAAGGAAATGGTGATCTTCGCGGCGGAGCAGGCCAAGACCCACATCACCGTGTTCACTGACACCGATTGCGGTTATTGCCAGAAACTGCACAGCGAAGTCCCGGAGCTCAATCGCCTGGGGGTCGAAGTGCGCTACGTGGCCTTCCCGCGTCAGGGTTTGCAGAGCCCGGCGTATAAGGAACTGGTCAGTGTCTGGTGCGCCGAGGATCCCAACGCCGCGATGGATCTGGCCAAGTCGCGACAAGAAGTACCTGCCGCCCAGTGCGACAATCCGGTGGCCAAGCAATACGCCCTGGGACAGATGATCGGGGTTAGTGGCACACCGGCCATCGTCCTGGCCAATGGCAAGCTGATCCCCGGTTACCAGCCAGCACCACAACTGGCCAAGCTCGCGCTCGAAGCCAAGTGATTGCGGGGCTAAGGCCGATTGACTAATAAACAGCCGCTTCGTAAGGTGCGGCTCTTTTCTATTTTCTGCGGCCGGAGCTTGCTCCGGCCGTTTTATGCAGTGCAGATGGGGAGTTCAGTGTGAAACCGGTCAAAGTAGGCATCTGTGGGCTAGGTACCGTCGGTGGCGGTACTTTCAACGTGCTCAAGCGCAACGCCGAGGAAATCGCGCGGCGTGCCGGGCGCGACATTGAGGTGGCGCAGATTGCGCTGCGTTCGCAGAACCCGCAGTGCGACATTACCGGTACCCCCATTACCAGCGATGTCTTCGAGCTGGTCGACAACCCCGAGATCGATATCGTCATCGAGCTGATCGGCGGTTACACCCTGGCGCGCGAGTTGGTGCTCAGGGCCATCGACAACGGCAAGCATGTGGTCACCGCGAATAAGGCGCTGATCGCCGTGCATGGCAATGAAATCTTCGCCCGGGCGCGCGAGAAGGGCGTGATAGTGGCGTTCGAGGCGGCGGTGGCCGGTGGCATTCCGGTGATCAAGGCGATCCGCGAGGGCCTGGCCGCCAACCGCATCAACTGGCTGGCCGGGATCATCAACGGCACCGGCAACTTCATTCTCAGCGAAATGCGCGAGAAGGGCCGTGCCTTCGATGACGTACTCAAGGAAGCCCAGGCCCTGGGGTATGCCGAGGCCGACCCGACCTTCGACGTCGAAGGCATCGATGCGGCGCACAAGCTGACCATCCTCGCCTCCATCGCTTTCGGCATCCCGCTGCAATTCGACAAGGCCTACACCGAAGGCATCACCAAGCTGACCACGGCTGACGTCAACTACGCCGAGGCCCTGGGTTATCGGATCAAGCACCTCGGTGTGGCACGGCGCACCGCCGCCGGTATCGAGTTGCGTGTGCACCCGACCCTGATCCCGGCCGATCGCCTGATCGCCAACGTCAACGGCGTGATGAACGCGGTGATGGTCAATGGCGACGCGGCGGGGTCGACCCTGTATTACGGCGCGGGTGCCGGCATGGAGCCGACCGCTTCCTCGGTCATCGCCGATCTGGTCGATGTGGTGCGCGCCTTGACCACCGACCCGACCAATCGTGTGCCGCACCTGGCCTTCCAGCCGGATTCGCTGTCCGATCACCCGATTCTGCCGATCGCGGCGTGCGAGAGCGCCTACTACCTGCGCATTCAGGCCAAGGATCATCCGGGCGTGCTGGCCCAGGTGGCGAGCATCCTGTCGCAGCGCGGCATCAACATCGAGTCGATCATGCAGAAGGAAGTTGAAGAACACGACGGCCTGGTGCCGATGATCCTGGTCACCCATCGGGTGGTCGAGGCGCGCATCGACGAGGCACTGGCCGCCCTCGAGGCGCTGGACGATGTCGTCGGCAAGGTCATGCGTATCCGCGTCGAACAGTTGAACTAACCAGCAGCAGGCCGCACGCGCAGCAGGCGCGTGCGGCTTACCGCTTGAAGCTTGCAGCTCAAACCGAAGGTTTGCCAAACATGCGCTATATCAGTACCCGCGGCCAGGCACCGGCCCTGAATTTCGAAGACGTGCTACTGGCTGGCCTGGCCAGTGATGGCGGTCTCTACGTACCGGAAAACCTGCCACGCTTTACCCAGGAAGAAATCGCCTCCTGGGCCGGCTTGCCCTACCACGAGCTGGCGTTCCGGGTGATGCGCCCGTTCGTTAGCGGCAGCATTGCGGATGCCGATTTCAAGAAGATTCTCGAAGAAACCTATTCGGTGTTCGCCCACGGCGCGGTGGCGCCACTGCGTCAGCTGAACGGCAACGAGTGGGTGCTCGAACTGTTCCACGGCCCGACCCTGGCGTTCAAGGACTTTGCCCTGCAGTTGCTCGGTCGTCTGCTTGATCATGTGCTGGCCAAGCGCAACGAGCGTGTAGTGATCATGGGCGCCACCTCGGGCGACACCGGTTCGGCTGCCATCGAAGGCTGCAAGGCCTGTGACAACGTCGATATCTTCATCCTCCATCCGCACAACCGGGTGTCCGAGGTGCAGCGCCGGCAGATGACCACCATTCTCGGCGAGAACATCCACAACATCGCCGTTGAAGGCAACTTCGACGACTGCCAGGAGATGGTCAAGGACAGCTTCGCCGACCAGAGTTTCCTCAAGGGTACGCGTCTGGTGGCGGTCAACTCGATCAACTGGGCGCGGATCATGGCCCAGATCGTCTACTACTTCCATGCGGCCCTGCAGCTTGGCGGCCCGGCGCGCTCCATTGCGTTTTCGGTGCCGACCGGCAACTTCGGCGACATCTTCGCCGGCTATCTGGCACGCAACATGGGCCTGCCGATCAGCCAGCTGATCGTCGCGACCAACCGCAACGACATCCTCCATCGCTTCATGAGCGGCAATCGCTACGACAAGGGCGATCTGTACCCGACGCTGTCGCCGTCCATGGACATCATGGTCTCGTCCAACTTCGAGCGTTTGCTGTTCGACCTGCACGGGCGCAATGGCGCGGCTGTTGCCGAGCTGATGAGTACCTTCAAGCAGGGCGGCGGTTTCAGCGTCGAAGAAGACCGCTGGACCGAGGCGCGCAAGCTGTTTGATTCGCTGGCGGTTGACGACCAGGCGACCTGCGAAACCATCGCCGACGTGTTCGCCGAGTGCGGCGAGCTGCTCGATCCGCACACCGCCATCGGCGTGCGTGCCGCTCGTGAATGCCGGCGCAGCCTGGCCACGCCCATGGTCATTCTGGGTACTGCACATCCGGTGAAGTTCCCCGAGGCGGTGGAGAGGGCCGGCGTCGGCCAGTCTCCGGCGTTGCCGCCGCACCTGGCCGATCTGTTCGAGCGCGAAGAGCGCTGCACGGTGCTGGCCAATGATCTGCAAGCGGTGCAGGGTTTTGTCACCCAGCACGGCAACCGCGGCAAGCCGCTCTAAGGGCGCGCGCGATTGTGCCAAGGCCGGTCACCGCAAGGTGCCGGCCTTTTTCGTGGGTGTTGTGATCAGCTGGCGCTGCTGTCTCCGCCGATCAGCAGCAGGTAGACCAGTGTCATTATGACGATCAGGCCCAGCCAGATCAGCGCATTGAGCTTGCTGCGGGCGATTATGCCGGCACCGCGCAGGCGGGTCGGCGGGCTCTCTTCGAGATAGCGGTCGATCCGCGTCTCGGCCTCATCTTCACTGAGCCCTTCGCGCTTGCGCAGCAGGGCGATGGCCTCTGCGCGGCGGTCTTCTTGCAGGGCAAGCAGTACATCCCGGGGCAGGGGTTCTTCGGTTGCAGGCATGACGTTGCTCCTGGCCGTGTTCAGACGGCGCCGTTGCGGCGCAGTTCGGCAATGGCCTCACTGTCATAGCCTAGCGCAGCGAGTACCGGTTCGGTGTGTTCACCCAGTTGCGGGCCGGTCCACTCGACGCCGCCCGGGGTGTCCGACAGCTTGGGCACTATGCCGGGCATCTTGAACGGCTTGCCATCCGGCAGCTTGGCGCTGAGGAGCATCTCGCGGGCGAGGTATTGCGGGTCGCCGAACATGTCCTCGGCGCTGAAGATGCGGCTGGCCGGCACTTCGGCCCGACTCAATATATCGAGTACCTGCTCCAGCGGCAGCGAGCCGACCCAGCGGTCGATCACCCCGTACAGCTCGTCGCGTCGCGCGTCGCGGCCATCGTTGCTGGCCAGACTCGGGTCTTCGGCCAGGTCCGGGCGCTCGATGGCCAGCATGAAGCGCTTGAAGATGGCATCGCCGTTGGCGCCGATCTGGATGTGCTTGCCGTCGCCGCTGGTGTGGATCGAGGACGGGGTGATGCCGGGCATGATATTGCCGCTGCGCTCGCGGATGAAGCCGAACACGTCGAACTCCGGCACCATGCTTTCCATCATGGCGAAGATCGCCTCGTACAGCGCCACGTCGACCACCTGGCCCTGGCCGCCGTTGACCTCTCGGTGGCGCAGCGCCATCAGTGCACCGATCACGCCCCACAGGGCGGCAATCGAATCGCCGATGGAAATCCCGGTGCGCACCGGCGGGCGATCCTCGAAGCCGGTGATATAGCGCAGCCCGCCCATGGCTTCGCCCACCGCGCCGAAGCCCGGTTGGTCTTTCATCGGGCCCGTTTGGCCGAAGCCGGACAGGCGCACCATGACCAGCTTGGGGTTGAGCGCATGCAGCACCTCCCAGCCCAGGCCGAGTTTCTCCAGCACCCCGGGGCGGAAGTTCTCGATCAGGATGTCGGCGCCTGCCAGCAGCTTCTTCAGTACCTCAAGTCCTTGCGCATGCTTGAGGTTGAGGGTTATTGACTGCTTGTTGCGCGCCTGCACGAACCACCACAAGGATGTGCCCTCGTAGAGCTTGCGCCACTTGCGCAGCGGATCGCCGCCGTCCGGCGATTCGACCTTGATCACCTCGGCGCCGAACTCGGCGCAGATGCGCGCGGCGAAGGGCCCGGCGATCAGGCTGCCGAGTTCGATCACTTTCAGGCCGGCGAGGGGTTTGCTGGGCAGGCTCATAAGGCGTCCATCTATCTGGGGATGGTCGCGACTCTAACGTGAGTGGGGTGGCATCGGGTAGACTTGCCAGCTTATTCGCCCAGCCAAGAAGCCCACCCATGGCCCTGCCGTCTACCACTTACAAGATCGAGCTGAACCTTACCGATATCGATCGCAGCATCTATCAAAACCTGCGCTTTACCGTGGCCAAGCATCCGTCGGAGACCGAAGAGCGCCTGGCCGCGCGGCTGATCGGCTATGCGCTGTTCTATGACGAGCAGTTGGCCTTTGGCCGCGGCCTGTCGGATGTCGATGAACCGGCGTTATGGGAAAAGAGCCTGGACGGTCGCGTGCTGCACTGGATCGAGGTCGGCCAGCCCGACAGCGATCGCATCACCTGGTGCTCGCGGCGTACCGAAAAATTCAGTCTGGTGGCCTACGGCAATCTGCGCGTCTGGCAGACCAAGGTGCTCGATCCGGTGCGCAGCCTGAAGAACATCAACGTGGTGGCGCTGGATCAGGAAGCCCTGGCCAGCCTGGCCCTGGACATGCCGCGCGCGCTGAACTGGAGCGTGATGATCAGCGACGGTGAGTTGTTCGTCACCGACGAGCGTGGTCAGCATGAAGTGCCGATCGAGTGGCTGATCGGCCAGCGCTGAGGCTTGGATTTGTAGGGTGGGTTGAGCGCAGCGATACCCATCAATACCGACAGGATGGGTATCGCAGGCTCAACCCATCCTACGGTTCGTCTCGACCTGCACACTGAGATACCCGCCCCATGCGCATCGAAGCCCGCCCGCTACCCGCCATCCTGCCCGATCTGGGCAATCTGCCGCCGCTGTTGACCCGTCTGTATGCCGCCCGTGGCGTGCAGTCGCTGGTCGAGCTGGACAAGGGCCTGGCGCGTTTGCTGCCCTATCGGCAGCTCAAGGGTATCGAGGCGGCGGTCGAACTGCTGGTGCTGGCCCTGGAGCAAGGCCAACGCATGCTGATCGTCGGCGACTTCGACGCTGATGGCGCCACCGCCAGCACGGTTGGCATGCTCGGTCTGCGCATGCTCGGCGCGGCCCATGTCGACTACCTGGTGCCGAACCGTTTCGAGTATGGCTACGGCCTGACTCCGGAAATCGTCGCGGTGGCGTTGCAGCGCCAACCGCAGTTGCTGATCACGGTGGACAACGGCATCTCCAGCGTCGAGGGTGTGGCGGCGGCCAAGGCGGCGGGGCTGATGGTGCTGGTCACCGATCACCACCTGCCGGGGGCCGAGCTGCCCGCGGCGGACGCCATCGTCAATCCCAACCAGCTGGGCTGCGAGTTTCCGAGCAAGGCGATGGCCGGGGTCGGGGTGATTTTCTATGTGCTGCTGGCGCTGCGCGCGCGCTTGCGCGAGCTGAACTGGTTCAACCCGCAGCGGCCGGAGCCGAACCTGGCCGAGCTGCTCGACCTGGTGGCGCTGGGCAGCGTCGCCGACGTGGTGCCGCTGGACGCCAACAACCGCATTCTGGTCCATCAGGGCCTGGCGCGGATTCGCGCCGGCCGGGCGCGGCCCGGTCTGCGCGCGATTCTCGAGGTGGCCGGGCGGCAAGCGGAGCGCATCACTTCCACCGACCTGGGCTTTATCCTCGGCCCGCGCCTGAATGCGGCCGGGCGTCTGGACGACATGAGCCTGGGTATCGAATGCCTGCTCTGCGAAGACGAGGCCCTGGCCCGCGACATGGCGGTGGAGCTGGATCAGCTCAATCAGGACCGCAAGGCCATCGAGCAGGGCATGCAGCGCGAGGCGTTGGCCCAGCTCAAGGATCTGCCGCTGGAAGACATGCCCTTCGGCCTGTGCCTGTTCGAGGCGGATTGGCACCAGGGCGTCATCGGCATTCTCGCCTCGCGTATGAAGGAACGTTACCACCGGCCGACCATCGCCTTTGCCGATGCCGGCGATGGCGTGCTCAAGGGCTCGGCGCGCTCGGTGCCGGGCTTTCATATCCGTGATGCGCTGGACGCCGTCGCTGCCCGGCATCCGCAGCTGATCAGCAAGTTCGGCGGGCACGCCATGGCGGCGGGTCTGTCGCTGCCCGAGGCCAACTTCGCTGCCTTTGCCGCCGCTTTCGATGCCGAGGTGCGGCGCCAGCTTTGCGAAGACGACCTGACCGGGCGCTTGCTCTCTGATGGCGTCCTGTCGGTCGAAGAGTTTCACCTGCCCCTGGCCAAGGAGCTGCGCAATGCCGGGCCCTGGGGCCAGCATTTTCCCGAGCCGTTGTTCCATGGCGTGTTCCAGGTGGTGCAGCAGCGCCTGGTCGGCGACAAGCACCTCAAACTGGTGTTGAAGACCGAGTGCGGCGGGCAGACCCTGGACGGCATCGCCTTCAATATCGACCGCGAAATCTGGCCCAATCCCAACGTGCGCTGGGTCGAGCTGGCCTACAAACTCGACGTCAACGAGTACCGCGGTCGGGAAAGCGTGCAACTGATGGTGGCGCACCTGGCGCCACGCTGAGGTGTTGCTCGGCAAACTGGGCGCTCACCGTAGGATGGGTTAGGCGCCCGCAAACTGACCTGCTACCAGCAGAATAACCGCGCCGTAACCCATCATGGATTTCGGCCACGACAACCGGATACCGGCATAACCGCTCGACGGGCATCGCTGCGCTCAACGCCATCCTACGGGCGAGGCTGGATGGGTTAGGCGCCCGCAAATTGACCTGCTGCCAGCAGAATAGCCGCGCCGTAACCCATCATGGATTTCAGCCACGACAACCGGATACAGGCATAAACCGCTCGATGGGTATCGCTGGTTTGGAGGCGGGCGCAGCCAGGGCGTCAGCCCTGGTTGGCCTGCAGGCGCTGCTCATCGGCGAGGACGCGTTCGCTGACATCACTCCAGCGCGAGAGCAGTTGCGGCGGTTGCGCGGATTTCTGCTGCGGCGCCTTGGCCAGGAAGATCCCGTGGTTGTTGAACGCATACACCGGCAGCAGGTCGCGGCGTTCCGTGGCCGGCTTGATCCGCGGCTCGAGATTGTCGAGGATCAGTGGCTGTTCCGTCTGGCTCGGGTAGTAGGCCAGCACCATGTGCGCCTGATTGAGCGACAGGGCCTTGACGAAGGTCAGGCGCAGCTTCTCGCTGGGCACGCCCATCTGCACCAGGCTGAAATACTTGCCGATGGCGAAGTCTTCGCAATCGCCGCGGCCGCGCGACAGCGTCTCCAGCGGCGTCGCCCAATAATCATCCACGCCCCAGATCTGGCGATCCGTGCGGTAGCTTACCGAACGGTTGATGAAGTCGTTGACTGCTTGCAATTTGCTGCGCTCGTCCAGGTTGCCACTCTGCTCGATCAGGCTGCGCCAGCTGGTCAAGCGGGCCTGCTCGATGGCCTGGCCCAGAGAACTTTCGGACCGCAGTTGGGCATTGCCGGGAGGGCAGGCCATGGCCAGCAGGATGGCCAGGGTCACGCTCAGAATGGGTTTGCGGGCGGCTGCAAGTCGGGCCATGGTCGGGGTTGTCTGCGCTGGACTGTTGAGCCTTCCATAGCCTGAATCGAATTCTACTCGAAGTGACGCCATCCTACCGACGTCAATTAGTAAGCGCATAGAGGCGGGGTGTGATGCAAAACACTATTTGCGAATTTTCCCCCGAATAACCGACCAGCTGCATGGTGCTGGTGGGCGGCCTCCTGTTGCGGTGGCGGGATGCGGTTGTGCACATGACACCACCGGTTCGAACCGGCGGCGCGCCTTGCCAGCCCAACTGCTAACGCTAAGTGTTTTCCTTTATGCCCGCGCGGCTGGCGAGGTTGCGTTGCGGCAACATCTCGACGCAATCCACCCGGCGGTACAGGAATTTTCCATTTAATCTGGCGGTCTTATTTGCACTTTTTCTACCCAGGAGACTTGTTGATGAATACTCGTGGTTTGCTCGATCAGCTACTCAAATCCGGCCAGGATTTGCTGCAAAACAAGGCCGGACAAAACTCCGGCAAGGGCTCCGCCGCGGGTGGTTTGGGCGGTTTGTCCGGCGGCCTGGGCAGTCTGCTCTCCGGTGCGGGTGGCGGCGTTTTGGCTGGTGGGGCCATGGGCTTGCTGCTGGGTAACAAAAGCGCGCGCAAGCTGGGTGGCAAGGCGCTGACCTATGGCGGCCTGGCCGCGCTCGGGGTGATCGCCTACAAGGCCTATGGCAATTGGCAGGCGCAGCAGGCACAAGCGCCGCAAGGCGAGCCGCAAACCCTCGATCGCTTGCCGGCGCCGCAGGTCGAGGTGCATAGCCAGGGTATTCTCAAGGCGCTGGTGGCCGCGGCCAAGGCTGATGGGCATGTCGATGCGCGTGAGCGCCAGCTGATCGAAGGCGAGCTGGGCAAGTTGACCAATGACGCCGAGCTGCAGCGCTGGCTCGAGGCCGAGCTGAACAAGCCGCTGGATCCGGCCGACGTGGCGCGCGCGGCGACCAGCCCGGAAATGGCCGCCGAGATGTATATCGCCAGCGTCCTGATGGTCGATGAGGAACACTTCATGGAGCGCGCCTACCTGGAGGAACTGGCCCGTCAGCTCAAGCTCGACCCGGCGCTGAAAAGCGAGCTGGAAGCCCAGGTGCGCGTGGAGCTGAACGCCGGCTGAAATGCGACCCTGTAGCCCGGGTGCAATCCGGGGCAGCTATCTTCGGATTGCATCGGGGCGCTGTCATTCACCGCGTCTATCTCAGACCAAAAGAGCATGTCGCTCGGCTGCCAGGCGGTTAGGCTGTTGTCCATTCCAACCGCAATGGCTACAGCGAGGTCGCCGATGCAACAACTCGAGGACAGCTACGACTACCTGATCGTCGGTGCCGGCCCGGCCGGCTGCCTGTTGGCCAATCGCCTGTCAGCCGATCCGGCGGTGCGGGTGTTGCTGCTGGAGGCCGGCGGGCGTGACAACTATCCGTGGATCCATATTCCGGTCGGCTACCTGTATTGCATCGGCAACCCGCGCACCGACTGGTGCTACGAAACCGAGGCCGAACCCGGGCTGAACGGGCGCGCATTGAAATACCCGCGTGGCCGGGTGCTGGGCGGCAGTTCGTCGATCAACGGCATGATCTACATGCGCGGCCAGGCCCGCGACTACGATGGCTGGGCGGCGGCCGGCAATCCGGGCTGGGCCTGGGACGATGTCCTGCCGCTGTTCAAGCGCTCGGAGAAGCATTTTGCCGGCAGCAGCGAAGTGCATGGCGCGGCGGGCGAGTGGCGGGTCGAACGTCAGCGCCTGTCCTGGCGGGTGCTGGAGGCCTTCCGTCAGGCGGCCGGGCAGAGTGGCATCGCCAGCATCGAGGATTTCAATGCAGGCGATAACGAAGGCTGCAGCTATTTCCAGGTCAATCAGCGCCGCGGTGTGCGCTGGAATGCGTCGAAGGCCTTCCTCCGCGATATTCGCCAGCGCCCCAATCTGCGCGTCTTGACCGCTGCCGAGGTGCAGCGAGTGGTGCTCGCCGCTGGCCGTGCCGAGGCGCTGAGTCTGCGCTGGCAGGGGCGCGAGCGGGTGATTCGGGCGCGCCGCGAGATCATCCTGTGTGCCGGTTCGATCGGCACGCCGGCGCTGCTGCAGCGCTCGGGCATCGGTCCGCGGCCGTTATTGCAGCGCCTGGGCATCGGCGTGCAGCACGAGTTGGCCGGCGTGGGCGAGAACCTGCAGGATCACCTGCAACTGCGCCTGATCTACCAGGTCAGCGGCGTGCCGACCCTCAACCAGATCGCCGGCAGTCCGTGGGGCAAGCTGGGCATGGGCCTGGAGTATCTGCTCAAGCGCAGCGGCCCGCTGGCCATGGCGCCGAGCCAGTTGGGCGCGTTCGCCCGTTCCAGTGCCGAGCAGCCGTCGGCCAACCTGCAATATCACGTGCAGCCGCTGTCGCTGGAGCGTTTCGGCGAGCCGCTGCATGGCTTCCCGGCCTTCACCGCCTCGGTGTGCAACCTGCGTCCGCACAGTCGCGGCAAGGTCGAGATCCGTTCGCTGGAGGCTGCGCAGGCGCCATTGATCCAGCCCAATTACCTGAGCGACGAACGCGATCTGCAGGTGGCGGCCGACGCCATCCGCCTGACCCGGCGCATCGTCGCCGCGCCGGCGCTGGCGGCGTTCAAACCCGAGGAATACAAGCCGGGGCCGAGTTACCAGAGTGAGGAGGATTTGCAGCGGGCGGCGGGGGAGATAGGCACCACCATCTTTCATCCGGTTGGCACCTGCAAAATGGGCCAGGGGCGCGACGCAGTGGTCGATGCGCAACTGCGCGTGCACGGCGTGCCGGGGCTGCGCATCGCCGATGCCTCGGTGATGCCGAACATCGTCTCGGGCAACACCTGTTCGCCGGTGCTGATGATCGCCGAGAAAGCCGCCGAATTGATCCTCAAGTCGCAGTCCTGGTCGGGGTCGACGGTTGCGCCGTTGGTGGGCGAGGGCGTTGCCGGCTGAGCGCCCGCTGGTCTGCCGCCTGGCCAGTCACGGCCGCTTGCGGGCTGCCAGAGCCACTGCGATTGCGGTATACTCGCCGGCTTTTCCGAAAGTTTCATCTGCGAGTGCCGCCAGCCATGGAAATCAACCCGATCCTGAACAGCATCAAGGACCTCTCCGAGCGCACCCTGACTATTCGGGGGTATCTTTGACTACGATCAAAAGCATGATCGGCTGGTCGAAGTAAACCGCGAACTCGAAGACCCGAACGTCTGGAACAACCCCGAATACGCCCAGAACCTGGGGCGCGAGCGTGCCGCTCTGGCGTTGATCGTCGACACCATCGACGACCTCGACGGCAGCCTGGGCGACTCCCGCGATCTGCTGCAGATGGCCGCCGAAGAGGAAGACCAGGGCGCCGTCGACGATGTCGCGGCCGAGGTCGAGCGCCTGCGCGACATCCTCGAGAAGATGGAATTCCGCCGCATGTTCAGCGGCGAGATGGACGCCAATAACGCCTACCTGGATATCCAGGCCGGCTCCGGCGGCACCGAAGCCCAAGACTGGGCCAACATGCTGCTGCGCATGTACCTGCGCTGGGCCGACAAGCGTGGCTTCGATGCCACCATCATGGAGCTGTCCGCCGGTGAAGTCGCCGGGATCAAGGGCGCCACCCTGCATATCAAGGGCGAGTACGCCTTCGGCTGGTTGCGCACCGAGATCGGCGTGCACCGCCTGGTGCGCAAGAGCCCGTTCGACTCCGGTAATCGTCGTCACACCTCGTTCACCGCGGTGTTCGTCTCGCCGGAAATCGACGACAACATCGAGATCGATATCAATCCGTCCGACCTGCGCATCGACACCTACCGCTCCTCCGGCGCCGGCGGCCAGCACGTCAACACCACCGACTCGGCCGTGCGGATTACCCACGTACCGAGCAATACCGTGGTCTGTTGCCAGAACGAACGCTCCCAGCACGCCAACAAAGACACCGCGATGAAGATGTTGCGCGCGCGCCTGTACGAGCAGGAAGTGCAGAAGCGCAACGCCGCCTCCCAGGTGCTGGAAGACTCGAAGTCGGATATCGGCTGGGGGCACCAGATTCGCTCCTACGTGCTCGATCAGTCGCGGATCAAGGATCTGCGCACCAACGTCGAGCGCAGCGACTGCGTCAACGTGCTCGACGGCGATATCGACGAGTACCTGGTCGCCAGCCTGAAGCAGGGGCTGTAAGACTTTTGACTCCCTCTCCCTTCCGGGAGAGGGCGGGGGTGAGGGGCTGGAGTTCTGCCATTTCCAGCCCACCCCCTCACCCTAACCCTCTCCCCAGTGGGGAGAGGGAATGAATCAGTGACGGAACTTGATGACCATGAGCGACCAACAACCCGACCACCAAGCCCTCTCCCACGAAGACCAGCAACAGGAAGAAAACAAGCTGATCGCCCTGCGCAAGGAAAAGCTTGCCGCCGCGCGTGAGCTGGGTAATGCCTTCCCCAATGACTTCCGTCGCGACAGCTATTGCGCAGCGTTGCAGAAGCAGTACGCCGACAAGACCAAGGAAGAGCTGGCCGAAGCCGCTATCCCGGTCAAGGTCGCGGGTCGCATCATGCTCAACCGCGGCTCCTTCATGGTCATCCAGGACATGAGCGGGCGCATCCAGGTCTACGTCAACCGCAAGACCTTGGCGGAAGAAAAACTCGCCGAGATCAAACACTGGGACATGGGCGACATCATCGCCGCCGTTGGCACCCTGGCCCGTTCCGGCAAGGGCGACCTGTACGTCGAAATGACCGACGTGCGCCTGCTGACCAAGTCGCTGCGCCCGCTGCCGGACAAGCACCACGGCCTGACCGACACCGAACAGCGCTACCGCCAGCGCTACGTCGACCTGATGGTCAACGAGGAGGTGCGCGAGACCTTCCGCGTGCGTTCCCAGGTGATCGCCCATATCCGCAACTTCCTCATGCAGCGCGACTTCCTCGAAGTGGAAACGCCGATGCTGCAAAGCATTCCTGGCGGCGCCGCGGCCAAGCCGTTCGAGACCCACCACAACGCCCTGGACATGCAGATGTTCCTGCGCATCGCGCCGGAGTTGTACCTCAAGCGCCTGGTAGTCGGCGGCTTCGAGCGGGTCTTCGAGATCAACCGCAACTTCCGTAACGAAGGCGTTTCGACCCGGCACAACCCCGAGTTCACCATGCTCGAGTTCTACCAGGCCTACGCCGACTACGAAGACATGATGGACCTGACCGAGGAGCTGTTCCGCGAGCTGGCCCAACTGGTGCTGGGTTCCACCGATGTGCCCTACGGCGACAAGCTGTTCCACTTCGGCGAGCCGTTCGTGCGCCTGTCGGTGTTCGACTCGATCCTCAGGTACAACCCGCAAATCACCGCGGCCGATCTGCAGGACATAGACAAGGCCCGCGCCATCGCCAAGCAGGCCGGGGCCAAGGTGCTGGGTTTCGAAGGCCTGGGCAAGCTGCAGGTAATGATTTTCGAGGAGTTGGTCGAGCACAAGCTGGAGCAGCCGCACTTCATCACCCAGTACCCGTTCGAAGTCTCGCCGCTGGCCCGGCGTAACGACCAGGACCCGAGCGTCACCGACCGCTTCGAGCTGTTTATCGGCGGCCGTGAAATCGCCAACGCCTATTCCGAGTTGAATGACGCGCAAGACCAGGCCGAACGCTTCCACGCCCAGGTGGCCGACAAGGACGCTGGCGACGACGAAGCCATGCATTTCGACGCCGATTTCGTCCGCGCCCTGGAATACGGCATGCCGCCGACCGCCGGTGAAGGCATCGGTATCGACCGTTTGGTGATGTTGCTGACCAATGCACCGTCGATCCGCGACGTGATCCTCTTCCCGCACATGCGCCCGCAAGCGTGAAACCAAGCCGCCCTCGGGCGGCTTTTTGCTGTCTGGCGGCGGATTTATTCTGCGCAATACGGCCTGCTAAGGTCGCTGTGGGCGTGATGTTTTTTCGCCCGCGCGCCATCCCGGGCCAAG
This sequence comes from Pseudomonas sp., assembly GCA_030699825.1. GTDB lineage: Bacteria > Pseudomonadota > Gammaproteobacteria > Pseudomonadales > Pseudomonadaceae > Aquipseudomonas. The sequence continues at coordinate 738 of JAUYKV010000033.1, read as the reverse complement.
GGGCAGGAAGCCAGGCTGTTGACGGCGATTATCGCCGGGATGGAATATCAAAGCTGGCATGACGGGATCGTGCAGTTGGGTGACACGTTGACCATTCTTAAACGCTGCACCCATGTACTGTTGGCACCTCTGGGATGTGCGCTTGCGGTGGTACATTCCGACGGGGATCCTCGACCTGTTTTCACACGGAGAGCGAAATGAACGCGTGGCGCGCAGTAATCGTCTTGTCCCTGCTGCTCTTGAGCGGCTGTCTGGTGACGTTCAACGATCCGATCCCAGCCAATGAAGCGGCGCCCATCCCGTTGCTCGGCGAATGGTCGCGCAAGAATGAATGGGGCGAGTGGCTGTTTCTCGACATCACCCGTGCCGGTTCCAATCTCTACGAGGCCAGAACTTATCAAGGCAGCCCGGATAACCTGGATAGCCTGGAAAAGTACGGCTTTACCGTCGCCCATCACGGACGTCGCTGGTACCTGTCGGCCGGCTTGCCGCAACGCCTGAGCGGCAACTTCGCCATCGCCGGCTTTGAGCTGACCACCGGCAATGAGCTGGTGATCTACACCCTCGACGTCGACCGCATCCTGCAGGAGCTCGAGGCGGGCACATTGCAAGGCAAGCCCGTCGATACGCAGGAGGGAGAGGGCGTTTTGATTTCCAGCCCGCTGGACGCAGTATTCGCCTACCTCGACGACCAGGCCAATTCGGATGTATTTATCGAAGTCGCGCGCTATCAGCGCG